>CANGIQ010000023.1 GCA_947453965.1 Comamonadaceae bacterium
GAAATCACCGGTCTGGGCTTGAAAGAAGCCAAAGACATGGTTGACGGCGCTCCCAAGGCTGTGAAAGAAGGCGCTTCTAAGGCTGACGCTGAAGCCGCTAAGAAGAAGCTCGAAGAAGCTGGTGCTAAGGTCGAATTGAAGTAATTCAGTTCCCCTTCGAGGCTGGAGTGTCCGTCAAGGGCCTCCAGCCTTCTGTGCTTACAGAGCACACCCAAAAACCAGCTTGAGATTCTTCCTCCCAAGATGTTTTTGAGTGTCTTCTGACCCCAACTGCAGAAGATGCCTTGGTTCGGGTTGCGTGCAATGCGCAACCGTCCGCCAACGCTGGTAGAGGCCAGCCGCCAAGCCCGTGGCATGAGAAGTCGACGTCTCATGCTGCATACAGTTCTGAAAGATCAATCCCGGAGATCTCATGGCCTATTCATACACCGAACGCAAGCGCATCCGCAAGAGTTTCGGCAGCCGCGACAGCGTGCTGGAAGTTCCTTATTTGTTGCAAATGCAAAAAGACGCGTACACCGCGTTCTTGCAAGCCGACGTCATTCCCAAACAGCGTACCCAAGAAGGTTTGCAAGCTGCTTTTGAAGCTGCATTCCCCATCGTCTCGCACAACGGTTTTGTTGAGATGAAGTACCTGGAGTACAACCTCGCCAAGCCCGCCTTTGATGTGCGCGAGTGCCAGACCCGTGGTCTGACCTTCTCGTCTGCTGTGCGCGCACGTGTGCAACTGATCATTTACGACCGTGAGTCATCCACGCCTCAGTCCAAAGTGGTGAAGGAAGTCAAAGAGCAAGAGGTCTACATGGGCGAAGTGCCTTTGATGACCGACAAAGGCTCCTTCATCATCAACGGTACCGAGCGCGTGATCGTGTCTCAGTTGCACCGTTCACCTGGCGTGTTCTTTGAACACGACAAGGGCAAGACCCACAGCTCGGGCAAATTGTTGTTCAGCGCCCGCATCATCCCTTACCGCGGTTCATGGCTCGACTTCGAATTCGATCCGAAAGACCTGCTGTACTTCCGCGTCGACCGTCGTCGCAAGATGCCTGTCACCATTTTGTTGAAGGCCATTGGTCTGACACAAGAAACCATCCTCGCGAACTTCTTCGTCAACGACAACTTCCGTTTGATGGACAGCGGCGCCCAAATGGAATTTGTGGCTGAGCGTCTGCGTGGTGAAGTGGCACGCTTTGACATCACCGACAAGTCGGGCAAAGTCATCGTGGCCAAAGACAAGCGCGTGACTGTGCGTCACACCCGTGAACTCGAGCAATCGAACACCACCCACATCAGCGTGCCTGAAGATTTCTTGATCGGTCGTGTGATCGCCAAGAACATCATCGACAGCGACACCGGCGAGTTGATTGCCCGTGCCAACGACGAGTTGACCGAAGCCTTGCTGAAGAAATTGCGCGAAGCCGGTGTGCAAGATCTGCAATGCATCTACACCAACGAACTCGACCAAGGTGCGTACATTTCGCAAACCTTGCGTACAGACGAAACCGTGGACGAATTCGCCGCACGCGTTGCGATCTACCGCATGATGCGCCCTGGCGAGCCACCGACCGAAGACGCGGTGCAAGCCTTGTTCCAACGTTTGTTCTACAACCCCGATACGTACGATCTGTCGCGCGTGGGTCGTATGAAGTTCAACGCCAAAGTGGGCACTGCTGAATCCACCGGTCCTATGGTGTTGACCAACGACGACATCTTGTCGGTCGTCAAGATCTTGGTGGACTTGCGCAACGGCCGTGGCGAAGTCGACGACATCGACCACTTGGGTAACCGTCGCGTGCGTTGCGTGGGCGAATTGGCCGAAAACCAATACCGCACAGGTTTGGCACGTATCGAAAAAGCCGTGAAAGAGCGTTTGGGCCAAGCCGAGCAAGAGCCGCTCATGCCCCACGACTTGATCAACTCCAAGCCGATTTCTGCTGCGCTCAAAGAATTCTTTGGCGCATCCCAGTTGTCGCAGTTCATGGACCAAACCAACCCTTTGGCCGAGATCACGCACAAGCGTCGTGTCTCAGCCTTGGGCCCAGGCGGTTTGACCCGCGAGCGCGCAGGCTTTGAAGTGCGTGACGTGCACGTGACCCACTACGGTCGTGTGTGCCCGATCGAAACGCCAGAAGGTCCCAACATTGGTTTGATCAACTCCTTGGCTTTGTATGCCCGTTTGAACGAGTACGGTTTCATTGAAACCCCTTACCGTCGCGTGGTCGATGGCAAAGTGACGATGGACATCGACTACTTGTCGGCCATCGAAGAAGGCAAATACGTCATCGCGCAGGCCAACGCCACGCTCGACAAAGACGGCAAGCTCACTGGCGACTTGGTGTCTGCCCGTGAAAAAGGTGAATCGATTCTGTGCAGCGCAGAGCGCATCCAGTACATGGACGTGTCTCCCGCTCAGATCGTCTCGGTGGCGGCCTCCTTGGTGCCATTCCTCGAGCACGATGACGCGAACCGCGCGTTGATGGGTGCCAACATGTCACGCCAAGCCGTGCCTGTGTTGCGTCCTGAAAAGCCCATGGTCGGTACCGGCATCGAGCGCGTTGCTGCGATCGACTCGGGCACCGTGGTCACAGCAACCCGTGGCGGTGTGGTCGACTATGTCGACGCAACCCGCGTGGTGGTGCGTGTGAACGACGCCGAAGCAACTGCCGGCGAAGTGGGTGTGGACATCTACAACCTCATCAAGTACCAACGCTCCAACCAAAACACCAACATCCATCAGCGTCCTATCGTCAAGCGTGGCGACAAGATTGCCAAGGGTGACGTGATTGCAGACGGCGCATCGACAGACCTGGGCGAGATCGCCATCGGTCAAAACATGTTGATCGCCTTCATGCCTTGGAACGGTTACAACTTCGAAGACTCGATCTTGATCAGCGAGCGCGTGGTGGCCGAAGACCGCTACACCTCGATTCATATCGAAGAACTCGTGGTGATGGCCCGTGACACCAAGTTGGGTGCTGAAGAAATTACACGCGATATTCCGAACTTGGCTGAGCAACAACTCAACCGTTTGGATGACTCCGGCATCATCTACGTGGGTGCAGAAGTGCAACCCGGCGACACCCTGGTCGGCAAGGTCACGCCCAAAGGCGAGACCACACTGACGCCAGAAGAAAAACTGTTGCGCGCCATCTTCGGCGAAAAAGCCAGCGATGTGAAAGACACCTCGTTGCGCGTGAGCCAAGGTTCGCAAGGTACCGTCATCGACGTGCAAGTCTTCACCCGTGAAGGCATCCAACGCGACAAACGTGCGCAACAAATTATTGATGACGAACTTAAGCGTTTCCGTCTCGATTTGAACGACCAGCTCCGCATCGTGGAAGCTGACGCGTTTGACCGTATCGAAAAACTCTTGAACGGCAAGGTTGCCAACGGCGGCCCCAACAAGTTGGCCAAGGGCAGCAAGATCGACAAGGCCTATTTGGCTTCGGTCGAGAAGTTCCACTGGTTCGACATCCGTCCTGCCGACGAAGACGTCGCAGGTCAGTTGGAGAGCATCAAGAACGCCATGGAGCAAACCCGCCACAGCTTTGACTTGGCCTTCGAAGAGAAGCGCAAGAAATTGACCCAAGGCGATGAGTTGCCAGCAGGCGTGTTGAAAATGGTCAAGGTCTACTTGGCCGTCAAGCGCCGCTTGCAGCCTGGTGACAAGATGGCCGGTCGTCACGGTAACAAAGGTGTGGTGTCCAAGATCGTTCCGGTCGAAGACATGCCTTACATGGCCGACGGCACTCCTTGCGACATCGTGTTGAACCCCTTGGGCGTTCCTTCACGTATGAACGTGGGTCAGGTGTTGGAAGTTCACTTGGGCTGGGCCGGCAAAGGCATCGGCCAACGCATTGGCAACATGCTCCAAGCAGAAGCCAAAGCGGCTGAAGTGCGTAGCTTCATGGAAGAGTTGTACAACGGTTCGGGCCGCAAAGAAGACCTGAGCAAGCTGAGCGACGCGCAAATCGTCGAGATGGCTGGCAACTTGACCAACGGTGTGCCTTTTGCAACCCCCGTGTTTGACGGTGCTGCAGAAGAAGACATCCGCGCTATGTTGAAGTTGGCTTACCCCGACGACATCGCCAAGGCCAAAGGCCTGACTGCTACACGCACACAAGCGAACTTGTTTGACGGTCGTACTGGCGAGGCTTTCGAGCGTCCCACCACGATTGGCTACATGCACTTCTTGAAGTTGCACCACTTGGTCGACGACAAAATGCACGCCCGTTCCACCGGTCCTTACAGCTTGGTCACACAGCAACCGCTGGGTGGTAAAGCGCAGTTCGGTGGTCAGCGTTTCGGTGAGATGGAGGTGTGGGCTTTGGAAGCTTATGGTGCCTCTTACACCTTGCAAGAAATGCTCACCGTCAAGTCCGACGACGTGCAAGGCCGTACCAAGGTGTACGAAAGCATTGTCAA
Organism: Comamonadaceae bacterium; assembly: GCA_947453965.1. Lineage (GTDB taxonomy): Bacteria > Pseudomonadota > Gammaproteobacteria > Burkholderiales > Burkholderiaceae_C > Limnohabitans. The sequence goes on from CANGIQ010000023.1 coordinate 4,426, forward strand.
AGGCGAACACGCCATCGAAGCGGGCATGCCCGAGTCGTTCAACGTGTTGGTCAAAGAAATTCGTTCGCTCGGTATCGACATCGAACTCGAACGCTCATAAATCAAGGCTCGAAAGGATTTAAAATATGAAATCGTTACTCGACCTGTTCAAACAGTTCACGCCCGATGAGCATTTCGATGCCATCAAAATCGGCATGGCTTCGCCCGAGAAGATCCGTTCGTGGTCTTTCGGTGAAGTCAAAAAGCCTGAGACCATCAACTACCGTACCTTCAAGCCCGAGCGCGATGGTCTGTTTTGCGCCAAGATCTTTGGCCCAATCAAAGACTACGAATGCTTGTGCGGCAAATACAAACGCCTCAAGCACCGTGGCGTGATTTGCGAGAAGTGCGGCGTTGAAGTCACACAAACCAAAGTGCGTCGCGAGCGCATGGGTCACATCGACCTGGCCGCGCCTTGCGCCCACATCTGGTTCTTGAAGTCGTTGCCATCACGTTTGGGCCTGGTGCTCGACATGACGCTGCGCGACATCGAACGCGTGTTGTACTTTGAAGCCTATGTGGTGACCGACCCCGGCATGACCCCGCTCAAGAAGTTCGCCATCATGTCGGAAGACGACTATGACGCGAAAGTCACTGAGTACGGCGATGAGTTCACTGCCAAGATGGGCGCTGAAGGCATCAAAGACTTGCTCGAAGCCATCGACCTCGACATCGAGATCGAAAAGCTGCGCAATGACCTGACTGGCTCTGAACTCAAGATCAAGAAAAACGCCAAGCGTTTGAAATTGCTCGAAGCGTTCAAGAAGTCTGGCATCAAGCCCGAGTGGATGGTGCTCTCCGTCTTGCCCGTGTTGCCACCTGATCTGCGTCCTTTGGTGCCACTGGACGGCGGTCGTTTCGCGACCTCCGACCTGAACGACTTGTACCGTCGCGTGATCAACCGCAACAGCCGTCTGCGTCGTTTGCTCGAACTCAAAGCGCCTGAAATCATCGCGCGCAACGAGAAGCGCATGTTGCAAGAGTCTGTGGACTCCTTGCTGGACAACGGCCGTCGCGGCAAAGCCATGACAGGCGCTAACAAGCGTGCCCTGAAGTCTTTGGCCGACATGATCAAAGGCAAGAGCGGTCGTTTCCGTCAAAACTTGCTTGGTAAGCGCGTCGACTACTCGGGTCGTTCCGTGATTACCGTGGGCCCAACTTTGAAACTGCACCAGTGCGGTTTGCCCAAGTTGATGGCGCTCGAGTTGTTCAAGCCTTTCATCTTCTCGCGTCTCGAAGCCATGGGCATTGCGACCACCATCAAGGCCGCGAAGAAAGAAGTTGAATCCGGCTCCGCCGTGGTGTGGGACATCTTGGAAGAGGTGATCAAAGAGCACCCCGTCATGTTGAACCGTGCGCCTACGCTGCACCGTTTGGGCATTCAAGCGTTCGAGCCTATCTTGATCGAAGGCAAAGCCATTCAGTTGCACCCCCTCGTCTGCTCAGCGTTCAACGCCGACTTCGACGGTGACCAAATGGCCGTTCACGTGCCTTTGTCTGTGGAAGCACAGATGGAAGCCCGTACCTTGATGCTGGCCTCGAACAACATCTTGTTCCCTGCCAACGGCGAACCCTCTATCGTTCCTTCACAAGACGTGGTGTTGGGTCTGTACTACGCCACCCGCGATCGCATCAACGGCAAAGGCGAAGGCCTGATCTTCTCCAACATCGGTGAAGTTCAACGTGCGTTGGACGCGGGCGTGGTTGAGTTGACTGCCAAAGTCAGCGTGCGTTTGACCGAGTGGACCAAGAACAAAGAAACCGGTGAATTCACACCATCGACCAGCCTGGTCGACACGACCGTGGGCCGTGCGTTGTTGTCGGAAATCTTGCCCAAGGGCTTGCCTTTCTCCAACCTCAACAAAGCGTTGAAGAAGAAAGAAATTTCCAAGCTGATCAACACGGCATTCCGCAAGTGCGGTTTGAAAGACACCGTGGTGTTTGCCGACAAGCTGTTGCAAAACGGTTTCCGTTTGGCCACACGTGCCGGTATCTCGATTGCCATCGACGACATGTTGGTGCCACCCGAGAAGCAAGCCATCATCACGGCCTCTGAAAAAGAAGTCAAAGACATCGAACAGCAATATGTGTCGGGTCTGGTGACTTCTGGCGAGCGCTACAACAAGGTGGTGGACATCTGGGGCAAGGCGGGTGACGCAGTGTCCAAAGTGATGATGGACCAACTCCGCAAAGAGAAGACCATCGACCGCCACGGCAAAGAAGTCGAGCAAGAGTCGTTCAACTCCATCTACATGATGGCTGACTCCGGTGCGCGCGGTTCTGCCGCTCAGATTCGCCAGTTGGCCGGTATGCGTGGTCTGATGGCCAAGCCTGACGGTTCGATCATTGAGACCCCCATCACGGCGAACTTCCGTGAAGGTCTGAACGTGTTGCAGTACTTTATTTCCACCCACGGTGCACGTAAAGGTCTGGCCGACACGGCGTTGAAGACAGCGAACTCGGGTTACCTGACCCGTCGTTTGGTCGACGTGACGCAAGACTTGGTTGTCACCGAGCACGATTGCGAAACCCTCAATGGCACGCTGATGCGCGCGATTGTGGAGGGCGGCGAAGTGATCGAATCCTTGCGCGAGCGTATTTTGGGCCGCACGGCGTTGGAAGACGTGTTGCATCCCGAAACCCGTGCCGTGTTGGCCAAAGCCGGTGTCATGTTGGACGAAGACGTGATTGACGAACTCGAAGCCGCTGGCGTCGACGAAGTCAAAGTGCGCACCGCGCTGAACTGCGAAACACGCTTTGGTTTGTGCGCCATGTGCTATGGCCGTGACTTGGGTCGCGGTGGCTTGGTCAACAACGGTGAAGCGGTCGGCGTGATCGCTGCACAGTCCATCGGCGAACCCGGTACCCAGCTGACCATGCGTACCTTCCACATCGGTGGTGCGGCGTCGCGTGCGGCAGTGGCCTCCAGCGTGGAAGCCAAGTCCAACGGCGTGATTGGCTTCAATGCCACCATGCGTTATGTGACCAACAGCAAGGGCGAGTTGGTGGTGATTTCTCGCTCTGGCGAAATCATCATCCACGACGAACATGGCCGTGAGCGTGAGCGTCACAAAGTGCCTTACGGCGCGATTTTGTCCGTCAAACCCGACCAGACTTTGAAGGCTGGCGTGATCTTGGCGAACTGGGATCCATTGACCCGTCCGATCATCACCGAATTCGCCGGTAAGGTGCAATTCGAGAACGTCGAAGAAGGTCTGACCGTTGCCAAACAAGTGGACGAAGTCACGGGCTTGTCGACCTTGGTGGTGATTGACCCCAAGCGCCGCGGTTCAACCAAAGTGGTGCGTCCACAGGTCAAACTGATCGACGCCGCAGGCAAAGAAGTCAAGATTCCTGGCACCGATCACTCGGTGACCATTGGCTTCCAAATCGGCGCTTTGATTCAAGTGCGCGACGGCCAAGATGTGGGCCCAGGCGAAGTCTTGGCACGTATCCCTGTGGAAGGTCAAAAGACCCGCGACATTACCGGCGGTTTGCCACGTGTGGCCGAACTGTTCGAAGCACGCTCGCCCAAAGACAAGGGCATGTTGGCCGAGATGACCGGTACCGTGTCGTTTGGTAAAGAAACCAAAGGCAAGGTGCGTTTGCAGATCACCGACCCAGAAGGCAAAGTGTGGGACGAACTCATTCCCAAAGAGAAGAACATCTTGGTCCACGAAGGCCAGGTGGTCAACAAGGGCGAGAGCGTGGTGGACGGCCCAGCCGATCCACAAGACATCTTGCGTTTGCTCGGCATGGAAGAGTTGGCCCGCTACATCGTTGACGAAGTGCAAGACGTTTACCGCTTGCAAGGCGTGAAGATCAACGACAAGCACATTGAAGTGATCGTGCGTCAGATGTTGCGTCGTGTGGTGGTCGAGAGCGTGGGCGATTCGTCGTACATCGCTGGCGAACAAGTCGAGCGTTCTGAAATGCTCAACACCAACGAAGCACTGCTGGCCGATGGCAAAGTGCCTGCGACCTTCAGCAACTTGTTGTTGGGTATCACCAAGGCCTCCTTGTCGACCGATTCGTTCATCTCTGCGGCTTCTTTCCAAGAAACCACACGTGTGTTGACCGAAGCGGCCATCATGGGCAAGCGCGACGAATTGCGCGGCTTGAAAGAAAACGTCATCGTGGGTCGCCTGATTCCAGCAGGTACCGGCATGGCGTATCACAAAGCACGCAAGGTCAAAGATGCGATGGACGACGCCGAGCGTCGCGCCATTGCAGAAGCCGAAGCGGCTGAGTTGGCAGGGGAGTCTTCCAGCGAAGACGCCCATGTGGACGAAGGCGCGAGCGAAGCGTAAAGCGCTCTGACAACAAAGGCCCGCAAGGGCCTTTGTTGTTTAATGGGTGTGTTTTCTTAATGCAAGACGCGAGGTGATGGCATGTTGGATGCTTGGTGGTTTTGGGCCATCGTGGCCGTGTCGGTCTTTTGGTCGGTGGGCGCGTACCAGCGTTTGGTGGGCTTGCGCACGCAAGTCAACAAACAATTTGCCGTGCTCGAAGGCTTGATGCTGCGCTACCAAGCGCTGGTGCAAGACGCCACCACGGCGGCTGTCACAGCCCCCTCGGGTTGGCACACGGCTGTAGCGCCCGAGCTGGGTGCCAGCCATTGGACGCGCTTGCAAGTGGCGGCCAATTTGTCGGCCATGGCCTTGGCCCACATGCAAGAGCATCCCTTAGAACCTTCATCGGCCATCGCCTTGGTGGCCACCAGCCGTGATTTGCAAGATGCATGGGAGGCGCTGACGCATCCCGATGTGTATTACGTCTCTGTTCCGCCTGAGCTGACCCAGCGTTGGGCTGAGTTGGGCATTTCGATTCAACCCGATATCGAACGTTTCAACCAAGCGGTTGAAAACTACAACGAAGCGATTGCCATGTTTCCTGCGGTCTTGCTGGCACGTTTGTTTCACTTCAAAGCCGGTCGCATCCTGGCATGAGCGAGGCTTCTTCCAAGCCATCGCTGCCGTCGTCGGTGGCCTTGTGGCAGCAACTGCAAGCCGTGGCCCAAGCCTTGGTGCAGGTGCGTCGTGGGGTGTCGGGCACAGCCGCTTTAGAGGCGGTGCCCAGCAACTTACGTCCGGGTGTGCAAGCGTTGTTCTTTCAGGTGTTGCGCCAGCTCGGGCGTGCACAAGCCTTGCGGGCGCAACTGGCGCAGCGTGCACCAGCGCCGCTGGCCGATGCCTTGTTGTGTTCTGCACTGGCCCTGGCCTGGGATACCGAACACGCACCGTATGAGCCGCACACCTTGGTCAACCAAGCCGTGGAAGCAGCCAAGAAAACACGCAGCTTGCAAGGACAGGCGAATTTTTTAAACGCATGTTTGCGGCGCTTTTTGCGTGAGCGCGATGCCTTGGTGCATGCCACCGATACAGACGTGCAAGCGCAGTGGAACCATCCGCTGTGGTGGGTTCAACGCGTTCAACAAGATCACCCCGACCATTGGCAAGACATCTTGCGCGCGAACAACCAGCCCGCGCCCATGACCTTGCGTGTCAACACACGTCAGATTTCGCGCGACGCCTTGCTGGCGCGTTGGGCTGACCATGGCCTGCAAGCCCAGCCTGTGGGCGAGCACGGCTTGGTGTTGGCGCAAGCCCGTGCGGTGCGCGATATTCCTGGCTTTGAAGAAGGCTTGTGTTCGGTGCAAGATGCGGCCGCGCAATGTGCAGCGCCTTTGTTGTTGCAAGGCCTGTCGTCTACCGCTGGCCTGCGGGTGCTCGATGCCTGTGCCGCCCCTGGTGGCAAAACCGCTCATTTGCTGGAGCTACTTGACGAGACTGCGCATGTCATCGCGCTCGATATTGATCCGCTGCGTTGCCAGCGCATCACGCAGAACTTGGCGCGCGAAGGTCTGCAGGCTCACATCGTGGCGGCTGATGCGGCTTTGCCCAAAACCTGGTGGGACGGTCAGCTGTTTGATGCCATTTTGTTGGACGCGCCGTGCACGGCCTCGGGCATCGTGCGGCGCCATCCCGACGTGCGCTGGCTGCGACGCGAGAGTGATGTGGCGCAATTGGCCGCGATTCAAAAAAACCTGCTCAAAACCCTCTGGCCTTTGCTGCGACCAGGGGGGCGACTGCTGTACTGCACCTGCTCGGTATTTCAGCAAGAAGGCGATCAGCAAGTCAAAACGTTTGTTGAACACAACACTGACGCCCTTTGGAGGGGGTCTCTGGGGCATTTAAGACCCCAAAATGCCAATACCCCGGCCACACTCACCGACAATCTGATGGGTGACCACGATGGCTTTTATTACGCTTTGCTCGAAAAAAACGCAGCGTCTTGAGCAGCTCTTCCAGCAGGGGCTCAAGCGGTCGCTTCTGTGCGTGATGTTCATCTTTGCTGCGTTTGGCGGCAGCATGAGCTGGGCCGACACCTCGGTGGAAATGCAAGCCCTGAGGGTGGAGCGCAATGAGCAAGATGTGTATGTCTCCGTCAATTGGCATTTTGAGATCCCCAGTGCCTTGGAAGACGCCTTGCTCAAAGGCATACCGCTCTACTTTGTGACCGAGGTCGACATATCCCGCGAGCGTTGGTATTTTTATGACAAACGTGTCGCCCATGCCGAACGCCATGTGCGGGTGTCTTACCTGCCCTTGACGCGGCGTTGGCGTATCAATGTTTCGCCACAACCCTTCAGCGCCGGCGGTTTGGGCATGAGTTTGGCGCAAACCTATGACACCCTGGAAGAGGCCATGACCGCCGTGCGACGTCTGGTGCAATGGCGCGTGGGCAAAGCAGCGGATGTGGAGTCAGATGCCAAGCAAACCTTGGTACTTAACTTTCGCTTAGACCTGACGCAATTACCCAAGCCTTTGCAGATGGGAGCGGCAGGGCAGAGTGACTGGAACATCAGCCTGAGCAAAACACAGCGTTTGGTGCTGGAGCCCTTGCGATGAAGCCAGCCTTGGGCGGTCGTGTCAACGTCACGGGTTTTCAGTTCCGTTGGTTGATGGTGGTCAGCGCCGCCGTGGTGTTGGGCTTGGGTTTGGTCTTGTTGTTTTTGTTGACCCAAGCCACCGACAACCGCGAACTCTACGAACGCAATTACAACCAGTTGTTTTGCCTCAATGTGGTGGTGGCCGCCTTGTTGATGGGCGTCATCGTGTGGTTGGCTGTGCGCTTGTTATTGCGTTTGCGGCAAGGCAAATTTGGCAGTCGCTTGTTGCTCAAAATTGCCGCCACGTTTGCTTTGGTGGGCTTCTTGCCAGGCCTGTTGATTTACAGCGTGTCCTACCAATTTGTTTCCCGTTCTATCGAGAGCTGGTTCGACGTCAAAGTTGAAGGCGCTTTAGACGCGGGGCTGAGTTTAGGCCGTTCCACGCTCGACACCTTGGCCAGTGATTTGGGCCAAAAAACGCGCAACGCCAGTTTGCAAATTAACGATTTACCAGATGCTTCAGTGGGGGTGGCCTTAGAGCGCATGCGTGAGCAGCTCGGTGCAGACGATGTGATTTTGTGGAATCAAGCGGGGCAGGCGGTCGCCAGCGCGGGCGAATCGCGTTTCAAAATTACCCCCGATCGTCCCTCGGCCTCTCAGCTTCGACAGGTGAGAACACAAAGTGTGGTCACTGCCATTGAGGGGCTGGACGAAGCCAACACACAAGGCACCGCGCAAGCGCGCATTCGTGCGTTGGTGCTGGTGGCACCTTCGGGCTTGGGGCTCTTGATGGAAGCTCGCGTGCTGCAAGTCACCAAAGCCATTCCCCCCACGCTGGTGGCCAACGCCTTGGCGGTCGAAACCGCCTACCGTGAATACCAAGAACGCGCTTTGGGCCGCGATGGTTTGCGCAGCATGTACATCGGCACCTTGACGCTGAGTTTGTTCTTGGCCGTGTTCGGCGCCGTGTTGTTGGCGATCTTGCTGGGCAATCAATTGGCGCGCCCTTTGCTCATGTTGGCCGAAGGTGTGCGCGATGTGGCAGCGGGTGACTTGAGCCCCAAGCCTGCTTTGCAGGGACGTGATGAACTTGGAGGCTTGACCCGCTCATTTGCCGATATGACCCAGCAATTGGCCGATGCCCGTGCCGCGGTAGACCGAAGCATGGCGCAGGTCCACACCTCGCGGGCGAACTTGCAAACTATTTTGGACAACCTCACCGCTGGTGTCATCGTGCTCGACGAGTACGGCGTCATTCAGTCGTCCAACCCCGGTGCGACGCGCATTCTTCGTGTGCCATTGGCCGCATGGGAAGGGCGCGCCCTGGCTGATATTGAAGGCCTGGCCGAATTTGCGCAGCATGTGCAGCGTGAGTTTGAAGGCTTTTGGGGTGAACGCAGTCAACATGGCTTGGACCATTGGCAGCAGTCGTTTGAGTTGCACACCACCGCCATCAGTCCCGCCGTACAAATGACCGACGACACCCGCCAACACACCACCTTGCTGGCGCGTGGTGCCGTTCTGCCGAACAATGCGCGTCTGTTGGTGTTTGACGATATCTCTGAAATTGTGTCGGCCCAACGCGCCCAGGCCTGGGGTGAGGTGGCGCGTCGCTTGGCGCATGAAATCAAGAACCCACTCACGCCGATTCAGCTGTCTGCCGAGCGCCTGGCCATGAAGCTCGAAGGCAAAGTGGCTGAACCTGAACAAGTGATTTTGAACAAGTCGGTCAAAACCATCGTGGAACAAGTCGATGCCATGAAGCGCTTGGTGAACGAGTTTCGCGATTACGCCCGTTTGCCCGTGGCCGAGCTCAAGACCTTGGACCTCAATGCCCTGGTGCAAGATGTGATGCAGCTCTACGGCAATGAAAATGCAGCCGTGCCTGTGCGTGCCGAACTCGATGCCAGTTGTCCAGCGATTCAAGGTGATGCGCAGCAGCTTCGCCAAGTGGTGCATAACTTGTTACAAAACGCGCAAGATGCCACCGAAGGGCGCAGCGACCCGGTGGTGTCCATCGCCACCCAGTGGGTGCCAGCCTCAGGCCGTGTGCGACTGGTGGTGCGAGACAATGGCCCCGGATTTCCAGCCAAAATTCTCAAACGTGCGTTCGAACCCTATGTCACGACCAAGAGTCGTGGGACGGGCTTGGGGCTTGCGGTGGTGAAGAAAATTGCCGAAGAACACAGCGCGCGCGTGGATTTGAAAAATCGTGAATTAGAAGGTGTGGTGATTGGGGCACAAGTGTCGTTATCATTCCAAGTTGCAGATTCGCAACAGAACCAACTTTTATAGATTCAGCGAGACACTTCATTCATGGCAAACATATTGGTAGTTGATGACGAGCTGGGCATTCGTGACCTCTTGTTTGAAATTCTCAACGACGAAGGTCACGCCGTCGAGGTGGCCGAAAACGCGGCAGCCGCACGCGCTGCGCGTTTGGCCGCGCGACCTGATTTGGTGTTGCTGGATATCTGGATGCCCGACACCGATGGTGTGACCTTGCTCAAGGAGTGGGCAGGTGCGGGTTTATTGAACATGCCCGTCATCATGATGAGTGGACACGCCACCATCGATACGGCGGTTGAGGCCACACGCATCGGCGCGCAAGCATTTTTAGAAAAACCCATCACGCTGCAAAAATTGCTCAAAGCCGTTGAGCAGGGCTTGGCACGTAAGTCGGCGGCTAGCGCTGCGCTCAAGGGTGTTGCGGCATCGGGTCGCATCCACGATGCGGTGACGACGCCGGCAAGCCCACAAGCGGTGGTGCTGCCGCCCACGCACCAAAGCTTTGATTTAGAGCTGCCCTTGCGCGATGCGCGGGACCAGTTTGAACGGGCCTACTTTGAATACCACTTGGCACAAGAGAACGGGTCCATGACCCGGGTGGCCGAAAAAACAGGATTAGAGCGCACCCACCTCTACCGCAAGCTCAAACAGCTGGGTGTGGATTTATCCAAAACTAAGCGCGCCGCATAAGAGCCAAAACCTTTGGCTCAGATATCGTCTTGTGAAGCGCGTTTGCGAGCCAGTGCGATGATGGGTGTGCGACGGGCCAACCAACGCAAGATGAGCGCCCCCACCAACGCGCCATTGATGTCGCCCATCAGCATATAGGGCAGCTGGTTCGCATTCACCAACAGGGACGGCTCCAGCACCGACCACACAGCGTGATGCGTCATTGAGTTGAGCAAGGCGTTCAGCAATGCCAGTTGCAACAAGTCGCTCAAGCGGGTCAATGCGAGTTTGCGTTTTTGCAAAATTTGCATCAGCGTGACGGCCATGGCCGCACTGCCTGCAGAGACAAAGATATTGGCAATGCTCAACACCCAGGTTTCTTGCCACGTCACGGTGAACAGCAGCAAAGCGCCACCGATGGCGGTCCCCAGTGTGCCCCACACCATGCCCAACACCAGCACATTGACCAAGCGTAAAAAACTGGGCAAATACAAAAAGCTGATGTGATCCGAGAACTCTAAATACTTGAACAGCCACGCATTGAGCATGTGCGTGGCGCAATAAACAACGCCAGCGCAGACGGCTAAGGCCATAACGGCCGGGTTGAACGAGGGCTCGGTGTGATCATGCATTGCAGGTGAATTTTTGCACGTTTCAAAATATACTGACCAAATGAACGAACCAGTACAAAAACGCAAGGCGCCTTCACGGACCAACGACCCTGCGCGAACCATGGCTGAAATTCTAGAAGTCGCAACGACCGAGTTTGCTGACAAAGGCCTGAGCGGCGCGCGCATTGATGAAATCGCTGCGGCAACACGCACCAGCAAGCGCATGATCTATTACTACTTCGGCAGCAAGGAAGGTTTGTATTTGGCCGTGCTTGAAGATGCGTACCGCCGCATCCGTGCCACCGAAGCCGAATTGCACTTGGCAGACTTATCGCCCGAGGAGGCGCTCAAGTCCTTGGTGGGCTTCACGTTTGACCACCACCACAGCAACCAAGACTTTGTGCGTTTGGTGATTTCTGAAAACATGCAGCGCGGCAGCTACCTGGCGCAAAGTAAACTCATTCAAGAGTTGAACGTCTCAGTGATTCAGGCCATTGAAGCCTTGTACAAACGAGGTGTGAAAGCGGGCGTGTTTCGCAAGGGGCTGGATCCGATCGACATCCATGCGTCTATCTCTGCGCTGACGTTTTTCAACGTCTCCAACCGTTACACCTTCGATTTGATTTTCAAGCGCAACAGCCAAACGGCCAAAGCCCTAGCGGCCCGCAGGCAAAATGTGGTCGATATGGTTCTCCGGTTTGTAAGTTATTGAAAATCGACATAACAGATAGTTAGTTATGCGATATTCATGTGCGGGTTTTCACTGATCCTGCACAAAGTAACTGTTTTGTACATTTTGTTCAGCCCCTACTGTCCAAGGATTTCCCCATGCTCAATCGTTTTTTAGATCGCTACTGTCGGTTTCTCGAACTCGTGATCTCTGTCGCGCTCGCCGTGATGGTGGTGTTGGTGTTCGGCAACGTGGTGATGCGTTACGCCTTTAACTCTGGCATCACCTTGTCAGAAGAGCTGTCGCGCTGGCTGTTTGTGTGGGTGACGTTCTTGGGCGCGATCGTTGCCATGAAGGACGGCGCGCATTTGGGGTCGGACACCATCGTGTCTAAATTGTCTGTGCGTTGGCAAAAAATATTCTTGGTCATTGGTCACGGACTGATGTTGTTCATTTGCTGGCTGTTGTTCAAAGGGTCGTATGACCAAACCATCATCAACTGGGATTCCACCAGCGCAGTGATGGAAGCCTCCATGGGCATCTTCTACGCCTGCGGCATGGTGCTTGCCGTGTCGGGTGCTTTGATTTTGGTAGACCATCTAATGCGTTTGATGCGCGGTGAGTTGGCCGACAGCGAGTTGATTGGCGTTCGTGAGTCTGAAGAAGAACCCATCGACGTGCCCGCACCTCTGAAATAAACCCCAAGGAATTCAATCATGACAATCGCTGTATTTTTGGGCTCCTTGCTCGCCGCCATGGCGCTGGGTGTGCCTATCGCTTTTTCTTTGTTGCTGTGTGGTTCCGCCTTGATGTGGCACATGGACATGTTCGATGCGCAAATCTTGGCGCAAAACGTGATCGAAGGCTCGAACAGCTTCCCGCTGTTGGCTGTGCCTTTCTTCATGTTGGCTGGTGAGGTGATGAACACGGGTGGTTTGTCACGCCGTATCGTCGACTTTGCGATGGCCTTGGTGGGCCACATCCGTGGTGGCTTGGGCTATGTGACCATCGTCGCGGCTTGCTTGCTGTCGGCCTTATCGGGTTCGGCTGTGGCAGACGCTGCTGCGTTGACCGCACTGTTGTTGCCCATGATGGTCAAAGCAGGTCACGACAAAGCACGCAGCGGCGGCTTGATTGCCGCTTGCGGTGTGATCGGCCCCATCATTCCACCTTCAATTGGTTTTGTGATCTTTGGCGTTGCTGCCAACGTGTCGATCAGCAAGTTATTCTTGGCAGGTATTTTCCCTGGCATCGTGTTGGCCGCTGGTTTGTGGGCCACTTGGTGGTGGTGCACACGCAAAGAAGACTTGACCCCACCTGCACGCAAAACCAGTGCGGAAGTGTTTGCCGCCATGCGCGAAGCGGGTTGGGCGTTGATGCTGCCGCTGATCATCTTGGTCGGCTTGCGCATGGGCGTGTTCACACCCACAGAAGCGGCCGTGGTCGCGGCTGTCTACGCCTTGTTTGTGGCCGGTGTGATTTACCGCGAACTCACCTGGTCTCAGTTGTTTGATGTGTTCCGCATGGCAGCCAAAACCACATCGGTCATCATGTTCTTGGTAGCCGCTGCGATGGTGTCTGCTTGGTTGATCACAGTGGCCAACTTGCCTGCGCAAGTGGTGAGCTTGCTCGAGCCTTTGCTGGGCAACCCCACCTTGTTGATGGCGGCCATCATGGTGCTGTGCATGGTTGTGGGTACGGCGATGGACATGACGCCCACCATTTTGATCTTGACGCCTGTGCTGATGCCTATCGTCAAAGCCGCTGGCATTGACCCGGTGTATTTCGGTGTGTTGTTCATCATCAACAACTCAATTGGCTTGGTCACACCGCCCGTGGGCACCGTGCTCAACGTGGTGGCCGGTGTGGGTCGCATGCGCATGGACGATGTCACACGCGGTGTGATGCCCTTCATGGCGGTGCAGTTCATCGTCATGTTCTTGATGGTGCTGTTCCCATCCATCGTGATGGTGCCTGCACGCTGGTTGTATTGATTTTCTTTTTTCCACTGTCTGTCCGGGTACGCCAGACAGTGGACCCCTCATTTGGCGTACGACCGCAAAGTTCCTTCAGGAGACACTGACATGAAACGTGTATTTATCAAAACCGTGATCGCGACTGTGGCTATGGCCGCCATGGGCATCGCTTCAGCGCAAGTCAAAACCATCAAGTTCGCCAACCAAAACAGTGCGGGTCACCCCATCGTTCAAGGTATGGAGAAGTTCAAAGAGATCGTTGAGAAGAACTCTGGTGGCAAACTCAAAGTCAACATCTTCCCAGGTGGCACCTTGGGCAGCGACCAAGCCAACGTGTCGGCCATCCAAGGCGGTTCTTTGGAAATGGCCTCGATGAACTCTGGCATCTTCGCCAGCCAAGTCAAAGAATTTGGCGTGTTCGATTTCCCCTTCATGTTCGCCAGCACCAAAGAAGCTGACGCCGTGGTGGACGGCCCCTTCGGCAAAAAAATGCACGCCAAGTTGGAAGAAAAAGGCCTGATCGGTTTGGCTTACTACGAGCTGGGTTTCCGTCACCTCACCAACGGCAAGCGCGCCATCAACAAAGTGTCTGACATCGAAGGCCTCAAGTTGCGCGTCATTCCTAACCCCATCAACGTCGATTGGGTCAAAGCCTTGGGCGCCAACCCCACACCACTGCCTTTCCCTGAGCTCTATGCAGCCTTGGAGCAAGGTGCTGTGGACGGTCAAGAAAACCCCATCCCCACCATCAACAGTGCCAAGTTGTACGAAGTGCAAAAGCACCTCACTTTGACAGGCCACCAGTACAACCCACAGTCCGTGGTGATCAGCAAAAAGTTCTGGGACACCTTGAGCGCTGCTGAGAAAAAAGTGGTGGCTGATGCTGCGACTGAGTCGGCCAAGTTCCAACGCGAAACAGCGCGTAACTTGGAAGCCAGCTTGTTGGCCAACTTGAAAAAGAACGGCATGCAAGTGACCCAGTTGTCTGACTCTGAAATGGTCACCCTGCGCGACAAGATGCGCCCTGTGACTGCCAAGCACGGCGTGGCTGTGGGACAAGACTTGGTCAAAGAGTTGCAAGCTGAAATTGAAAAAGCACGTTCAGCTGCACCTGCAAAGAAGGCCAAGTAATTGGCCCATGATGCTTCGCTGCGCTTGAGCGGCGAAGCATTTTTCAACAAATAAAAATTCTTAAGGGTTGTTATGAAAGTCTTGATGCTGCACGGCGTGAACCACAACATGTTTGGCAAACGTGATCCCAAGCAATACGGCACCATCACCCTTGATGAAATCAACGCCAGCTTGCACAAGTTGGGCAAAGAGCTCGGTGCCGAGGTCGAGTGCTATCAGACCAACCACGAAGGCGATATGTGCGAGCGCATTCATCAAGCCTACTTTGACAATGTCGATGCGGTGCTGATCAATGCTGGCGCTTGGACACACTATAGCTACGCCATCCGCGATGCCTTGGCCGTGCTGACTTGCCCGATTGTGGAGCTGCACATGTCCAACATCCATGCCCGTGAAGCGTTCCGCCACACGTCTGTGTTTGCCGAAATCGTCAAAGGCCAAATCTGCGGCTTTGGTGAAGACAGCTATTTGCTGGCGCTGCGCGCTGGTGTCACTGCTGCTAAAAACGCGACTCAAAAATAAATACCATGATCAACGGCAACACAGAAATCATTGCCCACATTGGCTACCCGACGCACAGCTTCAAGTCGCCCATGATTTACAACCCCTACTTTGAGCAAGCAGGGATCAACGCCGTGGTGGTGCCCATGGGCTGCCAAACGCCCGACTACCCTGCGTTCTTGAAATCTGTTTTCTCGCTCACCAACATCCGTGGTGCTTTGATCACCATGCCACACAAAGTGGTCACGGTGGGTTTGTTGGACGAAGTCACCCCCACGGTCAAAGTTGCTGGCGCATGCAATGCCGTCAAACGCACGGAAGATGGCCGCTTGGTGGGCGACATGTTTGATGGCGCAGGTTTTGTGCGCGGCGTGCAACGCAAGGGCTTGAACCTCACGGGTGCTCGCGTGCTCGTGGTGGGCAGCGGTGGCGTGGGTTGTGCCATTGCCGCCTCGTTGGCAGGTGCAGGCATTGGCGCCATCAGCTTGTTCGATGTGAACACCGCATCGGCCGAAGGCTTGGGCCAACGCTTGAAACAGAACTATCCAGCGATCGACGTCAAAACGGGCTCGAATGACCCTGCGGGTTTTGACCTGGTGGTCAACGCCACGCCCATGGGCATGAACGAGGGCGACCCCTTGCCCGTGGATGTGAAGCGCTTGTCTGCCGACACCTTTGTGGGTGAAGTGGTGATGAAGTCTGAAATCACCGCCTTCTTAGCTGCAGCACGCGCCCAAGGTTGCCGTGTGCAAGTGGGGTCGGACATGCTGTTTGAGCAAATCCCTGCGTATTTGGAATACTTCGGTTTTCCCACTACCACGGCAGAGAACCTGCGTTCGGTGGCGAAGCTCTCGTACTGAAAACAGCCTTCAGACAGTGCTACAATAGCTGACTCGGCCCGGTAGCTCAGTTGGTAGAGCAGCGGATTGAAAATCCGCGTGTCGGCAGTTCGATTCTGCCCCAGGCCACCAGATTCACCCCGTAGTTTCGCAAGGAGCTACGGGGTTTTTCTTTGGCCGAAGGGCCGTGCTGGGGCGAATATGATGCTGCAAACCAAGCACAGGAGTCATCATGGCCGACACCCACCAGGTCTTCAACCAGTCCACCCCGTTTGTCGACGTCAACCTGTATGAGGCTGACCCTGCCTTGCGCGAGGCGGTGACGGCGTTGGCGGGCCATGACATCGCCATGCACCACAACCTGAGCCGCATGGGCCAGTGTTATGGCAGCGCTGAAGCGCAGCAATGGGCGGTGCAGGCCAATGTGAACAAACCGGTGTTGCGGGTG
This sequence comes from Comamonadaceae bacterium, assembly GCA_947453965.1. Taxonomy (GTDB): domain Bacteria; phylum Pseudomonadota; class Gammaproteobacteria; order Burkholderiales; family Burkholderiaceae_C; genus Limnohabitans. Next base: position 20,491 of record CANGIQ010000023.1, read on the forward strand.
TTCGACCGCTTTGGCCATCGCATCGACGAGGTGGACTTTCATCCGGCCTACCACCAGCTGATGCAGCTGGCCATGCAAGATGGTTTGCATGCGGCACCTTGGGCGCAACCCGGCCCGGGCGCGCAGGTGCGACGCGCAGCGGCGTATCACCTGTTTGGTCAGCTAGAAAACGGTGTGCAGTGCCCCACCACCATGACGTTTGCCGTGGTACCCGTGATCGCGCGGCAAAGCCACATTGCACCCGATTGGTTGCCCAAACTCTTGGCCAACGACTACCAACCCGGCGTGGCCCATGTGAAGCACAAGCGTGCAGTCACCATGGGCATGGGCATGACCGAAAAGCAAGGCGGCTCGGACGTGCGTTCTAACTCCACCGAAGCCGTGGCTGTCGGCGTGAGTGAATGGGGGCAAGAGTTTCGCGTCACCGGGCACAAATGGTTTTTCTCGGCGCCCATGTGTGATGCATTTCTGATCTTGGCCCAGACCGAGCCAGGCACTTCGGCTGGGCAAACTTGTTTGTTCTTGCCGCGTGTGTTGCCCGATGGGTCGTTGAACCGAATTCGCATTCAACGTCTCAAAGACAAGATTGGCAACCATTCCAACGCCTCCTCCGAAGTGGAGTTTGATGGTGCCAGTGCGTGGCTGGTGGGTGAGGTGGGGCGCGGTATTTCCACCATTTTGGAAATGGGCAACCACACCCGTCTTGATTGCACGGTCGGTGCTGCCGGCATCATGCGCGCGGGCTTGACTCAAGCCGTGCACCATGCGCGCCGCCGCAGCGCGTTTGGCCGCAAGCTGGCCGAGCAACCCATCATGCAGTCGGTGCTGGCTGATTTGGCGCTGGAGAGCGAGGCCGCCACATGGCTGGCGCTGCGACTCGCCCGCACCTACGACAGCGATGCCACACAGCACGAACTCGCCTTGCGCCGTGTGCTCACGCCTGCCAGCAAGTACTGGGTGGCCAAACGCTTGCCGCATTTCATGGCCGAGGCCATGGAGGTCATGGGCGGTCCGGGCTATGTGGAAGAAGGGCCGTTTGGTCGCCTGTTTCGCGAAAGCCCATTGAATTCGATTTGGGAAGGCTCGGGCAATGTGATGTGCCTCGATGTGCTGCGCTCGCTGTCGCGTGGGCCACAAAGTGCCGATGCGCTGATGCAGGAGTGGCGTGCCGCACGCGGCAGCCATGCCGCCTTTGATGCCGCGATGGATGATTTTTCATCTACCCTCACGCGGCTACGCCATGACAGCGATGAGATGGGCGCGCGGCATCTGGCCGAGCGCATTGCCTTGCTCACACAAGCGTCGCTACTCATTCAACACGCACCCACGCAGGTGGCCGATGGTTTTTGTGCCAGCCGTCTTGGCACTGGTTGGCGCGGCACCATGGGCAGCATGGCCATGCCACAAGCAAGTGCACTGATTGCCCGCGCTTTAGCGGCTTAAGCCCAAGCATTAAAAAAGCCGCCCGAAGGCGGCTTGGGTTGGCGTGTGATCACTCACACCACGTCAGATCACTTCATGTAACCCGACACCACTTTCCAGCGGCCATCTTGAATTTCTGACAGACGCGAGGCGTCGTTGCCCAAGCGCTTGGTGGCGCTGTAGGACATGGGCGGGCTGCCAAAAATATCGGTGGGGAAGCTCATGGTGTCCATGGCCTTGATGAAGGTGTCCGAGGTCAGGTTGCTACCGGCCTTGCTTGCCGCTGCAGAAAAATGCATGACAGCGGTGTAGCCGTAGATCGAGAACACGGTGGGGTCTTCGTTGAACTTGGTTTTGTACTTGCTGGCCCAAAAACGGATGGGTTGCGAGGCTTCATCCAAATAAGGTTGTTGCGCCGTCATGGTGGCGAAGATGCCGTCCATGGCCTTGCCACCCAACTTGTGAATCAGCTCGGTGTAGGCAGCCGACGAGGCCAAGAAGATGGGGTTGAAGCCGGTCTTGCGTGCCTCAGCCACCGTGCCCACGGTTTCGCGAATGATGGTGCCGAGCACCACCATTTCACAACCTGCCGCTTTCATGCGGGCGACTTGTGACGAGAAGTCCGTGGCGCCGCGCTTGTAGCTGGTCTTCTCGGCGTATTCCATGTTCAAGGTTTTGAGACCGGCTTCGCCACCACGCATGACCTCCAGGCCGAACTCGTCATCTTGATAGATCGTGCAGACTTTCTTGATGTTCTTTTCCTTGATCATCTTGGGCGTGGCCAGTCGGAGCTGGTCGTAGTACGTCGCTGCAAACGAGTACTTGAGCGGATGCAGCGGTTCGTACATTTCACGCGCCGCAGTGACGGGGTAGAAGTTGAGCACTTTCTTTTCAAACTGAACCGGCATGGCCGCCAAGTTCTGAGCGGTACCGATGTGCGCCACCATGGCAAAGATCTTGTCTTGGTTGACCAGCTTCTGCGCTGCCAATACGGCGCGCTTGGGGTCGTAGCCCGAGTCTTCGACCTTGAGGGCGAGCTTGCGGTTGCCCACGCCACCTTGTTCGTTGAGCTCGTCCACAGCCAGCATCATGCCCATGCGCACTTGCTTGCCAAAGCCCGCCAGCGGGCCCGACAAATCTTGAATGCTGCCGATGGTGATTTGGTCTTTCGACACGCCCTGTTGCTGGGCAAAAGCCCCGCTGGTCAGAACGGCAACGGCCAGTGTGGCCATAAGTTTGAATCGCATGCGTTTGTCTCCTTGTTGAATCTTGTATGGGTGGGTCAGTCGCGGTACATCGCGTCAATTTGCGCGGCGTATTTTTGTTCAACCAGCTTGCGCTTGAGTTTCATGGTGGGGGTGAGTTCTTCGTCTTCTGCGCTGAGTTGTGTGTCGAGTAAGAAGAATTTTTTGACCTGTTCGACGCGTGCGAATTTTTGGTTCACACGGTCGATTTCGTGTTGGATCAAGGCCTGCACTTCGGGGGAGCGGGTCAGCGATGCGTAGTTGCTGAAGGGCACATCGGTATCTTGGGCAAACTTCTCCACGTTCTCCTGGTCAATCATGATGATCACCACCAAATAAGGCCGTCGATCACCAATCACCACCGCATCGGTCACATAAGGCGAGAACTTCAACTCGTTTTCCAGCTCGCTGGGTGTGATGTTCTTGCCGGCTGCTGTGATGATGATGTCTTTCATCCGGTCTGTGATTCGGAAAAACCCTTCCTCATCCACCGCGCCCACATCGCCGGTGTGCAACCAGCCGTCGGCGTCGATGGCCTCGGCGGTTTTGTCCGGCAAGTTCAAGTAGCCCATGAACACATTGGGGCCACGCACCAGAATTTCCTGTGTCGCAGGATCGAGGCGCACCTCGTTGTAGTGGGCCGCAGGACCGATGGAGCCGGTCTTGATGTGGTCGGCTTGCACACCGGTGGACGCACCACAGGTTTCGGTCATGCCCCAAACTTCCAAGAGGGGCACACCGAGCGACAAATACCAACGCACAAGTTCGGGTGAGATGGGGGCAGCACCCGTGACCAAAAAACGTGAACGATGAATGCCAATGAGCTTGCGCACGTTGTTGAGCGACAGCAGTCGCGCCACATGAAATTGCAGTTTGAGCCAGGGGGACACGCTTTGGCGCGCCAGCACCTTGTCGGCCACGCGTGCGCCAACACCGATGGACCAAGCGTAGACGGCTTGTTGCAGCGCGCCGGCTTCTTTGAGCGCAATCATCACGCTGGAGTAAAACTTTTCCCACACCCGAGGCACGGCAGTGAACACCGTGGGGGCAATTTCGCGCACGTTCTCAGGCACGGTTTCTGGGTTTTCCACAAAGTTGAGCACCGAGCCTGTGTAGAGCGAGAAATACTCACCGCCCATGCGCTCGGCAATGTGGCACAGGGGCAAGAAGCACATGCATTCGTCGTGTTCGTCGCGGGAAATCAAGGTGTTGTAGCCGCGCACGGTGTACACGAGGCCACGGTGGCTGTGCATGGCGCCTTTGGGTTTGCCAGTGGTGCCCGAGGTGTAGACCAAGATGGCCAATTGCTCGGGTTGGCAAGCGGCGACGCGTGCATCGAGTTCTTGTGCGTGGGTTTTGCCGTATTCGCGCCCGAGGGCGCGCAGCGCATTGAGCCCCATGACTTGCGGATCATCGAGCTGGTGCAGGCCTTCCATATCGAAGACCACGATTTTTTTCAAGCCTGGTAACTGATCGCGCACTTCCAGCGCTTTGTCGAGTTGCTCATCGTCTTCCACAAACAAAATCGTGGTCGATGAGTCTTCACAGAGGTAGTGCACCTGAGACGCGGCTACGGTCGGGTAAATGCCGTTGGACACGCCGCCGGCACTCAGCACGGCCAGATCGGCCAACACCCATTCGATGTTGGTGTTCGACAGAATAGAGGCGGTGTCGTGCGGCGCAAAGCCCAGCGCCAGCAAGCCGTTGCCAATTTCGCGCACGGCTTCACCGGTTTGGGTCCAGCTCCAGCTGCGCCAGATGCCGAAGTCTTTTTGGCGCATCCACACTTGAGGTCCACGTGCAGCCACGGCGTTCCAAAAAATCGCTGGCATGGTGTCGCCGGGCATGACGATGTCGTGCTGAGGCCGGATGTGGGAGAGGTTCCACAGGTTGCTCATCGTGTCATCTCCAGTTTTTCTTTTTCTTCCAACGGCGGTCGGCGCGCACGCCTTCTTCTTTCATGCCGAGATAGAACTCTTTGATGTCTTCCTTCTCGCGCAGGTTGGCGCAGGTGTCTTCCATCACGATGCGGCCGTTCTCTAGCACATAGCCATAGTCAGAGGCGTTGAGGGCCATGTTGGCGTTTTGTTCCACCAACAAGATGGTGGTGCCACGCTCACGGTTGATGCGCACCACGATCTCGAAAATTTCCTTGGTCAGCTTTGGTGACAGGCCCAGGCTTGGCTCATCGAGCAAGATGAGATCCGGGTTGGCCATCAAGGCGCGGCTGATGGCCAGCATTTGTTGTTGGCCGCCAGACAGCAGCCCAGCATCTTGGTCGGCGCGCTCACGCAGGATGGGAAAGTAGTTGAAGACCACCTCCATGTCGCGTGCAATGCTGTCGCGGTCTTGCCGGGTGTAGGCGCCCATGAGCAGGTTGTTGCGCACCGACAGCAGCGGGAACACCTCGCGTCCTTCGGGCACATGCATCAGGCCGCGCTGCACGATCAGGGCCGGGTCTTGCGCGGTGATGTCTTCGCCTTTGAACTGGATCGAACCTTTGCGCGGATCAATGATGCCGCTGATGGTTTTCAAAATCGTGGTTTTGCCCGCGCCGTTCGAGCCCAGCACCGTAGCGATTTGGCCTTGTTTGACTTCCAAGCTCACGCCACGAATGGCTTTGATAGGGCCGTAAGCGCTCTCGACGTTGAGCAACTTCAACACAATGTTCTCGGTGCTCATGGGTGTTGCTCCTTCGCGTGATCACGGCGCAAGCTGGAGACATCGTCAATCGTGCCGAGATAGGCCTCGATCACACCAGGGTGGCTCTGCACCTCGGCCGGTGTGCCCATGGCCAGCACCTCGCCCTGGCTCATGGCCAACACCCGGTCGGACACTTTAGACACCAAGCTCATGTCGTGCTCCACCATCAACACGGTGATGCCCAACACGTTTTTGATGTCGGCAATCCAAAACGCCATGTCGTCGGTTTCTTCCACGTTCAGTCCAGATGAGGGTTCATCCAATAACAGCAGCTGCGGCTCGGTGCACAAGGCACGCGCCATCTCGACCACTTTGCGCACGCCATAAGGCAGGCCCGCGACCATGGAATCACGGTGGTGTTGCAAGTCTAAAAAGTCGATCACGTGTTCGACTTTTTCACGCGCTGCAATTTCTGCGGCACGGGTTTGTGGGGTGAAGAACATTTCTTGCCACAGCCCGGTTTGGCGGTGGGTGTGACGCCCGATCAGCAAGTTTTGCAACACAGTGGCATGTTCGAACAGTTCAATGTTTTGAAACGTGCGGGCGATTCCTAGGCCTGCCACCGCATGGGGCGGCACGCTGGCCATGTGTTGCCCGTTGTAGGTGATGTGGCCGGCGGTCGGTGTGTAGATGCCACTGATCAGGTTGAACACCGTGGTCTTGCCTGCACCGTTAGGGCCGATCAGGGTGAACACTTCGCCGCGTTGAACGTCGAAGCTCACGTTGTTGACTGCCAGCACGCCGCCAAAGCGAACCGACAGGTTGTGTGCGGAGAGAAGAGCGTCACTCATTTCAGTCGGTCCGATTTTTGGAAGCTTTTTTGCCGTTTGAACATGCCCTTGCGGTAGAACGGAAACAGCTGGAACCAGGTGCGAATCTTCAGCCAGCGTCCATACAAGCCCATGGGCTCGAACATCACAAAACCAATCAGCACCAGGCCGTAGACCACGGCTTGCAGGCCGGGCGCTTGGCCGATGGCATCGGGCAAATAGTCTTTGCCGAGTGAAATCAGTTGCGGCATGGTGATCAAAAAGATGGCGCCTAAGAAAGCGCCATGGATGGAGCCCAAGCCGCCGATCACCACCATCAGCAACAAGTCGATGGACTGCAAAAAGTTGAACTGGTCTGGGCTGATGAACTGCAGCTTGTGCGCATAGAGCGCACCACCTATACCGGCCAAGGCGGCAGAAATCATGAAGGACAGCGTTTTGTAGCGTGCCAGATGGATGCCCATGCTTTGGGCTGAAATCTCTGAATCGCGAATCGCCACAAAGGCACGCCCGGTGGCGCTGCGCAGCAAATTTAGCACAGCCAAGGTGCACACCACGGTGACCAGCAGACAGATCCAGTAAAACGCTTCGTTGCTGCTGGCTTCGTAGCCAAAGAGGTTGATGGCTTTGACGTGCTTGCCTGCGTTGCCGCCGGTCACGCTTTCCCAGCGGGCCAAGCCTTCTTCCACGATGAAGCCAAACGACAAAGTAGCAATGCCCAGGTAGATGCCTTTGACGCGCAAGGCCGGCAAGCCCACGATGGCGCCCACCGCCGCCGACAATCCGGCAGACATGGCCAGCGAGATGGGAAACGGCCAGCCCTGTGCTGACAAGACGGCTTCGGTGTAGGCCCCCACACCCAGAAAAGCCGCATGGCCGATGGAGAACAAACCGGTGAAGCCGGCCAGCAACATCAGCCCCAAGCCGACGATGCTGTAAATCATGACGAAGGTGAGCTGAGCCAGCCAGTATTCCTCAATCAACCACGGTGCTGTGAGCAAGAACACCATCAGCAGCCCGTACCAAAAGATGTGGCCACCGTGTTTGGCCAGACGGATGTCTTGGTCGTAATCGGTCTTGAAAATGAAACGCATGGGATCAGACCTTTTTGCGCAGGTTTTCACCGAACAAGCCGTTCGGTTTGAGGACCAACATCAGCAGCACCACGATGTAGGCTGCGATGTCTTTGAAGCCTTCTGGCAGCCAAAAGCCGGCTATGGCTTCGACCACGCCAATGATGAGCCCGCCCACAATCGCGCCAGGCAAGCTGCTGAAGCCGCCTACGACCGCCGCTGGAAAAGCCTTGAGTCCGATGAAGCCCATATTGGCATGCACAAAGGTGATGGGGGCGAGCAGCAAGCCGGCCACCGTGGCCACCATGGCTGCCAGTGCCCACACCAAACCGTTGAGCCGCTTGACCGGAATACCCATGTAGTAAGCGGCCAACTGGTTTTGCGAGGAGGCCTGCATGGCAATGCCCACGCGGGAGTAGCGGAAGGTGAAGTACAGCAACAGGCAAAGCCCGGCGGTGGCTGCCACCACCACCAGTTGGGTGGCGCCAATCACCACGCCGCCCATGTCAAACGACACGTCTTTGTAGGGCGCTGGGAAGGCGTGTGTTTCGGTGCCCACATTGGGAATCATGGTCACGAGCCCACGCGCCACATAGACGATACCGAAGGTCAGCATGACCACCGAGAACGCGGGCTGGCCCAAGATGGGGCGAATGGCGACCCGTTCAGTCAGCCAGCCAACGAGCCCCATGGCGACCAAGGCACTGGGTACGGACAGCCAATAAGCCCAGCCCAGCCATTGCATGGCGCCGAGCCCGCAAAAGGCGCCCAGCATCATGAGCTCGCCCTGGGCAAAGCTCACCGTTTCGGTGGCTTTGTAAATCAGCACAAAGCCCAGCGCAATGAGGCCATAAATACAACCTTGCGCGACGCCGCTGAAGATGACCTGCAATTCCTGCATCTTTGTCTTCCTCCCCTCCCAGATTGGGTGGTTTGCTTTTTTTAAATCATTCTAGGCTCAAGTTGACAAGCTTTTGCGGCCTGTCCGTGTCGCCTAGGTGCAGCGGCGTGCAGTGCGTTGTTTATTTGTTGGCCGCGCTCTCGGCTGAGGCGGCGCTGGCGCGTTGCGCAAACTCCGCCCGCAGGGCTTTGAGTTTTTCGCGTGGGTCTTCTTTGACGGTGGTTTTGTCCAAGCCCATTTCGGCGATGAAGCGGCTGGGTTGGGCGGCAATCAGCTCACGCCCTTTTTTGCGTTTGCGCGTCCAGCTCACGGCCAGCGTGCGTTGGGCGCGGGTGATGCCCACGTACATCAAGCGACGCTCCTCTTGCAAACGCACGGCAATGTTCTCGTTGGTGTGTTCGGTGCCGGGTTCGTCGTCGAGGCGAAAGGGCAGCATGCCTTCGGTCACGCCGACCAACATCACATGCGGCCACTCCAAACCTTTGGAGGCATGCAAGGTGGAGAGGGTGATCACGTTTTGGTCTTTTTCGCGCTCACTCAAGGTGGAGAGCAAGGCAATGGTTTGCGCGACTTCGAGCAAGTTCTTCTTTTCGCTGCCGATGCTCACACCGGCCGCATCGTCAATTTCGCCACCGCAGCGCTGGGCCATCCAGTCGCAAAATTCCATCACATTGGTCCAGCGCGAGGCAGCGAGTTTTTCGCTGTCTTCGGCGTCGTACAAATGCTTTTCGTAGCCAATGTCTTTGAGCCAATCGGTCAAGAAGGCGCGGGCGTCCTCAGCGCCTGTGGTCAGGCGGGCGCGGAACTCCAAGTCGTTCACATAGCGACCGAACTCGTGCAAACCGCTGAGTGCACGGGTGCTCAAGACCGAGGGCAGGCTGTTGCTGAACAAGGCTTCAAACAAACTCAGTTTGTATTGGCTGGCAAACACGCCCAGGCTTTGCAGCGTTTGGTGGCCAATGCCGCGTTTGGGCGTGGTCACGGCACGCAAGAAGGCCGGGTCATCGTCGTTGTTGACCCACAAGCGCAGCCACGCGCAGAGGTCGCGAATCTCAGCGCGGTCAAAAAAGCTTTGTCCCCCCGACACCTTGTAGGGCAGTTGGGCTTTGCGCAAGGCTTTTTCGAAAATACGCGCTTGGTGGTTGGCGCGGTACAGGATGGCAAAGTCTTTGAACTCGCGGTGTGAGGCGCCTGCTGCATCGGTGCCTGCGCGCAGCGACTGGATGCGTGCCACGGCCCGCTCTGCTTCGTGTTCTTCGTTGTCGGCATCGACCACGCGCACGGGCTCGCCTTCGCCGAGTTCGGAGAACAAGGTTTTAGGAAACAGCTTGGGGTTGGGCTGAATCACGTTGTTGGCGGCACGCAAGATGGCACTGGTGGAACGGTAGTTCTGCTCCAGCTTGATCACCTTGAGGTTGGGAAAGTCTTGCGGCAATTTGCGCAAGTTGTCCAAGGTGGCGCCGCGCCAACCGTAAATAGATTGGTCGTCGTCGCCCACAGCAGTGAAGCGCGCCTTTTCGCCCACCAAGCACTTGAGCACTTCGTACTGCGTGGCGTTGGTGTCTTGGTATTCGTCCACCAGCACGTGGCCGAGTTGGTTTTGCCACTTGGTGCGCACCTCGTCGTGTTCTTGCAGCAACTTCAAGGGCAAGCCAATCAAGTCGTCAAAGTCCACGCTTTGGTAGGCGGTGAGCCGTTCCTCGTAACGCGCCATGATTTTGGCGATGGTGCGTTCGTTGTCGTCTTTGGCAATGGCCATCGCTTGGGCTGAGTTCAGCCCCATGTTTTTCCACAGGCTGATGGTCCACTGCCATTGGCGTGCGGTGGCCGCGTCGGTGGTGCCGCCCGCATCTTTCAAAATGCCGGTGACGTCAGCGCTGTCCATGATGCTGAACTGCGGCTTGAGGCCCATCACGCCACCGTCTTGGCGCAGCATGCGCACGCCCAAGGCGTGGAAGGTGCAAATCACCACCTCGTTGGCGGCTTTGCCAATCAAACCTTTGGCGCGTTCGCGCATCTCGGTGGCCGCTTTGTTGGTGAAGGTGATCGCTGCGATGCGTTTGGGCTCCAGCCCGGCTTGAATGAGGCGGCCAATTTTGTGCGTGATCACGCGCGTCTTGCCCGAACCCGCACCCGCCAGCACAAGACAAGGACCGTGCAAGAAATTGACGGCTTCTTGTTGCGCGAGATTCAGACCAGCAGACATTCAGGAGACATTTAATGTGAAGCGGGCAATGATACCGACCCGCTCAGGGGGCAAAATAGCCACCGTGCTGAACATTCTCCTTGTTACTTTCCCTTTCTTTGCGTTGATCCTGGCGGGCTATGTCGCCGGTCATCGGCGCTGGTTGCCACTCGACGCGATTCCTGGCTTGAACAGCTTTGTGCTGTTTTTTGCACTGCCGTGCATGCTGTACCGGTTTGGGGCCAGCACGCCCATCGTGCAGTTGCTGGATGCCACCTTGTTTTTCACCTACCTGTTTTGCGCCTTGTTGATGGTGGGCTTTGTGGTGGCGGTGAGTTTGAATGCCCGCATTGGCTGGGACGATGCGTCATTGGGTGCCTTGGTGGGCGCGTTTCCAAACACAGGTTTCATGGGCGTGCCCTTGCTGGTGACCTTGCTCGGCGCCAGTGCAGCGGGCCCGGCGATTGTGACCATCGTGATTGACATGGTGATCACCACCTCGCTGTGCATTGCACTGTCGCGCCTCGATGGTGCTGACGAACACGGAGCCAGCAAGGCGGCCAAGAACGCGCTCAAAGCAGTGGTGACCAACCCCATGCCATGGGCGATCAGCTTGGGTGCGCTGTCTTCGGCAATGAACTATGAGTTGGTGGGACCACTGGCCAAAACGGTGGCCTTGCTGGCTGACTCGGCTTCGCCGGTGGCCTTGTTCACCATTGGTGCGGTGCTGGCGCGCTCGCAAATTCGCGTCAAGGAAAGCGGCCACCCCCCCATGCTGTTGCGCGATTACATGCCCGTGGTGTTTTTCAAACTCTTGCTCCATCCCGTGTTGGTCTTGCTGGCCATGACCGCGGTGGTGCAAATGGGATTCCACATTGACCGCTTCGCCATCATGGTGGTGGTGCTGGTGGCGGCCTTGCCCAGCGCAAGCAATGTGGCGGTGCTGGCGGAACGCTTTGGGGCCGATACCGGGCGCATTGCCCGCATCATTTTGGTGACCACGGCAGCTGCGTTTTTCACCTTCTCTGCGGCGGTGGCCTTGCTACAAGGCTAAGCCCTTGTCAAATGGCCAAGGGATCGACGTCCACCGCCCAACGAATGACTTGCCGATGCGCGTTGCGCACCGTGTGCAACTCAGTTTGCCAATGCGCCAAGAAGCGCTGCAAGGCTTTGCGCGAGCTGCATTCAATCAGCATTTGCGCCCGCTCCACGTTGGCCACGCGTTGAATCGTCATGGGTACGGCGGGGTAGAGGTCCACCAACAGTTCCTCCGCCCAAGCCGCGCCTGCCTCGCGGGCTGCATTTAAAAAGCCTTGTGCCGCTTCTTGGCTGCGGGCTTCGGCGCGCACCAGCGCTTGAAAACTGAACGGTGGCAAGCTGGCTTCGGCGCGTTCTTTGAGTTGCTGTTCGGCAAAGGCGGGGTAGTCGTGTTGCTTGAGGGCTTCGAACAAGGGGTGCTGGGTGTGAAAGCTTTGCACCCACATCTCACAAGGGCTGACGGTTTGCATGGCGGCATCGCGTCCCGCGCGCCCAGCCGCTTGCATGAGCAGGCTGAACAGCCGTTCGGGCGCTCTAAAGTCGCTGGAGAACAAGGCGCCATCCGGGTTCAAGGCGGCGACCAAGGTGACGCGTCGAAAGTCGTGGCCCTTGGCAATCATTTGCGTGCCGACCAACACATCTACCGCGCCTGCATGCACTTGGGCCAGCTGGCGCTCGAGTTCGCCTTTGAGGCGGGTGCTGTCGGCGTCGATGCGTGCGATGGTCAAGGCTTGTCCGTCGGGACGACGCACATCGGCCAGCAATTTGGCCAAGTGCTCTTCCAGTTGTTCGGTGCCGCGTCCCAAGGGGCTGATGTCCAAATTACCGCAGCCAGGGCAAGCGCGTGGCACGCTTTGCGTGAAGCCGCAGTGGTGGCAGCGCAGGGTGCGATCGAGCTTATGGAACACGCGGTAGGCGCTGCAATGCGGACATTCGCTTTTCCAGCCGCAGTCGGTGCAGTGCAGCACCGGCGCATAGCCACGGCGGTTGAGCAACACCAAAATTTGTTCTCCACGCGTCACGCGTTCGCGCATGGCTTGCAGCAAATGGCTGGAGAACACAGTTTTGTAGGGTTGGCGGTTCATGTCCACCCGGCGGACTTGCGGCAGCGCGCCTTGGCCCACACGCGAGGGCATGGCCAGGCGCAGGTAGCGGCCCGCAGGCTCTGTGGCGGTGGCGGGGCGGCTGTGGTGCCAGCTCTCTAGCGATGGTGTGGCCGAGCCCAAGATGACTTGGGCCCCTTCGAGCTGACCGCGGTAGACGGCCAAGTCGCGCGCCGAGTAGCGTGCGCCTTCTTGCTGTTTGTAGCTGGGGTCGTGTTCTTCGTCGACCACGATGAGCTGTAAATGTGGCATGGAGGCAAACACGGCCATGCGTGTGCCCAGCACGATGCGCGCTTCGCCGTTGTGCGCTGCGAGCCAGTTTTTCAGGCGTTGCGCGGGCGTGAGGCTGCTGTGCATGGCCACCAAACAATCGGCCCCCCATTGTGGGCAAAAGCGCGCGCGAAAGCGTTCTTCCAACTGAGGCGTGAGGTTGATCTCGGGCACCATGACCAAGATTTGTGCCTGCGGGTTGCCTTCGAGCACCGACTCTGCGGCACGCAAGTACACCTCGGTTTTGCCGCTGCCTGTGTTGCCAAACAGCAGAAACGGGCCTTTGTGCGCGGCGATGTCGCGCAGGGCTTGTGCTTGCTCTTGCGTCGGGGTGGGAATGTGTTGCGTTGCGCCTTCGTAGGCGGCGACGGCTTTGGGCTTGCGTTTCAAGCGGCGCGCCCATTGCTCGGTGCTGAGGTCACGCAGCTGGCTGGGCAGGGCCGCCAAGGCCACTTCACCCGTGCTGCGTTGGTAGTAGCTGGCCGCAAATTGCACCAGCTGGCGCCAGTGAGCGCTCAGTGGTGCGACGCCCTCTAAGACGCAGGTGATGGCGCGCAGTTGCAGGGGCGCGGCGGGGTTGTGCGAGGCCGATGTGTCATCGGCCGTTCGCAGCGAGGGTTGTTCTGTGGCCGCATGGGGTGCGAGAGCGTCCCACACCACGCCCAGCAATTCGCGGCTCCCCAAAGGCACCCGCACCAAGGTGCCGGGTGCGTGCATGACGTCGCTTTCATACGTGAGTGCGCCACCGATGCCGCTGTGTGCGGGGGTGTGAACCATCACTGAAATTTGGTGCGACATGTCAAGCGGTGAGTTGAGGTGTTTTTCTCAGGAAAATTTGCAAAAAGCCGTTTAAGTCATTGATTTCAAAGCGTATTGAGCGTAACCCAGTATTTTTGTGGATAACTTTGTTGATATCTCTGAGTGATGCACGTGAAAGGCCCAAAAATCAAGGCTTTGGTCAAACTGCTCGAAAAAAAAGCAATCTTTCAAATCCTTATAAATCAACAACTTACGAGCATTCAAAAAGAATTATGAGGGCTCTGAAAAAATCTTCGCTTTGGTGCACGGGCTCAACTTATTTGTGCATAAGTCAGGAATCGAATTAAGACTTTTGGGCGCTTGACAGCGTTTTTCTTGAGAAATTACTCAGGATTTTCGCAACAAACGTGAGTGGCTGTGCACTGTTTCAACCAGCACGCCCACGCTCTCTGGCGGGGTGAATTGGCTGATGCCGTGGCCCAAGTTGAAGATGTGGGTGGGGCCTGTGGTGTTGGGGTCGGTGTGGGGTTTGCCAAAGGCGTCCAGCACGCGGCGGGCTTCGGCGGCCAAGGCGTCTGCGGGGGCAAACAAAGCATTGGGGTCCAGGTTGCCTTGCAGCGCTTTGCCGGGCCCCCCCACAGCGCCGCCCACTTGGGCGCGAGCTTTGGCCAGATTCACCGTCCAATCCACGCCCAGCACGTCGCAGTCGAGGTCTGCCATTTCGGGCAACCACAGACCGCCGCCCTTGGTGAACACCAAGCGGGGAATGACAGCACCATCATGCGAGCGCTTGAGCTGTGCCAACACGCGCTTGGTGTAGGCCATGCTGAACTGTTGGAACATGCCATCGGCCAGCACGCCGCCCCAGCTGTCAAAAATCATCACGGCTTGGGCGCCGGCTTCGATTTGGGTGTTGAGGTACAGCGCCACGGCATCAGCGTTGATTTCCAGAATGCGGTGCATCAGGTCAGGGCGGCTGTACATCAGGCTCTTGACTTGACGGTAGTCGTCGGAGCCCGCGCCTTCGACCATGTAGCACGCCAAGGTCCAAGGGCTGCCCGAGAAACCAATCAAAGGCACGCGGCCGTTGAGTGCTTTGCGAATGGAGGTGACCGCGTCAAACACATAGCGCAGCTTGGCCATGTCTGGCACCGCCAGTTCATTGACTGCGGCTTCGTTGCGCACGTTTTTGGCGAACTTGGGGCCTTCGCCTTGGGCGAACGACAGGCCCAAGCCCATGGCGTCGGGCACGGTCAAGATGTCGCTGAAAAGAATAGCGGCATCGAGCGGGTAGCGCTCCAGCGGCTGCAGTGTGACTTCGGTGGCGAAGTCGGTGTTGGTGGCCAGGCCCATGAAGCTGCCGGCTTTGGCACGCGTGGCGCAGTACTCTGGCAAGTAGCGGCCGGCTTGGCGCATGAGCCAGACGGGGGTGTGGTCGGTGGCTTGGCGCAGGCAGGCGCGTAAAAAAGTGTCGTTTTGGAGTGGTGCAAACATGGCGACATTGTCGCCGAGGTGGGGCTCAGCGAAGTCGGCGGTGTTCCACCATCAGGCAGCGGTCTTGCACCACGGTCAGTCCGGCGGCTGCGGCTTGCGCGGCGGCTTCGTCGTTCACGATGCCCAGTTGGAGCCAAAGGTGCTTGGCGCCGATGGCAATGGCCTCGGCGGCAATGGGCGGAATGTCTTCCGCGTTGCGAAAGCAGTTCACCATGTCGATGTGTTCATGTGCCGCGGCCTCGCTGAGCGTGGCATACGCACGTTCGCCCAGCACTTCGGACACATTGGGGTTGATGGGCACGATGCGGTAGCCGTGGGCTTGCATGTAGTGTGCGACTCGAAAACTGTCACGGTGCGGTTTGGGCGAGAGGCCAACCACGGCAATGGTGGGGCTGTTGCGCAGGCTGTGTTCGATGGCGTTTAGGCTCATGACTTGGGAAGGCTCAGGTGTGATGGGAAGTCGCGCTTGGGTTGTAACCTGAACTCACTGGTCGATGGGGAGCTTGTAGTTGCAGGCAGGGTAGCCAGCGCGTCGCGCACTTGGCGCACGCTCAACAGTTCAGACAAGACCTGCGGCGCACGACCTGGGGCATACAACACATACACCGGCACGCCGCTGCGTCCCAGCGCAGTGAGCGCCGCGGTGATGGCGGGGTCGCGCCGTGTCCAGTCGGCGCGTAGCAGGGTGACTTGATGGGTGGCAAAGTCGGTCACCACTTCTGTGTTCGTGAGGGTGGTTTTTTTGTTGATTTGGCAGGTGACGCACCAAGCGGCGGTGAAGTCCACAAACACGGGGCGGTTCTGGGCCAGTTCTTGCGCCACTTTGGTTTCAGACCAGGCTTGCCAGCCGTTGGCTGTGGCTGTCGTGGGGGCGCTAGGTGCCTGAAATGCTGTAGATGTATCGCTGGTCTGCGTGAGTTCTTGGGCAAACGTCCAGGCGATGACAGCGAACAACAGTGCAAACAACACGCGCAATACCGATGCGCTGCGGTGTTGCAAGCGCAGAGCCCAAACCAAAGCGGTGAGGGTCAACAGGCCGCTGAGCGCATAGATCGTGGCGTCGAGACTGGTTTGTTGACCCAGCACCCACAGCAGCCAGACCACGGTGGCCAGCATCGGAAAGGCCAGCACTTGGCGCAGGATGACCATCCAAGGCCCGGGCTGTGGCAAGCGTTTGGCGACGGCGGGCACAAAGCTGGCGACCAAATAAGGCAGGGCCAGGCCCACGCCCATGGTCATGAAAATGGACAGGGCTTGCCAGGTCGGCAAGGTCATGGCCAAGCCCAGTGAGGCACCCATGAAAGGCGCCGTGCACGGCGAGGCGACTGCCACAGCCAACACGCCTGACAGTCCGGCATCGACCACAGGGTGCTGGGCTTGCAAAGACAGCCAACGGCTGGGCAAGATCTGGCCAAATTCAAAGCTGCCGAGCAAGTTCAATGCGATCAAGGTGAACAGCACGGCCAACAGGCTGACCACGACAGGTGACTGCAATTGAAAGCCCCAGCCCAGTTGCTCGCCTGCCGCGCGCAAGGCCAGCACGCTGGCGCCCAAGGCCAAAAAGCTCAGCACGACACCCGCGGTGTAAGCCAGGCCTGCGATGCGGTGCGCGCGGTGTTGTCGGCTGTGTTGTGCAAAACCGAGCAGTTTGATGGCCAGCACCGGCAACACACAAGGCATGAGGTTGAGGATGAGGCCACCCAAGAAAGCGCCCACCAAGGCCAGCACAAACGTGGCTGCGGTTGCGTTCGCATCCAGTGCAGGCGTGAGCGTTGTGGTGAGGGGCTGCGCGTCTTCGACGGTAGGCCAGGTGCCTTCTACGGCAAGGCGCACGGTCACGCCTTGTCGCGCCGAGCCACTGCCTTGAACCAACAAGAGTTCTAAGGATGGGGGGGCTGTTTGACGCAAACTGCTGACGGGCAGGCGGGCGGTCCAGCTGTCGTTTCGCCACGACTGCGTGGCTTGGGGGTGCTGATCGGTGGCGGACTCCAGCAGTTCGACGCCGTGTGGAAAGACAGCCAAGCGCTGGCCTTGCCATGTGCTGGGTAAACCGTTGATCTGAGCGACCAGCTGCTGCCCTTCAAAACTGGCCTTGGCTTGTGCGTGTGTCAGCGCTTGGGGTTGTTGCGCGCGCAGGGCTTCGAATGCTGCGGCGTGGGTGGCACTGCTGCTCTGGGTCGGCACACGCAAGACAAAGTCGCCTTCTTGCGGAATGCATTCCAAGCGGCACACCAACCAATTGGCATGCAGTTGAATTTCCAGTGCAGGGGAGGTCTGAGAGTTGAAGCTGCGGTCGACGGTGAGTGGCACGGCCAACAGCACGGTGTGTTCAAACCCGTAGTTGGTCAGCGAGCCCGCCTTGAGTTTGTGCGGCAAGGGCCACTGAACCTCACCCGCTTGAATGCCTTTGGGCAGTTGCCATTCCAGTTGGGTGGGCAAGCCTGAGTCACCGGGGTTGCGCCAATAGGTGTGCCACGCGGCCTGGTGCGTGAGTTGCAAGCCAACCCACAAGGGCTGCCCGGGTTGCACACCTTGGGGCGCATGAATCACTAACTCGGCGCGCACCTGCGGGGTGTTGACGATTGCGCTGGGGGCGATGGCGTTGGGCAGTTGTGCCCAAGTTAAAGCGGCCCAGCTCAGCCCCAGCAGCAGCCATGCCGCCCGAACGGCGCGACGGCAGGGGTGTGACAAAAGGTAAGTGCGCAAAGCAAGGTCAAGCATGGGCATGATGTTAACGAGACACCTGAAACCCTGTCGGAAAGTAAGATGCAGGCATGGACGCCACTCACCGACCTGACCTTCGTACCTCTGCCGCTTTGGCCTTACACCGCTGGGCGCAGCTCAGCACGCGCGACTTTGCGGCGCTCGATCCTGCACGCACCGTGGCGGTATTGCCGCTGGGTGCGACCGAGCAGCATGGCCCGCACTTGTCGCTGGCCGTCGATACCGTGTTGGTCGATGGGGTGGTGGATGCGGCGTTGACCCATTTGGCTGCCACCGATCCCGTCTTGGTCTTGCCCACCCAAACCGTGGGCTTAAGCACCGAGCACCAAGCATTTTCAGGGACCTTGACGCTGTCGCCCCAAACGGTGATGCAGCTGTGGTGCGAGCTGGGTGCTTGTGTGGCGCGTGCGGGTGTGAAAAAACTGTTGATGTTCAATGCCCACGGCGGTCATGTGGGCCTGATGGACGTGGTGGCGCGCGAGCTGCGTGCGCAACACGGCCTGATCGTGTACAGCAGCAGTTGGTACAACTTGCCTTTGGATGCGTCGGTCATGGGGCAGTTTTCAGCCGACGAACACCGCTTTGGCATTCATGCCGGCGACATCGAAACCTCCATGATGCTGGCGCTGGCACCCGATCAGGTGGACATGGGCCAAGCGCAAAACTTTGCCTCGACCTCGCAAGAGCGCGCAGCCACTTATTCCGTATTGGGCAATGGCAAAAGCGCCAAGCTGGGCTGGCACATGCAGGACTACAACCCGCAAGGCGCTGCGGGCAATGCCGCAGCGGCGACGGCCGCCAAGGGCGATGCGCTGGTGCGCAGTGCAGGAGAACAGTTGGCCTGTTTGCTCAAAGAGCTGATCGCGCTGCCGTTGACAACGGTGCGCGATGGAGCCGCTTAACGTGCTTCAAGCGTAGGTGATCCAGCCCTTGTGCGTGGGCGATTCCAAGTGTGTGATGGTGTTGAAGCTGATCAGGCTGTGGCGCTTGGGGTTGAAGTTGAACTCGCTCACCGCGCTGTTGCGAATGCGCAGGTTGAGCTCAATGCTGGTTTCGGGGCTGAGCTGCAGCACCTGCGCCACGGCGGTTGCAATCGGGCCACCGCTGGACACAAGCAACACATTGCCATCGTGGTTTTGCCGCACGTGGTCGAGTGCTGAGCTCACGCCTTGGACGAAGTCCACGTAGCTGGGCATGCCTTGTGGGCTGACCACGCCGGCCATCCATTGCGTCAAGCCATCGCGCAGCAAGCGAAAGTGCTCGCGGTAGCCCTCGGGCGTGGTGGGTTTGGTCAGCGGCCCTTTTTGGATGGTGCGAATCACGGCTTCGCTGTCGTATTCATTCAGGCCAGGCCAGAGCAGCGCCTCATGGCTGCTGCCCAAGCCTTGTTGAATGCCGTGCAAGGTTTGCGCATGTCGTTTCAAGGTGCCGGTGATGACGGCATCAAATTGCAAACCTTGTGCGCGCCAGTGTTCGCCTAAGCGCTGGCTTTGTTGTGCGCCCAGCGCGCTGAGTTGGTCGTAGTCGTCAGCGCCTAGTGACGCTTGACCGTGGCGTACCAAATAGAGCTGTCCCATATGCAGACCCAAAAGTTATTTGTTGGCATTGTGTCGAGCGGGTCAACAAATTTCAGTCTCCGCCGTGACGGCCTGTCACCTTGGATGCACGCCTTAAGTGGGTGAGGACAGGGCTTCCCAACGTTCCAGCGCGTTCATCAAAGCTTGTTCGATTTCGGTGTCGCGGGTATGAAGCTGCGCGATCTTGGCAGGATCGCTGGCGTACAGACCGTTGTCGGCCAGCGCCGATTGGGTTTGTTTTTGCTCTTCTTCGAGGGAGGCAATCAAGTCGGGTAGGGCGTCGAGTTCGCGTTGCTCTTTGTAGCTGAGCTTACGGGGCTTGACGGTGGGCGTGCTGGCAGGCGCGGGTTGCGCTTGCGGCGGTGCTTTGGTGGGGGTGGTTTTTGCGTTCGGAGTGGTGGCTTGTGTGGTCGCTTGCAAGCCACGTGCACGGGTGGATTGGGTGAGCCAGTCTTGCACGCCGCCTTCGTATTCACGCCAAAAGCCGGGCTGTTGTTCGGTGCCTTCAAACACCAGGGTGCTGGTGGCCACGTTGTCCAAAAACGCACGGTCATGGCTGACGATGAACACGGTGCCGGTGTAGTTTTGCAGCAGCTCTTCTAAGAGTTCCAACGTGTCGATGTCCAGGTCGTTGGTCGGTTCGTCCAGCACCAACACGTTGGCAGGTCGGGCAAACAAGCGTGCGAGCAGCAAGCGGTTGCGTTCACCACCTGAGAGGGATCGCACAGGCGATGTTGCACGTGCGGGCGAGAACAGGAAGTCGTCGAGGTAGCTTTTGACGTGCTTGCGCTGTGTGCCGATTTCAATCCATTCGCTGCCAGGGCTGATGAAGTCTTCGAGCGTGGCGTCCATATCCAAGGCGTTGCGCAGTTGGTCGAAGTACGCGATCTGCAAATTGGCACCTTGTCGAATCTTGCCGCTGTCGGCTTCCAGCACGCCTAAGATCATTTTCAAAAGTGTGGATTTGCCGACGCCATTGGGACCGATCAAGCCGATCTTGTCGCCGCGCAGGAAGGTGGCAGAGAAGTTTTTCGCGATGACTTTGTCACCAAAGGCTTTGTTCACGTCGGTGAGCTCCGCCACGATCTTGCCGCTAGACGCACCACTTGATACGTCGAGCTTGACGCGCCCCACCGCCTCGCGCCGTGCTTCGCGCTGTGCGCGCAAGGCTTCGAGTCGCGCAATGCGGCTTTGGCTGCGCGTGCGACGTGCTTCCACGCCTTTGCGAATCCATACTTCTTCACCCGCCAACAGCTTGTCGGCTTTGGCGTTGATGACAGCCTCTTGGGCCAGTTGTTCTTCTTTTTGCTGTTGGTATTGGGCAAAGTTGCCGGGGTAGGACAACAAATGACCACGATCCAGTTCGACGATGCGCGTGGCCACACGGTCTAGGAAGGTACGGTCGTGGGTGATGGTGATGATGCTGCCTTTGAAATCAATCAGCAATTGCTCAAGCCATTCAATGCTGTCGAGGTCCAAATGGTTGGTGGGTTCGTCAAGCAGCAACACATCCGGTGATGTCACCAATGCTTGTGCGAGTGCCACACGTTTGGCTGTTCCGCCCGACAGTGCCTCGATGCGTGCTTCGGGGTCTAGGTGCAGGCGGTGCAGTGTTTCTTGCACGCGTTGCTCCCAGTTCCATCCGTCAAACATCTCGATTTCGTTTTGCATGGCTGTGAGGTCGCCCTCACCCAGGGAGTACTGTTCAATCAGATGGCGCACGCGCGCCAGGCCGACGCTGACGGATTCGAAAACGGTGTCGTTGCTGTCGAGTTGCGGCTCTTGGGCCACATAGGTGACGCGTAGGCTTTGTTGAATACGCAAATCGCCGTCATCAGGTTTCTCAAGTCCTCCCAGAATGCGTAGCAGGGAGGATTTACCAGCGCCATTGCGGCCAATGAGGCCGACGCGCTCGTTTTCTTCGAGTGAAAACTCGGCGCGGTCAAGCAGCGCCACGTGCCCAAACGAGAGTTGGGCTTGTTGTAATGTGATGAAAGACATGGCCAATTATCAAGGCACGGCCTCTTGCCTCGTGATGTGAGGTGCCTGGGGCTTGTGGAGTCAGGGGGCTACGCCAAGGCAATTGAAGATTTTTTCAAAATGATTGCGCAAGTCACAAAAGTAGTGCTATACTGACGGGCTCCGCTGATGATTGTTGTTAAGGGTTTACCCGCTTCATCTTGGTGTGAGTGGTAAAAAAATATTTCAAAAAATATTTACAGCGAGCCAAAAATCGTTGTATACTGCAAGGCTTCGCTGATCGCAGCGGGTTTGCTCAAGAGATTGAGTGGTTCATTAAAAAAATACAGCCGATAAGCGTGGGCGTTTGATGGTGATTGCCAAGTTCTTCGGAACTTAGCTTTAATTAGCTAACAAACGCTCATGAAGTAAAAAAGATGTGAAATTCGTCAAAGAAAATCACGTCGATTCCAATTTATGAGTTGCTCGAAAGAGCGAAAAATTATCAAGATCGAACTATAGAGTTTGATCCTGGCTCAGATTGAACGCTGGCGGAATGCTTTACACATGCAAGTCGAACGGCAGCACGGACTTCGGTCTGGTGGCGAGTGGC
>CANGIQ010000024.1 GCA_947453965.1 Comamonadaceae bacterium
AGAATGGCAGTCTTTGCTGCATCGCGTTTGTGCTTTGAACTCAAATACGCAATGTCGTTAGTTTCTAAATCAATCATGAACCGCTCCTGTGTGTTGCTATGCACGCAGTGTTTGTTCAATGACAGAAATGGACAACCGAAGTCCTGAAGGTTTGGCGGGTTACCTAGCTGTGGTGTTTCACAGCCCTTGCACAGCCACCAGCCTTGCGCGACTGCATGCATCGCGAATGCTTTTCAGGCCTTGGTAAATGGGCCCGTTGTAGAACCCTTCAAACGAAGCGATGTCAGGGAATTCCAAAATGACAATGCGTCGAGGTTCCCAATCGCCTTCGTACACACAGTGCTCACCAGCGCGTGCCAAGTATTTGCCACCGGCCGCTTCAAGTGCAGGTTTCACGCCCGCCATGAATTCTTGGTAGCGAGCCAAGTCAAAAATTTCCACGTCAAAGATCACATAGGCACTCATGAGGTCTCCAAAGCACAAGTCAAAATTTGTATCGCAAACCAATGCTGATCAATGAGGTGCTGGTTTGTTCAGAGGGTATGCGCTTCGCCCTCGTGTAATCTGCCCCGATACCCCAGTGGGCATCTAGGTTGTGCGAAAGGCCCAAGCCATAAATGGTGTGGGCGTAGGTCGTCGATGTCGTTGCGGCGCCTGCAATTCTGCGAATCGTGGTTTCTTGCGTGCCATATTGCCTGCCCAGTTTTGCATAAATGCTCCATGCTGGACTCAGCGCCAAGTAAGGCCGCAAGTTGAAGCCATAGCCATCTTGCGCATTGACCGTCATGCTGGATGTTGCTGTGAGTGCCTGGGTGGAGTCGTTGAGTGCGGTGAACACATAGCCATCCAAGGCTAAGTTGGGTACAACAACCATGCTCAAGCCAATGCCAATGGTTGTCGGTTTGTAGGTTCCGAGATTGCGCGACGACTCATCCTTGGCCGTGGTTTGGCTGTAGGAGATTCCGCCATAAACGTCACCCACCTCATCAGCTAGCGCATAGGCGCACAGATGGGCTGCAATGAGTGCAGCCGAAAATCTCAAACCCTTGCGACAAGCGGCCAACATTGGTTCAATTTGCACAACAAGCCTTTGTGGATGGAAATAGCTTATTTATAAAGGATTGATAAAAATGCTTGTATAAGAGAATGTATACACATACTGACACAGGGTGAATGGAAAGGCGGCGCCATGTGAGGAACTGCTTCTCTCCATGAGGCAAGGGCTGACATCCGTAACGTTGCATAAAATCTGCAAATTCACAAATTACTGCACAAGGTCTATCTATGTTTGAGCACGCTGCCGATGCCCCCATTTGGCGCCGAAAAATCGAGGCATTCGTTAACAGTGCGACGATTCAACACTTCATCGTATTTTTAATTGTTTTGAACGCTGTGTTGTTGGGGCTAGAGACAGATCCCGAGATCGTTCAAAACATTGGCACCGAGTTGGCTTTTATTGACCACGCGATTTTGTTCATCTTCACATTGGAAATTGTGTTGCTGATGGCGTCTCGTGGTTGGAAGTACTTTCTGGACCCTTGGTGCGTTTTTGACTTCTTGGTGGTCAGCATTTCGTTGGTGCCCGCGACCGAAAGTTTGTCGGTGTTGCGTTCGCTGCGTGTGTTGCGGGTCTTGCGACTGATCAACAAGGTAGAGAGCATGAAGCGTGTGGTGAGCGGCTTGCTGAGCTCGTTGCCAGGTTTGGGATCGGTGTTTGGCCTGATCTTGATTATTTTTTACGTGTCAGGCGTGATTGCAACCAATGAATTTGGCAAAGCCTTTCCCGACTACTTTGGCAGCTTGAGCAACACCTTCTTCACGCTGTTCCAGGTGATGACGCTGGAGAGCTGGTCAGACGGTGTGGCGCGTCCCGTGATGGAGAAGTTCCCCTATGCCTGGATTTTCTTTGTCTTGTTCATCTTGGTGGCGACCTTCATCGTGGTGAACTTATTCATCGCAGTGATCGTGGATTCTTTGACTTCCAGCCCTAAAGAAAACGTGGGCATGAGTGAACATCAGCATCATCCAACGCCTTTGGAGCAAGAGGTGCGCGCCATGCGGCAAGAAATTAGCGAACTCAAAGAACTGCTCAAAGCAGCGGTTCACAAACCATAAAAAAAGCCCAGCAGACGCTGGGCTTTTTTCATAGGCGCTTCGGCTTGCGCTTATTGCTGGATGGCTTCAATCGCGATGTCAATGCGCACTTCGTCGCCCACGTAAGGCGCGTATTTGCCGGCGTTGAATTCAGAGCGCTTGATCACGGTCCAGGCATTGGCACCCAGTGCTGCTTTTTTCAGCATGGGGTGGGGCATGGCTTGGAAGCTGCTCACGGTCAGGGTGACGGGTTTGGTCACGCCTTTGATGGTCAGGTTGCCGTCGATGGACTTGGGCTTGCCGTCTTCAAACACCACCTTGGTGGATTTGAAAGTTGCCTTGGGGAACTTGGCGGTGTCCAAAAAGTCTTCGCCTTGGATGTGGCCGTTGAAGTCGGTGAAACCGGTGTTGACCGAGGTCATGTCGATCACGATGTCCACCGAGCCTGTTTTGCCTTCGGCATCAAACACCACGGTCCCTGTGGTTTTGTCGAAGCGGCTCAACTGGGTGGAATAACCAAAGTGTGAGTAAGAGAAACGTGGGAAGGTGTGTGTGCCTTCAACCACATAGGTTTGTGGTGCGGCGATGGCCGATGTGGCGGCCACAGTTGCAAAAGCCAAAGCGGCGGCGAGACGGTTGAGTTTGGTCATGATGAGACTCCAGGTTAAAAATTATTTGCCCGCTTGTGCGGTGAGTTGAAAGTTGACTTGAATGTCGTTGGCGACGACATCAAACTTGGACCACATGCCTTCTCCAATCAAGAAGTCGGCGCGATGGAGGGTGAAGCCGCCCGTGAACACACCGGCATTGCCTTGTGGGGTGTGCTTCAAGGGGAAGCTGATGTCTTGGGTTTTGCCTTTGATGGTGAGCTTGCCCGTCACTTGGTACTGGTTGGGCGTGGTGGGCTTGACCTGGCTGGCCACAAACACGGCCTTGGGAAACGCGGCCACGTTGAACCACGATTTGCCGACCACTTCTTGGTCTGCATCAGAAGAGCCCGTGTCGATGGAGGCGAGTTCAATCTCCAGCGTGGCTTTGGCGTTGGTGGCTTTGGCCGGATCGAAGCTCAGCTGGGACGAGAATTTTTTAAATTTACCTTCCATGGCCACACCCATTTGCTTGTAGCTGAAGGTGACGCTGCTTTTGTCGGCTTGGATGGTTTTGTATTCGACGGCGTGGGCTTGTAGCGCAACGAGGCCGGTCAATGCCAGGGCGAAGATCTTATTCATGGGTGGTTCCTTGTGAGTTTCTATGGGGCAGCATGCGGGTCAGGGTGTCATCGCGGTCGATGAAGTGGTGTTTCAGGGCTGCGCCCAAGTGGCCCACCACCAAGGCCATCAAGCCCCAGTTGAGCAGGCTGTGCACTTCTTCTAAAAGATGGCCGAGCTCTTTGTCGCGGCTCAGCAAATCAGGAATAGGCAGCACGCCAAACCAAACCGTTTGCACGCCTTTGGCCGAACTCATCAACCAGCCGCTGAGTGGAATGACGACCATCAATGCATAGAGCGCCAAGTGGCCGGCATGCGCCAACAGTTGCACATGACGCGGCATGCTGCTGGCATAGGGCGGTGGTGGGTTGAGCAGGCGCCATGCCAGGCGAACCCACACCAGCACAAAGATGCTGACACCGGCCCATTTGTGCCACGAAAAGTATTGGAGTTTTTCTGGCGACAAGGGCATGTCGCTCATGACAAAGCCCAGTGCGAGCAAACCAAAAATAACCAAGGCCATGAACCAGTGCAGGGCTTTGGCGATGGGGTGGTACGAGGTGTTCATTGCAGTCCTTGACATGAGGCTTTAAACAAAGGCATAGCCGTCCATGGCCAGCACGTAGTCGCTGATGCCGCGGTAAAACGGTGAGGGTGTGGCATCGGTGCCAGCGGCGCCGAGTGCCACGAACAGAGGCAGCAAGTGTTCTTCGGTGGGATGCGCGCGTTGACCTTCTGCAGACTCGTTGCGGTAGTTCAACAGTGACGCGACTTGGCCATCGGCCATGTGTTGCGCGACCCAGTCGGCAAACACTTGCACATAGGCGGGCGATTCACCGCTTTGCGTGGCGCTGATGCGGTAGTCGCCCAGGTTGTGGGTCAGGTTGCCTGAGGCAAGCACCAAAAAGTCTTGTTGCGCCAGTTCGGCCAGGGCCTGGCCCACGGCGTAAGCATGGGCAGGGCCGGCGTGGCTTTGTACCGACAAGGGAATCACGGGCACATCGGCGTCTGGAAACATTTGCAGCAAAGGAATCCAAGCGCCGTGGTCCAGGCCACGCGAGGGGTCGGCGTCGACGCGGGGGAAATGTTTTTTCAGGGTGTCGATCACCACTTCTGCACCTTCGGGGCAGCCGGTGGCAGGGTAGCTGATGTCGTACAGCGCAGATGGAAAACCATAAAAGTCATGGATGGTTTCCAAATGTGCGCCCGTGCCCACAGTGGGGTACGCGGTTTCCCAATGGGGGCTGACCACGATGATGGCGCGCGGCGTGTTTAAGAAACTGGCGACCTGTGCCATGGCTGCGCCGGCCGCGCCAGGTTGCAGGGCAAAGGTGGGGGCGCCGTGGGGCACAAAGAGGGTGTTGCGAAGGTGTTGCATGGCGTTGCTTGTTTGGCTTGAACGGACTGTAGGTTTTTAAATAGATTCGAAAAAGTACCTAATGAAGAAATACTTGTTGCAAAATAAGCAACAATGGATAAATTCAACGCAATGCAAGTGTTTGTGCGGGTGGCCGAGGCGGGCAGCTTCACAGCCGTGGCCAACCAAGAGAACGTGGCGCGCTCGGTCATCACGCGACAGATCGCGGGCCTGGAGACTCAGCTCGGCACCAAGCTCATCACCCGCAGCACGCGCAGCTTGACGCTGACCACGGCTGGCTCGGCTTATCTCGAAAAATGCCGCGTGATCTTGAACATGGTGGATGCGGCAGAAACCAGCCTCAGCGAAGAAAAAGCCATTCCCCGTGGCCGCATTCGCCTGGGCCTGCCGCTGAGTTTTGGCTTGCAACGCCTGATGCCCGCATTGACCGAATTTGCCAGGCAGCAACCGCATATCCAGCTGGCCATGGACTTTTCGGACCGCCGCGCCAATTTGATTGAAGAGGGCATTGACCTTTCTATCCGCATCACCGCCAACCTGGATCAAAGCGACATCGTGCGCAAGCTGGGAACGTGCCGGCTGATGACCATCGCCTCGCCCGACTATTTGTCGCAGCACGGCCAGGTCAAGCACCCGCGTGAGTTGCAAAACCATGAGTGCTTGGCGTATTCGATTGACATGACACCGACCTCGTGGTCCTACCAAGTGGGCGAGCAGTTGGCTAATTTCCCGATTCGTGGGCGGCTCATGGCGAACAACGGTGTGGCGTTGGCCAAGGCGGCGGCCGAGGGCTTGGGCATCACGCGCCAACCCGATTTCATTGCCCAGCCGTTCATTGACCGTGGTGAGGTGGTGGAAGTCTTGAAAAAGTTCGCGGCCAAGCCCTTGGGCATTTATGCCGTGCTGCCCAGCAACCGCTACATTCCGCACCGCGTGTCGGTGTTGATCGAGTATTTGTCTGTCGCCTTGGCACGGGCGCGGTCATAGGAAAATATGGCACAGTCTGAGCCTATGAACGAGAAAACCTTGTACCCCACCATTGAAGACGCGATTGGCAAAACGCCCTTGGTCGCCTTGCAGCGCATTGGCGCGGCCGACAACGCGGCCCGTGGCAATGTGATTTTGGGCAAGCTCGAAGGCAACAACCCGGCAGGCTCGGTCAAAGACCGTCCGGCTTTGTCCATGATTCAGCGTGCCCAAGAGCGCGGGGACATTCAACCGGGCGACACCTTGATTGAAGCCACCTCGGGTAACACCGGCATTGCCTTGGCCATGGCGGCGGCGATCAAGGGCTATCGCATGGTGTTGATCATGCCCGAGGACCTGTCCATCGAACGTGCCCAAACCATGAAAGCCTTTGGTGCCGAGCTGATCTTGACGCCCAAAAGCGGTGGCATGGAATACGCGCGAGACCTGGCCGAGCGCATGCAAAAAGAGGGTAAAGGTCGCGTGCTCGACCAGTTCGCCAACGAAGACAACCCCCGCATTCACTTTGAAACCACAGGCCCTGAGCTGTGGCAAGACACCCACGGTCGCATCACCCACTTCGTGAGCGCCATGGGAACGACCGGCACCATCACGGGCGTGTCGCGTTATTTGAAATCGCAAAACCCAGCGGTGCGCATCATTGGCGCGCAACCCAGCGAGGGCTCGCGCATTCCTGGCATTCGCAAGTGGCCACAAGAGTATTTGCCCAAAATTTATGACGCCCAGAACGTGGACGAGTTGGTCTACGTCAGCCAAGACGATGCCGAAGACATGTGCCGTCGTTTGGCGCGTGAAGAAGGTATCTTTGCCGGCATCTCTGCCGCGGGAGCCTGCTGGGTGGCTTTGCAAATTGCGCAGCAGGTCGAGAACGCCACCATCGCCTTCATCGTCTGCGACCGTGGTGACCGTTATCTGTCCACAGGAGTTTTCCCCGCATGAACGCATTTCGCTTTTGCCCCAGCTGCGCCACACCCTTGGCGATGATTGCCAAAGAAGAAGATGGAGGACTGGTGGAGCGCTTGCGTTGCGCCGCCTGCGACTGGACCCACTGGAACAACCCCACGCCCGTGCTTGCTGGCATCGTGCAGTACCGTGGCCAAATTTTGTTGGCCCGCAATGCGGCCTGGCCGGGCCGACGCTTCGCGTTGATCACCGGTTTCATGGAAGCGGGTGAAACACCCGAAGACGGTATCCGCCGTGAGATTGCAGAAGAAACAGCGCTTGAGGTGAGCGCGCTGAGCTTGGTGGGCGTGTACGATTTTCAGCGCATGAACCAAGTCATCATTGCCTACCATGCGGTGGCCGATGGCGAGGTCAAGCTGTCGCCCGAGCTGGCAGAGTACAAGTTGTACCCACCCGCCGACGTGATTTGTTGGCCTGCTGGAACAGGCTACGCCATGGCCGATTGGCAACGCAGCCAAGGCATTGAACCGCGCTTCATGGAATGGGCGCAACGTGAACAACTCAATTTGGATTGACCCAGATGAACATCGATCAAGAACTCGACACGCGGGGTTTGAACTGCCCGCTGCCTATCCTCAAAGCGAAGAAAGCCCTGACCACCATGCAAAGTGGCCAGCTGCTCAAAGTGGTGTCAACCGATACCGGTTCTGTGCGTGACTTTGCGGCCTTTGCCAAGCAAACTGGCAATGAGCTGGTGTCACAAGAAACCGTGGGCAACGACTTTATTCACGTCCTCAAACGTCGTTGATCAGCGGTTGAGATGCGCCCGAGTACGTGGCGCTCAGGCGATGTGTAAATTTTTCAAGTAAGCGCTGAATTCAGCACCCACTTCTGGGTGCTCGAGAGCCAGCTCCACGCTGGCCTGCAAGAAGCCCACTTTGCTGCCGCAGTCGTAGCGCTTGCCCTCATACGCATAGGCCAACACTTTTTCGGTGGCCAACAAACCGGCAATGCCGTCGGTGAGCTGAATCTCGCCTTGCACGCCACGGCCACCGGCGCGGATGCGTTCAAACACGGCAGGGGTCAAGATGTAGCGGCCAGCCACTGTGGTGCGCGAGGGCGCCACTTCGGCCTTGGGTTTTTCCACCATTTGCTGGATGTCGACCAAACCATGCCCCAAGTCTTTGCCAGCCACGACGCCGTAGCGGTGGACGTGCTCTAGGGGTACTTCTTGCACCGCCAACACGGAAGACTGCGTGCGCGCAAACACATCGGCCATTTGCTTCAACACACCCGGGCCACCTGCTTTGCCACGCATCAAGTCATCCGCCAGCAGCACAGCAAAAGGCTCATCGCCTACCAAATGCTCGGCACACAGCACGGCGTGGCCCAAGCCCAGCGCACGGGCTTGGCGCACATAAACGCATTGCATGTCGTCGGGTTGCACGCTGCGCACGATGTCGAGCAGGGCTTGTTTGCCTGCGGCTTCGAGTTCGGTCTCTAACTCGTAGGCCATGTCGAAGTGGTCTTCAATCGCACGCTTGCTGCGGCCTGTGACAAAAATCATTTCACGAATGCCTGCCTCATAGGCTTCTTCGACCGCGTATTGAATCAGTGGTTTGTCCACCACCGTCAGCATTTCTTTGGGGCTGGCCTTGGTGGCGGGCAAGAAGCGGGTGCCCATGCCTGCAACAGGGAACACGGCTTTGGTGAGAGCTTTAGTCATACGCGAAAATTGATAGTTTTGCCAAGTTTAACGAGGCTTTATTTCTGAAGCTTGGCAAGCTGCTCTTGCACCTTGGTGAGGGTGGCGGTGAAGTCGGCCACGCGTTTCTTGGCTTCTTCAATCACAGCAGGCGGTGCTTTGGCCACAAAGGCTTCGTTCTTGAGTTTGGCACCTGCTTTTTCGATTTCGTTTTGCAAGCGCTCCACTTCTTTGCCCAAACGAATTTTCTCGGCGGCCACATCGACTTCGATGAACAAGCACACACGCAACTCGCCAATCACGGCCACGGGTGCCGCTTGTGCTGCCGCAGACCAGTCAGCTTCGCTGTCAAACACTTTGACTTCGCTGAGTTTGGCCAAGGCTTGCAGCACAGGCGCCACCCCTTGCATAAACGCGTGCTCTTCGGCGCTGCCAGCCAGCGCAAACAAAGGCATGCGCGTGGCGGGGGACACGCCCATTTCGCCGCGCAAGTTACGGCAGGCATCGACCAACGATTTCACGCGCGCCACATAGGCCTCAGCCTGTTCGTCAATGCGCTCAGGTTGGCTCACGGGGTAGGCCGCAATGCTGATGGAGGCGGCTTTGTCGTCGGCCTTGACGCGCCCCGCCACCACCGCCACGGTTTGCCACAGCTCTTCGGTGATGAAGGGCGTGATGGGATGAGCCAAACGCAGAATGGTTTCGAGCGTGCGAATCAGGGTGCGGCGCGTCGCACGTTTTTGTGAATCGTCACCGGTGTTGATTTGTACTTTGGCAATTTCCAAATACCAATCACAGAACTCGTTCCACACAAAGTCATAAATTGTGTTGGCCACGTTGTCGAGGCGGTACTCGGCAAAGCCTTTGGCCACTTCGGCTTCCACGCGTTGCAGCTTGGACACAATCCAGCGATCCGCTTGGCTGAAGCTCAGGTAGCCATGTGATGGTCCGCCCACTGCGCACTCTTCTTTGGTGTGTTCTTTCAGGCCGCAGTCTTGGCCTTCGCAGTTCATCAGCACAAAGCGTGAAGCGTTCCACACCTTGTTGCAGAAGTTGCGGTAGCCCTCGCAGCGTTTGCTGTCGAAGTTGATGCTGCGACCCAACGAGGCCAAAGCCGCAAAGGTGAAGCGCAGCGCGTCGGCACCGTAGGCGGGAATGCCTTCGGGGAATTCTTTCTCAGTTTGCTTGCGCACCTTGGGCGCCGTTTCGGGCTTGCGCAAACCTTGGGTGCGTTTTTCCAGCAGAGGTTCGAGCGTGATGCCGTCAATCAAGTCCACCGGGTCCAGCACATTGCCCTCAGACTTGCTCATCTTCTTGCCCTGTGCATCGAGCACCAAGCCGTGGATGTACACATGCTTGAACGGCACACGCCCGGTGAAATGCGTGGTCATCATGATCATCCGGGCGACCCAGAAAAAGATGATGTCGTAACCCGTGACCAACACGCTGCTTGGCAAATACAGGTCGTAGTCGCTTGATTGGTTCTCACTGGTTCCGAGGGTGTGGTCAGCGGAGACGGTCTTGCTCCTCTTCGCTTCGCTCAGAATGTCGCTGCGCCCATCCCCACTGCCCACACCCTCGGAGCCAGCGGCCCAGCCTAGCGTGGAGAAGGGAACCAAGGCACTGGAATACCAAGTGTCCAACACGTCTTCATCGCGTTTGAGCGTCTTGCCGGGGGCTTTGGCCTGTGCTTCAGCTTCATCGCGCGCCACATAGACATTACCGTCTTCGTCGTACCAAGCTGGAATCTGGTGACCCCACCACAGCTGGCGCGAGATGCACCAGTCTTGGATGTTGTTCATCCACTGGTTGTAGGTGTTGACCCAGTTCTCGGGCACAAAGCTCACTTGGCCGGACTGCACGGCGTCGATGGCTTTTTGCGCGATGCTCTTGCCCGTGGCGTCACCCTTGCCGACCTGGTTCATGGCGACAAACCATTGATCAGTCAGCATGGGCTCGATCACCTGGCCGGTGCGGGCGCAGCGGGGCACCATGAGCTTGTGTTTTTTCACTTCCACCAATTGACCTGCGGCTTCGAGATCGGCCACCACGGCTTTGCGAGCCACGAAGCGGTCCAGGCCTCGGTATTTCTCGGGGGCGTTGCTGTTGATCGTTGCGTCGAGGTTGAGCACGCAGATCATGTCCAGCTTGTGGCGCTGGCCCACGGCGTAGTCGTTGGTGTCGTGCGCAGGGGTCACCTTGACCACACCGGTGCCGAAATCTTTGTCCACATACTCGTCGGCAATCACGGGGATGGTCCGGTTGCACAAAGGCAGATTGACTTGCTTGCCGATCAGGTGCTTGTAGCGCGCGTCTTCGGGGTGGACCATCACGGCCACGTCACCCAGCAGGGTTTCGGGGCGGGTGGTGGCCACGGTGAGCGAACCACTGAGGTCGGCCAAGTCATACCGGATGTGCCACATCGAGCCGTCTTCTTCCTCGCTTTCGACTTCGAGGTCAGACACCGCGCTCATCAGCACCGGGTCCCAGTTGACCAGGCGTTTGCCACGGTAAATCAGGCCTTGCTCGTAGAGCTGTACAAAGGTTTCGGTCACGGTCTTGGACAGCTTGGGGTCCATGGTGAAGTATTCGCGGCTCCAGTCCACGCTGTCGCCCATGCGGCGCATTTGGCTGGTGATGGTGCTGCCCGATTCCTCTTTCCACTCCCAGACCTTGCTCACAAAGTTCTTGCGGGCTTCGGCTGGCGTTGGGCCAATGTCGTGGCGGCTGATGCCTTTGGCCTGCAGCTGACGCTCGACCACGATTTGCGTGGCAATGCCGGCATGGTCGGTGCCGGGAATCCAAGCGGTGTTGAAGCCGGACATGCGGTGATAGCGCGTCAACGAGTCCATGATGGTTTGGTTGAACGCGTGGCCCATGTGCAACGTGCCGGTCACATTGGGCGGCGGCAGCTGGATGGCAAAGGCGGGCGCGTCAGCGGCTGGGCTGCCCGTGCCACGGAAACCCGCCACGCCGTAACCGCGTTTTTCCCACTCGGGGCCCCAATGTGCTTCCAAAGCGGCGGGTTCGAACGATTTGGACAGACGCTCCAAGCCGGGTTGTTCGAGAGGGGTTGCAGAGGCAGAGGGCGTGTTGCTCATGGGGTGCTTTGACAAATAAAAACGGCATGCAAAAAGGCATGCAAAAAACGACATGCAAAAGGCTGCCGTGTAGCCTGAGGGCAAAAGGTAGATTTTACCTAGGGGAATAGGGCCTCAGCCCCGATAATTCAGGCTTACTTTGTGAAGCCTTGTTGCCCTATGTTGTTCTTGCTCTCACCCGCCAAAGCCCTTGATTACGACACGCCTGCTGGCGACGTGCCGCACACGCAACCGCTGTTTGTGAAGCAATCAACAGCGCTGATCGACATCCTGAAAGAAAAGTCACCCCAAGACATTGCCAGCTTGATGAGCTTGAGCGATGCGCTGTCGACCTTGAATGTCGCCCGTTACCAGGCTTGGCAACCCAAATTCACCGCCAAAAATTCCAAACAAGCGGTGCTGGCTTTCAATGGCGATGTGTACGAGGGCTTGGATGCGAAAACCTTGAAGCCCAAAGACCTGGCGTGGGCACAAGACCATGTGGCGATTTTGAGCGGCCTCTACGGCGTGCTTCGTCCCCTCGATTGGATGCAGCCTTATCGCTTGGAGATGGGCACAGCACTGGCCAACGACAAAGGCAACAACCTCTACAAGTTTTGGGGCACACAGATTGCCGACTACCTGAACGAACGCTTGAGCGCTGAGCGTGAGCCCATCATCGTCAACTTGGCTTCGCAAGAGTATTTCAAATCGGTCGATCGCAAAGCCCTGAAGGCGCGTGTGATCGAGTGTGTGTTTGAAGACTACAAAGGCGGCAAATACAAAGTGATCAGCTTCTTGGCCAAGCGTGCGCGTGGCTTGATGACGCGCTATGCGGTGATGCATCAAGTCAGCACGCCCAAAGGCTTGGAGGGCTTCAACCTCGAAGGCTATGCCTTCGATGCGGCAGCCTCAGAGCCGGACCGCAAAGTGTTTCGCCGCAAACTCGATTGATCCGCATGAATACCCCTGAACAATCGCAACTGGGTAAAACCTCGTCCTATGTCGATCAGTACGACGCGTCGCTGCTGTTTCCCATCCCACGCCAAACCAAGCGGGAAGAGATTGGCATCAGCGCTCAGCCGCCGTTTTTTGGTGCCGATTTGTGGACCAGTTACGAGCTGAGTTGGCTCAATTCTCGTGGCAAACCGCAAGTGGCGATTGCGCGCTTCACAGTGCCCGCCGAGTCCACCTACATCATTGAGAGCAAATCGTTCAAGCTCTACCTGAACAGCTTCAACAACACCCGTCTCGACGATCTGACGCAGCTGCAAACCCGCTTGCGCGAAGACTTGAGTGCCGCCGTTTGGCACGGTGGGCCCATGATGTCGGGCGTGGGTGTGCACATTGTGTTGCCCGAAGACTTTGACCGCGAACCCGTGCATGAACTCGATGGTTTGAGCCTGGACCGCCTGGATCTGGACTGCGAGCATTACCAGCCCGCGCCTGAGCTTTTGACGGCCAACTTCAACGAAGCTCCGGTGACCGAAACCCTGACCAGCAACCTGCTCAAAAGCAACTGCTTGGTAACGGGTCAGCCTGACTGGGGCAGCGTGCGGATTCGTTACACCGGTCCGCAAATTGACCAAGCGGGGTTGCTGCGCTACATCGTGAGCTTCAGAAACCACAACGAGTTTCATGAGCAATGTGTGGAACGCATCTTCATGGACATTTGGCGGCGTTGCCAGCCTTTGCGCTTGGAGGTCTACGCGCGTTACACACGCCGTGGTGGCTTGGACATCAACCCCTGGCGCACCAGCCACCCCCAGGCTGCCCCTGCGAACGTGCGTACGGCACGCCAGTGATCAGCGGGCCAAGAGCGGCTTTTAACCGCGCAGGGCTTTGACAAACATATCGGTCATCTGGGGGCAAAACAGCGTGCCCCGATTGCTCCAGATCACGCGCAGGGCGTCGGCCGGGTTACTTTCTTTTTTGGCGTAGTCGCCCGATTGCAGTTCTTCATACGCTTCGACGATGGCCACAATGCGCGCACCCACGGGAATGTCTTCGCCCGATAAGCCATCGGGAAAACCTGTCCCGTTGAAGTACTCATGGTGAGACCGGATGATGGCGGCCACGCCCTGCATGTCGTCGAGCGCGTTCAAGGTGGCCTCGCCCATGGTGGTGTGGGTGCGGTACACCTTGTCATCGGCCATAGGGAGTTCAATGAATTTGGTGTGGAGCACACGGTCGGTCAAACCTATTTTTCCGATGTCGTGTAGCAAGCCAGCGATGTACACCGACTGACATTCATCGTCGCTCAAACCTGCCAGCTTGGCCATTTTCATGGATAAGCGAGCCACGCGCTGCGAATGCGGCAGCAGCTCGGGGTGACGCAGTGCCAGCAGATGGGAAAAAGCCTTGAGGGATGCGATGTACGCGGTACGCAAGTCTTGGGTGCGGGCTTGCACGCGTGACTCCAGCGTGTCCACCATTTCGTTCAGCGAGGCTTTTTGCGCTGCCGTCAGCGCTTCCAAGCGTTCATGTTCATGGGCCAGACTGCCAAAGGCCAGCGCCAATTTGATGGCGGCCAGCAACTCAGCATCGTCCCAAGGTTTGGCGATGTAGCGGTAAATGGTGCCTTGGTTGATGGCTTCTATGGCGCTCGAAACATCCGACGTGCCTGTGAGCATCAGGCGCATGATGTGCGGCCATTGTTGGCTGACTTGGGTGAGTAAATCCTTGCCGCTCATGCCCGGCATCTGCATGTCAGAGATGATGACATGCACCTGCTCTTTGGCCAGCACATCGAGCGCCTGTGCACCCCCCTCGACGGCGAAGACCTCGAACCCTTCGAGCGACAGCATGCGCCGCAAGGCCGACAGAATATTGGGTTCATCGTCCACGCACAGCACTTTGTATTGGCTGGCGTCAAATGCATCGGTTGTATCGCTCATGGGGATCCTTGATGATCTTTAGGCCGCAAGGCGTTGGATGGGCAGCGTGATGGTGAACCGGGTGCCCACGCCAACGGTGCTCTCCACCGTGAGCGTGCCACCATGCTGCTGAATGATGTTTTGCGACACCGACAGCCCAAGTCCGGTGCCTGTGCCTGGGTCTTTGGTGGTGAAGAAGGGGTCGAAGATTTTTTTCAAAACCTCTGGTGGAATGCCCGATCCGTTGTCTTGCACTTCAATCCATACCTGGTTGTCATCGCAATCGGTGCGAATCTCAATCAAGCCCATTTTGCCCTCGGGCATGGCTTGTGCCGCGTTGACGATGAGGTTCAGAAATACCTGGTCAATTTGCGATGGTGAGCACTCCACCAACGGCAAGTTGCCCAGCTTCAGTCGCACCTCGGCACGGTTTTTCAATGGGTTGTGGGCGATGTTGAGGGTGGACTTCAAGCCCGCATGCAGGTCAGATGCGACGTAGTGTGAGGCCACATTGGTGCGTGCGTAGTCTTTCAGGTCCTGGATGATGGCTTTGACGCGACCCACACCTTCTTGGGTTTCATGCAGCAGGTTTTGCAAATCGTCGCGCAAAAAAGCGTAGTTGAGTTTCTTTTTCAGGGCGTTGATTTCAGGGGTATCAGCCTCGGGTGCGTCCAGCACTTTGTCGTACACCGCCAAGTACTTGTGCAGGGTGTTCAGATTGGACGACACATAACCTACTGGGTTGTTGATTTCGTGCGCCACGCCGGCTGCCAATTCGCCCAGCGAGGCGAGTTTTTCAGATTGCACTAGGCGTTTGGTGGCTTCGTCCAACTGGGCTTCGACCTTCTGACCGCGTTCGATCACGGTGAAATAAGCGCGCCACAAAAACACGCCCAGAATGAGAATGCCCGAGACCACCGACAACGCCGATAACAAAAGTGTTTGCTGACGCAGACTGCCTAACTCAGCGCTGTCGAGCTCGTTGTAGGTTTGCAGCCGGACCCAGCCCAGATCAGACCCCAGATGGATCTTGGCCCAGGTGGTGATGAAGGCTTGGTCGCGTGACTGCAACACCGCTTGGTCAGTGTTGGGTGTGGCAATTTGTTGCGGCTCAAACTGCAGGCGTGGCTCTTGGCCTGGTTCGCGCTTCAAGGCAGAAATTACTTTGCCCGTGGTGTCTGTCAGCATGACCGATGCCACTTCTTCGGTGGCCATGGTTTGCAAAATGCGCGACTCCACCGACGCATAGTCTTTCAGCACCATTTGGTCTGCAACCGCCACGATCAAGCCCTGTGCGAGGTTGTGCGAGGTTTGAAACTTTCCCTCCCACAACAAATTCTTCGACTGGTAATACGCCGCCAGCCCGGAGCCAATTTGCAACAGCGCGAGCGCCAGGCCAATGAAGAGGGCTGGCTTGATGGTTTGCCACTGTGAAGACGTCAGGCGTTGGCGCATATCACTGTCCGGTGAGCACCAAAAATTTTTCAAGCTGCAAAGACTCTAACGGCTTGTAGTGTTTGGCATAGCTCACGGCCTGTGGTTTGCGCAGGTTGATGCCATCCAGCAATTTGCGGCCTTCCTCGTCTTGTGCGAGTTTGAGCATGGCCTTTAAAAACCGTTCACGCACCGCGGCGGGCACCGATGGATGGGTGGCCACAGGGTGAGGGGTGTAGGCGGGTGTTTCAAACAAGACGCGCAGTTGTTGACGCACTTCTGGCGCTTCGTTGTCGAGTGTGTTGTTCACACCACCGCCCGCAACGGCGTCTTTGCTGATGATGGAGCGGTAGACATTGCTGTGTGTTTTCACAAACACGGGGTTGATGTCAATTTTCTTTTTCGCCAGCTCTGCGCGAATCAGCAACGAGGCTGCAAATGCGTTGGGCGCTGGAAAGGTCACGTTTTTGCCCTTGAGCTCGTCCAGGCTTTTCACCGGGCTGTCGGCACGCACCACCAAAATGCCGGTCAACAAATCTTCGCTATCGGCCAGCAGCGGCTGGTATTTTTTCTTTTGATAGGCCAGCACGGCGTGGTAAGGGTTGAGGAACACAAATTCAGGCTCGCCTTTGAGCAGCTTTTGCTCGAACTCTGGAATCGTGGCCGACACCCGCAGCTCAAAGCACAGGCTGGCTTCCTGACCCACACGCTGCAACAAAGGTGACCAGGTGGTGTAAATCTTGGCGGCGGTGAGTTGAGGCACCACATCAAAGGTGTACGTCTTGCTGGCGCTGGGATCACCCAAGCATGCGGCCTGGGTGACGCCGCATAGGCCAAGCCCGCTGATGATCAGCTCAAGCAGGTGTTGTTTCCATGTGCGCATTGGGGATCATCCATTTTGACGGGCTGGTTATTCTCGCTGGTGTCGTGTGTTTAGCCATGAGGGGCGTCAATGTCCCCAAACAGCGACTCGGTATACGGTGAGGCAGGCGCTTCTTGGCTGCGCAGACCTTGCGCTTGCCAGTCTTCGCGCTTCATCAATGAACCCACGCGCACGCCAAGCAGGCGCAGGCGGCGCGTGAGGTCGACCCGTTTCAGGCATTGGCCTGCCGCGTGCCGAATGTCGGTGGCTTGGTCGATGTAGTGATCCAGCGTTTGGTCGCGCGTCACGCTTTGAAAATTGTCGTAACGCAGCTTGATGCCAATGGTTTTACCGACATAGCCTTTGCGTTGCAAGTCGTCGGCTACTTGCGCGCTGAGGCGGGTGAAGATGGCGCCGAGTGCTTCGCGGTCGCGCACCGCATGCAGGTCGTGTTCAAAGGTGGTTTCGCGGCTGATGCTCACCGGCTCGCTGCTGATTTCCACCGCTCGGTCGTCTTGGCCATGGGCGGCATCGTGCAACCACGCCCCGTAGCTTTTGCCAAAGTGTTCCATCAGCCAAGTGCGGTCGCGCTGTGCCAATTCGCCGATGGTGTGAATGCCATGGGTGGCCAACTTCGCTTCTGCTTTGGGGCCGATGCCGTTGATTTTGCGGCAAGGCAGCGGCCAGATCAGTTGTTCCAAATCGACCTCATGGACGATGGAAATGCCGTTGGGTTTGTTGAACTCGCTCGCCATCTTGGCCAGCAGTTTGTTGGGGGCTACGCCGACCGAACAGGTCAAACCGGTGTCTTCAAAAATGGCTTTTTGCATCAAGCGTGCCAGCACCCGACCGCCTTCGCGTTGACCGCCGGGTACCTCGGTGAAGTCGATGTAGACCTCGTCCACACCACGGTTTTCCATCACCGGCGCAATCTCGGTGATGATGGCTTTGAAGCGGCGCGAGTAGTGGCGGTACTGGTCAAAGTCCACGGGCAACAAAATCGCATCGGGGCAGAGCTTGGCCGCTTTCATGACGCCCATGGCGGAGCCCACCCCAAACTGCCGCGCCGCATAGGTGGCGGTGGTGATCACCCCGCGGCCGGTGTAGCCTGAGATGCGGGGAAAGAAATCCAGGGGGATCTCGCTCAAGTTCTCTGCCGACCACGCGTGTTCGGGATAGGCCTCGCGCAGACGGCCCAGCAGGTCATCTTCGCGCCGGCGTGAGCCGCCAATCACCACCGGCAAACCCTTGAGCTGCGGATAGCGCAGCAACTCGACGGAGGCGTAAAAAGCATCCATGTCGAGGTGGGCAATGCGGCGCAGGGTGGCTGCGGTGGGGTGGTCAGAGGTCACAAGGGGCAAGCATAATCGCAGTCACTTTTCAACCTGAAGGAGAACCTCATGCCCACCATCCGTGTCGAACTTTTGGAAGGCCGCACGCCCGAGCAAAAACGTGACTTGGCCCAAGCCTTGACCGAGACCACCTGCAAGGTGCTCGGTAGCAAGCCCGAGTCCGTGGATATTTTGTTCTTTGACGTCAAACGTCACGACTGGTCCACAGGCGGCGTGTTGTGGAGCAACAAGACAAGCTAAGCCTGAGCCTCAGCCATGAAAAAAGCTGCACAACGCGTAAGCGCTGTGCAGCTTTTTTGTTTCAGCGTGGCTTCAGCGTAATTTATGCGGTGGGAAAGGTGCCAGGCAACAAGATGGAGCGGTCGACCTGTGCCATCTGTGTGCGGCCACAAAACGCCATCGACAAGTCCAGCTCTTTGTGGATGATTTCCAGCGCTTTGCTCACGCCTTCTTCGCCCATGGCGCCCAAGCCGTACAAGAACGAACGGCCAATGTAAGTGCCTTTGGCACCCAGAGCCATGGCTTTGAGCACGTCTTGGCCGCTGCGCACGCCGCCGTCCATGTGCACTTCGATTTGTGAGCCGACCTCGGCCACGATGGCGGGCAGCGCTTCGATGCTGCTTTGCGCGCCGTCGAGTTGGCGGCCCCCGTGGTTGGAGACGATCAAGGCATCTGCCCCCGACTGCACGGCCATGCGCGCGTCTTCGACATCTTGAATGCCTTTCAAGATCAGCTTGCCGCCCCAGCGTTCTTTGATCCAAGCCACATCGCCCCAGTTGAGTGCGGGGTCAAACTGTTGTGCGGTCCAGGAAGAGAGCGAGCTCATGTTTTCCACCCCGCTCACATGGCCCACGATGTTGCCAAATTGGCGACGGTGTGTGCCCAACATGCCCAAGGCCCAGCGTGGCTTGGTGGCGATGTTGAGGATGTTGGGGAGGGTCAACTTGGGCGGCGCGGACAAACCGTTTTTCAGATCTTTGTGGCGTTGCCCCAAGATTTGCAAATCGAGGGTGAGCACCAAGGCGGCGCAGTTGGCGGCTTTGGCACGGTCAATCAAGCGCTCGATGAAGGCGCGGTCTTTCATGACATAGAGCTGGAACCAAAAGCCTTCGCCTGCATGTTGCGCCACATCTTCGATCGAGCAAATGCTCATGGTCGAGAGCGTGAAGGGCACGCCGAACTTGCGTGCCGCGCGTGCGGCCAAAATTTCACCATCGGCGTGTTGCATGCCGGTCAAGCCGGTGGGGGCAATGGCTACAGGCATGGCTACTTGTTGACCAATCATCTGGGTGGCGGTGCTGCGGCCTTCCATGTTGACGGCGACGCGCTGGCGCAGCTTGATTTTTTGAAAATCACTTTCGTTGGCTTTGTAGGTGCTTTCCGTCCAGCTGCCAGAGTCGGCATAGTCGTAAAACATGCGGGGGACGCGCTTTTGCGCCAAAACGCGCAAGTCTTCGATATTGGTGATCACGGGCATGAAAGTCTCCTTGTGGTGCGGGCGATGGTAGCCCGAGCCCGCTGCTTGCCCGTGTGAAGAGTGCGACAGCGGGCGTGAAAAAATTTACACCGCGTGCACCACCACCTGGGGCAGCAGGCCATGCACGTCATGCGCTTGGCACAAGGCGGTGCCAGTGCCCAGCAGGGCGGCAGCCCCGGCGGCCATGCCGTACTGGAAGGCTTTGAGCACGTTGTGCTCCTGGCTGAATGCCCATACCATGCCGGCCACAAAACTGTCGCCCGCACCAATCGTGGTGTGCACGTCTACCTTCAAGCCGGGTGAGCGCCAAGATTGTTTGTCGCTGATGACCATCGCACCGTCTTCGCCCAAGGACAAAGCCACCACTTCAGCTTGACCGGTGTGAATGAGCTGCTGGCAAGCTGCAATCCACGAGGCCTCGTCGGGCAGGGCCTGGCCCGTGAGCTCGCGCAACTCACGCAAGCTGGGTTTAAACAAGAACACCCCTTCTTGCAGTGCGGGGTGAAGTGCAGGCCCGTTGGCATCAAGCACCACACGCACCTGGTGTTGTTTGGCCAGGGCGATCAAGCGGGCATAAAAATCCACTGGAACGCCAGGCGCCAAGCCGCCGCTGAGGACCAGAAACTTCTTGGGCAAATGTTGGGCGATGTAGTCGAAACAGGCTTGGTACTCGGTCTCTGTCACCGAGGGGCCTGGCAGCACAAACCGAAAGTCGTGACCGCTGCTGAGTTCGTGCACTGAAAAGCTTTCGCGGGTTTCTTGCGCAATCGGGATCACATGGCAGCGGACTTTTTCGGCGCTCATCAGTTTGTGATGCCGTTCGCCCGTGACGCCGCCTGCCAGATAGGTGGCCACGCACGATGCGCCCAAGCGGTGCAGCACGCGCGCCACATTCACGCCCCCACCGCCGGGGTGTTTGACCACGTCGCCACAGCGCATCTTGTGCGTGTCTTGCACCTTGTCGATGGAGGTGAGCACGTCCAAGGCAGGGTTGAGGGTGAGGGTCAGGATGTCAGTCATGGTTTTGCAGGGGGTGTGAATGGCGACGCAACCACAAAGCACGCACCAAGTAGGCCACGATCACGGTATTGAGCAGCACCACACCGATGTTGACCAAAGACGGTTCATGCACCAAGTGGATCAGCTCAAACGGAATGTAAATACCCCCCGAGAACGCCCCCAAATACTCGCCCCAAGCCTTGCCCATCCACAAGCCTGTGGCTTCCACGAAACGCAGCGCGATGTAGGCTGTGCCCAAGGCCACGAGCATGTGAACGTCGGCGTCTGGCAGTAGGTCGGCGTAGTGCAGCAGCAGCGAGGGGTAGTGCGCTTC
Source organism: Comamonadaceae bacterium (assembly GCA_947453965.1). Taxonomy (GTDB): domain Bacteria; phylum Pseudomonadota; class Gammaproteobacteria; order Burkholderiales; family Burkholderiaceae_C; genus Limnohabitans. The sequence goes on from CANGIQ010000024.1 coordinate 20,690, forward strand.
GGGGTCGAGGCCAAAGCGGCCAATCAGCGTCATCACCACCGCACGCACATCGCGGTGCAACAAGTCGAGCACGCCAATCAAACCGGCCAGCGCAGCCAAGCCCTTGGTCGCTTCAAAGGCCGCGATCGCGTGGAGGGCGTTGCGCTGACCTGAGCTGTTTGACATCAGGCGAGGCGCGTGCGGTGACGTGCAATCTGCAGTCGCACCTGCGCGGGTGCTGTGCCGCCCAGCGTGTTGCGGGCGTTGAGCGAACCTTGCAGGCTCAAGGGGCCGAACACATCGGCTTCGATGCGGCTGTCGAATTTTTTCAGGGTGTCGAGCGGCAGCTCGGACAGATCCACACCCAGGCCTTGCGCGCTCTTGACGGCATGGGCCACCACCTCGTGTGCATCGCGGAAGGGCAGGCCTTTTTTCACCAGGTAGTCGGCCAGGTCGGTCGCGGTGGCGTAGCCTTTTTTCACGGCCGCTTCCATCGCGGCGGCGTTGACGGTGATGCCGCCTTCTTTTTGGCCTGTGGCGGGGTTGAGCTGGCCGCCCACCATTTCGCTGAAGATGCGCAGCGTGTCTTTGAGGGTGTCCACGGTGTCAAACAGCGGCTCTTTGTCTTCCTGGTTGTCTTTGTTGTAGGCCAAGGGCTGGCCTTTCATGAGGGTGATCAGGCCCATCAGGTGGCCCACCACGCGGCCGGTCTTGCCGCGTGCCAGTTCAGGCACGTCGGGGTTTTTCTTCTGCGGCATGATGGACGAGCCGGTGGTGAAGCGGTCGGCAATGCGCACAAAGCCAAAGTTCTGACTCATCCACAAAATCAGCTCTTCAGAGAAGCGGCTGATGTGCACCATGCAAAGAGAAGCTGCGGCGGTGAACTCGATGGCGAAGTCGCGGTCGCTCACACCGTCCAGACTGTTTTGGCAAACCTGTGGCTGGCCGTGCTCATCCACCATGCCCAGGGTGCGGGCCACGCGCTCGCGGTCCAGCGGGTAGGTGGTGCCCGCCAGGGCGGCGCTGCCCAGTGGCAGGCGGTTGGTGCGGCGGCGCACATCGGCCATGCGTTCGGCGTCGCGAGCAAACATTTCCACATAGGCCAGCAGGTGATGCGCAAAGCTCACCGGTTGGGCCACTTGCAGGTGGGTGAAGCCGGGCAGGATGACTTCCACGTTTTGCTCGGCCACATCGACCAGCGACTTTTGCAGGTCCACCAGCAAATCGATGATCAGGTCCATCTCGCTGCGCAGCCACAGGCGTACATCGGTGGCTACTTGGTCGTTGCGGCTGCGGCCGGTGTGCAGGCGCTTCCCCGCATCGCCCACCAGCTGGGTCAGGCGCGCTTCGATGTTCAGGTGCACGTCTTCTAGGTCCAGCTTCCATTCGAAGTGGCCAGTTTCAATCTCGGTCCAAATCTTGGCCATGCCGGTTTGGATGGCTGTCAAATCCTCTTTGGAAATCACGCCTTGGTGACCCAGCATCTCGGCGTGGGCCAAGCTGCCGGTGATGTCGGCTTGCCACAGGCGTTTGTCAAAGAACACACTGGCGGTGTAGCGCTTGACCAACTCGCTCATGGGTTCAGAAAAAAGCGCCGACCACGCCTGGGATTTTTTATCGAGTTGGTTTGTAGACATAGGCGCTGATTTTATCGGTCACCGCGCATGGCCTGCTAACATTTGCCGCAACTTATTTGCCGCGCACGCCGTGGCCCACACACAGCGAGTTTTGTTTTGTCCACCGCGCCCACATCCCCTGTTTCCTTGACCATCGCCACCCGCGAAAGCCGCCTGGCCCTGTGGCAAGCCGAGCATGTCAAAGCCTTGCTGGAAGGCCAAGGCCATACCGTGGCACTGCTGGGGATGACCACCCAGGGTGACCAAATCTTGGACCGCTCCTTGAGCAAGGTTGGCGGCAAGGGCCTGTTTGTCAAAGAGCTTGAGGTGGCGTTGGAAGAAGGGCGTGCCAATTTGGCCGTGCATTCCTTGAAAGACGTGCCCATGGATTTGCCCGAGGGCTTTGACCTGGCCTGCGTGATGACCCGGGAAGACCCGCGCGATGCCTGGGTGTCGCCCAAATATGCGCACTTGAATGATTTGCCGCAAGGCGCCGTGGTCGGAACGTCCAGCCTGCGCCGCACGGTGCTGCTGCGGGCCTTGCGCCCTGATTTGAAGATTGAGCCATTGCGCGGCAACCTTGACACCCGCTTGCGCAAGCTCGACGAAGGCCAGTACGACGGCATTGTGCTGGCCGCTGCGGGCTTGAAGCGCTTGGGCTTGGGCGCGCGCATTCGCCATATTTTTGAAACCAGCGAGATGCTGCCCGCCGCAGGGCAGGGCGCTTTGGGCATTGAAGTGCGCAGCAACCGCGCGGATGTAGCACAGGCTTTGGCACCCCTGGCTGACGCGGCCACCTGGTTGACGGTGACGGCCGAACGCGCGGTGAGCCGCGCCATGGGCGGCAGCTGTTCCATGCCCTTGGCCGCACACGCCACCTTGAGCAACGGCGTGTTGCACCTGCAAGCCGCATGGGGTGACCCTTCAGGCGCGCCTGTGTTGTTGCGGGCCCAGGCCGAACAAACCTTGGATGCCGTCAACCCGACATCGCGCGCGGCTGCCCAAGCCTTGGGCGAAGCGGTGGCCGCCCAGTTGCGCGCACAAGGCGCGCACTGAATATGAACCCAGCCGCATGAGCGCAGCGGAACATACAAGGCGGTGAACCTAACCATGCGTGTTGTCATCACCCGTCCCGCCAGCGATGCGCCAGCCTGGGTGCATGCGCTGGAGGCTGCAGGGCATCAGGTGTTGGCCTTGCCCCTGATTGACATTGGGCCGCCAACGCACGCGCACGATGTGCAGCGCGCTTGGCAGGTTTGGCCGCAATGGCAAGCCGTGATGTTTGTCAGCGCACAAGCAGTGCGCTATTTTTTTGACGCTCAGCCTGCCTCCCTGCGTACAGAGCTCAACCGCACGATGTGGGCGCAAGGACCGCGCTGCTGGGCCACCGGCCCGGGCACGCACAAAGCCTTGCGTCAGGCGGGCGTGCCCGAGGCCTGCATTGACAGTCCCGAGGCCGAGGCCACACAGTTTGACTCGGAAGCCTTGTGGCAACGGGTGGGGGCGGGTGTGCAAGCCGGTCGCCCGGTGCTGATCGTGCGCGGTCTGGATGTGGGCCAGGGCACGGCTCAGGCGGCAGGTGCTGAGGGCGGTACCGGACGTGATTGGCTGGCGCAGCAGCTGGCATCGGTGGGCGCATCGGCCGAGTTTGTGGTGGCCTACGAGCGGCGCTTGCCCACTTGGACAGTCGAGCACCATGAAGCGGCTGCCCAAGCGGCGGCAGACGGCAGCGTGTGGTGCTTCAGCAGTTCACAGGCGATACACCACTTACAACAACTGTTGCCCGCGCAAGACTGGGCAACAACCCGCTGCGTGGCCACCCATGCCCGCATTGCGCAGACGGCCAAAGCCCTGGGTTTTGGTGAAGTTCATAGCGCGCGACCGCTGGTGGCGGATGTGTTGGCCTCATTAGAATCGCTGGCATGAAGCCAGAGCACGTCGAACCCCCTTCTCATCCGGACCCCGGCCCTTCCTCTGACGCCGCTGCGCACGTGGCGCCACAGGTCAGCGATTCCGTGTCTGCGTCGCCTTGGGTGACGCGTGGCATTGGCGCCTTGGCCGTCATCGGTGCTTTGGGCACCGGGTTGATGTGGTCCAAGCTATCGGGCATTCAAGAGCAGCTGGCACGCCAAAGCGCCGACACCGGCAGCCAAGCTGTCGAGGCGCGGGTGATGTCCAAGCAAGCCGAAGAGCTGGCGCGTGAAACCGCAGCCCGCTTGGCCGTGACCGATGCCAAGCTGAGCGAGGTGTCGCTGCAGCGCAGCCAGCTCGAAGAGCTGATGCAAAGCCTGTCGCGCTCACGCGATGAAAACCTGGTGGTCGACATTGAATCGGCCATTCGCCTGGCACAACAACAGTCGCAGCTCACGGGCAGCGTGCAACCTCTGCTGGCGGCGCTCACCTCGGCCGAGCAGCGTTTGACCAAAGTCGCGCAACCGCGCCTGGCCCCGCTGTTGCGGGCGGTCACACGCGACATTGAGCGCATCAAGGCCACGGCCGTCACCGATGTGCCGACCTTGTTGCTCAAGATGGACGATTTGGTGCGTGCCGTGGACAGCCTGCCCTTGCGCAACGCGGTGGGCGGCGCGGTGAAGGACAAGCCTGTCACACCGCCACCTGCGAGCAGCTGGGCACGTGCCATCAGCATGAGCTGGTGGGAGCAGGTGCTGGGCGACATTTGGGACGATGCCCGCAACTTGGTACGCGTGAGCCGCATTGACCGACCCGAAGCCAGTTTGTTGGCGCCGGAGCAAAGTTACTTTTTGCGCGAAAACCTCAAGCTGCGTTTGCTCAATGCCCGTTTGGGTTTGTTGGCCCGTCACTTTGAAGTGGTGCGCGCAGATCTGGCCCAAGCCAATGACGACCTGAGCAAATATTTCGACACCGATACCCGTCAAGGCCAAATCACCTTGATGCTGGCGCGTGAAGTGTTGGCGCAGTCCAAGCAAACCGAGCTTCCCAGGGTGGACGACACCTTGGCTGCGCTCACCACTGCTGCGGCGGGGCGTTGAGATGCGGGCCGCTTTGTGGTTGGTGGCTTTGTTTGGGGTGGCCGTGGCATCGGCCTTGTTGGCAGGTAGCAACCAGAGCACGGTGACGGTGTTTTGGTCGCCCCACCGGGTCGACTTGTCGATGAACTTGGTTTTGCTGCTGTTGGTGGCTTTGTTCACTGTGCTGCATCTGGCCTTGCGCGCCTTGTCGGCCTTGTTTGAATTGCCGCACCAGGCGCGCCGTTGGCGTCTGCAACAAAAAGAGCGTGCCATGCACGCGTCTTTGCTTGATGCCTTGACACAAATGTTGACGGGGCGCTATCTGCGCTCCATCAAGTCGGCCGAGCATGTGTTGGATTTGGAGTCTTTGCTGGCGTCGGTGCGGACCGCCGACGATCCCGCACCGCGCCATCTGCACCAGCTGCGTGCTTTGGCGCACTTGATTGCGTCGGAGAGTGCCCATGCTTTGCGCGACAACGAGGTACGTGCCAAACATTTGCAAGCCGTGTTGGCCCTAGGCCAAGAGCACCCCAGCGAGGCGGTGGAAGAAACCCTGGAAGCCGCCTATCTGGGGGCTGCACGTTGGGCCTTGCGCGACCGCGATGCACCCGAAGCACTGCGTTGGCTCGATGGCTTGCGCCACGGTCCGGCACGTCGCACCCTGAGCCTGCGCTTGCGCCTCAAGGCCACGCGTTTGAACCAGCAACACAGCATGGCCTTAGACACTGCGCGTTTGCTCAACAAGCATGGCGCGTTCTCTGACACCGCAGCCCAAAGCCTGTTGCGCGAATTGGCGATTGCCAGCCTGAATGACGCACACGACACCGCTCAGTTGCAACGTGCCTGGGATGCCTTGGAGCCTGCGGAACATGCGCAGGTGGACGTGGTGTTGCACGCCTCGCAACGCATGCTCGCCCTCAGTGGTCAAGCCGAATTGGTGATGCCTTGGCTCACTCCGCTGTGGAACCGCATGGTGCAGCAGCCCGATACCTGCACGCCTGCAATGCGCCAAAAAGTGGTGCAGTTGCTCGCGCGCGCCTTGCTGATGTTGCCCACCGATACTGAGTGGCTGGCCAGCATTGACCGGGCGCGTCAAGCCTATCCGCGTTGGACAGAACTGCACTACCTCGCAGGCATGGTGTGTTGGCACCACGCTTTGTGGGGCAAAGCCCAGCAGATGCTGGAGCAGGCTGCGCCGCAATTGACACATCCTGAGCTGCAGCGCCAAGCCTGGCGCACCTTGGCGCAATTGGCCGAGCACAAAGAAGAAACGGCGCGTGCCCAGATGTACTGGAAACGCGCCGCTGAAGTGGCAGCCGCTTAACTCAGTGATGTGTCACTGAGCCAGCGGTATCGCTGGCCAGGTGCTTCAGAGATCCTTGCGGGTTTCGACCAACACCAAAGGACCTTCATCCATCACGACCAGCGGTGGACGCTCGCGTGGGATGTGCACAGGCTTGGGCTCGGCGGCAATCGCGGCTTGAACGGCTGCGATGCGTGCAGGGTCTGAGTTGATCCATTCCAACCCACTGCTTTGTGCCACGGCCTGCATCTCTGCCAAGGGCAGGGTGAAGGCTTGAACGCGTGGCATGCCACTGTGTGCGGGCGCAGCTGCCACGGCTGCAGCTGGCGCGGCATGGGCTTGTGCAGTGGGTGCATCGTGCGCGTCGTGTGAGGGACGGCTGTCTGTGGTGTGACGTGGTGCTTGCTCAGTCTCGGCAGCATTGAACAAAGGTTCTTGCACGGCGCCTTCTTCGCGGGGGGCGCGATCGCTGCGCTCACCACGTTCACGGCGGTCACGGCCATAACGGTCGCGTGAGCGGCGTTCACGGCGCTCACCACCGTTGTCTTGGCTGTTCTCGCTGTGCTCGGGCGTTGCCTGGGCGTTGAGCTGGTTCTCATCCAGCGTGGCCACGGGCAAGGCGTCGCCTTGAGGTTGCTCGTCGTTGCGGGCAGGACGCTCGCTGCGACGGCCCTCACCGCGAGGTGCACCCTCACCGCGAGGTGAATTTTCACCGCGAGGTGCGCGTTCACGACGCGGCTGGTCGCCACGGGGTTCGCGTGGCTCGCGACCTTCGGCGTTGCGGCTTTCGCCACGACTTTCAGCATTGCGGCCTTCGCCGCGTGCTTGCTCGCCACGTTCTTCACGCGCCATGCGCTCGGTGCGTGCCTTGGCGCGCACTTCGGCTTGGGCTTCAGGGCTGGCGTCTGTGGCAGCGGCTTCGCTGCGGGCGTTTTGACCTTCTGCAGCTTGGCGGTTGCCACGGTTGCGGTCTTGGCGCTCGGGACGTGGGCCACGGCCTTCGCCTCGGCTGTCCGCACCGCGTTCGCCACGCTCTGCACGTTCACCACGTGCTTCGTTGCGGCCTTCGCCGCGCTCGCCACGGCCACCGCGTCCGCCGCGACCACCGCGTGCGTTGCGACCGCCTTCACGGCCACCTTCGCGCTTGTCGTCTTTCTTGTCGCCGGGCTTTTTGCTGTCGGTAGCGGGCTTTTCCGTCTTGTCGCTGCCGAACAAACCTTTGAGCCAAGAGAAGAAGCCTTTTTCAGCAGCAGGTGCTTTAGCAGCAACCTGTGCTTTGGGTGCCGCAGGTGCCTTGGGCTCGACCACGGGTGCGGGTGCGTCAGGCAACACGCCTTTGATGACGGGCGTTTGTTTGTTGGTGGGTTCTTGCGAACGACGGGTCACGGCAGTGGGGTCTTCAAACTCCTCGGCCATTTTGTAGCTGGCTTCGATGCGATCCAAACGTGGGTCGTCGTGCTTCAAGCGCTCCAACTTGTAGTTGGGGGTTTCCAAGGACTTATTAGGCACCAACAACACGTTCAAGCGTTGTTGCACTTCGATCTTGGCGATTTCGGTGCGCTTTTCGTTGAGCAGGAACGAGGCCACTTCCACCGGCACTTGGGCGTGCACGGCGGCGGTGTTGTCCTTCATGGCCTCTTCTTGGATGATGCGCAAGATTTGCAGGGCTGAGCTCTCGGTGTCACGCACGTGGCCAGAGCCGCCGCAACGGGGGCAAGGGATAGACGCGCCTTCGCTCAAGGCAGGACGCAGACGTTGGCGGCTCATTTCCATCAAGCCGAATTTGCTGATGGTGCCGAACTGGACGCGGGCGCGGTCTTGACGCAGCGCATCGCGCAAGCGGTTTTCCACGTCGCGGCGGTTGCGCGACTCGTCCATGTCAATGAAGTCGATGACGATCAGACCACCCAAGTCGCGCAAGCGCATTTGGCGTGCCACTTCGTCGGCGGCTTCGAGGTTGGTGCGGGTCGCGGTTTCTTCGATGTCGCCGCCTTTGATGGCACGGGCTGAGTTGACGTCCACCGAGACCAAGGCTTCGGTGTGGTCAATCACAATCGCGCCGCCCGAGGGCAGGTTGACGGTGCGGGCGTAGGCCGATTCGATTTGGTGCTCGATCTGGAAGCGGCTGAACAGCGGGGTTTCATCGCGGTAGCGCTTCACACGGGCCGCGTGCTCAGGCATGACGTGGGCCATGAACTGTTGCGCTTGGTCGTAGATGTCATCGGTGTCGATCAAGATGTCGCCGATGTCGTTGTTGAAGTAGTCGCGGATGGCGCGAATCACCAAGCTCGACTCTTGATAAATCAAGAACGCACCCTTGGTTTTGCTGGCGCCGTCGATGGCGGTCCACAGCTTGAGCAGGTAGTTCAAGTCCCACTGCAGTTCAGGGGCGCTGCGGCCAATGCCGGCGGTGCGGGCAATGATGGACATGCCGTTGGGGTATTCCAACTGGTCCATGGCTTCTTTGAGTTCGGCACGGTCGTCGCCCTCGATGCGGCGGCTGACGCCGCCACCGCGTGGGTTGTTGGGCATGAGCACCACATAGCGACCGGCCAAGCTGACGAAGGTGGTCAGGGCCGCGCCCTTGTTGCCACGTTCTTCTTTTTCCACTTGGACCAACAGTTCTTGGCCTTCTTTGATCACGTCTTGGATGCGTGCTTGGCTCACCGACACGCCGGGCGTGAAGTACTGTTTGGAGATTTCTTTGAATGGCAAAAAGCCGTGGCGGTCTTCACCGTAGTCCACAAAGCAGGCTTCGAGCGAGGGCTCGACGCGGGTCACGATGGCTTTGTAGATGTTGCCTTTGCGTTGCTCGCGGCCTTCAATTTCGATTTCGTAGTCGAGCAGTTTTTGACCGTCGACGATGGCCAGGCGGCGTTCTTCAGCCTGGGTGGCATTGATAAGCATCCGTTTCATGATGCATTCCTTCACGTTCTAAATCATCACAGGCCCATGACGGGCCAACGATGCCGGAACGAACGTCAGAAAACGAAGGGAATTGCCGCTGAAACCGTCACCCGGTGCGCTTTTAGCGCAGGTGACGGTGGGTGGGCGCGTGGATGAGGGCGAGTTGTGTGCCGGCCGTTGCGTGCGCCATTTGAATGGCATGTGCACCTGAGGCAGGGCGGGTCCAGGGGGTTGCGGCAATGCGGACAGCGCTGCGCGAGGGCAAAGGCCAGAGCCATTGCACGCAGAGTTCCAACATCATCATCGCTACAACCATTGGGTTTTGCTTCTCGCTGTGATCCGCTGATGACGCTTTGTGGGCCTCATCAGCTTGGGGTATTCCATTTCAGTGTTTTCTGAGCGTCAGCTCAACTTTTGGGGTGCGGGCCACTCAGTCTCTTGGGTACTGGGTCTGCGTCGCAGGCACAAAAGGGGCATCGACCTCACCGCGTTTGTCACTCCGTGCTCTAATCTCAGTTAAATCAAGCACTTAGAACAATACGCTGGTGAAGAACATTATAGGGGCAGCAGCCCCAACTCCCACCCCTTCGGTGAAAACCCTCGCTGTCGACGAAGACTCGGCAGGGCAGCGGCTCGACAATTTCTTGATGCGCCACCTCAAAGGGGTGCCCAAAACCCATGTGTACCGGATCATTCGCTCTGGTGAAGTGCGGGTCAACAAAGGCCGCGCCTCCGCAGATCAGCGTGTGGAGGCGGGCGATTTGGTGCGCTTGCCGCCCGTGCGTGTGTCGCCTCAGGTGCAGGCCAAGGCCGATGCCCCGGCACCGGCGCGTGAGTTTCCTGTGCTGATGGAAGACGAAGCGCTGTTGGCCATCGACAAACCTGCTGGTGTGGCGGTGCATGGCGGCAGCGGGGTGAGTTTTGGGGTGATTGAGCAGCTGCGCCGCGCGCGCCCGGCCAGTGCCAACTTGGAGTTGGTACACCGCTTGGACCGCGAGACCTCGGGCGTGTTGTTGGTGGCCAAAAAACGCAGCGCCCTGAAAAACCTGCAAGACCAGTTCCGTGACCGTGAAACCGGCAAGACCTATTTGGCCTTGGTGCTAGGTTTGTGGCCTTCTAATAAAAAGGTGATCGACTCGCCCTTGTTCAAGTACACCGTGGACACCGGTGTGGGCGAGGGAGAGCGTCGCGTCAAAGTGGTGGGCAAAGACGACCCGAACGGCATGCGCTCCATCACCTTGGTGCGTGTGGCGCGCACGGTGGGGCCTTACACCTTGCTGGAAGTGACCATCAAAACAGGGCGCACGCATCAAATTCGCGTTCACCTAGCCAGCCAAGGTCACCCGATTGCTGGTGACGACAAATACGGCGACTTTGAACACAATAAGCTGCTGCAAAAAATGGGTTTGAAGCGCATGTTCTTGCATGCCTGGCAGCTCAAGTTTCAGCATCCGCAAAGTGGCCGTTTGACCACTTTGCAAGCGCCGTTGCCGCCCGAGTTGAAGAACTTTGTGGACGCGGTGCAGCCACCCATCATCCAACCCCACTTAGACGTGTAAGGACGTAGACCATGCGCCCCCGCCAGTTTGATTTGATCGCTTTCGATTGGGACGGCACCTTGTTTGACTCGACCCAAATCATCACCCGCTGCATTCAGGCGGCAGTGGTGGATGTGGGCGGTGTCAAACCGACCGATGAAGCGGCGTCGTATGTGATTGGCATGGCCCTGATGCCAGCCTTGGCGCATGCGGCGCCCGATGTGCCGCAAGACAAATACCCTTTGCTCGGCGAACGCTACCGCCACCACTACATGCGCCATGTCAACGACATCAGCTTGTTTGACGGTGTGTTGCCCATGTTGCAAGCTTTGCGTGAACGCCACCATTGGCTGACGGTGGCGACAGGCAAGAGCCGTCGTGGACTGGACGATGCCTTGCACACGGCCGAGCTCAAAGGCGTGTTCGATGGTTCGCGCACGGCTGACGAAACCGCAGGCAAGCCCCATCCGCGCATGCTGCATGAGTTGATGCGCGAGTTTGGGGTGGAGCCCGAGCGCACCTTGATGATTGGCGACACCACGCATGATTTGCAAATGGCAGTGAACGCCGAATGCGCCAGTGTGGGGGTGAGTTACGGTGCCCATGCCCACGATGCGTTTGAACCCCTCAACCCGCGCTTTGTGGCGCACTCCGTGAAGGAGTTGCACGACTGGTTGTTGGCCCATGCCTGAGTCCACCGCGCCTGAACGTGTGGCGCTGTGCCGCAGCGCAGATTTAGAAAACGGCGGTGTCGCGGTGCCTTTTGACGTGGTGTTTGCCGGGCAAACCTGCCGTGCATTTGCCATCCGCTACGAAGGCCTGCCACATGCGTACTTGAACCGTTGCACCCATGTGGCGATGGAGATGGACTTTCAGCCTGATCGTTTTTTCGATGACACCGGAAGCTGGCTCTTGTGCGCCACCCACGGTGCCAGCTATGCGCCAGACACCGGCGAATGCGCGGGCGGCCCCTGTCGCGGTGGGCTGGTCAAAATTGAACTGAGCGAGGCAGACGGTGTGGTCCACTGGCATACTGCCTACAACTTAAAACCTTTTGAATTTCCAATTTAAGTTTTGAGCCCTATTTTTTTGAGAAACCCCTGCCATGCCTGAGCCACACATGACCGATTCAAAGCCCGAATCTCCCAGCCACAAAACCGTGTGGGAACGCGATACCTTGGAGCGCCTGGCTTTTGCCACTTTGGCCGAGCAACGTGCCAGCCGCCGTTGGCGCATTTTTTTCCGCATGGCTTGGTTTTTGTTGGCCGTGGTGCTGGTGTGGACCGGCATGCACAAGGGCGGTGTGGGAGGTAACAGCCCCAGCCAGCCGCACACGGCGGTGGTGTCGATCAAGGGTGAAATTGCGGACGGCGCCGATGCCAGTGCCGAGTGGATCGTGAGTGCTTTGCGTGCGGCGTTTGAAGACGAGGGCTCGCAAGCGGTGGTGTTACAGATCAATTCTCCAGGCGGCAGCCCGGTGCAAGCGGGCATCATCAACGATGAAATTCGCCGCCTCAAAGCCAAACACAAGAAACCAATTTACGCGGTGGTGGAAGAGTCGTGCGCGTCGGCGGCTTATTACATTGCGGTGGCGGCCGATGAGATTTACGTCGACAAAGCCAGCATCGTGGGAAGCATCGGCGTGCTGATGGACGGCTTTGGCTTCACTGGTTTGATGGACAAATTGGGCGTCGAGCGACGCTTGATGACGGCGGGTGAAAACAAAGGGTTTTTAGATCCTTTCAGCCCACAAACCAAACCTCAGCGTGCCCATGCCCAAACCTTGTTGGACCAAATTCACCAGCAGTTCATCCAGGTGGTGCGCGAAGGCCGCGGCAAGCGCTTGAAAGAAACGCCGGAATTATTCAGCGGCTTGTTTTGGAGCGGCCAGCAAGCGGTGGAGCTTGGCTTGGCCGATGGTCTGGGCAATTTGGACTATGTGGCGCGCGAAATCGTGAAGGCCGAAGACATCATTGACTACACCCGCCACGACAACGTGGCCGAGCGTTTGGCCAAGCGTTTTGGCGCAGCCATCGGCGAAGGGGCGGTGCACGCCTTGCAGCGTCAGCCTGCGCTGCGTTAACTCTGAAGTGAGAGCCTATGCCTAGTGATAACTTGGCATAGGCTCTTTTTTAGTTACGACTTGGCCGCTTCATTAGCTGTAGCAGGTGCTTTGTTAAATCCACATTTCTTCTGAATTGAGACCTGCTCCACAGCTTGTGATTCACCTTTCAGGCGAGCGAACTCTGCTTCTTGTTCTTTTGTGCCCCCAAGAAAAAAGACGGCAGGCCAAAACAGCACCAAGGTTACGCCTGTAGTCATGTTGTCGTTTTCTCTGTTTTTATCTAATTTGCCGGTGATGGTATTTACGCGAGTATTGATACGGATGATTTCGGCTCGTAGTTGATCGCAGTCGTAATCTGAATATTGAAGTGGCGAAACATATGTTGGCACGATGTCTTTAGATGCGGTGGAGCATCCAGAGATCAGGACTAAAACTAAAAAGCTTGATAAGATTTTTTTCATGATTAATTTCTCAAAAAATTGCAGTGGAGCTGTTGAAAATGCAGTTCTCAACGTTGCTACCCAGCTTCTGATTCAAAAGATAAAGCCTCAAAGATGCTGAGAGGGTTTTACTGTTCTCAATCATCATCAAAACAATATTTGGGTATCATATCCCGTGGTTCCATTTGCGTCAAAAATGGAAGATTCAGGGCATGGCAAAGCCCTCTCCAAAGCACGCAAAGACCCAAGTCTTAGTTGACTTAGGTGTTGCTATTCGGAGTGCGAGAACAAAAAAGGGGTTATCTCAAGAGGCGCTAGCAGTCGATGCCAATTTAGACCGCTCCTACATGGGGGGTGTTGAGCGAGGTGAGCACAACCTCGCTCTTATGAACATCGTAAAAATTGCAAATGCAACAGGACTAAAGCCGTCCGAGCTTTTAGCTAGCGCCGGACTTTAAGTTATTTGCCGATTAAGAACACCGTCGGTTCACCCGAGATAGGCGCCTTGCCTGCACTGCGCCAGGCTTGCACGGTTTTGCATTGCACCTGCATGGTGGTCAGCGTCAATCCGCTGGCACGGGCCAAGCGGGTGTTGCCTTGCAAGCCGTTCACCAAGGCATCCCACAAGGCTTGGTTGCGGTAGGGCGTTTCGATGAACATCTGGGTTTGGCCGTGCTTGACCGTCAGGTTTTCTAGTTCACGCAAACGTTGGGTGCGTGCTGCACTGTCTTGCGGCAGGTAACCCACAAACGCAAAGTTTTGCCCATTCAAACCACTGGCGGCCAACGCCAGCAGCAGTGACACGGGGCCGACCAGCGGGACGACACGAATGCCGAGCTCGTGCGCGGCGCGCGCCACCGATGAACCCGGGTCTGCCACCGCCGGCATGCCGGCTTCACTGACCAAGCCCACATCGTGTCCCGCCAGGGCGGCTTTGAGCAAAGGCTTGGCATCGAACTCGCCCGTGTGATCGCCCTTTTTGTGCACCTCACGCGGCAACTCGGTGATGGTGTGTTGTTGAATTGGTTGAGCGAGCGGGGCCTGCGCATCGACACGCTTTAAGAAGGCGCGTGTGCTCTTGGCGTTTTCTGTCACCCAATGCGTGATGCTGGCGGCGATGCGCAATGTTTCCTGCGGCAACACGTCGGTGATGGGCGCTTGCGCGTCGCAGCCAAAGTCCAGGGGGGTGGGCACCAGGTACAGCGTGCCTTTGGCGTGGGTGCTCATGGTTGGGGGCTTCCCAGTAAATCAATGCCGGCTGCGCGCAACATGCGGCAGGTGCGAATCAAAGGCAGTCCGATCAAGGCGGTGGGGTCGTCGTTGTCAATGGTCTCGAGCAAGGCAATGCCCAAGCCTTCGCTCTTGGCGCTGCCCGCGCAGTCATAGGGTTCTTCGGCACGCAAATAGGCGTCGATTTCGGCATCGCTCAAATCACGAAAGCGCACGCGCACCGGGGCCAGATCGACTTGTTCGAATCGGCTGGCCAAGCACACCACGGCCACGGCGGTTTGAAACACCACGGTGTGGCCGCGCATGCGTTGCAGCTGTTGCACGGCACGCGCATGGTCGCCAGGCTTGCCCAGTGGCTCGCCCTGCAAGTCTGCCACTTGGTCGGACCCGATGACCACGGCCTCAGGGTGTTGGTTGGCAACGGCGTAAGCCTTGGCCAATGCCAATCGGCGTGCCAGGGCTTCGGGGGTTTCTCCGACCTGTGGAGTTTCATCAACGTCGGGCGCAGCCACCGTGAAGGGCAGACGCAGACGGCTCAAGAGTTCGCGACGGTAGCGGGAGGTAGAGCCCAGGATCAGGGCAGGTGCAACAGAGGACATGGTGGGATTCTCTTACACTGCCCGGCATGAAAAACGAATTCAATCTGCATCACCTGGACGTCAAAGCATTTGCCAAGGGGCAAATGCACATTGAGGGTGAGATACCTGTGGTTCAGTTGGCGCGTTTGCATGAGGACTGCGTGGGCGATGTCACCGGCCATGTCTCTTGGGCCGCCCAAGGTGCATTGGCGCCAGGTCAAGATGGCAAAGACGCGGTGTGGCTGCATTTGGAGGCCTCGGCCCAGGTGCCCTTGACCTGCCAGCGCTGCTTGAACCCGGTGTTGACCGATCTGGACATTGCCCAAGATTTTCGTTTTGTGGCCGATGAAGCCACAGCTTTGGCCGAAGATGATGAGTCGCAAGAGGATTTGCTGGTGCTCAGCCCAGACTTTGATTTGCTGGCGCTGATTGAGGACGAGCTGCTGATGGCCTTGCCCCTGGTGCCCATGCATGAAGCCTGTCTCAGTGAGCACGCGCCCACTTCTGAAGACGATGCAGCAGCCGGTTTGGGTGAAAAACCCAACCCATTTGCTGTGTTGGCAACGCTGAAAACGCGCAAACAGTGATCGATTCGTCTGTTGGGCTATAATTGAAGGCTTCGTGTCACGCTGACCCCGGTTGGTTTGTGGCCCAATGATCAACCCACATTTAAGTCCAGGAGCCAATCATGGCTGTCCAGCAAAACAAAAAATCTCCTTCCAAGCGCGGTATGCACAATTCGCACGCCGCTTTGACTGCCCCCGGCACCGCTGTTGAGCCCACCACCGGCGAAACACACTTGCGTCACCACATCAGCCCTAACGGCTTCTACCGTGGTCGCAAAGTGCTGAAAAGCAAATCAGAAGCCTGATTGATTTCGGTACTCATTGGCCCGTGGCTCTCTAAGCGCCCCGGGCTTTTGTTTTTTTCACGAGAACCCGCATGATCACTGTGTCTGTTGATTGCATGGGTGGCGACCACGGCCCACGCGTCACGCTCGCGGCCTGTCGTCGGTTCTTAGAAACGCATACCGATGCCCACTTGCTGTTGGTGGGCATGCCTGAGGCTTTGTCGTCTTTGTCTCATCCGCGCGTGCGTGTGGTAGCTGCTTCTGAAGTGGTCACCATGGACGACCCGATTGAGGTGGCCTTGCGCCGTAAAAAAGACTCGTCCATGCGAGTGGCGATTCAGCAGGTCAAAGAAGGTGCCGCTCAAGCTGCGGTATCTGCCGGTAACACGGGCGCTTTGATGGCTATCGCACGTTATGTTCTCAAAACCATGGATGGTATTGATCGTCCCGCGATTGCCGGACGTATGCCCAACTTCAAGGGCGGCGGCACCACCATGCTCGATTTGGGCGCCAATGTCGATTGCACGCCTGAGCATTTGCTCCAGTTCGCCGTGCTGGGTTCGGCCCTTGTTTCGGTGCTGGATGACATCGAAAGCCCCTCGGTGGGCTTGCTCAATATTGGCGAAGAAGCCATCAAAGGCAATGAAATCATCAAAAAAACCGGTGATTTGTTGCGAACGGCGGCCAATTCCGGCGATTTGAATTTTTATGGCAACGTCGAAGGTAACGATATCTACCAAGGCACGGTGGATTTGATTGTCTGCGATGGTTTTGTTGGCAATGTGGCCTTGAAAGCCAGTGAGGGCTTGGCGCACAAGATCAGTGAAACCCTTAAAAATTCGTTTACGCGCAATATCTTTACAAAAATTGCCGCTATCTTTTCTTATCCTGTTCTTTCTGACTTTAAAGACAAGGTGGATCACCGGCGTTACAACGGTGCGGCGTTGCTGGGCTTGAACGGTATCGTTTTTAAGAGCCATGGCTCGGCCGACGAGGTGGCTTTTGAGACGGCGTTGAACCGCGCGTATGATGCAGCCCACCATAACTTGCTCGAACGTGTGCGCTCCCGTATTGCCCATGCGGCCCCTTTGTTGGCCCTGGGGCAGGCGACAGAAGCCTCGGCCTGAGCCCCTGATTGATGACCCTTTTTTCCCGAATCACCGGCACTGGAAGTTTTCTCCCCCCGCGTCGGTTGACCAATGCAGATTTGGTCGCGGAACTCGCCACACAAGGTGTTGAATCCTCGGATGAGTGGATTGTGGAGCGCACCGGTATCCGCGCCCGTCACTTTGCAGCGCCCGAAGTCGGTAGCAGCGATTTGGCGTTTGAGGCCTGCAAGCAAGCCTTGGACGCAGCAGGTCGTCGTCCCCAAGACATTGACCTCATCATCGTGGCCACCTCCAGCCCCGACATGGTGTTTCCTTCTACCGCTTGCATCTTGCAGCACAAACTGGCCCAACTCGACGAAGAGGCGGCCGCCATTGCTGGCGCTCCCGCGTTTGATGTGCAAGCGGTGTGCAGTGGTTTCATTTACGCCTTGACCGTGGCCGACGCCATGATCCGTGCCGGTTCAGCCAAACGTGCCTTGGTGGTCGGGGCTGAAGTTTTTTCGCGTTTGCTGGATTTCCAAGACCGCACCACCTGTGTGTTGTTTGGTGACGGCGCTGGCGCTGTGGTGCTGGAAGCCTCTGAAACGCCCGGTATTTTGGCCACCGACATCCATGCCGATGGCAAGCATGTGGGCATCTTGTGTGTGCCCGGCCATGTGCGCAACGGCAATATTTTGGGTGACCCTGTGCTCAAGATGGATGGCCAAGCGGTGTTCAAGCTGGCTGTAGGCTTGCTCGAGGGCGCGGCGCGTACGGTGCTGGACAAGGCGGGCTTGGTCGATGCCGACATCGATTGGTTGATTCCCCACCAAGCCAATATCCGCATCATTCAAAGCACGGCTAAAAAGCTCAAACTGCCCATGGACAAAGTGGTGCTGACGGTCCACGACCATGGCAACACCTCGGCGGCCTCGATTCCGCTGGCGCTTGACCGTGCGGTGCGCAGCGGTCAAGTCAAACCCGGGCAAACCTTGATGCTCGAAGGCGTCGGTGGCGGGTTTACTTGGGGTGCAGTACTTCTCAAGCTGTAAGTCTGCGCAAGACGTGGTGTGACTAACTTTTCAAACCAGTTATGAATTCATTTGCTTTTGTATTTCCCGGTCAAGGCTCGCAATCTGTTGGCATGTTGGACGCTTGGGGTGATCACCCAGCGGTGACACACACGCTGGCAGAAGCCTCGGATGCCATGGGCGAAGACCTGACCAAGCTGATTCACGAAGGCCCGAAAGAAGCCCTGGGCTTGACCACCAACACACAACCCGTGATGTTGGTGTCTGCAGTGGCGGCCTACCGCGTGTGGCTGGCCGAAGGTGGTGTGCCGCCCAGCGTGGTGGCGGGCCATTCACTGGGTGAATACTCTGCCTTGGTGGCGTCGGGTGTGTTGACGCTGGCGCAAGCCGCGCCTTTGGTGCGTTTCCGGGCCCAAGCCATGCAAGACGCTGTGCCTGTGGGTACGGGTGCCATGGCCGCTATTTTGGGAATGACTGCAGACAAAGTCATTGCCGGTTGTGCTGAAGCACAAGCCACATTTGGTGCTGGTTCTGCCGAAGTGGTAGAAGCTGTGAACTTCAACGACCCTGGCCAAACCGTGATTGCGGGTAGCAAGGCAGCCGTCGAGAAAGCATGTGAAGTTCTCAAGGCCAAAGGTGCCAAGCGCGCCTTGCCTTTGCCTGTGTCGGCACCTTTTCACTCCAGTTTGATGAAGCCAGCGGCTGAGTGCTTGAAAGAAAAATTGGCGGCCACCACGTTTGCCGCGCCACAGATTCCAGTGGTCAACAACATTGACGTGGCCATCGAAACCGATGCCGACCGCATCCGCGACGCCCTGTATCGCCAAGCCTTCGGGCCTGTGCGTTGGGTTGAGTGTGTGGCGGCCATCAAAGCGCGTGGTGTGACCACCTTGGTGGAGTGTGGCCCTGGCAAAGTATTGGCCGGGATGACCAAGCGCATTGACGCTGAATTGACGGGCTTGCCTTTGTTGGACCCCGCTTCTTTGGCAGAAGTCAAAGCAGCTTTGGCTTGAACTTTGAAAAGAATTTCGTATGACTGACAAATCCCAACACATCGCACTGGTCACCGGCGCTTCACGTGGCATTGGCGCCTCGATTGCGCACGAACTGGCCAGCCAGGGTTACCTCGTGATTGGTACGGCCACCTCCGACGACGGGGCCGCCAAAATCAGCCAAGCCCTTTCAGCCTATCCAGGCTGCCGCGGTGCCAACTTGAATGTGAATGACGCTGCAGCGGTGGACGCCTTGATTGACACCATCACCAAAGAGCACGGTGCTTTGCATGTGTTGGTGAACAACGCCGGTATCACCCGCGACACCTTGGCCATGCGTATGAAAGACGATGACTGGGATGCTGTCCTCGACACCAACCTCAAAGCGGTGTTCCGTTTGTCACGCGCTGTGATTCGTCCCATGATGAAGCAGCGCTACGGCCGCATCATCAGCATCACCAGCGTGGTGGGTGCCTCTGGCAACCCAGGGCAAGCCAACTACGCAGCCGCCAAAGCGGGCGTGGCCGGCATGACCCGTGCCTTGGCCCGCGAGCTGGGCAGTCGTGGCATCACGGTCAATTGCATTGCCCCTGGTTTCATTGAAACCGACATGACAGCTGCCTTGCCCGAAGAGCAGCAAAAGGCCTTGTTGAGCCAAATTCCTTTGGGACATTTGGGTAAACCCTCTGATGTGGCGCACGCCGTAGCCTATTTGGCCGGTGCACACGCCGGTTATGTGACAGGTCAAGAATTGCATGTCAACGGTGGCATGTTCATGGCTTAATCGCCAATAAAACAACAGAATCAAAACGGTGTGTCTGCCCGGTTAAAATTGCAGACTTATTCACAACCCTCTGAGGGAACCCATGAGCGATATCGAAACACGTGTCAAAAAAATCATTGCCGAACAACTCGGCGTTGAAGAGTCTCAAGTCACCAACGAAAAAGCCTTTGTGGCTGATTTGGGTGCCGACTCCTTGGACACCGTGGAATTGGTGATGGCATTGGAAGACGAGTTTGGTATTGAAATCCCAGACGAAGATGCCGAGAAAATCAACACCGTGCAAAACGCGATTGACTACGCGTTGGCCCACAAAAAAGCCTAACTACTAGGA
>CANGIQ010000025.1 GCA_947453965.1 Comamonadaceae bacterium
AAGCACCGCTGAACTGGCCCAGCTCGTGGCTGACACGGTCAAAACCCGCGAGCCGGGCAAGGACCCTGCAACGCGCACATTTCAGGCTTTTCGGATTTTCATCAACGCCGAGCTTGAGGAGTTGCAACAAGCGCTAGACGCATCCTTGCAGGTGCTGCGCGCGGGTGGGCGTTTGGCGGTGATCAGCTTTCATTCCTTGGAAGACCGCATCGTCAAGCAATTCATCACCAAACATTCGCGCGAGGTGTACGACCGTCGTGCGCCGTTTGCTGCACCTCAGGTGATGGACTTCAAAGCCATCGAGCGCATCAAACCCAGCGCTGAAGAAGTGGCGGGCAATCCACGTTCGCGCAGCGCCATCTTGCGCGTGGCTGAGCGTTTGGTGGTCCAGGAGGCGCACGCATGAGTCGCTTCAGTCTGGTGATGTTCATCGCGGTGTTGCTGAGTGCGCTCTATGTGGTGCGCACGCAATACGAATCGCGCTCGCTCACCACCGAGCTTGATCGCGCGACCAATGAAGCACGTCGCCTGGAAATTGAAAACGACCGTTTGGATGTAGAACGCCGCGCACAGGCCACGCCGGTGCGGGTTGAGAAATTGGCGCGTGAGCAATTGCACATGCGCACCATCACCCCGGCCATCACGGAATACGCGGTTGTGCGCGGTGGTGCTGCGGTGGCGCCTGCTTCTGCGGAGGTGCGCCCATGAGCAGCCGCAGCGTGCAATACACCTCCAGCCCTTTGCTGGCGAGCAAGACGCCAATCTGGCGCAGCCAGTTCATTGTGGCGTTCATCGCGCTGGGCTTTTTGGGTTTGGTGGCGCGCGCAGCTTATGTGCAAGTGATCGACAACGCCTTCTTCAAACGCCAAGGCGCGGTGCGTTTCATTCGCACCCTGGACCTACCCGCCAACCGCGGTCGCATCTTGGACCGCAATGGCAACATCTTGGCTTCCAGCGTGCCGGTGCCCAGCATTTGGGCCAGTCCAGAGGACTTAGAACGCGATCCGGTCAAGCTCAAAGCCTTGGCCAGGTTGCTGGGCATGACGACCGCCGAGTTGGATAAAAAACTGCAAGACGAAGACAAAAACTTTGTCTGGCTCAAACGTCAAGTCGACGAGTTGGTGGCGAAAGAGATCGATGCTTTGAAGATCAAGGGCATTTACGCTCGCAAAGAATACAAACGCATCTACCCCGAAGGCGAATCGGTGGCCCATGTGGTGGGCTTTACCAACGTCGAGAACCTGGGCCAAGAAGGCGTGGAGCTGACCTTCAACAAAGAGCTGGGTGGCAAAGCCGGCTCACGCCGGGTGATCAAAAACCGCCTAGGCCAAGTGGTGGAAGACATCGGTGAAATGGTGCCGCCCGTGGACGGGCGTGATTTGCAGCTCAGCATCGACAGCAAGGTGCAGTACTTTGCCTACGAAAAAATCAAAGAGACCGTCATCAACAACAAGGCGGCTGCCGGCAGTGTGGTGGTGTTGGACATCAAGAGTGGCGAAATTTTGGCCCTCACCAATTACCCCAGCTATGTGCCGGGCAAACGCGGCAATCTGAGCGGTGCGCAGTTGCGCAACCGGGCCTTGACCGATACCTTTGAGCCAGGCTCCACCATGAAGCCCTTGGTGATTGGGCTGGCGCTGGAAAAAGGCGTGGTCAAACCCGAGACCATGATCCAAACCGCACCTGGGCGTCTGCAAATGGGGACTGCCACCATCACCGACGCACACCCGCATGGGCTGCTGAGTGTGAACGAGGTGATTCAAAAATCCAGCAACGTCGGCACGGTCAAGATCGCCATGCAAATGGAACCCCACGACATGTGGGAAGTGTTCACCCAGGTTGGCCTGGGGCAAAAGCCGCAAGTGCCTTTCCCAGGCGCAGTGGCTGGCAAGGTGCGGGCTTACAAAACATGGCGTCCGATCGAGCAAGCCACCATGAGCTATGGCTATGGCTTGTCGACCAGCTTGTTTCAATTGGCCCAGGCCTACAGCGTGTTTGCGCGTGACGGCGAGTTGGTGCCCATGAGTCTGATCAAGACGCAAAACAGTGTCAGCGGTGCCCGCGTGTTTTCGGTGCAAAACGCTGCGGCCGTGCGTCACATGTTGCACATGGTGGCCAGCCCAGGCGGCACGGCCATGAAGGCCCAGACCATGGGTTACTCGGTCGGCGGCAAAACAGGGACCGCACACAAGGTGGAAGGCAAGGGCTACGCCGGTAAAAAATACCGCGGCTTCTTTGTTGGCATCGCACCCATTGACAACCCGCGCATCGTGGTGGCGGTGATGGTCGATGAACCGACCAATGGCTTGTATTTCGGCGGCGATGTGGCCGCGCCCGTGTTCAGCCAAACCGTGCAGCAAACCTTGCGCATGATGGGCGTGCAACCCGACATGGCGGTCAAACCTCAAGTTATCAGCAAGGCTGAGAAGGAGGAGTTTTGATGCGCCGTTTGCACAGTCCTCAAGAAGCCGCGCAGTGGTTGCGCACCCAGGTGCATGGCAGCTTGCACACTGACAGCCGCCGTGTGCGTGCGGGGGATGGTTTCATTGCCTGGCCCGGTGGTGTGAGCGATGGCCGTCAATTTGTCGCTGGGGCTCTGACGCAAGGTGCGGCTGCTTGCTTGGTCGAACAAGATGGCGCAGAGGCTTTTGATTGGTCTTCTCAGTCAGACGCCGTGGCCAGCTACGACGGCCTCAAAGCGGCCAGCGGTCCGATTGCGGCAGCGTATTACGAACAACCCAGCCATGCGCTGGATGTGGTGGCCATCACCGGCACCAATGGCAAAACCTCTTCGTCTTGGTGGTTGGCGCATGCGCTGGGCCGTTTGGGTCAACGCTGTGCCGTGGTGGGCACTTTGGGCGTGGGCGAAGTTGATCAACTCGAAGTCACAGGCATGACCACGCCCGACCCGGTGCTGTTGCAAGCCCGCTTGCGTGCCATGGTCGACAGCGGTGTGCACGCGTGTGCCATCGAAGCTTCGTCCATTGGTTTGGCCGAGCACCGCTTGGACGGTACCCAGGTGCGCGTGGCTGCCTTCACCAATTTCACCCAAGACCATTTGGATTACCACGGCGACATGGCCAGCTACTGGCAAGCCAAAGCCGCTTTGTTTGATTGGCCGGGTTTGAAAGCCGCCGTCATCCATGTGGACGACACACACGGCGCTGCGCTGGCTGGCCAACTCAAAGCACGTGGTGATGTGGCTGTGTGGACGGTGTCGTGTCAGTCTGAGGCGGCAATGCCCTGCCATGTGCAAGCCCAACACATCACACACACGCCGCATGGTTTGCGCTTTGAGGTGGTGGAAGGCGCTGAGCGCCATCACCTGGATACCCACCTGGTAGGCCACTACAACGTCAGCAATGTGCTGGGTGTCATCGCCTGCTTGCGTGCCTTGGGTCATAGCTTAGGCGATGCGGTGCACGCCTGTGCGGCACTGCCCGCCGTGCCGGGCCGCATGGAGGTGGTGGACGGTGCTGTCGATGCCCCGCTGGTTGTGGTGGACTATGCTCACACCCCCGACGCCGTGACCCATGCCGTGCAAGCCCTGCTGCCTTTGGCGCAGTCGCGCGGTGGTGCGATCACGTGTGTGTTGGGTTGTGGTGGCGACCGCGATGCGAGCAAGCGCCCCTTGATGGCAGCGGCTGCAGAGCGCCACGCCCAGCATGTGGTGCTGACCAGCGACAACCCACGCAGCGAAGATCCGCAACACATCTTGCAACACATGCTGGCGGGTTTGGCCTTGCCAAACGCAGCGCAGGTGATCGTCGATCGCGCCCAAGCCATTGCACATGCGGTAGCGCAGGCCAGCAGCCAAGACGTGGTGCTAATTGCTGGCAAAGGTCACGAGGACTACCAAGAGATCGCAGGCGTCAAACATCTGTTCAGCGATGTGGCACAAGCGCGTCAGGCCTTGCAACAGCGGAGGGCGCATGTCTGACATGAACCTCTCTTTGCAACACATGCAAACCTGGCTACCAGGTGCCCGTTTGTGCGGCGACGCACAGACACGCATTCAACGTGTGCACACCGACAGCCGCAGCGTGCAGCCTGGCGATCTATTTGTGGCTTTGCAAGGCGAACGCTTTGATGCGCACGACTTTTTGCCCCAGGTGGCACAAGCCGGTGCAACCGCTGCGCTGGCGCAGCATGGCTTAGACGCGGCCCATTTGGCAGGTTTGGAAGTGGCTGACACACGGTTAGCCTTGGGTCAGCTAGCCCAAGGCTGGCGCGCACAGTTCAGCTTGCCGGTGATTGCCGTGACCGGCAGCAACGGCAAAACCACCGTGACGCAAATGATTGCCAGCATCTTGCGTGGGGGTTTCGGAGACGATGCCTTGGCCACCCAAGGCAATTTGAACAACGACATTGGTGTGCCACAAACACTGTTGCGTTTGCGTGCCCATCACCGCAGTGCGGTGGTGGAGTTGGGCATGAACCATCCGGGCGAAATTGCAGGTTTGGCTGCCATGACCCAAGCCAGCGTGGCCTTGGTCAACAACGCCCAGCGCGAGCATCAAGAGTTCATGGCCACGGTCGAAGCGGTGGCGCAAGAAAACGGCGAAGCCATCCGCGCCTTGCCCGCCCACGGCGTGGCTGTGTTTCCGGCCGATGATGCGTACACACCGCTGTGGCAAGACTTGGCAGGCCAGCGCGCTTGCATGCGATTTTCCTTGCACGCCGATTCGCAAGCCGAAGTGCGTTTGATGCAAGCGACCTGGCACAACGACCACTGGGCAGTGCAAGCGCACACGCCTGCGGGTGTGCTGAATACACGCTTGCACATTGCTGGACGTCACAACGTGGGCAACGCTTTGGCCGCTGCTGCGTGTGCTTTGGCAGCCGGTGTGTCCCTGCCGGTGATTGCACAAGGCTTGGCGCGTTTCGAACCCGTCAAAGGCCGTTCGCGTGCGTTTGGCGTGCAGTGCCAAGGCCATGCTGTCACGGTGGTGGACGACACCTACAACGCCAATCCCGATTCTGTGCGCGCCGCGATTGATGTGTTGGCTGAATTGCCTGCGCCCCGTTTGCTCGTCTTGGGCGACATGGGCGAGGTCGGTTCGCAAGGTCCCGAGTTTCACCGCGAAGTCGGCTTGCATGCACACGCCATGGGCATTGACCACGTGTTGTGCCTGGGCGATTTGGCCGTGCACACCGCAACGGCTTGCGGTGCTGCGGCCCAGCATTTTTCAAACATTGAGCCTTTACAGACCACGGTCCAGCAGCTCTTGCCTCGTTTGGGCAGTGTGCTGGTCAAGGGTTCACGTTTCATGAAGATGGAGCGCGTGATCGACACGATCAACGGCTGCCATGACCACCCCACAAAGGAATCCACGCCATGCTGTTGATCTTGGCCCAATGGCTACAAACCCTGTCGCCTGAATTCGGTTTCTTCCGCGTCTTTCAGTACATCACCTTCCGCGCTGTGATGGCGGCGGTGACGGCTTTGTTGATTGGCTTGATTGCCGGGCCTGCCGTGATTCGCCGCTTGGCCGCTTTGAAGATTGGTCAGCCCATCCGCGAATACGCCATGCAAAGCCATTTGGCCAAGAGCGGCACGCCGACCATGGGCGGTGTGTTGATCTTGATCGGCATCGCTGTGTCCACCTTGCTGTGGGCCGACTTGTCGAACCGCTTTGTGTGGATTGTGATGATCGTCACCTTTGGCTTCGGTGCGATTGGTTGGGTGGATGACTGGCGCAAAGTGGTCAACAAAGACCCCGAAGGCATGCCTTCGCGTGAAAAGTATTTCTGGCAATCGGTGATCGGTTTGTTGGCTGCGCTGTACTTGGTGTTCAGCATTTCCGAGAGCAGCAACTTGCGCGTGCTGGAGTTGTTCTATTCATGGGTGAAATCGGGCTTTGATGTGAACTTGCCGCCCAAAGCAGGTTTGCTCTTGCCGTTCATCAAAGAAGTCAGCTACCCACTGGGTGTGTTTGGCTTTGTCATCATGACCTACTTGGTCATCGTGGGTTCCAGCAACGCGGTGAACTTGACCGACGGTTTGGATGGCTTGGCCATCATGCCGGTGGTGATGGTGGGCTCTGCCTTGGGCGTGTTTGCCTACGTGACCGGAAGCTCGGTGTATTCCAAATACCTGTTGTTCCCCTACATCCCGGGCTCGGGTGAGTTGATGATTTTTTGTGCCGCCATGGCGGGTGCGGGCTTGGCCTTTTTGTGGTTCAACACCCATCCGGCCCAAGTGTTCATGGGCGACGTGGGCGCCTTGGCTTTGGGGGGCGCCTTGGGCACCATCGCCGTCATCGTGCGGCAAGAAATTGTGTTGGCCATCATGGGCGGCATCTTCGTGGTTGAAGCCCTGTCGGTCATGGTGCAGGTGAGTTACTTCAAGTACACCAAAAAGAAATTCGGCGAAGGTCGACGCGTTTTGAAAATGGCACCGCTGCACCACCACTTCGAAAAAAGTGGTTGGAAAGAAACGCAGGTGGTGGTGCGCTTTTGGATCATCACCATGCTGCTGTGCTTGGTGGGTTTGTCCACTTTGAAGTTGAGATAAGACGACGATGCTGCAGTTGCAAAACCAATCCGTACTGATTCTGGGCCTGGGTGACTCCGGCCTAGCGATGGCGCGTTGGTGCGTGCGTTGCGGTGCGCAGGTGAGCGTGGTCGACACGCGTGAGGCGCCGCCTCAGTTGGCGGTGTTGCGTGCGGAGTTGCCGCAGGTGCATTTCATCCACAGCACATTTGATGCAGCCTTGGTCGAAGGCCAAAACGTGCGTGCTGTGTTCAAGAGCCCAGGCCTGAGCCCTGAGTCGGTCGCACCAGCATGGAACGCCGCCATGGCCGCAGGTCTGTGGGTGGGCACTGAACTCACCTTGTTTGCCCAGGCGCTGAGCGACTTGCAAACCAGCATGGCCTATCACCCCAAGGTGTTGGCCATCACCGGCACCAATGGCAAAACCACCGTGACCTCGCTGACTGGGCAGTTGTTGAGCCGTGCCGGCCAACGCGTGGCCGTGGCCGGCAACATTGGCCCAACCTTGCTCGACACCTTGGCGCAAGCCTTGGACGCAGCCGCCGAACAACAAGCGGTGGCAGATCAAGCAGCGGCTGAACAAGCCGCGCAAGACGCTGAACAGCAAGCCGCACAAGAAGCCATCGACGCGCAAGCTGCTGCTGCACAAGCCGCCGCAGCCGCTGTGGCGGCTGAAGAAGCCCAGCATGCCGAAGAGGCGTTGCAAGCGCAAACATCTGATGCGCAAGAGGACGACAGCAGCCAAATGTCTTTGGATGGCAGTGAGGCCGATGAAAACGCGAGTGCCAGCCCTGCCGCAGACGACACACCGTTTGAGGTCGACTTGCCTGCGTTGGTGCCACCGCCACCCCCACCGCCCGAGCACCCCTATTTGCCTCAGGTCTGGGTGTTGGAGTTGTCGAGCTTTCAATTGGAGGGCGTGGACAACTTCGAGCCCACGGCGGCCACCGTGCTCAACCTCACCCAAGATCATTTGGACTGGCACGGCAGCATGGCCCACTATGGCGCGGCCAAAGCCCGCATCTTTGGTCAACATGGTTTGATGGTGCTCAACCGCGAAGACGCGGGCGTCATGGCCATGCTGCCCGAGCCTGTACGCGTCAAATTGCAAAAACCCCAGGTGCGGGCGCATGTGACTTTTGGTGGTGATTTGCCGCAACGCCCTGGTGACTACGGCATTGAGTTCGTCAATGGCATGACCTGGTTGGTACGTGCCTTAGAGGCGGACGAGACCCGCAAACGGCGCAAAGACGACGAAGAAGAAATTCACATCCAGCGCTTCATGCCCGCTGATGCCTTGCGCATCCGTGGCCGCCACAACGCGCTCAATGCGCTGGCTGCCTTGGCCTTGGCCACCAGTGCAGGGGCCAGTTTGGCGCCCATGCTCTATGGTTTGCGCGAATACCGTGGCGAGCCGCACCGCGTGGAACCAGTGACGGTGCTGGACGGGGTGGAATATTTTGACGACAGCAAAGGCACCAATGTCGGCGCCACAGTCGCCGCCTTGCAAGGCCTGGGCATCGAGCGTCGCTTGGTGGTGATTTTGGGTGGTGACGGCA
Source organism: Comamonadaceae bacterium (assembly GCA_947453965.1). Lineage (GTDB taxonomy): Bacteria > Pseudomonadota > Gammaproteobacteria > Burkholderiales > Burkholderiaceae_C > Limnohabitans. The sequence goes on from CANGIQ010000025.1 coordinate 8,056, forward strand.
AGGGCCAAGACTTTTCGCCTTTGGTGGAGCCCGTCACACGCTACGCACGCGCTGTGGTGTTGATCGGCCGTGATGCACCCGCCTTGCGCGAGGTGTTGCAACACAGCGGTGTGGCCTTGCATGACGCCCCCAACTTGGAAGACGCGGTGCAGCAATGCCAGCGCTTGGCCCATGCCGGAGACGCCGTGTTGTTGTCGCCCGCATGTGCCAGCATGGACATGTTCCGCAACTACGGCCACCGCGCCGAGGTGTTTGTACAGGCAGTGCAAGCCTTGGTGGAAAACGCAGGCCAGGTGTTTGACGGTCCAGGAGGTGCGGCATGAGCACGCTGACCGCAGCAGCCCCCAACAGCCTGATGGCGCGCCTCAAGCAGCGCATGAACGGTTGGTTCGGTGAGCCGCCCGAGGCTGGCATTGACGCCTTGCCGGTGCGTGTGCACGGCACCGAGTTCACCCGCACAGCGGCCTCGCCCGTGCATGTCAAAGGCTTTGATCAGCCCTTGGTCTGGGTCACCTTTGCCTTGTTGATGATCGGCTTGGTCATGGTGTATTCGGCATCGATTGCCATCCCCGACAACCCACGCATGGGTGCGGGTTACACCCAAACCCATTTCCTGATTCGCCACACCATTTCGTTGTTCGTGGCGTTTGTGGCAGCCTTGTTGGCTTTCCAAGTGCCCCTCAACACCTGGGAGCGCGTGGCGCCCTGGGTGTTTGTAGCGTCCATCGTGTGTTTGATCGCGGTGCTTGTGCCGTTCATTGGCAAGTCGGTCAACGGTGCGCGCCGTTGGATCAGCCTGGGTTTCATGAACTTTCAGCCCTCTGAGTTGGCCAAGTGGGGCGTGCTGCTGTATGCCGCCAACTACATGGTGCGCAAGATGGAAGTGAAAGAAAAATTCTTTGCCGCGGTTACACCGATGGGCGTGGCGGTCAGCGTGGTCGGTTTGCTGCTGCTGTCGGAACCCGATATGGGCGCCTTCATGGTGATCGCTGTGATCGCCATGGGCATTTTGTTCTTGGGTGGCGTCAACGCCCGCATGTTCTTCTTGATCGCGGCCGCACTGATTGGCGTGTTCGGTTTGATCATCGCCTCGTCGCCTTGGCGCCGTGAACGCATCTTTGCGTATCTGGATCCCTGGAGCATGGAGCATGCCTTGGGCAAGGGCTATCAGCTCTCGCACTCTTTGATTGCAATTGGCCGGGGTGAAATTTTTGGTGTCGGCTTGGGCGGCAGTGTGGAAAAACTCCACTGGTTGCCCGAAGCCCACACCGACTTCTTGCTGGCCGTGATCGGCGAAGAGTTTGGCTTTGTGGGCGTGGTCATCATCATTGGTTTGTTCATGTGGTTGACCCGCCGCATCATGTACATCGGCCGTCAAGCCATTGCCATGGACCGCGTGTTTGCGGGCCTGGTCGCCCAAGGCGTCGGTATTTGGATGGGCTTTCAGTCCTTCATCAACATGGGCGTGAACTTGGGCGCCTTACCCACCAAAGGCCTGACCTTGCCGCTGATGAGCTATGGCGGCTCTGCCATTTTGCTCAACCTCATCGCCATCGCCGTGGTGCTGCGCGTGGATTATGAAAACCGGGTGCTCATGCATGGGGGACGGCTATGACGCTGAAGCCCCACACCGCACTCATCATGGCCGGTGGCACAGGCGGCCACATCTTCCCTGGCTTGGCTGTGGCCGAGCAACTGCGTGCTCAAGGCTGGAACGTCCATTGGCTGGGCGCGCCTGCACCGAGCATGGAAAGCCAACTCGTGCCCCCTCGTGGTTTTACCTACGAAACGGTTCAGTTTGGTGGCGTGCGTGGCAAAGGCCTGAAAACCTTGGCGCTGCTGCCTTTGAAGTTGTTGCGCGCCTTCTGGCAAAGCCTGTGCGTGATGCGTCGCATCAAACCCGATGTGGTGGTGGGGCTGGGTGGCTACATCACCTTCCCGGCGGGTCTGATGGCGGTGTTGTGTGGCAAGCCCTTGGTCTTGCACGAACAAAACTCAGTGGCGGGCATGGCCAACCAAGTCTTGGCCGGTGTAGCCAAGCGTGTGTTCAGCGCCTTCCCCAATGTCTTGCCTAAAGCCCAGTGGGTCGGCAACCCCATGCGCGATGGTTTTGTGCAGCAGCCCAGCCCTGCTGAGCGGTTTGCTGATCGTTCCGGTCCTTTGCGTGTTTTGGTGGTCGGCGGCAGCTTGGGTGCCCAGGCGTTGAACACCTTGGTGCCACAAGCCTTGGCCCTGATTCCACACGACCAACGTCCGCACGTCATCCACCAAAGTGGCGCCAAACAAATTGATGCGTTGCGCGATGCGTATGCCCAAGCAGGTGTACACGCTGAGCTCACGCCTTTCATTGACGACACCGCCCAAGCGTTTGCCGATGCAGATCTGGTGATTGCCCGTGCCGGTGCCAGCACCGTCACCGAATTGGCAGCCGTGGGCGTGGCCGCGATTTATGTGCCATTTCCCCACGCGGTCGACGACCACCAAACCACCAACGCCCGCTTCTTGGTAGATGCCGGTGGTGGCTGGTTGATTCCACAAGCTGATTTGAAAGCCCAAGACCTGGCGGACCGACTTCAATTTATGACCCGACGCACCTTGCAAACCTGTGCTGAAAAAGCCCACGCCATGAGACAAATTGACGCCACCCACACCGTGGTGACTGCTTGCACCCAATTGGCAAGCCGGGGAGATCGCGCATGAAGCACGCCATTCGTCACATCCATTTTGTTGGCATTGGCGGCGCTGGCATGAGCGGCATTGCCGAGGTGCTGTTGAACTTGGGCTACGTCATCTCCGGTTCCGACTTGTCAGACAGCGTCGCCCTCAAACGCTTGGCGGGTTTGGGCATTCAAACCCATGTCGGTCACGATGCGACAAACATTGCGGGTGCCGATGCGGTGGTGACCTCTACCGCCGTGCAAGCCGACAACCCCGAAGTGGTGGCTGCCCATGCCAAGCTGATTCCTGTGGTGCCACGTGCTGTGATGTTGGCCGAGTTGATGCGCTTGAAACAAGGCGTGGCGATTGCGGGCACGCACGGCAAAACCACCACCACCAGCCTGGTGGCCAGCGTGTTGGCCGAAGCGGGCATGGACCCCACCTTTGTGATTGGCGGGCGTTTGAACAGCGCAGGCGCCAACGCCAAGTTGGGTTCGGGCGACTACATCGTGGTCGAAGCCGACGAGTCGGATGCCTCGTTCTTGAACCTGCTGCCGGTGATGGCCGTAGTGACCAACATTGACGCCGACCACATGGACACCTATGGCCATGACTTCAACAAGTTGAAGGGCGCTTTCATCGAGTTCTTGCACCGCATGCCGTTCTACGGTGCGGCGATTTTGTGCACCGATGATGCGGCCGTGCGCAGCATCTTGTCCGAGGTGTCACGTCCCATCACCAGCTACGGTTTCAACGAAGACGCGCAAGTGCGTGCGGTCAATGTGCGTGCCGACAACGGCCGCATGTGCTTTACCGTGCAACGTCGCAACGGCGTGACCTTGCCCGATCTGGACATCACGCTCAATCTGGCGGGCGAACACAACGTGCTCAACGCCTTGGCCGCGATTGCGGTGGCGGTGGAGTTGAACGTGCCCGATGCGGCGTTGCAAAAAGCCTTGGCCGAGTTCAAAGGTGTGGGCCGTCGGTTCCAACGCCATGGCGAAGTGCCTGCCAAGAGTGGTGGTCATTTCACCTTGATCGAAGACTACGGCCACCACCCGGTCGAAGTGGCGGCCACTTTGGCCGCTGCGCGTGGGGCTTTTCCTGGCCGTCGTTTGGTGCTGGCCTTTCAGCCACACCGCTACACCCGCACACGCGACTGCTTTGAAGACTTTGTGCAAGTCATGGGCCGCGCCGATGTGTTGTGGTTGGCCGAGGTCTATGCCGCAGGCGAAGCACCCATCGTGGCCGCAGACGGACGCGCCTTATCACGCGCCATGCGGGTGTCGGGACACGACGCGCTGGTGTTCGTGGAAGACATTCAAAAAATGGCCCAGGTCATTGCCGACAACGCCCAAGACGGGGATGTGGTGATGTGCATGGGTGCTGGATCGATTGGTCAAGTGCCGACCCAGGTGTTGGCCCTGATGCAACAAGGTAAGAGTTAAGCCATGAGTCATCTGACATCCTTCAACCTCCACACCGCCAAAGTCGCGGTGCTCATGGGCGGCTTGTCGGCCGAGCGCGACGTGTCCATCATGTCGGGCACGGGCGTGCTGGCTGCTTTGCAAGCCAAAGGCGTGAACGCGGTGGCATTCGATCCTGCTGAGCGCGGTCTGGATGAACTCAAGCGCGATGGCTTTACCCATGCCTTCATCGCCTTGCACGGACGCTACGGCGAAGACGGCTCGGTGCAAGGTGCGCTGGAGTTGCTGGGCATTCCCTACACCGGCTCGGGCGTCATGGCTTCGGCCATGGCCATGGACAAGGTGATGACCAAACGTGTCTGGACGGCGGTGGGTTTGTCGACACCTGGGTATGTGTGGTTGGCACCCGATGAACAGACGCCTGAAAAAATTCAAACCATTCCCGCGCAGCTCGGTTTGCCCTTGATCGTCAAACCACCCCGCGAAGGCTCGTCGATCGGCATGAGCAAGGTTACCCAAGCGGTGCAAATGGCAGATGCAGCGGCCTTGGCCACACGCTACGACCCCGATTTGTTGTGTGAAGAATTCATCGCCGGTGAAGAACTGACTTGCCCGATCTTGGGCAACGGTGCCCAGGCACACGCCTTGCCCGTGGTGCGCATTGCAGCACCCGATGGGGCTTACGACTACAACAATAAGTACTTCACCGACGACGTGAAGTACCACTGCCCGAGTGGTTTGCCTGAAGCCGAAGAGCGCGAGATTCAGCGCTTGGTGGTCGCCGCTTACCGTGCCTTGGGTTGCCGTGGCTGGGGTCGGGCCGACATCATGTTGCGTGCCTCGGACCGCAAGCCATTTTTGTTGGAGATGAACACCTCACCGGGCATGACCAGCCATTCGTTGGTGCCCATGTCAGCCCGCGCCGCAGGCATCAGCTACGAAGATTTGTGCTTGCGCTTGCTCGAAAGCGCCACGCTCGACCATCCGGGAGGCGCGACACGTTCATGACCGGCCGCTACACCCCCCACATGCGCCCACGTCCCGAGGTTGATACCTCGGTGGCGGTGCCGCTGGACGTCAAGCTCATGCACATGGCGGCTTCGCTCATGTACGTGGGCGCGATCGTCGCTGTGTTGGGTGCTGTGCTGTGGTCTTTGGTGCAGTTGCCTATGTTTGCGTTGGCGGGCATCACCGTGCATGGCGATGTGGAGCACAACAACGCCGTGACTTTGCGTGCCAATGTGGCCTCGCGTTTGACGGGTAATTTCTTCACCGCTGATTTGGGTCGTGTGCGCAATGCGTTTGAGAGCGTGCCCTGGGTGCGTCAAGCCACGGTGCAACGCGAGTTTCCGAATCGTTTGCGTGTCACTCTGGAAGAACACCAGCCAGTGGCGTATTGGGGTGACGACAGTGACGCCCGCATGGTCAACAGCTATGGCGAAGTGTTTGAAGCCAATGCCGGTGATTTGGATGACGAGAAGATGCCGCGACTCAATGGCCCTGACAGCCAGTCGCAACAGGTGTTGGCCATGTACCGCGCCTTGGCACCGGTGTTCAAAGAATTGACCTTGGCCTTGGAGAGCTTGGAGCTCACGGGGCGCGGCAGCTGGCGTGCCCGGGTGGCACACGGTGCGGTGATTGAGTTGGGGCGCGGCAGCGTCGAAGACGTGATGGTGCGCATGCGGCGCATGGCCACCACCTTGGTTCAAGTGACACATAAATTAGGTCGCAAAGTCAGCGCGATGGAATCTGCTGACTTGCGACACGACAACGGGTATGCGATTCGTTTGCGTGGCGTGAGCACCTTGGATGTGCCTGCCAAGCGTTGACGCAACAAGCGACAAGAAGAGAAAGAACGAGGCTGTTATGGCAAAAGAGTACAAAGATTTGGTGTTCGGCTTAGACATTGGCACCGCCAAGGTCATGGTGGTCGTGGCCGAAGTCATGCCCAGCGGTGAGCTCAAACTCGCGGGCTTGGGTGTGGCGCCTAGCAATGGTTTGAAGCGCGGTGTGGTGGTCAACATCGACGCCACGGTGCAAAGCATTCAGCAAGCGCTCAAAGAAGCCGAGTTGATGGCCGATTGCAAGATCACGCGGGTCTACACCGGCATCACGGGCAGCCATATTCGCGGCATCAACTCCACCGGCATGGTGGCGGTCAAAGACAAGGAAGTCACAGCCGCTGACGTGGCCCGTGTGGTGGAAACTGCCAAAGCCATCAACATCTCGACCGATCAGCGCTTGTTGTTGGTGGAGCCGCAAGAATTCGTCATTGATGGCCAAGATGTCAAACAACCGATTGGCATGAGCGGCATTCGCTTGGAAGCCAAGGTGCACATCGTCACCGGCGCGCAAAGCGCGGCTGAGAACATCATCAAGTGTGTGCGTCGCTGCGGTTTGGATGTGGACCGTTTGATGCTCAACCCTTTGGCGTCGAGCATGTCGGTGTTGACCGACGACGAGCGCGAACTCGGCGTCGCCTTGGTCGACATTGGGGCCGGTACCACCGACGTGGCCATCTTCACCAACGGGGCAATCCGCCACACGGCGGTCATTCCGATTGCGGGCGACTTGATCACCAGCGACATTGCGATGGCCTTGCGCACCCCGACCAAAGACGCCGAAGAAATCAAGATCGAGTCTGGCTTTGCCAAACAAATGCTGGCCGATCCTGAAGTGCAGGTCGAAGTCCCAGGCTTGGGCGACCGTGGTCCGCGCATGCTGAGCCGTCAGGCTTTGGCGGGTGTGATTGAGCCGCGTGTGGAAGAAATCTTCTCGCTGGTGCAACAAGTCATCCGTGACTCGGGTTACGAAGAAGTGCTGTCCTCGGGCATTGTGTTGACAGGCGGCAGCGCCGTCATGCCAGGCATGGTCGAGTTGGGTGAAGACATTTTCTTGAAGCCAGTGCGTCGCGGCATCCCTCACTACAACAGCGCATTGGCCGACATGGTGTCGCAGCCGCGTGCCGCCACCGTCATGGGCTTGCTGGAAGAAGCTGGCTTGGACCGCATGCGCGGCTTCAAGGTATCGCAAAAAAGTGGCTCGGTCACATCGCTGATGGACCGTGTCAAAGACTGGTTTGTGGGGAACTTTTAACCATGATCCCCATCTCCTTGCTCTACCTCGCACGTGGCAGTCCGCCACCTCGTCCGCCCAGCGGTCGACGATGTCGATCCTGTGCGGCAACCGCGCCACCCTCATAGAAGGAGCGCAATGACACAAAACCAACATATGAATTCAAGGCAACTGCAAATTTTTAGATTGATAGGAGAAACATCATGAGCATCGAAATGATCGAAGTTGAAGCGTTCAACTCAGGCACCCAAATCAAAGTCATTGGCGTGGGTGGTGGTGGTGGTAACGCCGTCGAGCACATGATCCGTTCAGGCGTGCAAGGCGTGGAGTTCGTCACGGCGAACACCGATGCGCAAGCCCTGCGCGTGAGCAATGCACACAAAGTCATCCAACTCGGCTCCACCGGCTTGGGCGCTGGCAGCAAGCCAGAGCGCGGCCGTGAAGCAGCAGAAGCAGCCGTGGACGACATCCGCTTGGCGCTGGAAGGCACCAACATGTTGTTCGTGACCGCTGGCATGGGAGGTGGCACCGGCACCGGTGCAGCACCGGTGGTGGCACGTGTGGCACGCGAGATGGGCATTTTGACCGTGGGCGTGGTGACCAAACCGTTCGAATTCGAAGGCAGCCGTCGCATGGGCAACGCAGAAGCCGGTTTGGCTGAACTCGAAGCCAACGTCGACTCCCTCATCGTGGTGTTGAACGAAAAGCTGATGGATGTGTTGGGCGAAGACGCCAGCCAAGACGAGGCCTTTGCCTTTGCCAACGATGTGTTGAAAAACTCGGTCGGCGGCATTGCCGAAATCATCAACGTCGAAGCCTTGGTGAACGTCGACTTTGAAGACGTGCGTACTGTGATGAGCGAAACCGGCAAGGCCATGATGGGCACTGCAGCCGCCAACGGCCCAGACCGCGCTCGCATCGCGGCCGAGCAAGCCGTGGCTTGCCCACTGCTCGAAGGCGTGGACATGTCGGGTGCTAAGGGCGTGTTGGTGTTGATCACCGCAGCCAAGGGGGGCTTGAAGCTGTCCGAGTCGCGCGAAGCCATGAACACCATCCGCAAGTTCGCCTCGCCTGATGCGCACGTGATTTACGGCACGGCTTACGACGAAAGCTTGGGCGACCAAATTCGCGTCACCGTGGTGGCCACCGGTTTGGCCGGCAGCCGTCGTCAAGGCCAACAGCCGCAGTTGCAAGTGTTGCGTACGGGCACCGATGGTGTGGGCTTCCCCACCACCAACGCCAACAACGCCTCACCTGCAGGCATGTTGGCTGCGGCTTCGGCGGGCTTGTCGGGCTTGGCTGCCGGTTTGGGCGTCACACCTGCTGCCCCTGCCGTTGCACAACCTGACTACAACAGCATGGCCGTGCCCAGCGTGTGGCGTACCAACCGCACCCAGGCTGCGGCCAAGGTGGATGCTTTGTCCTCAGGCGGCATGGATGATTACGAGATCCCCGCCTTCTTGCGCAAGCAGGCGGACTAAAATCGATCTGTGCTCAAACAAAGAACCCTTCAATCGCTGACCAAGGCAGTCGGCGTCGGTCTTCACAGCGGACAGCGTGTGGAGTTGACGCTGCGCCCGGCGCAACCTGACACGGGCATCGTGTTCCGTCGGGTGGATTTGCCGCAGCCGGTGGATATTCCGATCACCGCGACTGCGGTGACGGACACCCGCTTGGCCTCGACCATCTCCAATGGCGCGGTGAAGGTGTACACCGTGGAGCACTTGATGTCGGCCTGTGCCGGCTTGGGCATCGACAACCTGTACGTGGACATCACGGCCGAAGAAGTGCCGATTCTGGATGGTTCGGCATCGTCCTTCGTGTTCTTGTTGCAAAGCGCAGGCATCGTGGAGCAAAACGCGCCCAAGCGTTTCATTCGCGTGCTGCAGCCGGTGGAAGTGCGTGAAGGCGAGGGTGCCAACACCAAGTGGGCGCGCCTGGAGCCGCACCACGGCTACAAACTCACATTTGAAATTGACTTTCACCACCCAGCGGTGGATTCGACGGGTCAGCGTGTGGTGTTCGACATGGATACGGACACGTATGCCCGTGACATTGCGCGGGCACGCACCTTTGGCTTCACCCGTGATGTGGAGATGATGCGCGCCAATGGCCTGGGCCTGGGCGGCAGTTTGGACAACGCCATCGTGATGGACGACTACAAAGTCTTGAACAGCGATGGGCTGCGTTACGACGACGAGTTTGTGAAGCACAAAATCTTGGACGCCATGGGCGACCTGTTCCTGATCGGCAAGCCCTTGCTGGCGTCGTACACCGCGTTTCGCTCGGGCCATGCCATGAACAACAAGTTGCTGCGTGAGCTGTTGAGCCACCCTGAGGCCTACGAGGTGGTGACCTTCGAAGACGCGCGCAAAGCGCCTCCCGGCCTGGCCCAGCTCGCCCCGGCCTGGTGATGCCCCAGGCCCAATCAGGCCTGGGTTCTCCTGAGACGTCTTTTTGTCACGGCCACGTCAGCTGGTGGTGCGATAAACATGGTCACGCGTTGGCGGCACAGCGCTGTCGTTTAAAATCAAAGGCTGTGAGCTTCACGCTTCCAATCCGACACATCCACCCTCCAAAACAGGTCTTTTATGGCTGATACCTCCAAAATCATTTACACCTTGACCGACGAAGCCCCTTTGTTGGCGACTGCTTCGTTTTTGCCCATCATTCGCACGTTTGCAGCGCCTGCTGGCATTGAAGTGGAGGCCAGCGACATCTCTGTGGCAGCCCGTATCTTGGGTGAGTTCTCGGACTTATTGCCGCAAGCGCAGCGCGTGCCGCACAACCTGTCTGAGTTGGGCAAGCTGACCTTGAAGCCAGAAGCCAACATCATCAAGTTGCCCAACATCAGCGCCTCGGTCGGCCAGCTGACGGCTGCCATCAAAGAGTTGCAGTCCAAAGGCTATGCTTTGCCTGACTACCCTGAGTCACCCAAAACCGACGAAGAAAAAGCCATCAAGGCACGTTACGCCAAGTGCACCGGTTCCGCTGTGAACCCTGTGCTGCGTGAAGGCAACTCAGACCGCCGCGCGCCCCGCGCCGTCAAAGAGTACGCCCGCAAAAACCCCCACAGCATGGCCGAGTGGAGCCAAGCCTCACGCTCGCACGTGTCCCACATGCACCATGGCGACTTCTACCACGGTGAAAAGTCCTTGACCTTGGACAAAGCCCGTGACGTGAAGATGGAGCTCATCACCAAGAGCGGCAAGACCATCATCTTGAAGCCCAAGGTTTCTTTGCTCGACAAAGAAATCATCGACAGCATGTTCATGAGCAAGAAAGCGCTGGTCGAGTTCTATGAAAAAGAGATCGAAGACGCACACAAGACCGGCGTGATGTTCTCCTTGCACGTCAAAGCCACCATGATGAAGGTGTCGCACCCCATCGTGTTCGGTCACTGCGTGAAGATTTTCTACAAAGAGGCGTTTGCCAAGCACGGCGCTTTGTTCGACGAACTGGGCGTGAACGTGAACAACGGCATGGCCGATCTGTACAACAAGATCGCCAGCTTGCCCCAGTCCAAGCAAGACGAAATCAAGCGTGACCTGCATGCCTGCCACGAGCACCGCCCCGAGTTGGCCATGGTCGACTCTGCCAAAGGCATCACCAACTTCCATTCGCCCAACGACATCATCGTGGATGCTTCGATGCCCGCCATGATCCGCAACGGCGGCAAGATGTGGGGTGCCGATGGCCGTTTGAAGGACACCAAGGCTGTGATGCCTGAGTCCACCTTCGCCCGCATCTACCAAGAGATGATCAACTTCTGCAAGTGGCACGGCAACTTCGACCCCAAGACCATGGGCACCGTGCCCAACGTGGGTTTGATGGCCCAGCAAGCCGAAGAATACGGCTCACACGACAAAACCTTTGAAATTCAAGAAGACGGTGTGGCCAACATCACCGACTTGGCCACCGGCGAAGTCTTGTTGACCCAAAACGTGGAAGAGGGCGATATCTGGCGCATGTGCCAGGTCAAAGACGCGGCCATCCGTGACTGGGTCAAGTTGGCTGTCACCCGCGCCCGCAACTCGGGCATGCCTGCCATCTTCTGGTTGGACCCCTACCGTCCGCACGAGAATGAGTTGATCAAAAAGGTCGACCTGTACTTGAAAGACCACGACACCAAGGGTCTGCAGATCGAGCACATGTCGCAAGTGCGCGCCATGCGTTACACCTTGGAGCGCGTCAGCCGTGGCTTGGACACCATCAGCGTGACCGGCAACATCTTGCGCGACTACCTGACCGACTTGTTCCCCATCATGGAACTCGGCACCTCGGCCAAGATGCTTTCAATCGTGCCTTTGATGGCTGGTGGCGGCATGTACGAAACAGGCGCGGGCGGTTCAGCACCCAAGCACGTGCAACAGTTGGTGGAAGAAAACCACTTGCGTTGGGATTCGCTGGGTGAGTTCTTGGCCTTGGCCGTGAGCTTCGAAGACCTGGGCCTCAAAACCAACAACGGCAAAGCCAAAGTGTTGGCCAAGACCTTGGACGCCGCGACCGGCAAATTGTTGGACACCAACAAAAACCCATCGCCCAAAACAGGTCAGCTCGACAACCGTGGCAGCCAGTTCTACTTGGCCATGTATTGGGCCCAAGAGTTGGCAGCGCAGACCGAAGACAAAGACTTGGCCACCAAGTTCGCGCCTTTGGCCAAAGCCTTGACCGACAACGAGAAGAAGATCGTGGACGAGCTCAACAGCGTGCAAGGCAAGCCGGTCGATATCGGCGGCTACTACATGCCCGATCTCAAGAAGCTCGAAGCCATCATGCGCCCCAGCACCACCTTCAACGCAGCCTTGGCTTCAGTCTAAGCGTGCGCTGTGGTGGAGACTGCTTGACAGTCTCCACACCTCGAAGCCCAGTTCGTCAGAGCTGGGCTTTTTTCATGGTGTGTCAGCGGCTGCGTCCGGCGCGGTACATGCCGCTGGTCTTGCGTTGCAAATCGGTGGCGGCGGCGAGCTTGGCCATGGCGTGGCCGGCATGGGCGTGGGTGATAGCCAGGCCCAAGGCATCGGCGGCATCGGGGCCCGGCAGGCCGGGCAAGTTCAGCAAGCGTTTGACCATCTCTTGCACCTGGGCCTTTTTAGCCAAGCCGTGGCCGGCCACGGCTTGCTTCATTTGCAGCGCGGTGTATTCGGCCACCGAGAGTCCGCGCGTGACCAAGGCCGTCACGCACGCGCCGCGTGCTTGCCCCAGTAGCAGCGTGGCTTGTGGGTTGACGTTGACAAACACAATTTCCACCGCCGAGCAGTCGGGTTGGTAGCGTTCCACCACCTCATGAATACCGTCGAACAGCACTTTCAAGCGCTCGGGCAAATTGCCTTGTTCTTCTTTGTTGGTGCGGATGGTGCCGCTGGCCACATAGTGCAGCTGATTACCGTGTTTTTCCACCACGCCAAAACCGGTGGTGCGTAAGCCAGGGTCAATGCCAAGAATGCGCATAAGGTTCAGGGGAGTTGCGCGCCGCCCATGCGCGAGACAATGATTTCTGAGCGACCCGCCAGGTATTCGGACTGCGGAAACTTTTGGTAATGTTTGGGACGTGGCAGCATGACGGCCAGGCGAGCCGCTTCCCAAGATGTGAGCTGTGAAGCGGACTTTTGAAAGTAATGCTGGGCTGCCGCTTCGGCGCCAAAAATGCCTTCACCCCATTCCACATGGTTGAGGTAAATCTCCAAGATGCGGCGTTTATCCAGCACGGCTTCGAGCATCAGCGTCAGCACAAACTCTTGGCCCTTGCGCACAAAAGTGCGCTCGCCCGATAAAAACAAGTTCTTGGCCAACTGCTGCGTGATGGTGGAGCCGCCTACCACTTTGGGTGGGCGAGCTTTGTTGGGTGCGCGGCTGGCTTGCAGCTCGGCCTTGGCATTCTTGGCCCAGGCTTTTTCAATCGCGTCCCACTGCACGCCATCGTGCTGGGCAAAGATGTCGTCTTCCGATGCAATCACCGCACGCTTGAGGTGGTCTGAGATCTTGGCATACGGCACCCAGTCTTGGCGCCAACGCAGCTTGTCTTTGGAGGTGGCGATGCGCCACGCTTCCGAGCGCTCGAACGAGGTGGACTCAGGGGCCACGCGCGTCATCACAGCAATGCGGGCCAAGAAAAAGAATTGCAAACCCAGCCACGCGATGCACACCCACAAGAGCCAGCGCATCACCGGATGCTGGCGCGAGAAGTTGAGCAGTTGCAGGCGTGCCATGGTGTTCGTGCGTGGGCTGAGTGCTGGGCGATGTGGGGTGACTAGGGGGCAGTTTCGCCCCCACGTGTGCGCAGCGCATTGTCGCGGCTGAAGATGAAACGTGAAATCACGGCCAATTGGTCGGCTTGTTTGCGCATCTCAGGCGTGAAGGTACCAAAAGGGCCTGCAGCGCTGGCGATGGCTTGGGCGCGGCGGTCCAAATCGGGCTGGCCTGAGCTTTGAACCACCTCGGTGCTGAGCACGCGTCCGTCGGTGTTGACGTTGATGATCATGGTGAGCTCACCATACAGTTTTTGGCCGTCGCGTACCGGGAAGTAACGTGTGCCCCGTTCTTCAATTTTCAAACGCAGCGCGTCGTAGTACTGGGCGTAGGCCACCTCACGGGTGGCAGGGCTGACGTAGTGTTTGCGCGGGCGCGCATTGTCTTGCTCGATGCGCAGCTCAATCTCGGCCAAGAGCTTGAGCAACTGGCGACGCTTTTGTTCGACCTCTTCTTGTTCGGCCTGGCTTTTTTGCGGCTGAGGGGGCGGCAGTTGAGAAATCAGTTTTTTCACCTGGGCCAGCAGCAGCGATTGCTCTTTGCGCAAGGCTTCGACTTGCCGCTTCATCACCTGTGCGCTGTTGCCCGACTCGGTGGCCGGCGCGTTGGGCAGGGGTGAGGCCGCGCGTCCGCTGCGCAAGTCACCACCACCGGCCAATTGGGTCTGGGCCAAGGCTTGGGCTTTGTCGGGTGCATCGGCCTTGATGCGCGTGTTGACCAAGATCACTTCGAGTGGTGTGTCTTGAAACAAACGGTCAAAGCGTTCGGGGGCTGCCACGCGCAGGGTCAAGATGCTGGCGTGAAACGCGATCGATATCGCCAAGGCCACCTGCAAGGTGGACCAGCGCGACAAAAAGCGTTTCACCGCGTTCACGACGCGCTGGCCTCCGTGACCGGGGCGTCGTTGACATCCACCGCAATCGCGATCGGGCCTGCGGCTGCGCTGTCGTCTTCGTCGTCCGCTGCTTCATCGCTGCTGAGCGTGTCAGCAGGCGGCGTGTCGTCCAGCACGGCGAGCAAGTGGCCGCTGATGTCCAGCGTGATGTCGTCCACCGCGCTCAAACGCAGTTGCACATGGGCGCCACGCGGCAACTCGCCGCCACCGAGCACCGGCAGCATCAAGGGCAGGTGATCGGCGCGTGCCATGGCGGGTTGGCCCGGGAAGGTTTTGAACACGGTGGCGCTGAGCTCGGTGATGTTGTGTTGTTTCAAGTACTGCAACGTCCAAAAGCGTTCCATGCTGGCTTGGTAGCCGTTGTAAGCGCTGTACGCGCCATCGAACGCTGAGATGATGGAGAACAGTTGCGCGTCTTTGGGTTTGAACGGCGCGGCCAGTGCGGCCGTGGCGCCATGCTTGGCGCAGGCAATGATTTGCCATTGGTTGACCAAGTCGGTGTAGCGGCGCAGTGGCGAGGTGCTCCAGGCATAGCTGGGCACGCCGATGCCCGCGTGTGGCAAAGCCTTGGTGCCCATGCGCACTTTGACGCCAGGTTGCAAGCTGGCTTGGCTGCGGTAGATGCCGGGCACACCGAGCTCGGCCATCCAATTGCCCCAGGTGCTGTTGGCCAGAATCATGGCCTCGGCCACCATCAGGTCCAGCGGTGCACCGCGTTGGCGAATGCTGATTTGCACTTGCTCATGACCTTGAGGTTCGGCGCCGTCGTTGCCCACCAGGCGGAAGTTGTAGTCAGGGCGGTTGAAGGTTTCGGGTTTGCCGCGCACCACCTCGCGTTGGGCTTTGAGGTGCTGGGCCAAGCGGAACAAAAACGCCAACTGCGCGCGCGGCATGGCGGGCTCAACCGTGCCTTCGGGGTGGGTGACGTTGGCATCTTGCAGCCACGCTTGGGTGACGATGGCATCGAGCTGGTCGTGCCGCAAATTGGCAGCGATGGGCACGCGTTCCACGCGGGTCTCGGTTGTTTGCAAGGCCAAGGTGGCTTCGTCAAAGGTGGCGTACAGCGACACGGCTGGGCAATCACGCCCCTCTTGCAAGGTGTAGGTTTGCACCACGTCGTCGGGCAGCATGGTGATTTTGTAGCCCGGCATGTAGACGGTGGACAGTCGGGTACGACCGAGCTGGTCGATGGCGCTGTCGGGGGTGACGGCCAAGGCAGGCGCCGCAATGTGAATACCCAGCGTCACCGTGCCGCTGCCCAGGCCTTGCACAGACAACGCATCGTCAATCTCGGTGGTTTGGGAGTCGTCGATGGAATAGGCCTGCACCGCAGCCAGCGGCAAGTCATCGACGATGGCCGGTGCTTGCAGTGGCGGGAACTTGGTGCCTTTGGGAAAGTTGTCGAACAAAAACCGCTGCCAATGGAATTGGTAGGCCGAGTTGATGGCGCCGGCTTTTTGCAGCAAAGCCAAGGGCGCGGTTTGGGTGGTGCGTGCGGCTTCCACCACCGCTTTGTATTCCGGCGCGTTTTTGTCAGGCTTGAACAAAATCTTGTAGAGCTGGGCCTGGATCGGTTCAGGGCAGATGCCTTGGGCCAGTTCGGCCGCCCATTGCTCAATTTGCGCTTGGATCTGTTTTTTCTTTTCAATCGCCACCAAGGCCTGTTGGATGATGTCGGCCGAGGCTTTCTTAAAGCGTCCTTTGCCCGCGCGGCGGAAGTAGTGCGGTGCTTCGTACAAGCGCAGCAAGGCGGCGGCTTGTTCGGTCAAGGAGGCTTGGGCGCTGAAGTATTCGCGTGCCAGGTCGGCAAAGCCGAACTCGTCTTCGGGGGCGAACTCCCAGGCCAAATCCAATTCGATGGTGGTGCTCAAGGCTTGGGCCTCGCGCATCAAATCGGCGGGGGTGGGCTTGTCAAACTTGAGCATGAGCTGCGCGGCTTTGACCTTGACCCGTTTGCCGGATTCCAACTCAATTTGGGCCGAGCTTTCTGCTTCGGAAAGCACCCGACCGGTCTGGAATTTTCCAGCTTCTTCAAACAATGCGTACATGGCTGCGATTGTCCCATGCCGCGCCACTGGGGCACCGCCGTGCGCTAGCCTAAACGCAAGAAACGGCGGATGGTGGGGAGGTGGGTTTCAAAGTCGCTCAAGGCATGGTCACCGCCTTCGAGCACGACTTGGTGCGAGCCCGGGTAGCGCGCCGTCATTTCCCGCCAATCCAGCACTTCGTCGCCTTTGGCGATGAAGGCCAGCACCCGCTCAGGGTGGGGCAGGGTACCGACGTACAAAGCCCGTAATTCGTCGACAAATTCAGGCGCAAAGTAAAAGCGCTCACGAGGGTCGTGCCAGGTGGTTTGCTCGCCGATGTAGCGCACCAAATCGCGTGCCGGATCAATGGCGGGGTTGATCAACACTGCCGGACAGCCACGCTGAGCCGCCAACCAGGTGGCGTAAAAGCCGCCCAAGGACGACCCCATCACCGCCATGCTCTGGGTCGGCCAGTCGGCTGTTCCTTGCGCGATCAGGTCAGCGGCCGCTTGCGGGGAGGGCGGCAATTGCGGACACCACCAGGTCAGATGGGGCAGCGTGGTCGCCACCAGACGGGCCATCTGTTGGGCCTTGGTGGATTGGGGCGACGAGCGAAACCCGTGCAAATACAGCAGATGGGTGGTGGGCTGGGTGGCTGTCGAGGTCAAGGGCATGCGCCATGCTAGCAGCGGGAGAGATAATCACGCCTTATGTCCACCGTGATCCACAAACCCAGCCCCTTGCAACGTTTGATGCCTTTGCTCAAAGGCTTTGATGGGCCGTTGGCATTTGGGATCTTTTTGCTGGCCTGCGCTGGCTTGTTAACCATGTATTCCTCAGGCTTTGCCAACGGGGCTCGGTTTGTGGACCATGGCCGCAACATGCTGCTGGCGGGTTTCATCATGTTTGTGGTGGCGCAAATTCCGCCGCAACGCTTGATGGCGTTTGCCGTGCCGCTGTACACCGTGGGCGTGGCCTTGTTGGTGGCCGTGGCCTTGTTTGGCCTGACCAAAAAAGGCGCACGGCGCTGGCTGAACGTGGGGGTGGTGATTCAGCCCAGCGAGATCATGAAGATTGCCATGCCGCTGATGCTGGCCTGGTGGTTCCAAAAACGCGAGGGCCAGCTGCGTCCGCTCGACTTCTTGGTGGCCACCTTGTTGCTCTTGGTGCCCGTGGGCTTGATCGTCAAGCAGCCCGATTTGGGCACGGCAATTTTGGTGTTGTCGGCGGGCTTGGCGGTGATTTTCTTTGCTGGCTTGAGCTGGTTTTTGATCGTGCCGCCGATTTTGTTGGGCTTAATCGGCATTGCCTTGGTGGTGATTTTTGAGCCCACCTTGTGCGCCGATGGTTTTCGTTGGCCTTTGCTGCATGACTACCAACAGCAGCGCATTTGTACCCTGTTAGATCCGTCGCGCGACCCCTTGGGCAAAGGTTTTCACATCATCCAAGGCATGATCGCCATTGGCTCGGGCGGCTTCTGGGGCAAGGGCTTCATGCAAGGCACGCAGACCCACCTCGACTTCATTCCTGAGCGCACCACCGACTTTGTGTTTGCCGCCTTTGGCGAAGAATTTGGCTTGGTGGGCAACTTGCTGTTGATTGGCAGTTTCATCTTTTTGATCATGCGTGGCTTGGCCATCGCGGTGGAAGGCCCCACCTTGTTCGCGCGCTTGTTGGCGGGCAGCGTGACCTTGAGCTTCTTTATTTATGCGTTCGTCAACATGGGCATGGTCAGTGGCATCTTGCCGGTGGTGGGTGTGCCTTTGCCCTTCATCAGCTACGGTGGAACCGCCATGGTCACGTTGGGTCTGGGCTTGGGCATCTTGATGTCGGTGGCTAAGGCCAAACAGTTGGTGCAATCATGAGTGCAGCGATGAAAACGGATCAATCTGTGGCCATCATTGGCACAGGCAATATGGGCGGCGGCATGGCGCGCAATTTGTTGGCGCATGGCTTCGCCGTGCATGTGCGCGACATTGATGCCAATAAAACTCAGCCTTTGCAAGCACTCGGTGCGCAGGTGCACAACAGCCCGGTCACGATGGCGGCCGTGGCGCCTTTGCTCATCGTGTGCGTGGTGACCGCAGACGAGACGCACGACGTGTTGTTTGGCGATCAAGGCGTGGCCTCTGCTTTAAAGCCCGGCCAAACCGTGATGCTGTGTCCCACCATTGCCCCCCATGATGCGGAGCGTTTTGCGCAACAGCTGTCGGTTTTGGGTGTGCACACCATCGACGCCCCCATGTCGGGTGGCCCCGCACGGGCGACCGAAGGCACCATGAGTTTGATGGTGGCGTGTTTGGACGCGGTGTTTGCACAACATGCGCAGGTACTGCATGTGCTGTCCAACCAGCTGTTTCGCATCAGCGAACGTGTGGGCGATGGCGCTCGAACCAAGCTGGTGAACAACTTGCTGGCCGGCATCAACTTGGTCGGCGCTGCCGAAGCCCTGGCCTTGGCCGAGCGCATGGGCCTGTCGGCCCAAACCACCTTGGAGGTGATTGGCAAGTCCAGCGGCCACAGCTGGGTCGGCATGGACCGCATGCAACGCGCGCTCAAGAATGACTTTGCGCCGCTGGCTCATATGACCTTGCTGACCAAAGACACGCGCTTGGCCTGCGAAGCTGCCGCCGCGGTGGGTTTTGAAGGCCCCTTGGGGCGCAAAGCGTCGGCTGTGTTTGCGCAAGCCTGCGAGGCGGGCCTGTCCGACTTGGACGACGGCGCCTTGCTCCAACTGCTGCGCGGCTAAACCGCGCTGGCCTTGGCCTGGGTGAGACAAGGTTGTTGGCCGACTTCTACAATTGGGCCATGATTTCACGCGAACCCACCCTTGAGCGCCTTGCCATTGCCCGTCAACTGTTGTTAGAACCGTTCGGCTTGGACGAGTCTGATTTGTCACGCACCTTGGCCGAGATCAAGGCCCACAAGGTGGACGAGGCCGATTTGTACTTTCAATACACCCGCGCCGAAGGCTGGAGTTTGGAAGAGGGCATTGTCAAAACCGGTTCGTTCAGCATTGACCAAGGCGTGGGCGTGCGCGCGGTCAGCGGTGAAAAAACAGCATTTGCGTATTCCGATGACATCTCAGCAGCTTCGCTGCGCGATGCAGCATACACGGTGCGCACGATTGCAGCCGCTGCCAAAGGCGCGCGCGTCAAAGTGCCCACACGCAAAGTGGCGCCCAGTCGTTCGCTGTATCGCGACCTGGACCCAATTGCCTCGCTCGACAGCAATGAAAAAGTCGCTTTGCTGGGCCGTGTGGAGCAAATGGCACGCGCCAAAGATCCGCGCGTGATCCAAGTCATGGCCGGTTTGGCCAGCGAGTACGACGTGGTGATGGTGGTGCGTGCCGACGGCACCTTGGCCGCCGATGTGCGCCCCTTGGTGCGCCTGAGTGTGACCGTGATTGCCGAGCAGAATGGCCGCCGCGAAATGGGTTCAGGTGGTGGTGGTGGTCGCTTTGGTTTGAACCACTTTGACGATGCACTGGCGCAAAGCTATGTTGACGAAGCCGTCAAATGCGCACTCACCAATTTGGAAGCCCGCCCAGCCCCTGCGGGTGAGATGAGTGTGGTGTTGGGCCCCGGTTGGCCAGGCATTTTGTTGCACGAAGCGATTGGCCATGGCTTGGAAGGCGACTTCAACCGCAAGGGTTCGAGCGCATTCAGTGGCCGCATCGGCCAACGTGTGGCAGCCAAAGGCGTGACAGTGCTCGACGATGGCACCTTGCCCGATCGCCGTGGCTCGCTCAACATCGACGACGAAGGCCATGCCAGCCAGCGCAATGTGCTGATCGAAGACGGCATCTTGAAGGGCTACATCCAAGATGCGATGAATGCACGCTTGATGGGTGTCAAGCCCACCGGCAACGGCCGCCGCGAGAGCTACGCCCATGTGCCCATGCCACGCATGACCAACACCTACATGTTGGGCGGTGACAAGTCGCCCGAAGAAATTGTGGCCAGCCTCAAAAAGGGCTTGTACGCCGTGAACTTTGGCGGCGGTCAGGTCGACATCACCTCGGGCAAGTTTGTGTTCTCCACCAGCCAAGCGTTTTGGGTGGAGAACGGCAAGATTCAATACCCCGTCAAAGGCGCCACCTTGGTCGGCAACGGCCCCGATGCACTGACCCGCGTGAGCTTGATCGGCAACGACATGGCGCTTGACAGCGGTGTGGGAACCTGCGGCAAAGAAGGGCAGAGCGTGCCTGTGGGCGTGGGGCAACCGACTTTGCGCATTGATGGTCTGACGGTTGGTGGAACAGCGTAAACCCTAGTCACTTGTCAGCAAAGCGCCAGAATTGCTGTGCTACATTTCAGTCCATGAGTTCAGCCCGTTTTTATTTTGCTTACTTTTTTATCTCACGCCCCCACGGCGGTCGAGAGATCTGAACGTACGCAAAACGCTCTGAACTCCCAAACCAACCGCCGGACCCCCGGCGGTTTTTTTTTGCCACAGCTTTTTCAAATCGTTTTTTTCAATCATCTTCAAACTTCAGGACGAGACCATGAAACACCACACCAGTTATCCAAGCCACGTTGAACACACCAGTCAAACCGACGATCAACGTATCAAGGACATCACCGTGCTGCCTCCTCCCGAACACTTAATTCGCTTCTTCCCGATCCAGGGCTCGCCGGTCGAGCAACTGATCACCCACACCCGCAAAACCATCCACAACATCATGCACGGTAGCGACGACCGTCTGCTGGTGGTGATTGGCCCTTGCTCCATCCACGACCCCGCTGCCGCGATTGACTACGCACGTCGTTTGCAACCGCTGCGCGAGAAGTACGCCGACACCCTGGAAATCGTGATGCGCGTGTACTTCGAAAAACCACGCACCACCGTGGGCTGGAAAGGCTTGATCAACGACCCGTACTTGGACGAGAGCTACCGCATTGACGAAGGTCTGCGCATCGCACGCCAGTTGTTGATTGAGATCAACCGCCTCGGTCTGCCCGCAGGCAGCGAGTTCCTCGATGCCATCAGCCCCCAATACATTGGTGATTTGATTGCGTGGGGCGCGATTGGTGCGCGCACCACTGAGAGCCAGGTGCATCGCGAACTGGCCTCTGGCATCTCAGCACCCATCGGCTTCAAAAACGGTACCGACGGCAACATCAAAATTGCCACCGACGCGATTCAAGCCGCTGCGGGCGCGCACCACTTTTTGTCGGTGCACAAAAACGGCCAAGTGGCGATTGTGCAAACCAAGGGCAACAAAGACTGCCACGTCATTCTGCGCGGCGGCAAAGCGCCCAACTACGACGCCGCCAGCGTGAGCGCTGCCTGCGAAGAATTGGCCAAAGCCAAGTTGCCAGCCTCCTTGATGGTGGACTGCAGCCACGCGAACAGCAGCAAACAACACGAGCGTCAGCTGGTGGTGGCCAAAGACATTGCCGACCAAATCAGCGCCGGTTCACACCAGGTGTTCGGCGTGATGATTGAGAGCCATATCCACGGCGGTGCGCAGAAGTTCACACCGGGCAAGGACGATGTGTCTAAGTTGGAATACGGCCAGAGTATCACCGATGCGTGTTTGGGTTGGGACGATTCGGTGGCGTCGCTGGAGGTGTTGTCTGCGGCTGTGGCGGCGCGTCGCAAACGCGGTTGATTACGTTTGCTTTCCTTGCGTTGGGTTTTTGACGCCTCGCGCAAGGTTGGCTTTGCGGGTTGACTTCGCTGGCCTCGTTTGCCTCGTTGGCTTACACGCCGAGAGCGCGGTGTCTGACTTGGCTTAACGTCCCTTCGGGCCGTGATGGCGCCAAATCAGACACCGCGCTCTCAGCTTTTTTGTGCGCAAAATTTCAAGCGCACGGAGTGGTCGGCGCCTGATACGGCGCCATCACGGCCCGCAGGGACGTTAAGCCGTGTCAGGTGCTGGCCGCTCTGTGTGCGTGCGAAAGAAACAGCACGCGCCACAAGCAGCCACAAGCAAACAGAGCCAAGAACGAGCGAGAGAAGTTACTTAGCCAACGCCGCCAACAACTTCGCGTGAATCCCGCCAAAGCCACCATTGCTCATACACAGCACATGGTCACCCGCCCGCGCAGCAGCCACCACTTGCGCAATGACTCCGTCCACAGAGCCAGCCACCGACGCCCGCGCTCCCATGGGCGACAAGGCCTCCACGGCGTCCCAGTCCAAACCGCCCGAGTGGCAAAACGCCAGGTCGGCATCTTCCAAACTCCATGGCAGTTGCGACTTCATCGTGCCCAACTTCATGGTGTTGCTGCGCGGCTCAAACACCGCCAAGATGCGGGCCTTGGGCCCGACCTTGCGGCGCAGGCCGTCGACCGTGGTGCGGATGGCCGTGGGGTGGTGGGCAAAGTCGTCGTAGACCGTGATGTCGCCACCTGTGCGTGCGACGGTGCCGCGCACTTCCATGCGGCGGCGCACGTTTTGAAATTGGGTCAACGATGCAGCGGCTTGCGCAGGTGACACACCCAGGTGCTCGGCGGCTGCAATGGCTGCCAAGGCATTGAGCTGGTTGTGCACGCCTGTGATATCCCATTGCACGCGCCCCACTTCTTGGTCGTGGTGCAGCACGGCAAAGTTGTCGGGCGCGCCTTGCACCGACCAACCCTCGGGACCTTGCGCGTTCGCGCTCACGCCAAACTTAGCCACACCGCTCCAGCAGCCTTGGTCCAACACGCGTTGCAAGCTGTCTTCGTCGGCGTTGACCACCACACGGCCACTGCCGGGCACGGTGCGCACCAGGTGGTGGAACTGGCGTTCGATGGCAGCGAGGTTGTCAAAAATGTCGGCGTGGTCAAACTCGAGGTTGTTGAGGATGGCCGTGCGCGGGTGGTAGTGCACAAATTTGCTGCGTTTGTCGAAGAAGGCGGTGTCGTACTCATCGGCCTCGATCACAAAAGGCGTGCGTTGGTGGGCGGCGACTTCGGCGGCGGAGCTCAAGCGCCCCAAACGGGCCGACACGCCAAAGTTCATGGGCACACCGCCGACCAAAAAGCCGGGCTCCAAACCTGCAGCCTGAAGAATCCACGCCAGCATGGAGGTGGTGGTGGTTTTACCGTGGGTGCCAGCAACCGCCAACACGTGACGCGGTTGGCTGGGGTGGTGCAGCACGTGTTCGGCCAGCCATTGCGGGCCGCTGGTGTAGGTGGCGTCGCTTTCCAAAATGGCTTCCATCAACGGAAATTTGGGCGAACCATCGGCCAAACGAGCGCGCGACACCACGTTGCCAATCACGTACACATCAGGGTTGAGGCGCATCTGGTCAGCATCAAACCCTTCGATCAGCTCAATGCCCAGGCTGCGCAGCTGGTCGCTCATGGGGGGGTAGACGCCCGCATCGCAACCGGTGACTTTGTGGCCCGCTTCGCGTGCCAACGCAGCCAGTCCACCCATGAACGTGCCGCAAATTCCCAAAATATGTATGTGCATGTCCTGATTTTAGGTGGGTGCTCTTGAGCCCCGATACGGCATGTCCAAGGCTTGGCGCGACAATGCTGTGTATGAGTACGGTTCAAGAAGAAATTGCCGCCACGGCGGCCCGCCTGGTGGTGGAAGAAGGGTTGGAGTACGGCCCGGCCAAACGGCGTGCCGTCAAGCAGCTGGGCTTGAATGCGCGCGCGTCCTTGCCCAACAACGAGGTGGTGGAAGACGCGGTGCGCGAGTACTTGGAGATTTTTTGCGCTGACACCCAGCCTGCTGAGTTACAGGCCTTGCGCGAATTGGCAGCGGTGTGGATGGAGCGGTTGGCCGAGTTCCGACCTCACCTGGGCGGCGCTGTGTGGCGCGGCACAGCCACGGCTTTGTCAGATATTTATCTGCAGTTGTTTTGTGATGACCCCAAATCGGCTGAAATTCGACTCATTGACCATCAGGTGCGTTATGAAGTCAGCACGGTTCAGGGCTTCCATGGCGAGGTGGTGGATGCCTTGAGCGTGCTCTGTCCCTGTCCTGGATTGACCCAACGCGTGTTGGTGCATTTGATGATTTACGACCTGGATGATATGCGTGGGGCACTCAAACCTGATGCCCAAGGTCGCAGTCAACGGGGTGATTTAACGGCGTTAAAGCGCTTGATGAAGGAAGTTGAATGACGTTTCGTCTATCTCGCCGCCATGCGGTGTTGGCCGGTGTGGCTGTGGCAGCGGGTTTGGCAGGTGTTGGCGTGGCTTTGAAGCGCCATGCGTTGTCAGCGCTGTCGCCCGAGGTGATGCAAGAACTGTGGGCGATGGAATTCGACATGCCGGATGGCCAAGTCATGAAGCTCAATGCCTTTCAAGGCAAGCCTTTGGTGATCAACTTTTGGGCCACTTGGTGCCCACCTTGCATTGAAGAGATGCCTTTATTGGATGCTTTTTATCAACAAAATTCATCCAACGGTTGGCAAGTTGTTGGTTTGGCGATTGATCAGCCAAGCCGTGTGCGCCAGTTTCTAACCCAGCATGCCGTGTCCTACCCTGTGGGATTGGCAGGTTTGACAGGGACCGCCTTGGGGACTCAATTGGGGAATGATCAAGGCGGATTGCCATTTACCGTGGTTTTGGATGCACAAAGTGGATTGAAGGCGAGAAAACTCGGCAAATTATCCGAAGATGACTTAAAAAACTGGCTTTTATAGTCGTTTTACAAAGACATGGGCTGGCTTTGAATTGCATTTTGGTGTAAATTCGGGGGTCTTTCACAACAAATAAGGTGTAGTTATGGATTTGAGAAAACTCAAGACGTTGATCGACCTGGTCTCCGACTCCAATGTGTCTGAACTCGAAATCACCGAGGCTGAAGGCAAGGTCCGTATCGTCAAGAGTGGTCCAGCTCCTGTGGCGTATGCCACCCAGATGGTGGCATCTGCGCCAGCGCCTGTGGCGGCTGCACCCGTTGCCGCAGCTGCGCCTGCTCCGGCTGCTACGCCTGTGGTTGAGGCTGCACCTGTGGGCCACCAAGTCAAGTCGCCCATGGTCGGCACGTTCTACCGCTCGTCCAGCCCAGGCGCCAAGGCCTTTGCGGAAATCGGCCAACAGGTCAAAGAAGGCGACACCATTTGCATCATTGAAGCCATGAAGATCTTGAACGAGATCGAGGCTGACAAGTCCGGCACGATCACTCAAATCTTGGCTGAAAACGGTCAGGCTGTGGAATATGGCGCTCCCCTGTTCGTCATCGAATAACAGGCGGCGCACCCCATGTTTAAAAAAATCCTGATTGCCAACCGGGGCGAAATCGCCTTGCGCGTGCAACGTGCCTGCCGTGAGCTCGGCGTCAAAGCGGTGATGGTGTATTCCGAGGCTGACCGTGAGGCCAAGTACATCAAGCTGGCGGACGAAGCGGTGTGTATCGGCCCAGCAGCATCGCCGCTGAGCTACCTCAACATGCCCGCCATCATTGCAGCGGCTGAAGTGACCGACGCCGAGGCCATTCACCCCGGCTATGGTTTCTT
Source organism: Comamonadaceae bacterium (assembly GCA_947453965.1). Classification (GTDB taxonomy): domain Bacteria; phylum Pseudomonadota; class Gammaproteobacteria; order Burkholderiales; family Burkholderiaceae_C; genus Limnohabitans. Next base: position 33,799 of record CANGIQ010000025.1, read on the forward strand.
GAGTGAAAACGCCGACTTTGCTGAACGCGTTGAAAAAAGCGGTTTTCAATTCATTGGCCCAACCGCCGACTCCATCCGCATCATGGGTGACAAGGTGTCTGCCAAACAAGCCATGATCAAAGCGGGCGTGCCTTGCGTGCCTGGCTCGGAAGGCGAGTTGCCAGACGATCCCGTTCAAATCAAGCGCATTGCCAAGAGTGTGGGTTACCCCGTGATCATCAAGGCCGCTGGCGGTGGTGGTGGTCGCGGCATGCGCGTGGTGCACACCGAAGCGGCCCTCATCAATGCGGTGGCCATGACCAAGGCCGAAGCGGGCACCGCTTTTGGCAACCCTGCGGTGTACATGGAGAAGTACCTCCAAAACCCACGCCACATTGAAATCCAAATCTTGGCCGACAAGCACAAGAACGCGGTGTACTTGGGCGAGCGCGATTGCTCGATGCAGCGTCGTCACCAAAAAGTGATCGAAGAAGCACCGGCACCCGGCATTCCACGCAAGCTGATCGAAAAGATTGGCGAGCGCTGTGCGGCGGCTTGTAAAAAGATCAACTACCGTGGTGCGGGCACGTTCGAGTTCTTGTACGAGAACGGCGAGTTCTATTTCATTGAAATGAACACCCGTGTGCAGGTGGAGCATCCGGTGACGGAATACATCACTGGCATCGACATCGTGAAGACCCAAATCATGGTGGCAGCTGGCTTGAAGTTGCCATTCACGCAACGCGATATTCAAGTGCGTGGCCATTCGATCGAGTGCCGTGTGAACGCGGAAGATCCGTTCAAGTTCATCCCATCACCAGGCCGCATCACCATGTGGCATGCACCGGGTGGTCCTGGCGTGCGGGTGGATTCCCATGCGTACACCAACTACTATGTGCCGCCCAACTACGACTCGATGATCGGCAAAATCATTGTGCATGGCGACACACGCGACCAGGCCTTGGCCCGCATGCGCACCGCCTTGGACGAAACCTTGGTGGAAGGCATCAACACCAACATCCCGCTGCACCGCGAGTTGATGGTGGACGCTAAGTTCATCGCCGGTGGTACCAACATCCACTACTTGGAAGAGTGGCTCGCCGCTCACAAGCGCTGATGTTTGAACTGCGGCTGATGTGTCCCGAAGACCGCGTGGAAGCGGTCGGCGACGCGCTCGACGCCTTGGATGCTTTGAGTGTGTCGGTGGAAGACGCCGATGCCCAAACCGACGCCGAACAAGCCTTGTTTGGCGAGCCAGGCATGCCGCCCCCCAAAGAAGGCTGGAAGCGTTCGCGCATCGTGGCCTTGTTTGCAGAGCAAGCCGTGGCACAAGATGCCGCGCGCTTGTTGGCTTTGCAAGATTTCTTTGCCGGTTGTGATGTATTGGGCATTCAAGCCGTGGCCGATCAAGATTGGGTGCGTTTGACGCAATCGCAATTCGCACCGGTCGAGATCACGCCTGAGTTTTGGATTGTGCCGACCTGGCATGAGCCACCCGCGCAAGCCCAACAAGTCATCCGTCTCGACCCTGGTCTGGCCTTTGGCACCGGCACCCACCCCACCACACGCATGTGTTTGCGCTGGATCGCGACCCACGATGTGGCACAGCAACGCGTGCTCGACTACGGCTGCGGTTCTGGCATTTTGGCGATTGGTGCGGCTTTGCACGGTGCCGCCTCAATTGATGCGGTGGACATTGACGAGGCGGCTGTCACGGCCACCGAGCTCAATGCCGAAGCCAACCATGTGCGCTTGAATGCAGGTTTGCCTGACAAAGCTTCGGGCCAGTACCAAACCGTGCTTGCCAATATTTTGGCCACGCCACTCAAAGTGCTGGCGCCCTTGCTGCGCAGCCATGTGGCAGCGGGTGGTCATTTGGTGTTAGCGGGTATCTTGGAGCGCCAAGCACAAGAGTTGCAAGATGCCTATGCGCCTTACTGCACGCTGCAAGTCAGCGACCGTGAGGACGGTTGGATTTTGATGACGGCCCATTGCTGATGCACATCACCCATTGCCCCGACTGCACCACCGCCTTCAAGGTGACGCCCGACCAACTCAAGTTGGCCAACGGGTGGGTGCGATGCGGGCGTTGCAATGCGGTGTTTGAAGCGCATTTGCATTTCTCGCCTGCCGCAACACCTGCGGCGTCTGTCGGACCTCAGCGCGAGCCAAAGTTTGAACCTGTGTTTGCGCATGCAGCGTCGCCAGAGGCAACGCCAGCTTCTAGCGAAGCATCTGCAAACTCGTTCACTCCCACGGACTCCACAACGCCGGCTGCTGAAACCACGGCTGCGGCTGTTTCTCCCCGCTTCCATGTCTTGTGGGGCACGTTGAGTGCGCTGTTGGCACTGGCCTTGGTGTGGCAGTGGCTGCTCTGGCAGCGGCACTGGTTGGCCGCCCAAGAGCCTGCGCTCAAGCCGGTGATGGAAGCCTTGTGTGCCCCTTGGGGCTGCGAGGTCAACTGGCCGCGTGAACCTGATTCGGTGTTGATTGAAAGCAGCAGTTTCAACGAAGACCCCGAAGGTGGGTTTATCTTGCAGCTGCGCATGAAAAACACGCAACACCATGCCGTGGCCACGCCTGCTTTGGAATTGAACCTGACCGATATGCAAGACCAAGTGGTGGTGCGCCGTGTGTTCACACCCCAAGAGCTGGCGGTGCGTGACCATATTCAAGCCTTGCGTGATGTGCGTGCCACCTTGAACTTTGAGTTGGACGAAGCCACCGCAGAACGCGTGGCAGGTTTCCGCGCGTTTATTTTTTACCCCTGACTGAGAAAGTATTTTTATGGCCTCGCTGATTTGCGGCTCGCTCGCGTTCGACTCCATCATGTCTTTTGAAGGCCGCTTTGCTGAGCAAATCTTGCCCGATCAACTGCACATCTTGAACGTGTCGTTTTTGGTGCCTGCGTTGCGTCGCGACTTTGGCGGTTGTGCGGGCAACATTGCCTACAGTTTGAAAGCCCTGGGCGGCACACCCTTGCCCATGGCCACCTTGGGCACCGATGGTGCAGATTACCTGCAGCGTTTGAACACCTTGGGCATTTCAACCGAGTTTGTGCGCCAAGTAGACGACACCTACACGGCCCAAGCCATGATCATGACCGATCGTGACAACAACCAAATCACCGCCTTCCATCCTGGCGCCATGATGCAAGCGCACATCACACGCATTGCGGCACGTGACGACATCAAACTCGGCATCATCTCGCCCGATGGCCGCGATGCCATGCTGCAGCATGCCGAGCAGTTCAATGCCGCAGGCATTCCTTTTGTCTTCGATCCAGGCCAAGGTCTGCCCATGTTCGATGGCGCCGAGTTAGCACGCTTCATTGAGCAATCCACCTGGGTGACGGTGAACGACTACGAAGGCAAGATGCTGAGCGAGCGCACGGGTTTGAGCCACGCCGACATTTCACGCCGGGTCCAAGGCTTGGTCGTGACCTTGGGCGCCCACGGTTGCGAGGTGTGGATCGATGGTGAGAAAACCTTGGTCCCCCCCGTCAAAGCCAGTGCTGTGGTGGACCCCACGGGCTGTGGCGATGCCTGGCGTGGTGCGTTGCTGTTTGGTTTGGAAAAAGGCTGGTCGCTCGCCCAATGCGCGGCCTTGGGCAACCAAGTCGGCGCGCTCAAAATCGCGCAACGCGGCCCACAAAACTACAGCGTGGCAGGACTGACTGTCTAAGGACGCGTGCGGCAGTGAGGCGTCAGTCAGAGGCTGACGTTCAATTGGGTCCAATCTGCTGAAGCAGCAGCCAGCGCGCTGATGCGCAACTGTTTGCGCTTAGACGTTTGGCCTCGGATGACTTCCACATGGCTCTTGGCAACGCCGACTGCATCGGCCAACCAGGCCACCAACGCCGCATTGGCCTTGCCATCAACGGGCGGCGCATGCAGACGCACACGCAGCGCCCCATCGTGCAGGCCATCGGCTTGCGTGCGTGAGGCATTGGGAATCACATGGATGTCCACGATCACGGCGCCTGTTTTTTCAAGCCGCAAATAAGAAACGCTGGGCAAAGTCATGTCTGGGTGAACCAAGTAAAAAGCCCGAGGCCTTGCGGCTTCGGGCTTGAGCTATTGAGCTACTGATCTGAACGATCAGGGCTTGCTAGCCGTTGGAAACGGCCATGCAGCTTGTGGGCTCAATGTGGTCTGTGCGTGGGCAGCGGGTGCTTTCGCAGCTTTCTTCGCAGCAGGCTTTTTAGCGGCTTTTTTAGCAGCTGGTTTTTTGGCAGCAGGCTTTTTAGCAGCTGTTTTCTTGGCTACTTTTTTAGCAGCAGCTTTCTTGGCAGCAGGCTTTTTAGCAGCAGCTTTTTTAACGGCTGGCTTCTTAGCAGCTACTTTCTTAGCGACTGGCTTTTTAGCAGCAGCTTTTTTAACAGCTGGCTTCTTAGCGGCTACTTTTTTAGCAGCGGGCTTCTTAGCTGCAACTTTTTTAGCTGCGGGCTTTTTAGCTGCTACTTTCTTTGCGGCCGGCTTTTTAGCGGCTACTTTTTTAGCTGCGGGCTTTTTGGCCGCGACAGCTTTCTTTGCGGGGGCCTTTTTAGCGGCCGTTTTTTTTGCAGTTGCCATTGATGTTCTCCTAGATCAAGTTGAGATCATTGGGTGAAAACACTTCGCACCTCTTATTTGCGTGCAAAGCGATTCATGGCGCTGGACCCGGGTCCAACCCCATGAACACGGTAAGTCCTCCACCACGCCTCGAGATTGGGCGTTTGATGCGGTGAGGGACAAATTGGGTGACATGTATTGTTTAACTGAACTCAATCCCAAGACAGAGCACCACCGGATTGGTACTCGATCACACGGGTTTCAAAGAAGTTGCGTTCTTTCTTGAGGTCGATCATCTCGCTCATCCAAGGGAACGGGTTCTCTTCGTTGGGGAACAGCGCGTCCAAACCGATTTGCGTGGCGCGGCGGTTGGCGATGTAGCGCAGATAGCCTTTGAACATCGATGCGTTCAAGCCCAGCACGCCACGTGGCATGGTGTCTTCGGCATAGCGGTATTCGAGCTCCACGGCTTGCATGAACAAGGCCTTGATCTCAGCTTTGAACTTAGAGGTCCACAGATGGGGGTTCTCGAGTTTGATCTGGTTGATCAAGTCGATGCCGAAATTGCAGTGCATGGACTCGTCACGCAAGATGTATTGGTACTGCTCGGCAGCACCGGTCATTTTGTTTTGACGGCCCAAAGCCAAAATTTGGGTGAAGCCCACGTAGAAGAACAGGCCTTCCATCAGGCAAGCAAACACGATCAACGACTTCAACAGGGTTTGGTCTGTTTCGGGTGTGCCGGTGTGGAAGTTGGGGTTCATGATCGCGTCGATGAACGGAATCAGGAACTCGTCTTTGTCACGGATGGATTTGACTTCGTGGTAGGCGTTGAAGATTTCGCCTTCGTCCAAGCCCAATGACTCGACGATGTACTGGTAAGCGTGGGTGTGAATCGCTTCTTCAAATGCTTGACGCAGCAAGAACTGACGGCACTCAGGCGCGGTGATGTGGCGGTAAGTACCCAACACAATGTTGTTGGCAGCTAGGGAGTCGGCAGTGACGAAGAAACCGAGGTTGCGCATGATGAGACGACGCTCGTCATCGGTCAGACCGTTGGGGTCTTTCCACAACGCGATGTCACGCGTCATGTTCACTTCCTGCGGCATCCAGTGGTTGGCGCAGGTGGCCAGGTATTTTTCCCAGGCCCATTTGTATTTGAAAGGAACCAACTGGTTGACGTCGGTCTGGCCGTTGATGATGCGCTTGTCAGCTGCCGTCACGCGACGGGTGTTGGCTGCAGCTGCAATCGAAGGTGCGGGAGCAACGGGCGCTGTGGCGCCGTCATGCAAAGTGCGTGTGGCCGCAACAGGCTGCGTGGCAGGTGTTGCTGAAAGAGGTGGGAGTTCCATCGAGCGGCTGGGGGTGCCGCTTGCAAGAGGTGATGGCGATGAGGGCTTGACTTCTTCGTCCCAGGTCAACATAAATAATTTTCCAATATGCGAATTATGAATGCAACGAAGGCAAACGCAAAGCGTTCATTCACTTCGTTGCTGATTTTTGTTGTGCAATTGCAAATTACTGACACGATTCGCAGGTGGGATCATCCACACCGCAGAACTTGATGTCGGTGGCGGGGATGGCATTCATCTGCGCTTGCGCTGCAGCGGCCGCTGCTTCGAGTGCGCTCATGCCACCTGCGGCAGGGCCCGAAGACACCGCGTTGTGTGAGCCCGCTTGCACGGTGGATTTCTCAACCTGTTGTGCGCTCGAGGTGCGCAGGTAGTAAGTGGTCTTCAAGCCGCGCAACCAAGCGAGCTTGTAGGTCTCGTCGAGTTTTTTGCCCGATGCGCCGGCCATGTAAATGTTCAGCGATTGCGCTTGGTCAATCCACTTTTGGCGACGCGATGCGGCTTCCACCAACCACTGTGGTTCGACTTCGAAGGCGGTGGCGTACAAGGCTTTGACTTCTTGCGGCACGCGGTCGATGGGGCGCAGTGAACCGTCGAAGTGCTTCAAGTCCATGACCATCACGTCGTCCCACAAGCCCAGGCGCTTCAAGTCACGCACCAAGTAGCTGTTGATGACGGTGAACTCACCCGACAAGTTGGACTTGACGGACAGGTTGCCAAAGCAGGG
>CANGIQ010000026.1 GCA_947453965.1 Comamonadaceae bacterium
CGGGTCGTCGTTGGTCACCACTTCGCCCGCAGGCTTGTGGTACGCAATGACGCGGGGTGGTGGTGGCGCAATGCGCACCTTGAGCAGCTTGCCGTTGACCTTGATTTGGTCACCGAACTGAATGCGTTGGCCCACGTGGGCAGGCTCATTGTTCACCGACACGCGGCCTTCGGCAATTAAACGCTCCATCTCGATGCGCGAGCCCAAGCCTGACTGGGCCAGCACTTTGTGCAACTTGGGCGATTCAGGCTGGGGCAGCAAAACGCGCTTGCCGAGCGTGTCTTCTTCGCGGGTGGCTTCGAGGTCGAAGTCGCCCGAGACCACATCGGCAAACTCGAAAGCCGCTTCGTCTTCTGGCGTGCCCCCGATGTCTTCAATTTCAGGATTCATGGGGTTTATCGCCGTCAGAGGCGCTCTCAATTTTTTCTTCAGGTGTTTCGTCTGGCACCAGCTCAAACGCAGGTGCTGCTTCCAGCGCATCGCTGCTTGTGGCGGTGTCGGTCTCGGCGGCGGCATCCAGCACGGGTGCATCCACGCCGTCTAAGGCCAGCTGAGGCGCAGGGTCGTCCTCGCCCAAACGGGCAAAGGCATTGGCTTGCGCCTGGGCGGTGTCGTACACGGGCAATTGGTCCAGCGATGCCAGACCCAGATCGTCCAAGAACTGACGTGTGGTGGCATACAGGCCGGGGCGACCCACGGTTTCGCGGTGGCCAATGACCTCCACCCAACCACGGTCTTCGAGCTGCTTGAGCACGAGTGAGTTGATGGTCACGCCACGGATGTCTTCCATGTCACCGCGTGTCACCGGCTGGCGGTAGGCAATGATGGCCAAGGTTTCCATGGCCGCGCGCGTGTATTTGGGTGGTTTTTCGGGGTTCAGGCGGTCCAGGTACTCGCGCATCTGGGGCCGGCTTTGAAAACGCCAGCCCGAGGCCACTTGCACCAGCTCCACACCGCGCTGCGCCCAGTCGAGTTGCAGCTCTTCGAGCAAGGTTTTGATGGTGTCAGCCCCCAAGTCGTCTTGAAACAGCACGCGCAATTCGCGGACTTGGATGGGCTGGTGCGAGCAAATCAGGGCGGTCTCAAGGACACGCTTGGCATCCACGGTGTTCATCGTGTGAGTTCCGGGTCAAGGGTCGAGGGCAAAGGCCTCGAAATTCATCTCGAGGCAGTTTGAAGGCAAAGCGAGGCGGACGGGGCCACCTGTGTTGGGCATTTGCAGGCCAGAGCCAAAGGGCTCACCGCTTTCACAAGCGTTGGCGCAATTCTAACCGAGCCAACAACTGCGTCATATCGTCTGGCAGCGGGGCCTCAAAAGACAGCGCTTGACCCGTGATCGGGTGCTCAAAGCTCAAGCGAAAGGCATGCAAGGCTTGGCGCTCAATGCCCATGGTCATGGGCCCTGCATACAAAGAGTCTCCCACCAAGGGGTGGCCAATGTGTGCCATATGGACGCGAATCTGGTGGGTGCGGCCGGTGTGCAAGGTGCATTGCACCAAGCAGGCTTCTTCCTGGCTGTCCAAGGCGTCAAAGGTGGTGTGGGCTTCTTTGCCGGGCAAACGCTCTAAATCGACCACGGCCATGCGCAAGCGGTTGCGGTAATCGCGACCAATCGCCGCCACTACATCGCGGTTACTGTTGCCATTCCATTTGCGATACGCCACCGCCAGGTACTCGCGGTGTACCTCGCGTGCGGCAATCATCTCGACCAAGGCATCCATGCAACGGCGTGTGCGGGCCACCACCATCAAGCCACTGGTGTCTTTGTCCAAACGGTGGACGATACCCGCACGGGGCAACATGACGGCTTGCGGGTCCAGGGCCAACAAACCGTTGAGCAGCGTGCCGCTCCAGTTACCGGGCGCCGGATGGACCACCAAACCCGCAGGTTTGTTCAAAATCCGCAAATCGTCGTCTTCGTAGACCACATCCAACGGAATGTTTTCAGGCTTGAACGCCTGACTTTGTGGGGTGGGACGCAGGGCCACGTGGTAGCGCTCGCCCATGCGCACTTTGACCGAGGCCTTGCCCATCACGCGCGGTGTCGGGGCCAAACAACTCACACAGCCCTCACTCAGCAACTGCTGTGAAAAGCTGCGTGAAAACTCCGGCAGCAAAATTGCTAAGGCCCGATCCAAGCGCTCGCCGTGCATGGCAGTGGGGATCTCGAGCTCTCGCCATTCGACCTCGGGGCCATCGATCAAGTCGATTTGCTCGTCAGGCAAGGCAGATACCTCGTCCAGAATGTGAGCGGATGACTGAGCCGATAGAATGGTTTGACTTTGCTTCAAGAGGGTGACCTGTGGTGTTACGTATCAAATTATCGACGGTGTGGATGCCTTTGGGGCTGAGTGCAGCCATTCTTTTGTCTGCTTGCACGCCGAGCAACTACGATCCGACCGCCACTTGGAGCGTCGACAAGCTCTACAACGAAGCCAAAGACGAGATGGCGGCTGGCGGTTACGACAAAGCCATTGGCTTCTACGAGAAACTTGAAGGCCGTGCCGCAGGCACGCCGCTGGCACAACAAGCGCAGCTCGACAAAGCGTGGGCCCAGTACAAAACCAACGAACCCATCCAAGCCGTGGCCACGCTGGATCGTTTCATCAAACTGCACCCAGCCAGCCCAGCGCTGGACTACGCCCTGTACCTCAAAGGCTTGGTCAATTTCAACGACAACCTGGGGCTTTTTTCGTCATTGGCCGAGCAAGATTTGGCCGAGCGTGACCCCAAGCAAGCCAAGGAATCGTTTGAAGCCTTCCGTGAGCTTGCACAACGCTTTCCCAACTCCAAATACACCCCCGATGCACGCTTGCGCATGGCGTTCATCAAAAACTCGCTGGCCCGCTCCGATGTGCACGTGGCCCGCTTTTATTTGCAGCGTGGCGCTTATGTAGCCGCCATGAACCGCGCCCAAGCAGCGGTGCAGGAATACCGCGATGTGCCTGCAGTTGAAGAAGCTTTGTTCATCCTCTACCAGTGCTATGACAAACTGGGCTTGGAACAACTGCGCAACGACACACGACGCGTACTCGAAAGCACCTACCCCAACAGCGCCTTCCTCTATCCCGAACGCGCCACCACTAAAAAGTCGTGGTGGCAGCTTTGGTGATGGCGTCTTGGTGCAAGACCTCAATCGCTTGCGCCAACTCATTCGCGGTATTGAGCTGACGCATGGGGGGTAAGGCCGCAATCAAGCGGCGGCCATAGCCGGTGGTGACCAAGCGGTTGTCACACAAGACCAGCACCCCTTGGTCGGTTTCGCAGCGAATCAAACGCCCAGCCCCCTGCTTCAGGGCCACCACAGCCTCAGGCACAAAGTAATCATTGAAGGGGCTGCGCCCCTGGGCTTCCAAGCGTTTGCTGCGGGCTTCGACCAGCGGGTCGTTGGGCGGCGGAAACGGCAACTTGTCGATCACCACCAATTGCAGCGCATCACCGGGCACATCAAAGCCCTCCCAGAAAGTGGCCGAGGCCACCAGCACACAACCGCCCTCGCCTGGCTTGGCGCCTTCGCGAAAACGATCCATCAAATGTCGCTTGGGCCACTCGCCTTGCACCAACACCTCGATGCCTGAACCTTCGAGCTGCTGCTTCATCACATCACCAATGGCACGCAACGCGCGCAAGGTGGTGGTCAGCACCAAGGTGCGGCCACCCAATCGGCGCACCGCATCAGCAGCTAGTGCAGCGACTTGGGCGCTGTGAGCGGGGTCATTCGGCCGCACGATATCGCGCGGCACATACAAGGCCGCTTGTGCGGGATAGTCAAATGGACTGCCCACGCGCAAGACCTGGGCCGACTCCAAGCCACAGGGCTCGGTGAACCAACGCAAGCGTGGGTCGTCGCCCAAGGTGGCGGAAGTAAAAATCCAACTGCGTGAACGCGCGTCTTCTGGCGGCTGTGCAACATGGGGCTCTAAGGCGTTGAAGGCCTCTTCATCGTCTTGCCAAGGCGCATCTTCTGCAAGCGGATCGTCGGCTGCCGTCGCGCTACCTTGGCGCATCAAACGGTCACGCACGGTTTGGGCAATGTCCAACGGCGCTTCCATCAAACGCATTTGCGAGGCACTCACGTCCATCCAACGCACGGCATCGGGCGCGCAGGGGTTGAGGAAGGCATCCACGCGTTTGGCGATCTCGGCCACCCGGTCGTGCAAGCGCATGAAGTCGGGCGCAATTTCACTCACGGTGTCCAACGCTTGCAGGGCCTGCACGCAGGCTGCGCCCACGTCTTGCAAAGACTGGGCCCAAGCGCCGGGATGAATGCCCTCAGGCGCGTCTTCTGTCCAGCGCAGCTTGACAGCACCTGGGCGCTTACCACCGATCAAACGAAGTTCACGCGCAGCGCGCTCCAGGCCCGAACACACGCCCTGCCAATCGGCCAAGCCGCGCGCCAGTTGCAAGCCGGTGGCCAAGATGTCGCGGGTCACGTCCAACAGTTGGGCCGTGCCCAGTTGGTGACCCAAGAAGTTCACACCGGTTTCGTTGAGCTGATGGGCTTCGTCAAAAATCACCACGCGCACGCTGGGGAGCAATTCGGCCATGCCGGTTTCGCGCACGGCCATGTCGGCAAAAAACAAATGGTGGTTGATCACCACCACATCGGCCGCCAAGGCCTCACGGCGTGCCGCGTTGACATGGCAGGTTTTGAACTTTGGACATTGCGAGCCCAAACAGTTCTCGCGATTCGAGGTGATGAGCGGAATCAAGGGCGAGCGCTCATCCAAACCCGGCAACTCAGCCAAGTCGCCCGTGCGGGTGCTCAGCGACCAGGTCTCCACCCGCGACAACAAATGCACCGTGTGTCGGTCGGGCATGGTGGTGTCGCGTCGGGCCAGTTCCATGCGGTGCGTGCACAGATAGCTGCTGCGCCCCTTGAGCAAGGCCAAACGGACGGGCAAGTTCAAGGCCTGCACCAAACGCGGCAAGTCGCGCGCAAACAATTGGTCTTGCAAGGCCTTGGTGGCGGTAGACAACAGCACACGCTCACCACTGAGTAGCGCGGGCACCAAATACGCAAAGGTTTTGCCCACGCCTGTGCCTGCTTCCACCACCAAACTGCCGCCGTGCGACACCACATCGGCCACCGCCAAGGCCATTTCGGTTTGACCGTCACGCGGCTGGAATTGTTCGGTGGCACGGGCCAGCACCCCCAAGGGTGCAAACGCCTCTTGCACCATGGCGCGCAAAGGATGGCTCATTACGCGGGCTCTTTGGGATCGAGCAAACGCTCAATCTGTTGAATCTGGTCGCGCAAGCCCAGGCGGCGTTTTTTCAAACGACGCAGCATCAGCTCATCCACAGGTTGGGTGAGACTGAGCCGGTCGATGCTGTCGTCCAAATCGGCATGCTCCATGCGCAGCTCAATCAGTTGACGTTCGGGTGAGCGCAGGTTTTCAACACTCACTTGGAAGCTCCGGGCACGGGCAAAGATGCCGCGGGCGGTTTGTCGCGCTCGCGGCGTTTTTTCTCCACATTGGCGCGGTGCTCCGCCGCTTCGCGTTGCTTGGCCTCATAGGCTTCGCGGTTGCCACCTTTGTTGGCATGGTCGATTTGTTTTTGTGCGTTTTTCTCAGCACGCTCTTGTGCTTGCTGCATGGTTTGTGCCCGCTCGGCTTGCACATCTGGACTTTGTGCATCTGCATTTTTTTCAGCGATGCGGCGTTGGGTTTCAACGGCCTTGATTTGACGCTCAGCAGCGTTGAATTTCAACTCATCTTGGCGCAACACCGCATTGGCTTGGATACGTCGTTCACGCGCTTCATTGCGGCAGGTGATGACATCAAATTTTTGGTAACAAATTTGCATGTCCTGTTGGTAGGTGGCATCGAGTTGCTGGCGGCGTTGTGCCAACTGCTGGCTTTGCGCTTGTCGCTCAGCCTCGCTGGGCGGCTTCACATCAAGCTCGGTTTGGGCCAATGACAGCGTGCACGCACACCAAGCACTGAAAAAAAGAAAAAAGTGTTTCATGTGAGTCCGGTATCCACCGTGCGGCGCTCCAGCGCCAAAAATTCGGCCGATTGCATTTCGTTCAAGCGCGACACCGTGCGTGGAAATTCATGCGACATCGGCCCTTCGGTGTACAAGGCTTCGGGCGCCACTTCGGCCGACATCATGAGCTTGACGCGGCGGTCATACAGCACATCCACCAACCAGGTGAAACGACGCGCTTCTGCAGCACGGTTGACGGGCATCAGCGGCACATCGCTCAAGAGCACCGTGTGGAACTGACTGGCGATTTCCAAATAGTCGTTTTGCGAACGCGGTCCACCACACAGATCTTTGAAGTTGAACCACACCACACCACCGGCACGCCGGCGGGCTTTGATTTCACGCGCCTCAATGTGCAACACCGGTGTCTCGTCTTGGCATTCGGCCAAGCGGTTGAAGGCATCGGTCATGGCCGCATCGGCTTGGGGCCCCAAGGGCGTCAAATACAAATCGACTTGCTCCAAGGTTCGGCGGCGGTAATCGGTGCCGTTGTCCACATTGATCACTTCCAACGATTGGTTGAGCAAATCAATCGCGGGCAAGATGCGGTCGCGGTGCATGCCGCCTGGGTACAAGTCGTCAGGTTTGAAGTTGGAGGTGGTCACAAAGCCCACGCCGTTGTCGAACAAGGCATCGAGCAAGCGGTGCAAGATCATCGCGTCGGTGATGTCAGCCACATGGAATTCGTCAAAGCAAATCAGCTTGTAACGCTTGGCAATTTGCTGGCCCAAAATATCCAAGGGGTTGGCTTGGCCTTGCAGCTCCCGCAGCTCGCGGTGCACCTCGCGCATGAACTCATGAAAGTGCAAACGGGTTTTGCGCTGAATTGGCACCGCATCAAAAAAACAGTCCATCAAAAAACTCTTGCCGCGCCCCACCCCACCGTACATGTACACACCACGCGGAATGGGCGGACGGTTGACGAGTTTTTTCAGCTTGTTCGAACGCTTTTCTTTGTAAGCTGCCCATTCGTTGGCGCAACGCTCCAGCGCATCAATGGCGCGCAACTGCGCAGGGTCGCTTTGGAAGCCGCGAATTTCGAGTTCTTTGAGGTAATTTTCATGCACTGACATACAGGGGTCTATTGTGCCTTGCCCATGAAAAAAGCCCGCTGTTGCCAACGGGCTTTTTGAACGTCGCATCTTGAAGTTTTGTTTAGAAATTCAAGGTGCGTTTGTCCACTGCCAAGGCAGCTTCTTTGGTCGCTTCGCTCAGCGATGGGTGCGCATGGCAAATGCGCGCGATGTCTTCGGCCGAGGCCTTGAACTCCATCGCAACCACAGCTTCAGAGATCAACTCAGAAACCTGTGGGCCCACCATGTGCACGCCCAGGATTTCGTCGGTGGTGGCATCGGCCAAAAACTTCACCATACCGGTGGTGTCGCCCAAAGCGCGGGCACGGCCGTTTGCAAGGAACGGGAAGGTGCCGGCCTTATACGCCACGCCATCGGCCTTGAGCTGTTGCTCGGTACGACCCACCCAAGCGATTTCGGGGCTGGTGTAGATGACCCAAGGGATGGTGTTGAAGTTGACGTGACCATGCTGCCCAGCAATGCGCTCGGCCACGGCAACGCCCTCTTCTTCGGCTTTGTGCGCGAGCATGGGGCCACGCACCACGTCACCCACCGCCCACACGCCGGGGACGTTGGTTTTGCAATCGCCGTCGACCACAATGGCGCCGCGCTCGTCGAGCTGCAGGCCAATGGCTTCGGCGTTCAAACCAATCGTGTTGGGCACGCGGCCAATCGACACGATGAGTTTGTCAGCGTCCAACACCACCGCTTCGCCTTTGGCATTGGTGTAGTTGACGGTGACGCCCTTCTTGCCATTGACGATGTCGCCGACTTTCACGCCGAGTTCGATCTTCAAGCCTTGCTTGTCAAACGCTTTCTTGGCTTCTTTGGCGATTTGCTCGTCCACCGCGCCCAGGAATGTGGGCAGACCTTCGAGGATGGTGACTTCTGAACCCAGACGGCGCCAGACAGAACCCATCTCCAAGCCGATCACGCCGGAGCCAATCAAGGCCAGCTTCTTAGGCACCGCGCCGACGCGCAAGGCGCCGTCGTTGGACAGCACATTGACTTCGTCAAACGGTGTGCCTGGCAAGGCACGGGCATTGGAGCCGGTGGCAATGATGACTTGCTTGGCGGTAATCGCCTCTTCCGTCTTACCTGCCACATTGATCGTGTAGCCGCCTTCAGCCTTGCCCGCAAAGCTGCCGCGACCGTGGAAGAACGTGACCTTGTTTTTCTTGAACAGGTACAAGATGCCATCGTTGTTTTGCTTCACAACGTTGTCCTTGCGGGCAATCATCTTGGCCACATCCATCTTCACGTCCTTGGCGGTGATGCCATGCTCTGCGAAGTGGTGATTGGCATGCTCAAAGTGCTCGCTCGATTGCAGCAAAGCCTTAGAGGGAATGCAACCCACGTTGGTACAGGTGCCGCCAGGGGCTGGGCCACCGGCTGCGTTTTTCCACTCATCGATACACGCAACTTGGAAACCCAGTTGCGCGGCACGGATGGCGGCGATGTAGCCACCGGGGCCACCGCCGATGACGACGACGTCAAATTGTTTACTCATAGTCAATCCTTTGATTTATCAGGCAACCCGCGGAACTGGCTCTGCCAGGCCGCTGGGTTGGCCCCCTTGAGGGGGGATTCGGCGACACGCAGTGCGCCGTAAACGGGGGTGATCAAATATCAAACAACAGACGGGCTGGATCTTCCAGCGCTTCTTTCATCGCCACCAGACCCAAGACGGCCTCGCGGCCGTCAATGATGCGGTGGTCATACGACATGGCGAAGTAGTTCATGGGGCGAACCACGACTTGGCCGTTTTCCACCATGGCGCGGTCTTTGGTCGCGTGCACGCCCAAAATCGCCGACTGAGGTGGGTTGATGATGGGGGTCGACATCATGGAGCCGAAGGTGCCGCCGTTAGAGATTGAGAAGGTACCGCCGGTCATCTCTTCGATGCCCAACTTGCCGTCACGCGCTTTGACGCCGAATTCGGCAATCTTTTTCTCGATGTCAGCAAAGCTCATTTGGTCGGCGTTGCGCAGAATAGGCACCACCAAACCGCGTGGCGAACCCACTGCGATACCGATGTCGAAGTAGCCGTGGTAGACGATGTCGTTGCCGTCCACCGAGGCGTTCAACACGGGGAATTTCTTCAAGGCATGCACTGCCGCTTTGACGAAGAAGCTCATGAAGCCCAGCTTGACGCCGTGTTCCTTCTCGAAACGCTCTTGCATGCGCTTGCGCATTTCCATGACGGGCGCCATGTTGATTTCGTTGAAGGTGGTCAAAATGGCATTGGTCGATTGCGATTGCAACAAACGCTCGGCCACGCGGGCACGCAGACGTGTCATGGGCACGCGTTGCTCAGGACGGTCACCCAAATTCACCGCAGGTGCGGCCACTTGTGGCAAGGCTTTGGTGGGCGCGCCGGTGGGAATGACACCCGCCGTCGATTGCACACCACCGGCAACAGCCGACAAGACATCACCTTTGGTGACGCGACCGTCTTTGCCTGTGCCAGCCACAGAGCCAGCGGCCATGTTGTTGTCCGCCATCAACTTGGCAGCGGCTGGCATGGCCACGCCCGCTTTGCTGCTTGATGCAGCAGCAGCAGCGGCAGCAGGTGCAGGCGCAGCAGCCGGTGCAGCGGCGGGAGCGGCAGCAGGTGCTGCAGCCCCCACTTTGCCGTCGGTGTCGATGCGTGCGATGAGCTGCTCAGCCGCCACGGTACCGCCGTCGGCCACGATGATTTCGGACAACACGCCAGCAGCGGGTGCGGGCACTTCGAGCACCACTTTGTCGGTTTCGATGTCGATCAGGATTTCGTCAGCCGCGACCGACTCGCCCACTTTCTTTTTCCATTGCAGCATGGTGGCCTCGGCCACGGACTCAGACAACTGAGGAACTTTGACTTCTACGATAGCCATATGAATTCTTTCTGTATGTGTTTTCTGTGTAAGGGGTCGAGGTTTACTTGGTCAGCACAAAGCCCTTGAGCTTGCCGAATGCGCCTTCCACCAGTGCTTTTTGCTGCTCTTGGTGCAGGTGTGAGTAACCCACCGCAGGCGATGCAGAAGCGGCACGGCCCGAGTAGCCGAGTTTTTGGCCCGACGACATGTTTTCGTGGATGTAGTGCTGCACAAAGAACCAAGCGCCTTGGTTTTGTGGCTCGTCTTGCGTCCACACCAACTCTGTGGCGTTGGGATACTTCTTGAGTTCAGCCGCAAAGGCTTTGTGTGGGAAGGGATACAGCTGTTCGGCGCGCAAAATCGCGACATCGTCAGCACCCAACTCTTCGCGCTTTTTGACCAAGTCGTAGTAGACCTTGCCCGAGCACACCAACACGCGTTTGACTTTGTCACCCTTGATGTCTTTGCTTTCACCGATGATGGTTTGGAAGCCACCTTTGGTGAACTCAGACACAGGCGATGTGGCGTCTTTGTTACGCAGCAACGACTTCGGTGTGAAGATGATCAAGGGCTTGCGCAAATCGCGCACCATTTGACGACGCAACACGTGGAAGATCTGGCTGGCCGTGGTGGGCTGCACGATCTGCATGTTGGTGTCGGCGGCCAATTGCATGAAGCGCTCCAGGCGTGCCGAGCTGTGCTCTGGGCCTTGGCCTTCGTAGCCGTGTGGCAGCATCAAGGTCAAGCCGTTGACACGGCCCCACTTCACTTCGCCAGAGGCGATGAACTGGTCAATCACCACCTGGGCACCGTTGGCGAAGTCGCCGAACTGGGCTTCCCAGATCACCAAGGTATTGGGGTCGTTGGAAGCGTAGCCGTATTCAAAGCCCAGCACAGCTTCTTCCGACAAGATCGAGTCGATCACGACGAAAGGTGCTTGTTTGTCAGCCACGTTTTGCAACGCGACGTAAGTGCCGGTGTCCCACTTTTCACGCTTTTGATCGTGAATCACGGCATGGCGGTGTGTGAACGTGCCACGGCCGCAATCTTCACCTGACAGGCGCACGGGGTAGCCGCTGGCCACCAAGGAGGCGAATGCCATGTGCTCGCCCATGCCCCAATCCACGGGAATGTCGCCACGGCCCATCGCTGCGCGGTCGTCGTACACCTTCTTGACCAATTGGTGAGGTGTGACCGACTCAGGAATGGTGGTGATTTTTTCAGCCAAACGCTTCCACTCGGCCATGGGAATGGCGGTGTCGCCTGCATCGGTCCACTTCTTGCCCATGAAGGGCGACCAGTCCACAGTGAACTTGGTTTTGAAGTTGGTCAACACTGGCTCAGAGGTGTTCTTGCCAGCGTCCAACGCGGCGCGGTAGGCCTTGACCATCTCGTCGCCCAAGCCCTCGCCCAAACCTTGGGTAGCCAACTTGTCGGCAAACAGCTTGCGGGTGCCAGGATGCGCGGCGATTTTTTTGTACATCAGCGGCTGAGTCAGCGCCGGTGTGTCTTGCTCGTTGTGGCCGAGTTTGCGGAAACACACGATGTCGAGCACCACGTCCTTGCGGAAGGTCATGCGGTATTCGAGGGCCAGCTGGGTCGCCAACACCACGGATTCAGGATCGTCTGAGTTCACGTGCAAAACCGGGGCTTCGACCATCTTGACGATGTCGGTACAGAACACGCTGGAGCGCATGTCACGGGGGTCCGAGGTGGTGAAACCGATCTGGTTGTTGATGATGATGTGCACCGTGCCGCCAGTGGTGTAACCACGGGTCTGCGCCAATGCCAAGGTTTCTTGGTTCACACCTTGGCCGCCGAAGGCCGAGTCACCGTGGACCAAGACGGGCAACACTTGGCTGCCGGTGGGGTCATCGCGACGGTCCATGCGCGCACGCACAGAGCCTTCGACCACAGGGTTGACGATTTCCAAATGCGAGGGGTTGAAAGCCAAGGACAAGTGCACAGGACCACCGGCCGTGCTCACGTCGGAGCTGAAACCTTGGTGGTATTTCACGTCACCGGCAGGCAGCTCTTCAGGGGCGGTGTGGTCGAACTCGGCGAACAAGTCGGCAGGCAATTTGCCCATGGTGTTGACCAACACGTTCAAACGGCCACGGTGGGCCATGCCGATCACCACTTCTTGCACGCCTTTGGCGCCCGCGAGTTGGATCAGTTCGTCCATCGAGGCGATGAAGCTTTCGCCACCTTCGAGTGAGAAACGCTTTTGACCCACGTATTTGGTGTGCAGGTAGCGCTCCAAGCCTTCGGCCGCGGTCAAGCGGTCAAGGATGTGCTTTTTCTTGTCGGTGTTGAAGTTGGGTTTGCTGCGGATGCTTTCCAACTTTTGCTGCCACCAGCGCTTTTCAGCTTGCTCGGTGGTGTACATGTACTCGGCGCCCAAGGTGCCGCAGTAGGTTTCGCGCAGTGCATTGAGCAACTCGCGCAAGGACATGTTGTTCTTGCCGAAGAAGGTGTTGCTGGTGTCGAACACGGTTTCTTGGTCGGCATCGGTGAAGCCGTAGAACGCGGGGTCGAGATCGGGAATATTGGGGCGCTCGGTGCGCTTCAAGGGATCTAAGTCAGCCCAACGCTGACCCACGTTGCGGTAAGCGGCAATGAGTTGCTGCACGGCGGTGCGCTTGCGACCCATTTCGACGTTTTCGCTGGCCATGACGACTTTGGTGCCGCCGGCTTTGGCGCGCTCTGCAAAGGCGTTGATGACGGGCAAATGGGGCACGTCTTTGGCATTGGTGCCGTCGACCGCAGGCACATGCTGCAGTGCGTCGAAGTACTCACGCCAGGAATCGGGAACGCTGCCGGGGTTGGCCAAGTAGTTCTCATACATCTCTTCGACGTACGGAGCATTGCCACCGAACAGGTAGGTGTTGCCTGAATAGGCTTTATAGACTGATGTCTCACTCATTGCGCTGACCTCCGTTCCCCTTCAGGGAACATTAGCTGGTTGGAAAAAAACCTTCCGCGACACGGCTTAACCGGTTGGCGGATGCGACTGTGGCTGGGAAGGGCCTAGTTACATCCGTGATTGTGCCACCGATCACGCGCCTGTCCGCGATCTTTATTTTTGGGAGATTCAGTTGGGTGTCAGGAAATTTGGTCCTGAATCTGCTTCAAAGCGGTGGGATCGTCAATCGTGGTCAGGTCGCCCGGATCACGTTTTTCGCACACCGCTTGAATCGCACGACGCAGCAACTTACCGCTGCGGGTTTTGGGCAACGCCGTGACAAACAGCACGCGGGATGGACGCGCCACCGCGCCCAATTGCGAGTCGACCACCTTCATGACCTCGCCTTCGAGCTTCAAACGCGCAGCGTCATCGGTCAGGCCCGAGGTGTCTTTGACAATGGCAAACGCCATGGCCACCTGCCCCTTGAGCTGGTCGGCCACGCCCACCACGGCCACTTCGGCAATGTTGGGGTGGCTGGAGATGCTCTCCTCAATTTCACGCGTGCCCAAGCGATGACCAGCAACGTTGATCACGTCATCGGTACGGCCCAAGATGAAGAAGTAGCCGTCCTCGTCGCGCACCGCCCAGTCAAACGTGCTGTAGACCAATTTGTTGGGCACGGTGTTCCAGTAGGTGCTGACAAAACGCTTGTCGTCGCCCCAGATGGTTTGTAAGTTGCCGGGAGGCAGCGGGCCTTCGATGGTCAACACGCCTTTTTGGTTGGCGCCTGTGAGCTCTTCGCCGGTTTGGTCGTCGACCAGCTTGACGTTGTAGCCGTAGACCGCTTTGCCGGGTGAACCAAACTTGCTAGGCGCTTTTTCCACGCCATTGCAGATGGTCAGAATCGGCCAGCCGGTTTCGGTCTGCCAGTAGTTGTCGATGATGGCCTTGCCGTTCAGGCCTTCAGAAATCCACTTGGCGGTGGGCTCGTCCAACGGTTCACCGGCCAAGAACAGGGCTTGCAGGCTGGACAGGTCGTATTTGGTGAGCAACGCAGGATCTTGCTTTTTGAGCACGCGAATCGCGGTCGGCGCGCTGAACATGACGTTGACTTTGTACTTCTCGACCAAGCTCCACCAAATGCCGCCGTCGGGACGAATGGGCAGGCCTTCGTACATGATGGTGGCCATGCCACCAATCAGCGGGCCGTAGATGATGTAGCTGTGCCCCACCACCCAGCCGATGTCGCTGGTACAGAAGAAAGTGCCGCCCGGCTTGCCTTGGTAAATGTGCGGAATGCTGGAGGCCAACGCCACGGTGTAACCCCCGGTGTCGCGTTGCACGCCTTTGGGTTTGCCGGTCGTGCCCGAGGTGTAGAGCGTGTAGCTGGGATGGGTGGATTCCACCCACTCGCACGGCACCACCGCGTCCATGTGCTTGGTGCGCTCGGTGGCGTAATCCACATCGCGACCCGCCACGGGCGTGAAGGCGGCCAGTTTGCGGTCCACCATGATGACGTGGCTAGGCTTATGGGCCGACAGCTTGATGGCTTCGTCGAGCAAAGGCTTGTAGGGCACACCCTTGCCGCCACGCGAACCGGCGTCGGCGCTGATGATGACTTTGGGCGACGCATCTTCAATGCGGGTGGCCAGCGAGTGCGAGGCAAAGCCACCAAACACCACCGAGTGAATCGCGCCCAAACGCGCGCACGCCAACATGGCAAATGCGGCTTCCGCAATCATGGGCATGTAGATCAATACGCGATCGCCTTTGACCACACCCAGGTCTTTCAAAATCGCGGCCATGCGCTGCACTTCGGCATGCAAGTCGCGGTAGGTGTAGGTTTTTTCTTGGTCGGTCTCAGTCGACACAAAGATCAAGGCCGCTTGGTCGGCGCGATCTTTCAGGTGGCGGTCCACCGCGTTGTGGCACAGGTTGGTTTTGCCACCCACGAACCACTTGGCAAAAGGTGGGTTGCTGTAATCGCAGATTTGTTGCGGAGGCGTCTGCCAGTCCACCA
This sequence comes from Comamonadaceae bacterium, assembly GCA_947453965.1. Taxonomy (GTDB): domain Bacteria; phylum Pseudomonadota; class Gammaproteobacteria; order Burkholderiales; family Burkholderiaceae_C; genus Limnohabitans. The sequence goes on from CANGIQ010000026.1 coordinate 14,854, forward strand.
ATTTGGCTTGCTCGGACCAAAATGCGTCGCGGTCCTCAATCGAACGGCGGTGGAAATCTGCATAAGCAACCATCTACTTCTCCTAAAAACGAACTTGTACTGAATTCATAATTATGAGAAGCACGGACTTGCAAGAAGCTGACTCCGCCGTTGAGGAGATACCCACCCCGCCTAAATGGCAGGTCTTTACTTGATCAGCGCTTGGATTTCTTTGAACGGATCGGCCTCGGCCGTGCGCAACCATTCAAACAACACCATTTCGGTGGTCACCAACTCAGCACCGGCACCGGCCAGACGGTCAAACGCGGCATCGCGGTTGCGCTCGGTGCGAGAACCGCAGGCATCGGTCACCACAAACACATCGAACTCTTCTTCCAACAGCTCCAGCGCGGTTTGCAGCAAACAAATATGGGCTTCCACGCCTGCAATCACGATGCTGCTGCGACTCACCTCTTTGGGCACCGCTTTTTGCAAATGCTTGGGCAAGCTGCGTGCATTGCCAGATGGCGCACGCGCTGCGGGTTTGATCAAATCGATCAGGCCATCGGGACAGGCGCTGAAGCTCATCTTGGGCATGGTGCGCCGGCATAGTTCACGCATGGCTGCGGGGTTTTGACCGAGTTTTTCAGGGTTTTGCTCGGTGCCGAAGGTTGGCACTTCCATCCAGTGGGCAGCCTGGGCCAAACGCATGGCGTTGGCCAAGACCAGTTCGCCCTCAAAAATGGCGGGCATCAGGCGCGCTTGGTAATCCACCAGCACGAGTTGGGAGTCTTGGTCGTCGAGCAGCATGCTAAAAATCAGGTCATTTGAAACAGTGACAAGTATCGGCGATCTGTCAGCGCAGACCTCAAATTTGAATTAAATCTCGATAAATCAACAACTTAGACTCACATATTGATCAAACTTACCAGTTTTATCGGCTAGAATGCGAGCCATGCTCAAACGTGCCCTTCTCATCTGTTGCTGCGTCGCCAGTGCCCATGCGGCACCGTCGACCAATGCCGCCGATGACATCGAGCGCTATTTGGCCGAGCGCGGCATGATCGCGCAAATGGGGCAAATTCGCCAAAGCGTCGGCGAAAAAGCATCTGATTTGGTGGTCAATGCCATGGGCTTTTTGGGCGTCCCCTACCGCCGTGGCGGCACCGACGCCGACACCGGCTTTGATTGCAGCGGCTTTGTGCGCTCCATGTTTGAGCAAACCGTAGGCATGGTGCTACCCCGCCGCGCACGCGACCAAGCGGCTGTGACCGAAAAAATTGACAAGCAAGACTTGAAGCCGGGCGACTTGGTGTTCTTCAACACCATGCGCCAAACCTTCAGCCATGTGGGCATCTACGTGGGCGACAACAAGTTCATCCATTCCCCCAAACCTGGCCAACAAGTCCGCGTCGACGACATGCGCCAAGCGTATTGGGAGCGCCGCTTCACCGGCGCGCGCCGTGTTCCGCCGGGCAGCGGTAACGACACCAGCAAGAATTAATATGGCGGCTTGCCATACGTTTTAAAAAACCGAGTCTTGGCTCGGTTTTTTTTCGGAGATTCTTGGATGAACATCGCCCACTTGCTGCCCCGCATCGCACACCAGGACCCCAACCGCCCGGCCATCTTTCATGGCAGCACCTGTGTTGCCAGTTACGGTGAGTGGGCCCAACGGTGTGCACATCTGGCTGGGCAATTCCAACGTGCAGGTCTGCAACCGGGTGATCGGGTGGCGATTTTTTGTCGCAACCACCCACGCTACCTGGAGGTGATGTTCGGCGCCTGGTGGGCGGGGCTGGCAGTCGTGCCCATCAACGCCAAGCTGCATGTGCGTGAAGCGCAATGGATCGTCGACAATGCCCAGGCCCGCTGGGCCTTTATCACCCAAGACCTGACAGCCGATGTAACACCAGACACTGCCGCCCAACTCCAAGGCCTGGAGCGCGTGGTCGACATTGAATCCGGCCAAGCCGATGACTGGTGGGCGCCTGTGGACGGCGCACCGCCCTCGCCCATCGTGCCACGCCAAGCCACCGATCTGGCGTGGTTGTTCTACACCAGCGGCACCACCGGGCGTCCAAAAGGCGTGATGATCACCCACCGCAACCTCATGACCATGGGGCTGACCTATTTCAACGACGTCGATTCGATTGCCCCTCACGACACCATCGCCTACGCCGCGCCCATGTCACACGGCGCGGGTATTTACGCCATTCCCCACCTCATGGCCGGGGCGCGCCATGCGGTGCCAGCATCGGGCGGCTTTGAACCGGCAGAGCTGTTTGCCTTGGGGCAAGCGCTGGGGCCTTTGTCGCTGTTTGCGGCACCGACCATTGTCAAACGCTTGGTCGACCATGCGGAGTCTGCGCAGCACACGAAGGCCCAGTGCAGCGCATCGTTCAAAACCGTGGTCTACGGCGGCGCCCCCATGTATGCCGCCGACATTCAACGCGCCATCCGTGTGATGGGCCCGCGTTTTGTGCAAATTTACGGCCAAGGTGAAAGCCCCATGGTGGGGACCGCCCTGTCGCGCCAACACCTGGCCGACACCCAACACCCGCGCTACAGCGAACGGCTGGCCTCGGTCGGGTTGGCGCAAACGCCGGTTCGCATTCGGGTCTGTGACCACCAAGGCCAAGACATGCCCTTGGGCGAGGTGGGCGAAGTGCTGATTCAGGGCGACAGCGTGATGGCTGGTTATTGGCACAACCCCGAAGCCACGGCTGCCGCCATTCGCGACGGTTGGCTGTGGACCGGCGATATGGGTGCGCTCGACGCCGATGGTTTTTTAACCCTCAAAGACCGCAGCAAAGACCTGATCATCAGCGGTGGCACCAACATCTACCCCCGAGAAGTGGAAGAGGTGTTGCTGCACGCACCCGGCGTGCACGAAGTCGCCGTGGTCGGTGCACCCGACGCCGAATGGGGCGAAATCGTGGTGGCTTTTGTGGTGCCGCTGCCAGGCGCAGACCTCAGCATAGAAGCCCTAGACGCGCATTGCTTGCAAGAAATTGCACGCTTCAAACGGCCCAAGCGGTACGAGATCGTGCAAGAGCTGCCGAAAAACAATTACGGCAAAGTGCTGAAAACCGCGTTGCGTGCACGCTTGCAATCACCCGGGCCTGCAACCTGCTGAGCAAAACCAATGGGTGGCCATCAAAACCGCTCGCCCAGCGCCAAATAGCGCCACGTGCCCTCTTCCAAATCAGACAAGCTCACACGGCCCAAGCGAATCCGGCGCAAGGCCAAAATTTCCAGCTTGGCCAGCTCGCACAGATAGGCCGCAAAGCCTGGGTGCGCGCCCTTAACGGCCAAACGCAGCTTGCTGCGTTCAGGCGTGGCACTGCCCACGCTCACTTTGGCAAATGGCAAGCGCAAGCGCTCGTCTTTCAAGGCGCGTTCGATGGGGCGTAAATCGTCGGCCACCACTTCGCCACGCACATCAATCACCAGCTCATGCTCCATGAAAGCCATGTCTTCGATCAGCTTGCGTTGGGTACGAAAGTCCTGGGTGAACACCACCAATCCGCTGGCGCCTGTCTCCAAGGGCACGCTGGCCTCCAGCGCATGGAAATGGCGTTTGAGTAGACGCACGCCGCTTGCGTCGTAGACGCTGCGATGCTCGGCGTCGAGCAAGCTGCGCACAGTCTGAGGCGCCGACTTGCGCCGGCCTTGGACCTCTTGCAAACCATCCAGCCAGCCAGCGGGCTTGTTCACGATCAAGGTGATGGCGCTCAAGTTCATCAAGCTCGCTTGGCTGTCGAGCGTGACGGTTTGCGTGCTGACACGAGATTGCGGCTCTTCCACCACCACACCGTCCACCGACACCCAGCCCCCTTCGATGTATTGCTCGGCCTCGCGACGCGAACAGCCACGCAATTGCATGACGCGTTTGGACAGGCGTTCGCCTTCAGGGGTGTGGGAATTCATGAATCAAGGGGGTAAGAAAGAGGCCATGTGCGAAAAGCGCAGTGCATGAATGGTAAGGTCAAGCCCATGAATACACAGATTGATCATTTGGTCATCGTTGCATCTAGCCTTGAAGCGGGCGTGCAATGGTGCGAAGAGACCTTGGGCATCACGCCCGGCCTAGGCGGCGAACACGAGAAGTACGGCACCCACAACCGTCTGTTCAAAATTGCCACACCGCATTTCCCAATGGCTTATTTGGAAATCATTGCCATCAACCCCAACGCGGTGCGTCCTAAAAAATTACAGGCCACACGCTTCTTTGACATGGACGACAAAGCCTTGCAAAGCGCCGTGGCCAAGCAGCCACGCTTGGTGCATTTTGTGGCCAGCACGCCCGACCTTAAAGCCGCCCGCATGGCGCTGCGCATGCAAGGCATCGACCGTGGCCCCGCCGTGTTCATGAGCCGACGCACCTCCAAAGGCGTGTTGAATTGGCAAATCAGTGTGCGCGCTGACGGCCAGCGTTTGTTCAATGGCACGCTGCCCACGTTGATTCAATGGGGCAAACCGGAGGCCACAGACCCCCTGCGCTTGCACCCGCGCAACACCCTGGCACGCTCCGGCGTGACCTTGCAAAGCCTGGAGGTCACACACCCCAGCGCCGACAAGCTGCAAGCAGCCTATGCCGCGATTGATTTGAAAGGTGTCACCGTCGCAGAAGGCGCCGCCAACCTGGTCGCCACCTTGCAAACGCCCAAAGGTCTGGTCAGGCTTGAAAGCCTAGGCGTCTGAACCTCAGGCCTGTTCAAGCTTTGAAGGCTCTGAGGGCAAGGTCGCCAGCAAGGCCATGCCTGTGCCCATCACGGCGGCGGTCAGCCACAACGCGCCTTGGAAGGTGCCTGTGGTTTGCGCCATATAACCTGCCACCACTGGGGCCAACATCTGGGCCGCGCCATAACTCAAGGTCAAGCGCGCCATGGCCTTGCCCGGGTTGTGCGGAGAACGTCGCCCGACCAACGCCAGCGTGAGGCTGACGATGCCGATGAAGGTCGCGCCATAGCCCACGGCGCCTGCCAACGCAGCCAGCAAAGAGCCCGACATGGCGGGCAAGATCACCGACAAGGTTTGCAAGCCAAACGCCAACAGCAAGGCACGCGTATCGCCTACGCGCCGCGCCACCCGGTCCCACACAAACACAGCGGGCATGGCGGCCAAGCCCACCAGGGCCCAGGCCAAAGCACCCTGCCCCGCCAACAAAGGTTCGCGCTCCACAATCGCTACGGTGAACGTGGCGCTGATCACAAAGCCCCAGCCCGCCGCAAAGTAGCTGCCCACCATGGTGAACCACCAGCGCCGGGAAACTGTCGTCGCCTCTTGCGTCGTCTGCGCAGTCGCCATAGGCGGCGGCACCGGAGGGCGCCATGCCCAGGCGGGCACAAAAAACACCAGGCCCAGCACCGCAAACGCCAACCATTGCGACGACCACAACGGCCAAATAGACGACAGCCCCCACGCACCCAAGGCCGACACCACAATGCCCAAACCAATGCCAATGAAGTGCAGCCCCAACTCGGGCCGGTGGCCATGGCGCATCAACCAACCCAACACCAAGCCTGAGCCCAGCAACATGCCGGTGGCGCTGCACAAACCGCCGATGTAACGCCACAAGGCCCAAGCCGGCATCCAGGTGGACAAGGCCATGGCCGCGGTGGTGAGCAAGGCCATCCACAAGCCCATGCTGTAGAAGCGGTGCCGCCAGCGCACATCGTCAATCCAGGCCGCCGCCAAGGCGCCACTCATATAACCCGCGTAGTTAACAGCGGCCAAGGCGCCGGCGCCGGCATCACTCAAACCCGTTTGCAATTGCAGACTCGGCAACAAGGGGGTGTAGGCAAAGCGCGCCAGACCAATCGTCAACACCAAGCCGCAAATGCCGCCTGTGGTGACCTGCCAGGGCTTCAAGGCTTGAGAGGTGGCATGGGTCACGGGGTTGGGTCTTTCATCAGTCGCACAAGGCCGCAGGTCGCTCAACACTGTGCTGGGTGGACCAAGCAACGCCCCCCGTGTTGGCACGCAGCCAGTCTTCGATGCGTTGGGGTTCAGTGAGTGTGCGTAGTTCTTGGTAGGCCACTTCAGCTTCTGGATAGTGTTTGCGCAAAAAGTTCAGCCATTGCTTGAAGCGCCCGGCTTGATGACGCGGCGAAATATGTTGCGCAATGTGGCCCCAAAAAATGCCCAAATGCGGCAGCATCTCTTGCCAATTCAGTGCTGCACGCGCTTGGCCGGCATCAAAGGCCTGAATGGCCAAGCCCAAGCCTGGGTTGGTCACGATGCCGCGCCCGAGCATCAGTGCGTGGCAGCCCGAATCGGCGCGGGCTTGCAAGGCATCTTGCACATTCCAAATTTCGCCATTGGCCACCAGCGGTGTTTTGACCACAGCACGAATATCGGCAATGCGCGGCCAATAGGCCGGGGGTCGATAGGCATCGGCCTTGGTGCGGGCATGCACCACAATTTCGCTGGCACCGCCCGCCTCCAGCGCCAAGGCACAGGCCTCGGCCGTGCTGTCGTCGTTGAAGCCCAGGCGCATCTTGGCCGTCACCACCTGGTGGGCAGGCACGGCACGGCGCACCGCTTGAACAATGCGAAACAGCAGCTCAGGGTCTTGCAGCAAGACCGAGCCACCGCCGTGGCGGTTGACTTGTTTGGCCGGACAGCCAAAGTTCAGGTCCACACCATCACAGCCCATGGCCGCCACGCGGGCTGCGTTGTCGGCCAAGCAGGCCGGGTCAGAGCCCAGCAACTGGGGCCGCACCGGCACGCCGACCAAGGTGCGCCCGCCATTGCGCAGCTCGGGCACCACGCGCAAAAACGTGCGTTCGGGCAGCAAGGTGTTGGTGACGCGAATGAACTCGGACACACACCGGTCTACCCCGCCAATGCGGGTCAGCACATCGCGCAGCACGAAATCGAGCAATCCCTCCATCGGGGCCAAAATGATCATGAGAGACAATCCATATCTTTCCCAATTTTGCTTCAGATCGTTTGCCCTCATGTCCAGCCTGACCACTTTGCAAGTCCGCCCCGCCACCTCACGTGATGCCGGGAAAATCGCCGAGCTCTATGCATCCACCGCGAAAGAGACCTTGAAGTCCATGCAAACAGGCGCTTCAGTGCCACCTGTGCCCGAAGAAAAAGACACCGCCTACTGGCGCGATGCGATTGAATACGCCGAACCCCAGGTGCAAGTGGCGGTGGACGGCGACAAGATCATTGGCTTTGTCGGCTATGACCGCTCTCGCGACAAAGGCACGCCCAACACCATGGGCGAGATTTGGGACATTTACGTCACCCCCAGCTACTGGGCGCAAGGCGTGGGCCTGGCCCTGTGGGATGCGGCGCGTGAAGGCCTGCAAGAAGAAGGCTGCACCCATGTGTCCATCTGGGTGCCGCTGGCCAATGACCGCGCCATGCGCTTTCATGAGTTGGCCGGCTTCAAACGCGAAATGTCCAGCGCCAAAACCGTGCCCATGGGGCCGGTGAAGGTGGAAGAAATTCGCCTCAAGCAACCGCTTTAAGCACTGACGTTTTTCATCCAAGGCCACACACGTGTCAGAGCACTACGCCGCACTCGGGCTCACCAGCGATGCCAGCTTGGCGGACATCAAAAAAGCGTTCCGCCAAAAAGCCTCGCAATTTCACCCCGACCGCAACAGCGACGAGGACGCGCCCGCACGTTTTCGCGCCGCGCAAGAAGCCTACGATGTGTTGTCAGACGACGCCAAACGCCAAGCCTATGACGACAACCGCCGCCGCAATTTGCTGGACGACCCCGCACAGACCGCACGCGAGATCTGGCAGACCTACTTCAGGTCGCTGTTGTAAACCCCATGGTCTCGCACACTGAATTTTTATGAGCATTTCACCCTTCTTCCACGAACTGCGTTCGTCCTACCAAGCCGAGCTCGACGACCTGATGTCCGACTCCGAAGGCAAAGACGTGTTGCGCCAACGCCTGGCGGAAAAACGTCAGGAGCTGGGCTTTTTGGTCCAAGTGATGGACCTCAACCCTGAGATGGTCGCGGTGGTCTTGCACCAGGCGTTTCGCTTCACCCAGCCTGCGTTGATGGACCATGTGTTGACCCAGGATGCCGACGAGATGTTGCCTTGGGACACCGTGTCTGAGGCTGTGCAGATCGAACCCTGGGCCAAAGCCATGGTGGCCGAGATTTTGAAAGAACCCACGGGCGAATGGTTCATGTGCATCGCTGCAGCCCTGGAATACATGCACCACAAGCCCTTCAGTCACGCCATTCCGCAAGCCCAAGCGGACGATGAACCTGATGGCGCAGAAACGACCGACGCCGAACTCGACGAAGAAGAAAAAGAAGCCCGTGCCCGCGAAGAAGCAGGCAACGCCTGGATGGTCGAACAAGGCTTTGACAGCAAAGACTGAGACCCAAGAACAAGACACACGCCATGAACGCACTTGCCCTGATTCAAAAAACCCAAAGCCTGATTGCCTCTGGCGACATCGTCGCGGCCGAAGCTGCCTTGGTCGAGCTGGCCGACACCGAAGGCGATCACGCCCTGATGGTGGTGCTGGACCAGCTGCCCCCCAAAGACATCTTGGCCGTGATTCGCGAGTACGACACCTCCAAAGAATCGGTCATCAACCTCTTGGTCACGCCCGAGCAATTCGCCCGCGCCGTGGTGATTGAAAAACAATACAAAGACCTCACGCGCACCCACTTGCGCGGCATGATGAACTCCATCATTTTTCGCGACGATGCCGACCCGATCGAGTTCTTGACCGCCATTGGCGACCTCGAAGGCGGCGCCGAAGCCCTGGCCGATTACTTCACCGAAAAGTGGAGTCGCATCGAAGCCTTCGCCCGCACTGGCACCTTTGACACCATTGAAGACGACGGTGACATCTTGAGCGAGCACGCCTTGCGTGGCTCCGCCTATGTGCGCCCGCGCGTGGAAGAAGACGAAGTGGCCGACTCGGACTGGATGCAAATGGCCTGGATCCTGCGCCACAAAATCCCCGACCTGTTCATTGAAATGCTCATGGTGCTGCGCGCCAAAGCGCGTGCCTTCGATGCCGGCATGTCCGAAGAAGACGAGGAAGAAGACGACGGCAAGGTCGAAACCAGTGCCACCGACCGTGGCCAAGCCACCCCTGTGGCGCGTGATTCAGACGAAGAGTCTGCGATCTGATTGCCCATGCCCCACACCGCTTCGTCAGCCCCCAGCAGCATTGCCGTTTTTGACGGCCGCCCCTTCTTTGAAAAAGCACTGAAGTTTGGCGTGCAACACAGCATCCTGGACCAGGCCAAGCTGGAGGCCATTCAAACCGATGCGCCCAAGGGCATGGTGCAAATTGCGCGCTACTTTGGCAGCGAATTTTTGCGCCCCGAGTTGGAAAAAGCCAAAGACCGCATTGTCAATTTGGTCAGCCTGAATTTAGAAATCAGCAGCGGTGGCGATCTGCGTAAAGCGGCTGAAGTGCTGCGTGACCACAGCTTCATGTCGCGCTCCAAAGCGGCCTCGGACATGCTCAAGGCCTTGATCGTCATGCCGCAAAACAGCCACTTCGGTATGAACGAGCATGGTGGTTTTACCGACAAACACATTCCGCTCTTGGCCAAGTGGTCGCTGTGCAGCGTGACCGATTACCAGGCCGAATTGGCCAAACGCCAGCAAGTCGCGCACGTCATGGGCGCGGCCGTTTGGATGGCCGATGCCCTGGATCTGCACGCTGATGAACTCGAAGAAGCAGGCTGCGACGCCGAAGCCGTGATTCGCACTGCCCTGCTCGCCTTGGCCACCAAGCAAACGCAGATGCCCGATTGGGTGACGTTTCAAAAAATGGTGGCCAGCTTGCGCAAGCCCAGTTCGGCGAAAGTCATCCAACTGGTACTGCCCAAAAAACTGCCAGCTGAATTCAAAGCAGCGGTCGAGGCGGTGCGGCAAAGCGTGGAAGCCGATTTGCCCAAAATTCTGGATGCCAAGCTCACGCCCCAAAAGTTGTTCAACCAAACCCCGGCGTTTGTGGGACGCTATTTTTGGTTGGAAGACGGCTTGTCCGAGGTGGACCACTTTGACCGCGAGACGTCGGCCGCTTGGGAAAAAGCCACCGGCGGCCACAGCGACGACAGCTCGCTGCTGACCTTGTTCTTATGCATCGCCGTGGGCAGCCCCGCCAAAACCTTGTTGACCGAAAAAACCGCCGCCACGCTGATTCGCAAAATTCGCAAATCGGGCCTGCAACCCGCAGTGGCCAGCCAATACATTGCGGACAACGCACCCGCGCAACACCAAGGCGACTATCTGCGCATGTGGCAAGCGTTTGTGGAAGACGCGCAGGCCACGCTAGAAAGTGACCGCGATTACAAGCTGCACGACGCCCTGGCTGTGCTGCGCCGCGACTGCAACGTCACCGCCAGCTGATAGGCCACACCTGGGTGACGTCGCGGCTTATGCCTTGGCCATGACCCGCGACAGCAAATAACGGCGCATCGCCACCGAGGGACCATCAGCGCCGACCGAGAACTCATACAGCTCGTGCTCTGGGGTCCGTGCCAGCACTTCTTCTTGCAAGGCCAAGCCGGTCACGTCTTCGTGGAACGCCACAAACAGTTGGTCGTGCATGAACTTGGTCATGGCCTTGTCATGCTGCGAAAAATCGCGCCCATGCACCACAAAGTAATGCGTGCTGGTGGCACTTTCGGGCGTGGGCAAATGCGCCGTGCGGATGCGGAAGGTGTCACGCGCATCCTCGGGCAAGGTGCAGTCGTAAAACGAGACGGACACCTCGTGCATGGCCGGGCTGCGAAATTCGGAGCGCACAATCCGCGCGGCCTGGCCCTGCCCCTTGATGCCCGTGGGCTCGGCCCACACCGGCGGCAGCGTGGTGGGCACCACATTGCGCATGACCACGAAATGGCCGTCGCCAATTTCTGTTTCATAGGCGGCGCTGGCGTAGTCGGGCGTGCCAAAACTCTTGGCATGCAAAAAGCTCAAGTGGGTCAGGTCCAGCAAGTTTTCATGCAAGCGCACATAGCTGGCTTTGAGGTGCATATAGCCTTTGGAGGTCTCCCAATCGCCCTCGGTCAGCCACGGCTGTGGTGGCAAACGTCTGGCGTCGGCGGTGTCGGCGTCGCCCATCCAAATCCACACCACGGGGCCACGCTCTAAGGTGGCATAGGTGCGCACGCCCATGGCGCGCGGACAGGTGGATTGGGAGGGCACATGCACGCAATCGCCCTGCGGATTGAACCTCATGCCGTGGTAGGCGCAGGTGATGTGGTCGTCTTTGAGCTCGCCCGCCGACAGCGGCATGGAGCGGTGCGGACACCGGTCTTCCATTGCCACCACCGTGCCGTCGGCGCGACGGTACATCACAATGCCGCGGCCCAACAAGGTGCGGGCCAGCAACTGCGGGCCCACTTCGTCGGCAAATGCGGCCACATACCAATCGTCAAACACAAATGGCGTGTGTCGATCGGCCATCTTGGCCGAGGCGACTTGGGTGGCGCCAATCACGGAGGCTGCTGGAAGCGTCATGAGCAGAAATTCTGAAAATGCGGATGATTTCATTCTAGGATGCGCGCATGCCCCATGCCGTTGCCCGTCTGCGCGCTGAGCGTTTAGCCCGCAGCGCCAAACCTTTTTTAGCCCGTGGCGGCCCCAAAGGTGTGCGCTGCGCAGATTGCCGCTTGCTGACCAGCCACTGCATGTGCGCCTGGCGCCCCGACGTGCCCACATGCGCAGGCATGTGTTTGCTCATGGCCGACATTGAAGCACTCAAGCCCAGCAACACCGGCTGGCTGATTGCCGATGTGGTGGCCAACACCTTTGCCTTTGCTTGGGCACGCACCGAGGTGCCCCCCGGATTGCTGACCCTGCTCGCCGATCAGCAATGGCAGCCCTATGTCGTGTTCCCGGGTGCGTTTGCCGAGCCAGCACGGGTGGTGCACGAGGTGGCCCATCCGCACGCCGATGTACGCCCTCTGTTCATCTTGCTGGACGGCACCTGGGATGAGGCGCGCAAAATGTTTCGCAAGAGCCCTTACTTGCAACGCTTTCCGGTGCTGAGCCTGGATGCGGCGCAACCCTCACGCTACACCCTGCGCCGCTCGCAAAGCGAGACCCACTTTTGCACCGCCGAAGTCGGTGCCATGTGTTTGGCGCTGGCAGATGAGCAGCTTGCGGCCGAGGCGCTGGATGCCTACTTAGACGTCTACACCCACCGCTACCTGCAAGCCAAGCAGCAACGGCCGGTGGATGTGCATGACGCGGTGCACACGCGCTTGCGCGAGGTGGCGCCGCTTTGCCAAATCGCCCCATAAACATCCCATAAAAGCCGAGTGACACGCCGAGTCATATGCCCAGACACGTACCCAGTCACATGCCCAATCAAACGGCTTAAAACTGCTCACTCGTTCGTCACCGACAATCGGTACTTTCAGCCCTCCGTCTTCAGCAACTCTTTATGGCGATTCAATGGTTCCCCGGACACATGCACCTCACGCGCAAGGCGATCGGGGAGCGCATCAAAGAGATTGACGTTGTCATCGAAATGCTCGACGCCCGCCTGCCCGGCTCCAGCGCCAACCCGATGTTGGCCGAGCTGATCAAAGGCAAACCAGCCCTCAAGATCCTGAGCAAGCAAGACCTGGCCGACCCGGCGCGCACGGCGCAGTGGCTGGCCCACTACAACGCCCTGCCCGGCGTGAGCGCTTTGGGGCTGGACACCAGCATGACCTCGCCCGCCAAAGCCCTGATCGACGCCTGCCGCCAGTTGGCCCCCCTGCGCGGCGGCATGGTCAAGCCCATGCGGGTGCTGATTTGCGGTATTCCCAACGTGGGCAAGTCCACCCTGATTAACACCCTCAAAGGCAAACGCGCCGCCAAAACTGGTGACGAAGCGGGCGTGACCAAGCTGGAGCAGCGTATCTCGCTGGCCGACGACTTTTACCTGTACGACACGCCAGGCGTGCTTTGGCCGCGCATCATCGTTGAGCAAAGCGGCTACAACCTGGCGGCCAGCGGCGCGATCGGCGTGAACGCGTTTGACGAAGAAGTGGTGGCGCTGGAGCTGCTGCACTACCTGATTGCCAACTACCCGCACGCTTTGACCGATCGCTACAAAATTGAAAACGTGGCCAGCCACACCGACGAAACCCTGCTCGAAGCCATTGGCCGCCAGCGCGGCGCGGTGCAAAGCGGTGGACGCATCAACACCACCAAGGCCGCGCATTTGGTGATCCACGATTTCCGTTCCGCAGCCCTAGGGCGCCTGACACTGGAAACCCCCGAAGAATTTGCCGCCTGGCTGCGTGAGGGCAAAAAAGCCGATGCCGAGCGAGCGGTGCGCAAAGAAGCGATCGAACAAAACAAAAGTAAAAGCAAGAAAAAAACACGCAAATAAATATGGCGCAATGCATGCCACCCCACCTCCACACCCCTGACAAAGACGCCATCGCCCTGCTCCCGCCGTTTGAACGGCTGGACCTAGACCGCATCACCTTGGTCAGCACCGGCGCACAGGCGCACCAGGCACACAGTCAACTCACACAAGCACGCGCCTGGGGTTTTGACACCGAATCGAAACCCACGTTTCGGGTGGGTGAACAGTCAGACGGGCCGCACATTTTGCAACTCTCCACCGCTGAACATGCTTGGGTGTTCCAACTGCACGAGCCGCAATGCCGCGCTGTAGCGGCTGACTTACTGGCTCTCGGCGGCATTGCCAAAGCCGGATTTGGTTTGGGTGATGACCGCAAACGCATCATCCACAAACTGGGCATCGAGCCCCAGGGCATCTTGGAACTGAACACGGTGTTCCACCAGCGCGGGTACCGCAAAGACATGGGCGTCAAAGGCGCGGTGGCTGTGCTGTTCAACCAGCGCTTCATCAAATCCAAAAAAGCCGCGACCAGCAACTGGGCCAATGCCCAACTGAGCGAGTCGCAACTGGTTTACGCCGCCAACGATGCTTATGCCGCGATTCGGGTGTGGGAAGCCCTAGGGTTGACAGCCTGAGCGCGCGTTGGATCAGGGCAGCGCATGGCTAGTCGCAGGCGCACCGAGCAACTGAATCTGCGGGAAGTGCAAATGGTGCATCAGCTCACGCACAAACACCACAGTGGCAAAAAAACTTGCTGTTGCTGGCAACGCTTCTTGCGGTGAGGCCTGGCCCATAGACTGCATGACCAAACGGCTGAAGCTTTGTTCGACCGCATCCACATGCAAGACCGGGCGCTCAGCCTGCGCCACGCCACTGGCGTGCGCCAGGGCCCACACATCGGCGTCACGGGTGAACAGCTGCGCCCCTGCTGGCACCTGGATGCGGGCGGCCTGGATGCGATCCTCTGTCCATTCGATGGCACGTTCTAGCCCGGCAGCATTGAGCGTTGCGTTTTTGAAAAACAAGGGTTCCATGGCCATGTGGCCAATTTCCATCCGTCCCAGCACGCTGCCGTCTGCAATGCCTTCGGCACTACAGCCTTGCAGTTCAGCCGTCAAAGGACTCAGCACCAAACACAACGATAGACCCATGATGGACTCCTGGTTTCAAAAAGATGTTGTCACGTCAACAAAGCAACGCAGCTTGCGACTCACTTTGTGGCAGATGGGGGCGTTTGCACCACAGGCAAGAGCAAGCGTCCCTCACGGGCCAAAGCCAAAGTGCGCCACGCCAGCGTCGCCATGACCAGGTTGGCCACGACAAACAAGGCCGGAGCCAGCAGCTGCCACAGCGTCTCATCCGGGGCACGCGCCAAGATGCGCAAGGCCATGCTGGCCAGCGCCATCATGCCGAAACTGAAGGCCCAGTAACTCGGCGCAAACGCTGCCTCTGTGGTCCAAGGCAACAAACGCGCGGCCAGCAACGCCTGATACAGGCCATAGCCCAGCAGCATGTGCGCCATCAAGTCCGGAGGGCCCGAGGTGAGCGACAAGTAACTCAAGCCCCCCACCACAGCGGGCGCTACCTGAATACCTTGCACTGGCCGCTGCGCCACATCCATGGGCGTCAGCGTTGCGGCTCGGTTGAGCACCAGCGACTCGAGCGCAAGCCATGAAAAAAGTCCAGCGCCGAAGAACAAGCTACCCAAAGACGTCCAGCCAAAGCTGGCGGCCGCCGTTGCCGCGACAAAGTTTTGCGCCACCGCAGGCAGGTACACCGAGGCATTCAGCGACTCAGGACTGCGTCCCCCTTGCCAGAAACGACCGACGCTCCATACACCGAGTGCCAGTTGTGCGGATAAACCGATCCCCAACAAAACCCAAGCCACGGGGGGCAACAATGGTTTGAGTGTGATGGCCGCCAACAAGGTCGAGACGGGCAGCAAGGCCGCCATGGCGGACTGCACCGGATGGTGCAGTTCCAAACGTGCAGCATCCGCTTGACGCCACCATTTGCGGGCGTAGGCCATCAACAGCACAAACCACAGCGCCAAACCCAGCCCACTGGCCAAGTCAACGAGCACGGCAGGCAAAGGCCAGACCTGCGCTGCGGCTTGCCAGCTGTGGCCCCAAGCCAGCGTACCCACGGCCATGCTGAAAAAAGAGACAGGAATGTAGAGACGATCTTGCGCCATCAGCCTCTCCCAGATCCGTCTGATACGGGGGGCTTTTGCATGTCGTTCAAATGGTGCAACTTGACCCACACCTTGGCGCCTTGCGCACCGGTTTTGGCATGCAAATGACTCCCGCTGGGCAAACGCAACCAAGATTGCGCTGCAAAGCTTTCATCCCCCTCGGTGAAGCCTCCATCCAGCACCAAAAACTCGCCACCTTTGGGCAGATCCAGCGCAATGGAGCGATTTGCGGCCCACTCCTCCAGCCGAACATCCTCACGGGAATCTAAATACAAGGGCGACACCTTGACCCACGGACGGTAAGCATCGTCCACGCGGGCCATCTTGTCGGTGTGCACAATCACACGGGTGCGATCGAGCGGATCAAACTGCCACAGTTTGACAAAAATGGTGCAACCCAAGGCAGCGCCTGGTGTGTGCTGAGTCTGGGGTGGGTTGCGTATGTAGGTGCCCGCGGGGTAGTCGCCATGCTCGTCTTGGAACACACCGTCTAACACCAAAAACTCCTCGCCACCTGTGTGGGTATGGGCACTGAAGCGGCTGCCGGGTGCATAACGCACGATGGTGGTCGCCTGCGCCACTTCTTCGCCCACGCGATGCAACATGCGCCGCTCCACACCCGGCATAGGTGAGGCCACCCAGGCCTGTTGGGCCGCATGCACCACCGCCCTTTGGGTCAAGTCAGCATGCAAGTTCACAGCAGCTCCCCAACTTCAGTGGTCGTCGCTTGTTGCGTTTGAAACGCCGGTGTGTTCAAACTGTCGAGCACCCCTTGGACGGCCAGCTCTGCAGCTTCCAAAGCACCTTCAAGATAGCCGCCGTAGTTGGGGGAGCGTTCGGTCCCTGCCAGCCACACACGCTGCGCCCACTCTGCGGGAACTTGGGACCCTTGGTACATCGGGTGATAAGACAAGGGACGTTGATCGTCCTTGGCCGCCGTCAGCGGCTCTTGCGCCCAGTCCTGAACCGAGCTCCACAATGGTGTGGCCGCTTGAGGGCCGAACATGCGCACCAACTGGGCCAACGATTGCTGTTGCAAAGCCTCACGCCCAATGCCTGCCCTGTAACTGGGCGAGGCACCGACAAAGCCAAACAAGGCCGCCACTTGGCCCGAAGCATCGGAAGCGTCGTGAATCTCTGACATCGGGCCGCGATGACTCATGCCATCTCCTGACAAACCAGCCTCGCGCCAAAACGCAGTTGGATAAGCGGCCACAAACTTAGCTTGCCCGGCCATCCAGGTCGGGGTGGCCCGCATGTCTTGGATGAGTGCCTCTGGCCAAGCGGGCTCGAACGCCACATCTTGCGCCATCAAACGGGGAGGAATCGTCACAACCACCTGCTTTGCCAGTTGACTCCATCGTCCACTGGCATTTTCCAGCTCAAGCTCGACAGCGTGAGGGCGCATTTTCATGGCATGCACACGGGTGTTGGCTTGAAAATGCACCGTGTCACCCAACTGGGCCGACACGGCCTCGGTCAAGGCTTGCGTGCCGCCAGAGATGCGGTGCGATGCGGGCGACTGCTCCCATGAGCTTTGGTGCTTGTACAACTTGCCGTCTTGTCCTTCGACCACGGCTGCACCACGGGTATGTTGTGGAAATGAAGACAGCCCGAGCTGCGTGACCAAGCGCTTCATGCGCGGATTCATGTCTGGCCAAAACCAAGACGGTCCGAGGTCCACACGGTGCGCAGACTCGGTGGGGGCCTGACTCAAGACGCGACCGCCCATGCGCTCACGCGCTTCAATCAACAAGACACGCTGACCCGCTTGTGCCAACAAGCTGCTGGCATAAAGA
This sequence comes from Comamonadaceae bacterium, assembly GCA_947453965.1. Classification (GTDB taxonomy): domain Bacteria; phylum Pseudomonadota; class Gammaproteobacteria; order Burkholderiales; family Burkholderiaceae_C; genus Limnohabitans. Next base: position 32,159 of record CANGIQ010000026.1, read on the forward strand.
CCGCTGAGACCAGCGCCAATGACAACGACAGGATGGGACATATGTAATTCCTTTAGACGGCGGCCGACATGGGCCGAATATCGAGTTCGTGAGTCCAAACATTGGACGGTTGGTGAAAAAGTTGCCAGTAAATTTCTGCCAAATCGGTCACAGACATGCTGCGCGCTTGTTGAGCGCCGGTGAAGCGTTGCTGTGTTTTTTCCGACCAGATCAAACCATCCAGCAAGGTGTGCACCACATGAATGCCATCGCCACTGTGCTCACGCGCCAACGCTTGTGTGAGTCCACGCAGGGCAAATTTGGCACTGCTGAAGGCTGAAAAAAGAGGCCCCGCGCGTACGCTGCCTGAGGCCCCGCTGAAGATCAGGCATCCCCCCCCTTGCGCACGCAAACGGGGAATGGCCTGTTGGGCGACGTTGACCGCCGTCAGTGTCATGGAACGCCAGACCTGTTCAAAAATTTCGGGCGTCGTGTCCATAAACGCCTCGCGGTGAAACTGCATGGCGTTATGGATCACGCCTGCCAGTGGCTTGCTGGGGTCCAGGCTGTTGAACAACTCGGCGGTGGCGCGCGCATCGCTCAAATCGGCATGGACATGGCCCACACCGTGACGCGATACGGGCACCACGTGGTAACCACCCACCTGGAATCGCGCTTGAAGTGCTTGCCCCAAGCCATCACTGCTGCCTGCAATGAGAACTGTTTTTTCATGCATGTGTGTAACTCCTTCAAGTCTTCAGGTGAGTGAATGCCATTGCTGTAGATATTACTTTTTATTTACCTCGGCGACCGCGAAGTCACGAGGTCCTTTGAAGGTGATGTACCACACGCACTCATCCGACTCGCACGAGTCACCATGCACTTCGCTGGCAGGTTGGTACCAATAGCTACCAGGAGCCATCTTCACCGCCTGAGCTTGGCTTTGGTTGGCGCCCCAATGCTTCATCGTGCCCTTGACCACCACCAATTGGTAATCCGAGGTGTGGGTATGCAAAGGAAATGCGCCGCGACCCATTTTCATCACGATGGACGAAGCTTCCTTCTCAGGATTGCCACGCACAGGTGCGATTTGGGGATTGCCAGGCTCTTTTTTGGAGAACTTCAACGATTCAAAAGTTTGAACGCGTGTGGTTTCCGTCTTGTTGGTGCGTGCAGGACTGTCTTTGGCCAACGCAAAATCACGTGCGCCATCAAAGTGAATGAACCAAACACACTCGTCACTCAAACAGGCGTCGCCATGGACTTCACCCGCAGGCTGATACCAATGGCCACCGGGGTTCACAGGCAGGGCTTTTTCCTTGCTGCTGTCAGGCCCCCAATGCTTCATGGTGCCCTTGACCACCACCAACTGGTAGTTGGCCGTGTGGGTGTGGAGTGGGAAATCGCCACGGCCCATTTTCATCACAATGGAAGACGCCGCCTTTTCTGGGTCCCCCATCACCGGCGCGATTTGAGGCGACCCGGCTTCTTTCGGCGAAAACTGCAAAGTCTCAAAAGGCAGCACCTTCATCGTGTTGTTTTGAGCATGGGCCTGCATACCCAAAAGCATGGCCAGGGCCAGCACGCCGTGCGTGATGAGCCGACGCCCCGTGAAATAACTGAAAAATCGTTGCATAAATAACCTCTTTTAAAAATGCCAATAAGGCGTTGGAATTGGGTTGCTAAAACAAGCGGCCTCCCAGGGCCCGGCACGATGTGCATGCCCCAGGAGATCGCTGTTGCATCAAGCCTTCAGACGTTCAGCCAATGCTTGCGCCAAAGGAGGCGCAGAAGCTGGGCTTTGACCGGTCATCAAAGGACCATCGATCACCACATTAGGTTCCCAATTGGCTTTGCTCTGGTACTTCGCGCCACGGCCCTTGAGCTCGTCTTCCAACGAGAACAACAGATGCTTGAGCAACTCAATTTCTGTGTCTTCGTCGTTCTTGAAGCCTGTCAGGTTCACACCTTTGACCAGGTACTCACCGCTTGGCAACTTCACATCACGCAAGATGGCAGGTGCATGACACACCATGGCGATGGGGCGGTTGCTGGTGTAGAAGTCCTGAATCAACTTGATCAGGTGCGAGTCATGGGCCAAGTCCCACAACAAACCGTAACCACCAGGGATGAACACCGCATCAAAGGTGTTGTAGTTGATGTTGCGCAACTTGCGTGTTTCTTTGGCCGCGTGCAATGCCACTTCGTCTTTCAAGAAACGTTGTGTGTATTCGGTGGTGAAAGGCGCTTTCATGCTCAGCCAGTCAATCGGAGCCTCGCCACCGTCAGGTGACGCCAACACCACCTCGTAACCTGCTTCGGTCAAGATGTAGTAAGGCGCAGCCAGCTCGGTAAACCAAGTGCCGGTGTGTTTGCCGCTGATGCCCATTTCGTCCACCGACGACATGACCAATAAAACACGTTTTTGTTTGTTACCTGTACTCATGAAAAACTCCTTTTCCGCTGTGCGGATCTACTTTCAAAAAACAGGTGCGTGAACCATTTCTCGCACCCTTGCTTTGCTTCACCTGTTGAACTTTTTCAACCGGTGTTGCTCTTTGTACATCACCTACCTATCAATAGGTAGGTGATGCAGTTAAAAAAAACGAATCAGTGAATCAACCCTGAAAGAAAAACTTCACATGCATGACGTGGCCCGATGGGCGCCGACATGCTTCGTCCCACCAGCATCGCCCCTTCAAGCAATGACAGCAGCGTTTCGGCCAGCACCTTGGCATGGTGCGGACTACGCAAGGAACCACTTGCCAAGCCCTCATCCATCACGTGGTTAAGCCACGCCACGTTGATTTGAAAAAACCGTTTCACCTCTGACTTCAATGAAGCATCCAGCGAATTTGACTCAGCACCCAACATCCCACAGACGCACAAGTGATGGTTGTTTTGAAATGTTGTTTCAAACAAGTCGGCATAGGCCAACAAACGCTCAGGCGCCGAGCTGAATTGTTTTTGCACTTGGCGCAGGGCCTCTTCAAACTGACCGGTATAGCGCTGCACCACCGTCACCCCCAAATCCACCTTGGAGCCAAAGTGATGATGGATGCTGGCCTTTCGCATGCCAACGGCTTGCGAGATGTGCTCAAACGAAAAACCGTTGTAACCCACCTCTTGCACCAACGCCTGCGCCACATCTGCAATGCGTTGCGCCGAGGGTGAAAGTTCTGTGTGTGTGTTCATGATGGCTCTTTGTGATTTACTTACCTATCAGTTGGTAGGTTGAATTATGCACGAAAAAATGCAGTCGTCAAATAATTTTAAAAAAAAATTTCTGAGTAGCTTCACACGCCTGCATAGCAATAGGCAGTAGCCCTTTAGGACTGGTTGCATACACGACTTGTTTACAACAGTCAAACTTATATTGTTACTATTTATTTAATTTTAATGTTTTTAACGTTAATTGGTATTAACCATATGGTAGTATTTAACTCATATCAACAAAATTGATTAATACCAATGGATTGCGTTTGAGTTTTGTGAATTTGTACCAACAAACCAATTCTGGCTTACTCAACACACAAAGGGACCCTCAGGATATGACGATTCAGCTTCCATCCAGCCGCACACACACGTTCAAAGTTTGGCGCTTTGCACTTGTGCAAGTGATCGCAGCAACAGCAGCTCTCTTGGCCTTGGGCAGCGCCCAAGCCCAGGGCCTGCTGCGCATTGATGCATTGGGACAAACCTACACCGCGGCCAAGCCCGTAGCTGGCAGTTTGTCACGCCTGACTTTTTATCGTCCCGCCAACGACACGGGCGCTGAAGCTGTGAGTGTCTACATTGATGGCGCGTATCACACCTCACTCAACAAAAGCGGTTACGCCGAAGCCTGTCTTAAGCCTGGCACAACAGACATCGGTCTGCGTCGCGTCGAAGGCGCGACAGATGTTCGCAACCCCATCAACGTGGCAAGGGTCACCTTACAAAACGGCCAGCAACAGTTTCTTCGTGTGAGCGACCAACCCGGCGTGCAACTCTTGCCGCAGGCGATCTCCCCTACCCAAGCCGCTGGCGAGTTGACGCAAACACGCCAACAAATACATACCGTCTCGCGCGCTACCAGCGTCGTGCCTTGTGAAGACGCCCCAGCAGTAGCCGTCGCCCCCATAGCAGTACCTTTACCCCCACAAGTCATTTCCCTGGCTTCTGATGCGCTGTTTCCGTTTGGTAAATCGGGCTTGAACGACATGCTGCAAGGCGGGCGCACAGCGCTTGATGCCGTGATCAACCGCGTCAAAACTGAATACAGCAGCGTGGACAGCATCAAGGTCATTGGCCACTCTGACCCCATTGGCCGTCCTGTCACCAAACAAATCATCTCCTCACAACGCGCTCAAACCGTGCGTGACTACATCAGCAGCAACGGTCTGCAATCAGCCCGCATCGTGAGTGAAGGCCGTGCCGACAGCGAGTTGGCCATCAGCGGTTGTGGCAACCAGCCCACAGCACCCACCATCCAATGCAATGAGCCGAATCGACGCGTCGCGATCGAAATCACTGGCACTCGCCGTTAAGGCACCCAAACACCGCGCTGAACACACACAGCAACACCCCAAACATTCAAAGATAAAGAAGGCAAATCATCATGGCTGAAAAATTCAAACTGCTTGTTGGCCCCGGTAAAAACCAAGCGGCACAAACCATCGATATTGATCAAGGCGGCAAACCCGTCACCGTCAAAGCCCAAGCCGGCGTGCGTTACCAATTGGCCAAAGCCGACAGCCCCCAAGCGCCACACACGGTGCGTGCCAAACGCGCGGGCAAAGACCTGCAAGTGTTCTTAGAAGACAGCCAACAGGCCGACCTCGTCATTGAAAACTATTACGACGAAATGCCAGCCGGTTTTAACGCACTGGTCGGCCAGGCAGAAAACGGCAGCGTGTACGAATACATCCCCGAAAACGCCAACGCTGCCAGCTTGGTTCCCAACCTTGCAGACGGCGGCAATTTGGTCGGCATGGCCTTAGGCGGCTCTGAAGAACTGGTGCTCGCAGGCGTGCCCTTGGTGGCAGCAACTGGCGGTGGCGGCTTGGGCATCTTGGCGGCAGGCCTGGGCGTGGCTGCTTTGGCTGGCGGCGGCAAAGGCGGTGGTGGCCCAGCAGCGGACACCACGGCCCCTAGCGGTCAAACCGGTGCACTGGCTGCGGACAGTGACACGGGAGTCCCTGGTGACAACATCACCAAAAATAAAACACCGACCATCACTGGCAAAGCTGAGGCGGGTTCTACTGTGGAGGTCACTATCAACGGTAAGACCTACACCACAAAAGCGAACACCAATGGCGACTACAGCATCGACATTCCTGCAGGCGATACGCTGCCCGATGGCAAGTACATCCCAAAAATCAAGGTGACCGACGCAGCTGGCAACTACAGCACGGTGGATGGGACACAGTTCATAGTGGACACTACCACCACGGTTTTGATCACCGATCCGGGCAAAGGCGCCACGACCAATGCCATCTCGGGCACAGGCGAACCAGGCGCGGTAGTGACCGTCAAAGACGCCCAACAAAATGTCATGGGCTCAGCCACAGTTGATGCCACTGGCCATTGGACACTCACACCCACCGCTGCCATGGCTACAGGCCAACTGACGGCCACAGCCACTGACCCCAGTGGCAACACAGCCAACACTGCCTCTGACAACACAGGTGTGGCGCCAGTGCCACCTGCCATCACCAGCGTGACCGACAACGTGGCCGGTCAAACCGGGGCAATACAAAAATACACCGCCGGTATTTCTGGCGGTTTGGACAAGGGTGTCACCAACGACAACACCCCCACCATCAGTGGCACAGCCACGCCTGGTGCTGTGGTGAAGCTCTATGACGCAGGCGTACAAGTCGGCTCTACCACAGCAGGCGCAGATGGTTTGTGGTCTATCACCCCCCCACTCAGTACACAAGGTGTGCACACTTTTACAGCAGACGCCACCTTGGGCGGTGCGAGCAGCGCCAAAACGGGCGACTACCCCATCTTGCTCGACAGCACGGCGCCCACCACACCTGTGGTAGACCCAACAGGCACCAATGCCAATACAGGCACCGGCACTGGCAACACCTACAGCGTGATTGACACCGTGGGTGCCAGCACTGGGGTGGTGGTGAACCAGTCCACCATCGACGATGCCACCCCCACCATCAACGGTAAAGGCGAAGTTGGCGCAACAGTCACCATTTATGACGGCACAGCAGTACTGGGCACCGCCGTTGTTGGCACTGACGGCAAATGGAGCTACAAGCCCACCACCCCATTTGTAAATGGCAGCACCCACACCATCAGCACCACTGTCACCGATGGAGCGGGTAACAGCAGCGTACCTAGTGCAGGCACCACTTTCACCATCGATACCAGCAACACACCGGTCGCACTGACAAGCGTCACGGACGATATCGCTGCCAAAACTGGAGGACTCAACCCCAACGACATCACCAACGACAACAAGCCTACATTGGTGGGCACAGGTGCGCCCAATACCACCGTCACCATCAAAGACGGTAACACCCCCATCGGCACGGCCTTGGTCGATGCCAACGGCAACTGGACTTTCACGCCTACCACCCCGCTGTCCGAAGGCGACCACAGCTTGGTTGTTACTGGCACAGACAAAGCCCAAAACCCCAGCAGCACAGCGCCGTTTGCCTTCACCGTGGATACGGCAGCACCAGCTGCACCGTTGATCAACGCCTTTGCCGACGATGTGGGCTCCGTTCAAAACGCGAATACACTTACCGCGCAATACACCGACGACACCACCCCTACCCTCAAAGGCACGGCCGAAGCGGGCAGCACCGTCACCATCAAAGACAGTACCGGTGCGGTGAAAGGCGTTGCCACTGCGGATGACAGCGGCAACTGGAGCTACACACTCGCTGAATTGCGTACGAACGGCTCTTATACCTACACGGCAAGCGCCATGGACGCTGCCGGTAACGCCAGTGGCAACTCCAATGCCTTTAACCTAATCTTGGACACAACTGCGCCCAATGCCGGTGCTGCGCCCACGGTCACCATCACCACCGATGGCAACAACGACGGCAGCGTCAATGCTGCCGAGCTCAATGGAGCTGCCACCTTTGCTGTCAAAGCTGAGTTTGATAAAACCAAAGTCGCTGTCGGCGACAAGGTCACCTTCAACGACGGCCACACCGTTCAAGTGGTCGAGCTCACGCAAGCTGATATCAACAACGGCTACGCCACCACCACCTTCAACAAACCCGCTGAAGGTGCAACCCTCACCGTCACCGCTACAGTCAGTGACGCCGCTGGCAACTCAACAGCACAAGGCAGCGACAACGCCAAACTGGACACACTCATCCCTAATGCCGGCGCAGCGCCCACGGTGACCATCACCACCGATGGCAACAACGATGGATACGTCAATGCCGCTGAGCTCAACGGAGCTGCCACCTTTGCTGTCAAAGCTGAGTTTGATAAAACCAAAGTCGCTGTCGGCGACAAGGTCACCTTCAACGACGGCAACACCGTTCAAGTGGTCGAGCTCACGCAAGCTGATATCAACAACGGCTACGCCACCACCACCTTTGCCAAGCCTGCTGAAGGTGCAACGCTCACGGTGACTGCCATCGTCAGCGACGCCGCTGACAGCTCAACAACGCAGGGCAGCGACAACGCCAAACTCGACACACTCACGCCCAATGCCAGTGGAGCGCCTACGGTGACCATCACCACCGACGGCAACAACGATGGATACGTCAATGCCGCTGAGCTCAATGGAGCTGACACCTTTGCTGTCAAAGCAGAGTTTGACAAAACCAAAGTCGCTGTCGGCGACAAGGTCACCTTCGACGACGGCACTACTATCAAAGTGATCGAGCTCACGCAAACAGATATCAACAACGGCTACGCCACCACCACCTTTTCCAAACCTGCTGAAGGTGCAGCGCTAACCGTGACTGCCATCGTCAACGACGCCGCCGGCAACTCAACAGCACAAGGCACCGACAGCGCTACCCTCGACATCACTGCTCCTACTCTCACCAACGCAGCCGTAGGCCTGGCCGTTGCCATCACCACCGATGCCAACAACGACTCATTCGTCAACACCTCTGAGATCGCCAGCTCCACGACCTTCACCAGCCGCATCA
>CANGIQ010000027.1 GCA_947453965.1 Comamonadaceae bacterium
GCTCTTTTTTGGTCAACATGTTGCAGCTCCTTATTTCTTCTTGGTCTCTTTGATCGTGATCTTCTCATCCGAATAACGGATGCCCTTGCCTTTGTAAGGCTCTGGGGGACGAATTGCACGGATCTCAGCAGCCACTTGGCCCACGCGTTGACGGTCAGCACCCTTGATGATGATTTCAGTCGGTGCAGGTGTTTCCACCTTGATGCCGTCAGGCATTTCTTTGTTCACGGGGTGAGAAAAACCCACCGCCAAATTGAGCTTGGCGCCTTGCGCTTGGGCTTTGTAACCCACGCCCACCAAGTTCAACTTCTTCTCGAAGCCTTTGGACACACCGACCACCATGTTGTTCACCAACTGGCGCAGCGTACCGCTCATGGCATTCGCTTCACGCGAATCATCAACTGGTGTGAATGTCACTTGACCAGCTTCGTTAGCAACTTTGACCAACGCGTGCGCAGCCACTGACAGCGAACCGCCAGTACCTTTGACGCTGATGTGAGCGCTATTAATAGACACGTCCACACCTTGGGGGACGGTCACAGGCATTTTTCCTACTCGGGACATTTCAGTCTCTCCTTTAGCCTGCGATTACGCGACGTAGCACAGCACTTCGCCACCGACACCGGTAGCACGTGCTTTGCGATCAGTCATCACGCCTTTGGGCGTAGTAACAATTGCCACACCCAAGCCATTCATGACGTGGGGGATAGCGCCGCAGCCTTTGTAAACGCGCAAGCCAGGACGGCTCACACGCTCAATACGCTCAATCACTGGACGACCTGCGTAGTACTTGAGAGAAATCTCAAGCTCAGTCTTGCCAGCGTCTTTTTTGATTTGAAAACCGTCGATATAGCCTTCGTCTTTCAGCACTTGCGCGATGGCAATCTTCACTTTGGAAGAAGGCACCAAAACGGTAGGCTTAGCCACCATTTGCGCATTGCGAATACGAGTCAGCAAGTCGGCGATGGGATCACTCATGCTCATGTTGAATATCTCCTGCTTGCTTACCAGCTTGCCTTGGTGATGCCGGGAATGTTGCCTTGGAAGGCAAGTTCACGGATCTTGGCACGGCCGAGGCCGAATTGACGGAATGTTCCGCGGGGGCGACCGGTGATTTCGCAACGGTTGCGTTGACGCGTGGGGTTCGCGTTGCGGGGAAGCTTTTGCAGACCCAAACGGGCAGCTGCGCGCTCTTCGTCGCTACGCTTGGCGTCGTTGGCAATTGCCTTCAGTTCCGCATGCTTGGCTGCGTACTTGGCAACCAGACGGTCTCGCTTGAGCTCGCGCTCGATCAAAGCTACTTTAGCCACGTGTCACCTCAGTTCTTGAACGGGAAGCGGAAGCCGGCGAGGAGCGCTTTGCACTCATCATCCGTCTTAGCTGTCGTGGTGATGCTGATATTGAGACCACGCAGTGCATCGACCTTGTCATACTCAATCTCAGGGAAAATGATCTGCTCTTTCACGCCGATGTTGTAGTTACCACGGCCATCGAAAGCACGACCCGAAATACCGCGGAAGTCACGCACACGCGGCAAAGCGATGGTCACGAAACGATCCAGGAATTCGTACATTTGCACGCCACGCAGGGTGACCATGCAACCAATGGGTTGCTGCTCGCGGATTTTGAAACCAGCGATCGCCTTCTTGGCTTTCGTCACCACAGGCTTTTGACCTGCGATCTTGGTCAAATCACCCACGGCGTTGTCCATCACTTTTTTGTCAGCGACAGCCTCACTCACACCCATGTTCAGGGTGATCTTGGTGAGACGAGGCACTTCCATGGGTGACTTGTAACCAAACTTAGCAGTCAACTCAGGGACCACTTTTTCGCGATAGTGTTGTTGCAGTCGTGCCATGCTTATGCCACCTTGATTTCTTCGCCACTGGACTTGTAGACGCGCACTTTGCTGCCGTCAGCCAGGACTTTGATGCCCACACGGTCAGCCTTGCCGGTAGCCGCATTGAAAATGGCCACGTTGGACTGATGGATAGGCATTGTTTTTTCAACGATGCCGCCTTGCGTGCCAGCCATCGGGTTGGGCTTGGTGTGTTTTTTCACCAAGTTGATACCGTCGACCAGCAAGTGGCTGTCATCTTTGCGCAGCGACACAACGCCACGCTTGCCTTTGTCACGCCCAGCGAGGACGATGACTTGGTCGCCTTTGCGAATCTTGTTCATGGTCAGTCCTTACAGAACTTCAGGAGCCAAGGACACGATCTTCATGAACTTCTCAGTGCGCAACTCGCGCGTCACTGGGCCGAAGATACGGGTGCCGATAGGCTCCAACTTTGCATTCAGCAACACCGCAGCATTGCCATCGAATTTAACGAGCGAACCGTCGCCACGGCGAATGCCTTTGGCAGTACGAACCACCACAGCGCTGTACACCTCGCCTTTTTTGACGCGGCCACGCGGAGCGGCTTCTTTGATGCTCACTTTGATAATGTCGCCAACGCTTGCGTAGCGACGCTTAGAACCGCCGAGCACCTTGATGCACAAAACGGACTTCGCGCCGGTGTTGTCAGCGACATCTAACCGAGATTCAGTCTGGATCATTTCAAATATTCCCAACTTGCATCAGTCTTTGCAGCACAAGTCTTGAGACTTGCAACACATTGAACCGATCAGTCTTGGGCCCGTCATCCACGCCACGAACCACTCGCAACGCTTCAACTTGGGCAGATAACCCCGCTTTTTTGAGCGGAGCCGCAGATTATGCCACAGATTTTCTGGCCGCGTCAACTATTTCTGCAAAATGAACCCTCGGGGGCCGCTTTAGCCGCACCGATTGGGGGCTTCGGGCAGGCTGTAGTGCTGCGCCAGCGCCTTGAAACTGTCCAATTGCGGGTCGACGCCTGTTTCTTCGGCAAGGACCTGCGCCACAGCAGGCGCCACGGACACCGCCTGGCGGGCGTCTAAAAACAGCAAGCGGGAGCGACGCGCCAGCACATCTTCGACGGTACGGGCAAATTCGTACCGTGCCGCAAATCGCACCATGGCCTCGCTCAACCCCTCACACAACCACACCCCTGCGCCCGGCAAGGCACGCAAGGTGGCTTGCTCACTCCCGTACAAATGAGCGCCGGGTGGTTGCGTCATGGACACAGGCGCCGCCGCAGAAAGCACCGTTTGCGCCCCCACCAACCGACAGTCTGCGGTCCCCGAGCGCGTCGCCCGCGCCTCCAATGCACCGGTGTGAACGCATTGCGCCAGAACATCCTCTGCCATCGCGCGGTACGTGGTCCACTTGCCACCGGTCACGGTCACCATGCCGCTTGGGCTACTCAACACGGTGTGCTCGCGACTCAAGCCCTTGGTGTTCTCGCCCCGTTCACCCTGCGGTTTGACCAGGGGCCGCAAGCCCACCCACACGCTTTGCACATCCGCACGCGTGGGCGCTTTTTCCAGATAGCGTCCCGCCTCACGCAAGATGAAATCCACCTCGGCTTCAAAAGGCTCAGGCTCACGCGGCAAATCTTGGCGCGGGGTATCGGTGGTCCCCAAAATCACCTTGCCCAGCCAGGGCACGGCAAACAACACCCGGCCATCGGCCGTGCTCGGGACCAACAGCGCATGCTCGGCATTAAAAAACGAACGGTCCACCACCAGATGCACCCCCTGGCTGGGCGTCACCATGGGTTCCGCAACTTGATCGACGCCTTGTGCATCCATGGCACGAATCGCATCGACCCACACCCCGGTCGCATTCACCACACACGAGGCGCGGACTTCGTAATTTTGGCCGGTTTCCCCATCGCGGCATTGCACGCCCACCACGCGCCCGGCCTCATGGCGCAAAGCGGTGACAGGGCAATAGTTCAACAACAAAGCACCCTGCTGCTCGGCCGTTCTGGCCAACGCAATCGCCAAGCGGGCATCATCAAACTGCCCGTCCCAGTATTGAACTCCACCGCGCAAACCCGCTTGCTTGGCCTGGGGCACACGCGCCAGCACCTCGGCGCGGCTTAAAAACTCGGTGGTGCCCAAGGCCGACGAACCCGCAAGCAGGTCATACAGCTTGAGTCCTAGGCCATAAAACGCCGTCTCCCACCAGCGGTAGGACGGCATCACAAAAGGAATCGGTTGCGCCAAATGGGGCGCGTTACGCAGCAAGACGGCACGCTCATGCAAGGCCTCGCGCACCAGGCTCACATTGCCCTGCGCCAAGTACCGGACGCCGCCGTGAACCAATTTGGTCGCGCGTGACGAGGTGCCCTTGGCAAAGTCGTGCGACTCCAGCAACACCACTTTGTAGCCACGCAATGCAGCGTCCAAGGCCACACCCAAGCCTGTGGCACCCCCGCCAATGATTGCCAAATCAAAGGGGCCTTCAGAGGACAAGCGTTCGAATGATGCTGCGCGCGACATGGTTGAAATCACAATAAAAAAGCCCCCACTCACATGAGCGGGGGCACATCACGCCTTAACGGGCGCGACCTTCTTTCCAGGCACCGAGCAGCTTCTCATAGGCGATGGTTTCGCCTTTGGGCTTCTCGTTGGCCAGCTTGGCCCAAGGAGCTTGCTTGTCAGACAGCCATTTCTTGGGATCGCTCTTGGGGTTGAGTTTAGGCGCGCACTTGGCCATGCCAGCACGCTCCAGACGGCCCATCACGTCGTCCATTTCTTTGGCTAGGTTGTCCATCGCGCCTTGCGGTGTTTTCTCACCGGTCACAGCCTGTGCCACGTTTTTCCACCACAGCTGGGCCAGCTTGGGATAGTCAGGCACGTTGGTGCCGGTGGGCGACCAGGCCACGCGGGCTGGGCTGCGGTAGAACTCGACCAAACCACCGAGCTTGGGCGCCATGTCGGTCATGGCCTTGCTCTGGATGTCGGATTCGCGGATGGGCGTCAGGCCGACCAGCGTCTTTTTCAAGCTGGTGGTCTTGGCAGTAACGAACTGAGCGTAGAGCCAGGCGGCTGCGACTTTGTTGGCATCGTGGTCTTTGAAGAAAGTCCACGAACCCACGTCTTGGTAGCCGTTTTGCATGCCTTGCTTCCAGTACGGGCCGTTGGGGCCGGGGGCCATGCGCCACTTGGGTGTGCCATCGGCGTTCACCACGGGCAAGCCAGGCTTGGTCATGTCGGCAGTGAAGGCGGTGTACCAGAAAATTTGCTGTGCGATCTGGCCTTGTGCTGGCACAGGGCCGGCTTCACCAAAGGTCATGCCGGTGGCTTCCTTGGGTGCGTACTTCTTCATCCAGTCCACATACTTGGTCAGCGCATAGACAGCGGCGGGCGAGTTGGTGGCACCGCCACGCTCGACCGACGCGCCCACGGGCGTGCAACGGTCATCGGCCACGCGAATGCCCCATTCATCAATGGGCAAACCGTTGGGCGCGCCAATGTCCGCTGTACCAGCCATGGACAACCACGCGTCGGTGAAACGCCAACCCAGCGAAGGGTCTTTCTTGCCGTAGTCCATGTGGCCATAGATGGGCTTGCCGTCGATGTTCTTCACGTCGTTGGTGAAGAACTCGGCGATGTCTTCGTAGGCGCTCCAGTTGAGTGGCACGCCCAGCTCGTAGCCGTACTTGGCTTTGAACTTGTCTTTGATGTCGGGACGGGCGAACAAGTCGGCGCGGAACCAGTACAGGTTGGCAAACTGTTGGTCAGGCAGCTGATAGAGCTTGCCATCGGGGGCGGTCGTGAACTTGGTGCCGATGTAGTCTTTGAGGTCGATGCCCGGGTTGGTGAACTCTTTGCCAGCGCCACCCATGTAATCGGTCAGGTTCAAGACCTTGCCGTAGCGGTAGTGGGTACCGATCAGGTCGGAGTCAGAGATCCAGCCGTCATAAATCGACTTGCCCGATTGCATGGAGGTTTGCAGCTTCTCCACCACGTCGCCCTCTTGGATCAGGTCGTGCTTGACCTTGATGCCAGTGATTTCAGCAAAGGCCTTGGCCAGTGTTTTGGACTCGTACTCGTGGGTGGTGATGGTCTCGGAGACCACCGAGATTTCCTTCACGCCTTTGGCTTGCAATTTTTTGGCGGCATCGATGAACCACTTCATTTCGGCCATTTGCTGGTCTTTGCTCAGCGTGGACGGCTGAAACTCACTGTCCACCCATTTTTTCGCCTCGGCTTCACCCGCCCATGCGCCATGCCCTAAAACCAGCGCAGCGGCAGCAAACGCGATCGAACGATATTGCATCTTCATGTCTGTCTCCTCATTCAAAGCTTCCCTCGATGGTTAAAACGTCGGTCCGCGGGAAGATCCAGACCGGGTCAGGTGAACAGTTCAATCAGCCCTTGCGCATGACAAGCACCAACCAAACAGCACTCAGTGCCGTGCCCCACCAAATGGTGGGTTCTTGATCCAGCCCGAACCAGGCAACCATTTGTTCGGACAGGCCCACAAACATCAAATTGATGTACGCAGCCCCCAATAGTCCAATGAACAAACGGTCACCGCGTGTGGTGATCAAGGGCAAAAATCCTTTGCGCGGCACGGTGGGTGAGCGCAGCTCCCACACCGTCATGCCCGCCAGCATCAACCCCACCAAGGTGAAGAAAATCACCACCGGGGGACTCCATACCATCCAATCCAACATACGGGTTCCTTTGTTTCTGAGCGGATTTACACCCGCCCCATGGCGAAGCCTTTGGCGATGTAGTGACGGACAAACCAAATCACGATCGCGCCGGGAACAATGGTCAACACGCCGGCGGCGGCCAAGGTGGCCCAATCCATGCCAGATGCGCTCACAGTGCGGGTCATCGTGGCCACAATGGGTTTGGCATTCACACTGGTCAAGGTGCGCGCCAGCAACAGCTCCACCCAGCTGAACATGAAGCAAAAGAAGGCGGTCACGCCCACACCGGCCTTAATAAGAGGCAAGAAGATGCGCACAAAAAACTTTGGAAAGCTGTAGCCATCGATGTAGGCTGTTTCATCAATCTCGCGTGGAATGCCGCTCATAAAACCTTCCAAGATCCACACCGCCAAGGGCACGTTGAACAGCAGGTGCGAAAGCGCCACCGCCAAGTGCGTGTCCATCAAACCCACCGTGGTGTAGAGCTGAAAAAAGGGCAACAAAAACACCGCCGGTGGCGTCATGCGGTTGGTCAGCAACCAAAAGAACACATGCTTGTCGCCCAAGAAGCTGTAGCGCGAAAACGCATAGGCCGCGGGCAAGGCCACCGAGACTGAAATCACGGTGTTGATCGCTACGTAAATTAAGCTGTTGATGTAGCCCGAATACCAAGAAGCATCGGTGAAGATCAGCACATAGTTGTTCAGCGTCAGGTGCTGGGGCCACAAACTGAAGGTGGACAAAATTTCTTCATTGGTGCGCAAGCTCATGTTGAGCATCCAATAAATCGGCAGCAATGCAAACGCGATATACACCGACAAAAACAGCGTGCGCTTTTTGAAGCGATGCTCATCCATGCTCGCTCTCCTTGGTGGTGGTGCCAACTTGCTGCATCCAGTTGTACAAGATAAAACACAGCAACAAGATGATGAGGAAGTAAATCAACGAGAACGCAGCGGCAGGCCCCAAATCAAACTGACCGACCGCCTTTTGCGTCAGGTACTGGCTCAAGAACGTGGTGGCGTTGCCGGGGCCACCGCCTGTGAGCACAAACGGTTCGGTGTAAATCATGAAGCTGTCCATGAAGCGCAGCAGCACCGCAATCATCAACACACCGCGCATCTTGGGGAGCTGGATGTAGCGAAACACATCCAATTTGGTCGCGCCATCGATGCGGGCAGCTTGGTAATACGCGTCCGGAATGCTGCGCAGACCGGCGTAGCACAGCAGCGCCACCAAGGGCGTCCAATGCCAGATGTCCATCACCAACACCGTCACCCACGCATGGGTGGCATTGCCGGTGTAGTTGTAATCAAAGCCCAGCGCTTGCAAGGTCGCGCCCAACAAACCAATGTCGGCGCGGCCATAAATCTGCCAAATCGTGCCCACCACGTTCCAGGGAATCAACAGCGACAGGGCCACCACCACCAGCGTCACCGAAGCACGCCAGCCGGCGGCAGGCATCGACAAAGCCAGGGCAATGCCCAGCGGAATTTCACACAGCAATACCGAACTCGAAAACACCAGCTGCCGCCACAGCGCGGCATGCAAATCCTCATCGCGCATCACTGCCGCGAACCACTCGGTACCCACAAACACACGACGCTCGGGCGAGATGATGTCTTGCACCGAATAATTCACCACCGTCATCAACGGCAAGATGGCCGAGAACGCCACACACAAGAGCACAGGCAAGATCAGCAGCCACGCTTTTTGATTGACGGGCTTCATGCCACTAACTCCTCGGCTTTATAGAAACAGCTGTGCGCACTCAGCACCGAAAGGTGCACCCCATCGCCGGGCTGCACTACCGCCTCACCCAGCGGCAAACGGGCCCGCACCACCTCGCCCTCGCAACGTGCCGTCACCAACACACTGGTGCCCAGGTCTTGCCAACGCAGCACCTCGGCCGGCAGGCTGCCTGGCGTTGCGGCAGGCACCAAGCGCACGTATTCAGGTCGAATGCCCAGCTTGAGCTCGGTTGCACCCCGCAGCTGTTCAGCTTGGCTGGGGCTCAAGGTCAAACGCTGAGCACCGACCACCAAGTGCTCGCCCTCGGCATGGGCGGGTAAAAAGTTCATGCCCGGCGAGCCAATGAAATGGCCCACAAAGGTGTGTGCAGGGCGTTCAAACAAGGCCTCGGCGCTGCCCACCTGGACCGCACGGCCTCGCGTCATCACCACCACTTCTTCGGCAAAGGTCAAGGCCTCCACCTGGTCGTGGGTGACATAAATCAGGGTCAGCTTGAGCTCTTGGTGCACTTGCTTGAGCTTGCGACGCAGCTGCCACTTCAGATGTGGGTCAATCACCGTCAACGGCTCATCAAACAAAATCGCGGCCACGTCGGGGCGCACCAAACCACGGCCCAGGGAAATTTTTTGCTTGGCGTCAGCGGCCAAACCCGAGGCCTGCTGGTTGAGCTGGCCATTGAGTTCAAGCATCTCGGCAATTTGCCCCACGCGTTTTTGAATTTGGTCTTCCGGCATGCGGCGGTTGCGCAAAGGGAAGGCCAGGTTCTCGGCCACGGTCATGGTGTCGTAGATCACCGGAAACTGGAACACCTGGGCGATGTTGCGGTCTTGCGGGCTTTTATGCGTCACATCCACGCCATCAAAACACACCGTGCCATGCGAGGGCTGCACCAAACCCGACATGATGTTGAGCATGGTGGTTTTGCCGCAGCCCGATGGGCCCAACAAGGCGTAGGCACCGCCAGCGCGGAAGGTCATCTTCAAAGGCAGCAAGGCATAGTCACTGTCTTGCTGGGGGTTGGGCGCGTAGGCATGCGCCAGATCGAGGTCAATACGGGCAGCCATCTCAGCACCCCTCCTGCGGGGCACTCAGCAAAGCGCCATCGGTTTGAAACACATACACATCCTGCGGATTGAAATACGCCACGATGGAAGCTCCCAAATCAAAGAAATGCACCCCCGTGAGCTGCATCACCCACTCACCCATGGCGCTGTGCACATGCACATAGGTGTCGGTGCCCGAAATTTCTGCCAGCTGCACACGCCCCGTGATCGACACATCGCCTGACCGCTCACTCACACGCAGCGCTGCTGCGCGCACCCCCACCACCACCTCCGGGCTGGGTGAGGCCACAGGCGGCAAGGCCAGCAACGGGCCATTGCGCAATTGCCAGCCTTGCGCATGGTGGTGCGCCATCGCCACGTTCAAGGGCGGGTCACTGAAGGCACGCGCCACGTCCAGCGAAGCAGGTCGGCGAAACACCTCTAAGGTGGGGCCGTATTGCAACAAGCGCCCCTCTTTGAGCACAGCGGTGTAACCCCCCAGCAGCAAGGCCTCACTGGGGTCGGTGGTCGCGTACACCACGGTGGATTCGCCCGTGGCAAACAGTTGGGTGAGTTCTTCGCGCAGCTCTTCGCGCAATTTGTAATCAAGGTTAACCAAGGGCTCGTCCAGCAGCATCAAGGGTGCGTTCTTGGCCAATGCACGCGCCAAAGCCACGCGTTGTTGTTGGCCGCCAGACAGCTCGGCGGGCAAGCGCTGCAAAAACGGATCGATGCGCAAGCGTTGCGCCAAGCTGCGCACACGCGCCTCCACATCAGGCGCAGCACGCAAACGCAGGGGTGACGCAATGTTGTCAAACACCGTCATCGAGGGGTAGTTGATGAACTGCTGGTACACCATGGCCACATTGCGCTCGCGCACGGGCTGGCCGGTCACATCCACACCGTCTACCAGCAAGCGGCCGGCGCTGGGCACATCGAGCCCCGCCATCAAGCGCATGACACTGGTTTTACCCGCTTGGGTAGCCCCCAGCAAGACCGTGACGGCCCCTGACTGCAAGCTCAGACTGATGGGATACAAATGGGTCTGTGCGCCAACGGTTTTGCTGATTTGGGATAACTCAAGCTTGGACAATGTGTTTCCTTTCTTTTCGAATTTTTGTTCGATTTTGTTTTTATTGATTCGGTAATTTCCCTAACTCGCGCCCAATCGCGCATGATTTATGGTCACGGCTGGTCAAAAATTTTCTTTTCAACGCTTACAGCATGTCGCCCAATCCACGCCAAACCCTCTTGCTAGAAACCGTCAAACAGCAAGGCTCTGCATCCATTGAGTTTTTGGCAGAAAAGTTCAATGTCACCTTGCAAACCGTGCGCCGTGATGTGCAACGTTTGTCTGAGGCGGGCTTGCTGGCACGTTTTCATGGCGGCGTGCGCATGCCCAGCTCGACCACCGAGAACATTGCCTACCGCCAACGCCAAGCCCTCACGGCAGATGGCAAGGCACGCATTGCACACGCGGTGGCGCAGCATGTGCCCAATGGCTGCTCGCTCATCATGAACATTGGCACCACGATGGAAGCCATCGCCCACGCCCTGATGCAGCACAAAGAGCTGCGCGTCATCACCAACAACCTGAACGTGGCCGCCATCTTGAGTGGCAACCCACATTGCGAAGTCATCGTGACCGGGGGCGTGGTGCGTGGCGTGGACCGTGGCATCGTGGGCGAGGCGACGGTGGATTTCATTCGCCAGTTCAAGGTCGACATTGGCTTGATTGGCATCAGCGGCATTGAAGACGACGGAACCTTGCGCGACTACGACTACCGCGAAGTCAAGGTCGCGCGCGCCATCATCGAGCATTCGCGCGAGGTGTGGCTGGCGGCCGACCACACCAAATTCAACCGCCCAGCCATGGTCAAACTCGCGCCGATGGCCGACATTGACCGTGTCTTCACCGACCAAGCACCCACCCCCAGTTTTGTTGACATGATGGACCACGCTGGCGTGGAATGCATCGTCGCCCCACAGGAAGATTGACCGTGAAATACCTACTCGCCCTCGACCAAGGCACCTCCAGCTCACGCAGCATTGTGTTTGCCCCTGACGGCCACATCGTGGCCATGGCGCAACGTGAGTTCCGTCAGATCTACCCCAACCCTGGCTGGGTCGAGCATGACCCGCTGGAGATTTGGAGCAGCCAGCTCGCCACAATGCGCGAAGCGCTTGAAAACGCCAAACTGCAAGCACAAGACATCGCGTGCGTGGGCATCACCAACCAGCGCGAGACCACGGTGGTCTGGAACCGCCACACAGGCCAACCCATTTACAACGCCATCGTCTGGCAAGACCGCCGCGCCGAACCTGTGTGCGCGCGTTTGCGTGAACAGGGCATGGCATCCACGGTGCAAGAGAAAACAGGCCTCATCATTGATGCCTATTTTTCGGGCACCAAGCTGCAATGGATTTTGGACCACGTGCCCGGCGCACGCGACATGGCAGCCAAGGGTGACTTGGCCTTTGGCACGGTGGACACCTGGCTGATTTGGCAGCTCACCCACGGCCGTGTACACGCCACTGATGTGAGCAACGCCTCGCGCACCATGCTGATGAATGTGCACACCAACCAGTGGGACAACACGCTATTGGCCATGCTCGACATTCCGCACAGCCTGATGCCACAGATCCACCCCTCATCGAGCGACTTTGGCCAGATGGACGCGCAATGGCTGGGCCATGCCTTGCCCATTGGGGGTGTGGCAGGCGATCAACAAAGCGCCTTGTTTGGCCAGGCTTGTTGGTCAGCCGGGCAAGCCAAAAACACCTATGGCACAGGCTGCTTCATGCTCATGCACACCGGGCATGAGTTTCAGACCAGCCACAACGGCCTCATCACCACCAGCGCGGCCCAAGCCAGCACACGGCCCGAGTTTGCACTGGAAGGCAGTGTGTTCATTGGCGGCGCCGTGGTGCAGTGGCTGCGCGATGGCTTGCACGCCTTCAAAAACAGCAGCGAGGTGCAAGCCTTGGCCAGCAGCGTGCCCGATGCGGGTGGCGTGGTCATGGTGCCCGCCTTCACGGGTTTGGGCGCGCCGTATTGGAATGCGGAGGCACGTGGCGCGATTGTGGGCATCACACGCGGCACAACCATGGCGCACTTGGCACGTGCGGCGCTGGAGAGCATCGCGTTTCAAAGCACCGCCTTGCTCCAAGCCATGAGTCGCGACGCGGTGCAAAACGGTGGCCAAGCCGTGCATGAGTTGCGGGTGGATGGCGGTGCCTGCGTCAACGACTTGCTGATGCAAATCCAGGCCGACTTGCTGGGCATTCCCGTCGTGCGCCCCGCCGTCATTGAAACCACCGCCTTGGGCGCGGCGTATCTGGCCGGCTTGCACTGCGGCATGTACCAAAGCCAGCAGGACTTGGCTCAGCAATGGCGTGCGCAAGCCACGTTCGAGCCGCGCATCTCGCGCGACCAAGCGCAAGCTCAGATGACACAGTGGGAGCACGCGGTACGACAAACCACAGCGGCTTGATCGACAATCAGGCCCCATGTCACATGCAACACACACCTCCTCCACCCTCGCGTTCATTGGCGGGGGCAATATGGCCAGCGCCATCATCGGCGGGCTGATCAAACAAGGCACACCGGCCCAACACATCGTGGTGGTCGAGCCGTTCGCCACAGCACGCGAACGTTTGCACACCGAATTCAAGGTGCGCACCTTAGAAGCTGCCGATGCCACGCTGCACGAGGCTGGCCTGGTGGTGTGGGCCGTTAAGCCCCAAACCTTCAAAGAAGCAGCCGAGCAAGTGCGCGCCCATTGCAGCCACGCCTTGCATCTGAGCGTGGCCGCCGGTATTCGCAGCGACAGCATTGCGCAATGGCTGGGCACCGAGCGCGTGGTGCGTGCCATGCCCAACACCCCGGCCTTGGTGGGTTTGGGTCAAACCGGTTTGTTTGCGCGGCCTGCGGTCACTCCCGCCGACAAGCAGTGGATTGAGCAGGTCGTGGCCACCACCGGGCAGTACCTGTGGGTCAACGATGAGCCCTTGCTCGATGCCGTCACGGCCATTTCGGGCTCTGGCCCCGCCTATGTGTTTTTCTTCATCGAAGCCATGATCGATGCAGGCACCAAAATGGGGCTCACGCCTGCGCAAGCGCATCAATTGGCCGTGGGCACCTTTGTTGGCGCCTCGGAGTTGGCGCGTAGCGCCAGCGAACCGCCCTCGGTGCTGCGCGAACGCGTCACCTCCAAAGGCGGCACCACCTACGCGGCCATCACGTCACTGCAAGAAGCTGGCGTTGCCTCTTTGTTTGAAGCCGCACTCAAAGCCGCTGAGCATCGCGCCAAAGAGCTGGGTGACGCCTTCGGAGCGTAAGGTTCAAGTCGCCCATGGTGCGACAATAAGGCCGTCGAGATTTCAAAAAAACTTTTCACACATGAACAAACTACTTCTCTCTCTGGTGTCAGCCGCCGCCTTGGCGCTGCCCTTCGCGACCACGGCTCAAACAGCAGCGCCCGCCCAAGCCGTCGCCCCTGTGGCTCCTGCTGTTCAAGCTGCTCCCGCTGTGACTGACACAGCCGCAGCCCCTGCGTCGAACAAAGCCGACAAAAAAGCCAAGAAGAAAAAACACAAAAAGAAAAAGCATAAAAAAGCCAAGGCCCATTGATCAGCCAAGCTTCGTGCACAAAAAAAGCGCTTGAATCAAGCGCTTTTTTACATCTTCACGCGCCACTCAGCGCAAGGCGTAACCCAGCACAACGCCCACAAACACGGTGGCGCCTAACCAGTGGTTCAAGCGAAACGCCTTGAAGCACCCCTCACGGGTACGCCCCTTGATCAAGGAAAAATGCCACACCGCTTGCAAGGTGGCCACCACCAAAGCCAGCAACCAAGGCCAACCCAACTGGGCGTCACCCAGCAAGACCATCCAACCCTCAAGATAGATGGCATAAAAAGCCATCACCCCCGCCACGTCGTAGCGCCCGAGGGTGATGGCTGAAGTTTTCATGCCGATGCGCAGGTCGTCATCGCGGTCCACCATGGCGTATTCGGTGTCATAGGCCAAGACCCAAAACAAATTGAACGCCAGCAAGCCCCAGGCCAACGGTGGCACCGCATCCCATAAAACCTGGGTACTCAACGTGGCCCATGCGATGTCGCCGCCGCGCACAGCGGTGAATGCCAGCGGAATGCCAAAACTAAACGCAATCCCCAGCACCGCCTGCGGCATCGACACATGACGTTTGGCGTAGGGGTAGACCAAGGTCACGGCCAAGGCAACGAACGACCACAGCACTGTGGCCAGGTTGGTGGTCAGCACCACCATCACAAACGCCGCCAACGCCAACACGGCACCGACCAGCAACGCCTCGCGCACGGACACCGCACCACGGGTCACCGGCCGTTGCGCCGTGCGTTTGACATGGCGGTCAAAGTCGCGGTCAGCCACATCGTTCAAGCAGCAGCCTGCGCTGCGCATCAACACCGTCCCCGCCACAAACACCAGCACCAGCTCCCAGCCCGGCCAGCCATCGGCCGCCACCCACAAGGCCGACAACGAAGGCCACAGCAGCAGCAGCCAACCCGCGGGACGGTTCCAGCGGATCAAATCCAAATACAAACCGAGTCGTTCACGCATCACCAAGCACTCACGAGAGGCGGTTCACGCCGGGCAGCTCGCAGGCGTAAATCGCATTGCGCAAAGCCGCAATCGCCTCGTAACGCGTGAAGCTGCGGCGCCAAGCCAGCACCACGCGCCGCGTGGGGGGCGCACCGCCCGCCTCGTCAGCAATGGGTAAATAACGCACATAGGTTTCTTCGCTTTTCTTGCGCTTGGCCTGGGTGCCCAGGGCCTCTTTGGGCACGCTCAAACGCGGCACCAGCGTCACGCCCATACCGGCCGCCACCATGTGTTTGATGGTTTCCAGGGACGACCCCTCGAAGCTCTTTTGAATGCCTTCGGCATTGCTCGAAAAACGCGCAAACTCGGGACACACTTCCAACACATGGTCACGGAAGCAATGGCCATTGCCCAGCAGCAACATGGTTTCGTTTTTCAACGCATCCGCCGTCACCGATGCCTGCGTGGCCAGCGGGTGGGTGCTGGGCACGGCAGCCATGAAGGGCTCGTCATACAACGGCGCAGTGGCCAAACCGGTGTCGGGAAAAGGCTCGGCCATGATGGCGCAATCGATCTCCCCGGTACGCAGCATTTCCAGCAGCTTGACGGTGAAGTTTTCTTGCAACATGAGCGGCATCTGCGGCGTTTTGGCAATCGCTTGACGCACCAAACTCGGCAGCAAATACGGGCCAATCGTGTAGATCACGCCCAGCTTCAGAGGGCCTGCCAGCGGGTCTTTGCCGCGCTTGGCAATTTCTTTGATGCTGGCCGCTTGCTCCAACACGCTTTGCGCTTGGCGCACGATTTCTTCGCCCAACGCCGTCACCGCCACTTCGTTGGCGCTGCGTTCAAAGAGCTTGACGTCCAACTCTTCTTCGAGTTTTTTGATCGCCACCGACAGCGTGGGTTGCGACACAAAGCACGCATCGGCCGCGCGGCCAAAGTGTTTTTCACGGGCCACCGCGACGATGTATTTGAGTTCGGTCAGGGTCATGGGTCAGGCTTTCAAGAAATCGGATTTTCCACCCAACCAGCGCTCGATGTGGCGCTGTGCCATGTCGGGATAGTTGTCCAACATCTGCGGGGCCAAGTGGCGCGCCCAGTCCAGCAGCGCCCCGTCTTCGGCCAAGTCGGCAAAACGCAGCAAGGCAGCACCCGATTGACGCGCGCCCAAGAACTCGCCGGGACCGCGAATTTCTAAATCACGCCGGGCGATCTCAAACCCATCCGAGGTTTCCACCATCGCGCGCAAACGCTCGCGGGCGGTTTCACTCACGCGTCCACTCTCGCCCGTGGCGTACATCAGCACACAGGCCGATGCAGCGGCACCACGGCCCACGCGCCCACGCAACTGGTGCAGCTGGCTCAGGCCAAAACGCTCGGCATGCTCAATCACCATCAGCGAGGCATTGGGCACGTCCACCCCCACCTCGATCACCGTGGTGCTGACCAGCACCCCCATGGCGCCGCTTTCAAACTGGGCCATCACTGCCTTTTTGTCGGCCGGCGGCATGCGCGAATGCAGCAAGCCCACCAGCACAGGCTTCATGCCCGGCGGGTTGAGCGCCTCGGTCAACAGGGCATGCGTTTCGGTGGCGTTGGTCAAATCGAGTGCTTCGCTTTCTTCAATCAACGGGCAGACCCAATAGACCTGACGGCCTTCGTCCAACTGATGGCGGATGCGTTCAACCAGCTCATCGCGCCGCGCCTCTGACACCAGCTTGGTCACCACCGGCGTGCGACCGGGCGGCAGCTCGTCCAAGGTGGACACATCGAGGTCGGCGTAGTAGCTCATGGCCAAGGTGCGGGGGATGGGGGTGGCGCTCATCATGAGCATGTGGGGTTCTTGTTGTGTGCCAGCGGTGTGAGCGGCGTCAGAGGGCGGGGCAGTAGGCGATATGGCTCCTCGCTTCGCTCTTAATGTCGCCACATCGCCTACCGCCCCGCCCTCTGACTCGTCTGTATGGTTCATCTTCTGACGCAAGGCCAAACGCTGGGCCACACCGAAGCGGTGTTGCTCGTCGATGATGGCGAGCGCTAAGTTTTTGAATTGCACTTGTTCTTGAATCACGGCATGCGTGCCGACTACCAAGGCGGCTTCGCCGCTGGCGATGAGGGCCAGCATTTCGGTGCGCTCTTTTTTCTTTTGACTGCCTGTGAGCCATGCCACGCGCTTACCCAGCGGCGCCAGTAACGGTTCGAGCCAGCCAATGAGTTTGCGGAAATGCTGCTCCGCCAAAATTTCGGTGGGTGCCATCAGCGCACATTGCCAGCCGCCATCCATGGCAATGGCAGCGGCCAAGGCAGCGACCACGGTTTTGCCCGAGCCCACATCGCCTTGCAACAAACGGTGCATTGGCACTTGGCGCATCACGTCTTTGGCAATTTCTTCGCCCACGCGGCGCTGCGCACCAGTGAGCCCAAACGGCAACACGGCCAGCAACTGCTCGTGCAGTCCGCCTTGTTTCAGCGCCAAGGCAGGCGCACGCAGTTCGTCGCGTGCGCGCTTGGACTGGAGTTGCGACAGCTGCTGGGCCAGCAGTTCTTCTGCCTTGAGGCGTTGCCATGCGGGATGGGTGCGGTCTTCTAATTGTGTCAGCGACACATCCGGCGTGGGGTGGTGCAAAAAGTGCAGCGCCTGCTCCAGGCTCCAGGCCTTGGCATCAGCACCCATCGCCGAACGCGGCAGCTGCTCGGGTGGAATGGTTTCAGCAAACGCGCCCTTGCGCGCCGCATGCACCAAGCCACTGTGCACGGCCTTGCGCAAATACACCTGCGGCAAACCAGCCGATGTGGGGTACACGGGTGTGAGCGCCTGGGGCAGCTCACCGCCGGCCATGTGAAAACTCGGGTGCATCATGGTGCGCCCCATGAACCCGCCTTTGACCTCGCCGCGCAGGCGCAGGCGGTTGCCCACCGCCAAGGCTTTTTGCTGTGACGGGTAAAAGCTGAAAAACCGCAGCGTGCACGTGTCCGAACCATCGTCCACCACCACCAGCAATTGGCGCCGTGGTTTGTAGGCCACCTCGCACGACACCACCGTGGCCTCGATTTGTGCCATGTCGCCCTCGCGCGTGTCGGCCAGCCGCACGATGCGGGTTTCGTCCTCGTAGCGCAGGGGCAAATGCAAGGCCAAATCAATGTCGCGGTCCAGCCCGAGTTTGCGCAACGCTTTTTGCGGTGCGGACAGGGGTTTTGTTTCCGGCTGAGCAGCGGTTTTGGCTTTGGGCGACATGTCGTCAGATTGTGCCCGCGCCACGCACCTAAGCCTCGCGCATTACAATTGCATCACACGTTGTTTTGGAAGCTCACATGAAGACATCCACCCTGCCCGCATTGCGTGTCAAGCCCGAGTTGCGCGAAGCGGCTGAGCGCGCCTTGCGGCCCAACGAAACCCTGTCCAAGTTGATGGAATCTTCGTTGGAGAACTTCATTGCGCAGCGTGCGGCCGAAGATGAATTCATTGCGCGTGGCCTGCGCGCCGCCGAAAGCGCGCAAAAGTCTAATCGCTACGTGAGCGCTGAAGCTGTGTTGGCACAACTCGACCAACGCATCGCTGCTGCCAAACGCACTTAAAGCGCACATGACCCGGTTTGAAGTTCGCTTCACCGAAGAAGCACAAGCCGACTTGCTTCGCTTGTTTGATTTTTTGCTTGAACACGACCTGCAGGTGGCGCTGCGCGCACGCCAAACCCTGGAAGACAGCTTCAAACTGTTAGAACAATTTCCCTTCACCTGCCGCAAAGCGGCCCAGGGCGCACACGGCCCCCGGTTGCGAGAACTCATCATTTCATTTGGTGCGTCTGGCTATGTGGCCTTGTTCGAAATAGACAACGCCACCACTGTGACCGTGCTGGCCCTGCGGCACCAGCGCGAAGAAGACTTTCACTGACGCTTGCAGATGCACTCTGCACGGACGTTTTACTCAGGGACAATCTCCAGAATCAACCCAAGGAGCACCTATGAAAGTCAAAAGCATCCTCTCGAACGTGCAACTGGTGATCGCCGACTTGGAGGTTCACCTCAACGGCGAACTGCGCAGCAGTCCGACCTTGTGTGCGCTCATCCCAGCAACCGAAGGCACACAAGAGCAGGTCATTCCACTCAACACGCCAGACGGACGCCCCATCTTCATGAATTTAGAAAACGCGATTCGTCCAGTCGACGCCTAAAATCACCGCTGTTTTTACTTGGAACGGGCCCGTCCGGCCCTCAAGCGCATGTCACACACTTACACGCTCAGCGATTTCGATTTCGAACTGCCTGAGTCCCTGATTGCCCAGCATCCCGCCTCTGAACGCAGCGCCTCGCGTTTGCTCGATGGCCGTGGCCCTGCATTCGAAGACCGCACCTTCAAAGACCTTCCCGCCTTGCTCAAGGCCGGTGACTTGCTGGTGTTCAACGACACCCAAGTGGTCAAGGCCCGTTTGTTTGGCGAGAAGCCCACCGGCGGCAAGCTGGAACTTTTGGTCGAGCGCGTGCTCACCGGTCACGAAGTGGTGGCCCATATGAAGGTGAGCAAAAAGCCGCCCGTGGGCACTGCGCTGTGGATGAACGGTGGCCCCCAAAAAGGCGGCTTCACGGCCACGCTCTTGGGCCGCTGGCCCAACGAGGACGGCCAACTGTTTCGCTTCAAATTCAGCGACGAGCCGCACACGCTGATGCAACAGCACGGCCACATGCCTCTGCCTCCCTACATCGAACGACACCAAAACACGGCTGACGCGCAGCACGAAACCGAGGCAGACAAAGCCGAGGACGAGCGCCGTTACCAAACCGTGTTTGCCAAACACCCAGGCGCTGCCGCAGCGCCCACCGCCGCGCTGCACTTTGACGAAGGGGTGCTGCAAGGGCTGGAGGCCCAAGGCGTGTCGCGCGCCAGCGTCACGCTGCATGTGGGCGCGGGCACGTTTCAACCGGTGAAAACCGAGAACCTGGCTGAGCACCGCATGCACAGCGAGTGGTACAACATCCCACCCGAAACGATTCAGGCCATTGCCGACTGCCGCGCACGCGGTGGCCGCGTGGTGGCCGTGGGCACCACAAGTGTGCGCACGCTGGAGAGCTGGGCGCAAAGTGGCCTGACGAGCGGCGACACGCAGATTTTCATCACGCCGGGTTTTGCGTTTCAGGTAGTGGACGTGCTGATCACCAACTTTCATTTGCCCAAAAGCACCTTGCTCATGCTGGTCAGCGCGTTTGCAGGCTTTGACCACATGCACGCGCTGTACCGCCACGCGATTGCCAACCACTACCGTTTTTTCAGCTACGGCGATGCCATGCTGCTAGAAAAAACCACCGCATCAAGAACCGCTTGAAAGACCAACCATGTTGAAATTTGACGTTCTCACCAAAGACACACCTGCCGCTGACGGCAGCTATGCAGGCAGCCACGCCCGCCGCGGCACGCTCACGCTCAACCACGGCGTGGTGCAAACCCCCATCTTCATGCCCGTGGGCACCTACGGCACGGTCAAGGGCGTGATGCCCCGCAGCCTCGAAGAGATGGGCGCTCAAATCATTTTGGGCAACACCTTCCACCTGTGGATGCGTCCTGGCCTTGACGTGATGCAAAGCTTTGGTGGCCTGCACGACTTTGAGCGTTGGAACAAACCCATCCTCACTGACAGCGGCGGTTTCCAAGTGTGGTCGCTGGGTGCCATGCGCAAGATCACCGAAGAGGGCGTGACCTTTGCCTCACCCGTGAATGGCGACAAGCTGTTCATGTCACCCGAGGTGAGCATGCAAATTCAAACCACGCTCAACAGCGACATCGTGATGCAACTCGACGAGTGCACACCCTACGAAACCAAAGGCCACCTCACCACCGAGGCCGAAGCCCGCAAGAGCATGGAGATGAGCCGTCGCTGGGCGGTGCGCAGCCAAGATGAATTTGTGCGCTTGGAAAACCCCAACGCGCTGTTTGGCATCGTGCAAGGCGGCATGTTCACCAACCTGCGCCAAGAATCCCTCGAAGCCCTGGTGGAAATGAACTTTCCCGGCTACGCCGTCGGCGGCGTGAGCGTGGGCGAGCCCAAAGAGCAAATGTTGGAAATCATGGCGCACACACCGCATCGTTTGCCCGAGCACAAGCCACGCTACCTGATGGGCGTAGGCACACCGGAAGACCTGGTGCAAGGCGTGGCCGATGGGGTAGACATGTTTGACTGCGTCATGCCCACCCGCAATGCACGCAACGGCACGATCTTCACCCGCTATGGCGATTTGAAGTTGCGCAACGCACGCCACAAGTCAGACCACGGCCCGCTCGACAGCACCTGCACCTGTTACACCTGCGCGGGCCACACACGGCCCGACGGCAGCACCAGCGGCGGCTTTAGCCGCGCCTACTTGCACCACCTCGACCGTTGCGGCGAAATGCTGGGCCCCATGCTGACCACGGTGCACAACCTGCATTACTACCTGAACCTGATGCGCGAAGTGCGCGAGGCGTTGGAGGTGGGTCAGTTCGGCGCGTTTCGCGCCAAGTTCAAAGTAGACCGTGCGCGCGGGGTATGACGTACGGATGTAGTGGAAAACCACATTCAAAATAAGAAGATTGAACGTTAGATTGTGAGGATCTAACAAAGAGATCCTCTATGACACACGCAGCAACTAAAAAGCCTATTTACCAATCGCTCTATGTCCAGGTGTTGTTCGCCGTGACCCTGGGCGTTTTGTTGGGTCACTTCTATCCACAAGTGGGCTCAGACATGAAGCCCTTGGGTGACGGGTTCATCAAACTCATCAAGATGATCATCGCGCCCATCATCTTTTGTACCGTCGTCGTGGGCATCGCGGGTATGGAAGATATGAAGAAAGTCGGTAAAACGGGCGGTCTGGCTTTGCTGTACTTCGAAGTGGTCAGCACCATCGCGCTCATTGTGGGCTTGGTCATCGTTAACTTTGTGCAACCGGGTGTGGGCATGAATGTGGATGCATCCACACTCGACACCAAGGGCATTGCGGCCTACACAGCCCCCGGCAAGATGCAGGGCACGGTGGACTTCTTGCTCAATGTCATTCCCACTTCGGTGGTGGATGCGTTTGCCAAAGGCGAAATCTTGCAAGTGTTGTTGTTCTCTGTGTTGTTTGGTTTTGCCTTGCACAAGTTTGGCGGACGCGGCACGCTGGTGTTTGACTTCATCGAAAAGTTGTCGCACGTGCTGTTTGACATCGTGGGCATCATCATGAAAGTCGCACCCATTGGCGCATTTGGTGCGATGGCTTTCACGATTGGCAAGTACGGTGTGGACTCGCTGTTCTCGCTCGGCAAATTGATGGGCACGTTCTATTTGACCTGCTTGATTTTTGTGTTCGTGGTGTTGGGCCTCATCAGCAGGCTGCATGGTTTCAGCATTTGGAAGTTTGTGAAATACATCAAAGAGGAGTTGCTCATTGTGTTGGGTACCTCGTCTTCTGAATCGGTCTTGCCACGCATGATGGAGAAGCTGGAAAACCTGGGCGCACGCAAATCTGTGGTGGGTTTGGTCATTCCAACAGGCTACTCGTTCAATTTAGACGGCACCTCCATCTACCTGACGATGGCTGCGGTGTTCATTGCACAAGCCACTGACACACCGATGAGCCTGACACAACAACTCACCTTGTTGGCCGTGTTGTTGCTCACCTCCAAGGGTGCAGCGGGCATCACAGGCAGTGGCTTCATTGTGTTGGCCGCCACACTGTCAGCGGTGGGTGGCGTACCCGTGGCGGGCCTGGCACTCATCTTGGGCATTGACCGTTTCATGTCAGAGGCGCGCGCCTTGACCAATTTGGTGGGCAACGGCGTGGCCACTTTGGTGGTTGCCAAATGGACGGGCGATTTGGACATGCAACGCTTGCATGAGGGCTTGAATAACCCCAGTGGCGAATCAAACGCCAAGGCTTAAATTTTTCAAGCCTCGGTGGTGAACACCGTCAACACGCCGGTGTAGCCGTACAGCTCTTGGTGGGCGATCTCGCCTCCGGCGAAAAACCCGACCAAAGGCACATCTCCTAGCGCCCGGCGCACGATTTGCAGCTCGGCACTGGCTGCGCCAAAGTGTGGCCCGCCGCGCCCGGCACAGCTGACATAAATCGCGCCAGCCATGCGGCGTGCAGGGTGTGGATTGATTTGCGTGTCGGAACTCAAGGCGCCAGCCAACTCGGCCGTCATTTCTTCGGGCTCTAAGGCTTCGCGTATTTCGGCGCCAATGCGCATCAAGTCAGCGCGTGCCGCCGCTGCATTGCGTTGGCAAAACGTGAAGTGCATGCCCACCTCCACCGGCTGCGCAATCGCCACCGCTTCGCGGGCTGGGTCTAAGCCAATGATGTGACGCACCAAGACCGCATCGTCAAACTCGCCGGTGCGTTTGATGGTTGCGTCATGCGCAGGCGCCAAGCCCACCAAGGTGGCGCGCACTTTGGCAATGGCGGGTTGGGCATCGGTCAAGCTAACGTGCAAATCGCGCTCCAGCACATGCAGCGCGGGTTCATTGTCTAAGGTCAGCACCACATGGCCATCAGCGCTAGTGATGGTGTGCACGGGCGAAATAGGCAAACAGCCTTGGGTGACGCGCGACATCATGGCCACCTGGGCGTCAAAGGCCACGCCACTCAAACCACCATGGAACACACCCGTGGCCTTGCCTTGTCCGGCCACATTGCCATCGCCCTTGACGGCAAATTGCACCACATCGGTTCGGCTTGCCGCCAAGCCGCCAAACACATAACCACTGGCGGTGCGTTGGGCCAGCTCGGCAATCAACTCCGGCACATCGGGCGTTGCTGCATCAGCATGCAAGAGTGCGGTGTGCGGCACAAACGCGCTGCCCGTGGTGCCGGCTTGCATCAGGGGCGCCACGCCGCTGAATACGCGGTAATGCTCGGGCGAGATGTCGCACAGCATCACGCTCAAGGCGGGCTCGTCAAAGTACTCCACATTGTTGGCCGCAATGCCCACGCCCACCGTGCCCACCCAGTCGGTCACCTCAGGCAGCTCGTCGCGCAGGAAATCCAAAATCGCTTGTGCCTCAGTCGCGTAGTGGTCGGTGATGTAGAGCAGGCCCAAGTGCGGCGCACTGGCGTAGTCGGGCAAGGCCATGTGGGCGCGCAGCTGCGCCAGCACCAAGCCCGCAGCCATGCGCCATTGCGGGTGGGTGGCATGACCGTAGGGAAAGAGTTGCATGGCTGTGGGTGTAATGAGAGGGCGATGTCAGCGCGATGTTTTGCTTGTCGCTTTGCGCGCCGCTGGACGTGCCGTTTTACGGGCTGTTTTTTTGGCTGCCGGTTTGGCCTTGGCGTTTGACGCTTTGCCACTGGCAGCCGATGCTGCGCCCGCATGCGAATTGGCGCTGTGCGCCATGTCTTGCATGGCTTTTTGGGCGATGTGCTGAAACTGATCGGTCAAGGCACCCCACCATTGGGAGGGGTCCACAACGGCGCTGGTCGCCGCTTTGGCTTTACTGGAGTTGCCCGTTGATTTGCCTGTTGACTTGGTCGCTTTGGAGCTGGCTGCTTCGGCTTGCGGTGCAGCGGGGGCTTCTCGCGTGGCAGCAGCAAACGGCGCAGCAGAAGCTTGAGCATTCACTTTGAGCGACTCGGCCAATTCATGAAAACTCAAGTTCATGCCTTTCAAGGTGGAGAGCGTCATGCGCTGCACTTCCAGGGCTTGGATCGTGGCCGCCACGGCTTTGGTGTTTTGCTCCAACCAGAAGTGCACGGTCTTGAGCTCTTGGATGCGTTTTTCCAACTCCTCGGGGTCCAGCGTGGGCGCCACCCAACCCGGCGCAGGCGCGCCAGCACTGCCAGCAACGGGCGTGAGGTTTTTCAAGAAATCAAAGCCGGGCACGAACTTGGTGAAATCAAAACCGCTGGACTGGGTCATGGCTGTCTCCTGTGAATGGGTTATCTGCATTAAACCAAACCCCAACCCTCAGCAGACTGACAAATCAATGCTTGTGTTCGCCGTGCATGTGTTCGCTGTGCTTGTGCGTGCTGTGGTCGTGGCTGGGCATGTTGGGCGCTTGCATGCCCACCAAGACCTTGAGCTCCAGGGTCGACTTGACGCCCTTGGCGTCTTGCAGTGTCAAGGTCAAAGGCACGGCGCTGTCTTTGGCCAAGGGGGCTTTGAGGTCCATCAACATCAGGTGGTAGCCGCCGGGCTTGAGCTCCACCGCCTTGCCTGCGGGCAGGTCCAGGCCATTGGGCAAAGCGGCCATCTTCATCACATCTTTTTCCATTTTCATTTCATGAATCTCAGCCACACCGGCGACGGGGCTGCTGACCGCAATCAGCTTGGTGTTGTTTTTGGCGGTGATCTTCATGAACGCACCGGTGGCCTTTTGGCCTTGCACCGTGGCGCGGGCCCAGGCGTCGGTGACGGTCACGTTTTGGGCGAAAGCGCTGACAGCAAACACACTGCTGAACGCAGCGGCCATGAGATGTTTGGCAATCTTCATAAAAAAAGCTCCTTGGGTTTAATGGTGGTGTTCGTGAGTGGGGGCCGGCTGCACATCCAGCAATGCAGCGGGAGACTTCAAGCCTCGCGTCGAAGTGCCACTGCTTGGAATTTCCGACCAATCTGTTTGGCCATTCTCACAGGTCTGCAAAATTTTGACCCACATAGGACCCGCCTGATCTGGCAAGCGGCCCATCAGGGCGAATTCGTCAAACTGGTCATCGGGCAGTACAGCTTCTTTGCTGACAACTGTCCAACGCAACTCCACCACATCGTCCGTCACGGTTTTACCGTGGCTGTTGTAGGGCGTCGCCAGCTTTGCCTTGCGAGTGGCAACGGTCCAGCCGTACTTCGGTTGAGGCTTGGCCCCTTGAAAGCCTGATGGGACTTGCACGATGAGACCTGTGGTGGGCGATCCATTGCAGCCATGGCCCACACGCAGCGTGGCCTTGTGGTAACTGCCCGCAATGGCTTTGGGCTCTGTCAATACGATATGCGCACGGGCTGACTGAAAAGCAGCCATGGCAACTAGACTCATCGCGAATAAAAAACGAACTTGCTGATTCAATTGATCACCTCATGATTGAAGAAAAGCTTGCAACCATCCTTGGTGCAAGTCTCTTTGGATTAGTCGAATTTAGCCTCTACGCCCACATAAAAAGAGCGACCATCGCCTGGGTAGTAACGACGGCCATCACCCGCGGTGGCCGTGGCTGTGTAGTTGGCGCTGATGTTTGTTGTTGCGGCATATTTTTTATCGGTCAAATTACGCGCATCCAAGAACCAAGACCATTTTTTATCAATCGCTTGCCCCGCTTTGAACCCCAAGAGGGCATAGCTGTCGTTGTACACCGTGTTGGCGTAGTCCATAGGCGCTTTGCTGGGCACCCACTCAAACTTCGGCCCCATGTAGGTGCTGGGCTTGCCGTTGACTTGCGCACCAAATCGGTACAACACCTCACCCCGCACGATGACAGGTGGAAAACCTGGCAGTGTGTTGTTCCCCACTGACGCGTTATCCACGAATTTGAAATCGCTGTACAAAAGTGCAAGGCGTGTGTCCACTTTTTTATCGAACAAATGACTCAGCCCCAACTCAAGCCCTTGGTGCATGGTCTTAGGCACATTGGTGGTGGTTGACGTTGTGCACGTCGCGTTGGAACACGACGTCAAAAATTCATTGTTCAAATTCGCGCGATAGAAAGTGGCATCCCAGCCGAACTGATGTTTGTCGTACGTCTCTTCGCCACGTGTACCGACTTCAAATGTGGTGCCAGTTTGGGGTTTGAACGCGGTGGTCGAGTTACCTGCTGTGCCAAACATCGGCGCTTCAAAGTTACGGCTCACGCTGGCAAACACTTGGTTTTTAGGCGTCAAGTCATGCGTCACGCCCACACGTGGACTCCATTGATTGAAAGCGTAGTCGTAATTGTTGGACGTAAGCAGCGCATCAATCACCTTGCGATGGGCACGGTCATATTGCAACGCTGCAATCCATGTGGTGCGTTCGGAAGACTTGAATTTATCTTCAATGAAGAAACTGTCGTTCTTGGATTGTTGATCGTAGTTCGATGTCGCGGGGCCTGTTGCTAGGCCTTGGTTGTTGGTGGGCTTGGCCGTGCCTCTTGTCGAACCAACGCTTGGCAAGTAAGCCACGCTGATTTGGTGTTGGTCTAACAAACGTGTGGCCTTGAGATGCCCGCCAATTGACTTGGCGTTTTGCTCAATGATGCTATCAATCGGATGCCACAAGCTGTAGTTCATGCTGTAAGCGGCGAACTCATAAATGGTGTTGCCGTCACGCACGGTGGTTTTGTTGCCTACGCGCTGCGCATCAACATCGCGACGGCGGTTTGCATCTTCGCGATAAGGGTAAATCGCACCCACCTTCTGACTGCTCGCGATAGATGGGTCTTTCTCTAATTCATCCTTCGTCAAATAGCCTGGAAGCTGTGTACGGCTACGCACGGCGGCCACATAAAAACGCGACTCGATGTCCTTGCTGACCTTGACACCAAAGTTACCCAAGACTTTTTGGTTTTCCATGTCGGCATGATCGCGAAAGCCATCTTGTTTGGTTTGCGAACCAGCCACGTAGTAGTCCCACACATTGCCACTCGTCGCGTCAGCTTTGCCGACGCCCGCGGTACTGCCAAATACCTTGTTGTAGCCAAAGCTACCCACCTCGGCTCGCACCAAACTACCAGGACTGCTATAGCCTGTAGGCGCAACAAAGTTAATGGCCCCACCCAAGGTGGTAGCGCCATAGGTGGTGGCATTTGGGCCACGCAACACTTCCACATAACGTGACGCATTGGGGTCAACGGTTTGCATGTCAAAGAAACCATCGGCGTAGTTGATCGGCACGCCGTCTTGCATCACCTTCGTACCAAAGCTGTGATACGTGCGGCTGAGTGCTGAGCCTCGAATGGAGATGCGTGCCTCTTCAGAACCAAACCGGTCTTGAATGAAGACGCCTGGTGCCAGCCCCAAGCTGTCGCTCCACGTCGATTGACGGCCTTCACGCACTTGGTTCAAGTCCACGATGGAAGCGCCACCCGGAATGGCTTTGACGCTGTCTTTGGCAGTTTCAAGGCTACTTTGCGTCAGCGAGTCCGCCTTGCCCGTGATGACCACGGTGTTCAGAGAATTGTCTTGATTCGTTTGGGCCATGGCCCCCGTTGAGATGGCCAACGCCAAAGAAAGGGCGAGGGGTGACAGAGAAAAAAACGTGTGTTTCATGAATGACTTTCAACGCGTGCTCGGCTCACGGCAAACGTGACGGCAACGCCTCAGATATTTCGGCCCCATGCATACGCCGCGGCGCAGCAAAAAGCCAACCAATCAAGCCAAGGCTCAACGCCTTGACCCGCTTAAAACATCAGAGAGAAAGTGCAGGAGGCCCACGCGAGGGCATCGGCGGGGCGGTGACAGAGGCAATGTGTGCCGCTGCGAGGGGCTCAAGCGCATGCGCCAAGGAGGACGGCGCAGGTTGAGTCAGTGAGGTGCTCAACGCAGGCGGCGCTGAGAGCGTTGCACACAAAGGGCAATCCAAGGTGTGGCTGGTGGCTGCCACATCGGCATCGTCGCCCTGCACCACCAGCTTCATGCTACCGGTGCTGGTACACACCAAGTCCATGGTCTGGGGATTGACCATGGGCGAGGCGATGGCAACACCGACCGACAACGCAAACCACACCAGCACGAGGCGGGTGAGGTGAAGGGCGTGGCGCATGTGTTCCATGTTTGAATTTTAAGGGTCAGCGACAGACCACTTTCAGTGCCTCTGTAATACCCGCACACGGTTCACATCAAACTCGGTCACGGTGGGCGCCTGATTGCCCCACTGCTGGCGAATGTGGGTGAGCACATCGGCCATGTCGCGGTCGCTGAGCGTGAGCACAAACGGCGGCATGCCATAGGGTTGCGGCTGAGTCTGGGTGGCGGGCGAGAAACCACCATAGGTGAGGATCTGCACCAGGTTGGTGATGTTGCCAATCTGCACCGAACGGTTGCCCGCCAAAGCAGGATAGGCATCTGCCTGGCCTTGTCCTTGATCGCCATGGCATTGCGCACAATGGTCTTTGTACACCGCAGCACCATTGTCAACGCTGCGCACACTGGCTTTGCGCGACGGTGATACGGCAGTGGATTCAGGCTGCGCACTCAAGGCCTGCTGGGCGCGCGACTGCAAGTAAGTGGCCATGGCACGCAAATCGTCGTCACGCAAATACTGTGTGCTGTTTTGCACCACCTCGCCCATGGGGCCGTTCACCCAGGCGTGCGAGGACTGGCCTGTTTTGAGCAAGCGCACGACTTCGTTTTGCGGCGTGTGGGCCAAATCGGTTTCTAGCACGCTCAGCAAAGACGGCGCATACCAATTGACACCGGGCATAACGCCGCCGCTCAAATCGTCCAAAGCCCCGCTGGCGCCCAAGGCATCGCGTGCGCTGTGGCAGGCGGCGCAATGGCCCAAGCCCTGCACCAAATAAGCGCCACGGTTCCATTCGGGCGATTGCTGGGCGTCCGCATGGAAAGTCGCGGGCTTGAAATACAGGCTGCGCCACACAGCGAATGCAGCTTGCGTGCCAAACGGCCAACGCAGCTCGTGCGCTGGTGTGGCGCGCGCCACAGGTGCCAGGCTTTGGAAGAACGCAAACAAGGCGTCCGAATCCGCCCGGGTGATCAGGCTGGTGTGGTTGTAGGGGAACACAGGCGCCAGCAAGCGCCCGTCTTTGGAACGGCCATGGTGCAAAGCACGCCAAAAATGTTGCGCGTTCCAGGTGCCCAAGCCCGTGTCGGCGTCAGAGGTGAGATTGCTGGCATAGACGGTGCCAAACGGTGTGGCGAACGCACGCCCACCCGCATAAGACGCTTGACCCGGGGCGGTGTGGCACGACACGCAATTGCCTGCGCGCGCGAGGTAGGCGCCTTGGGCCACCCGGTCGGCACTTGCTGGCTCCGACATCACCGCTACGTTGGTGTCCAGACCGTCAGCAAAGTTGTCATAGACGACCCACATGGCAATCGCCAATAAGGCAGCGCACAGCGCGAAAAATACGCGCTTCATGGCAGCACCCCCACCACGCCGGGGGCGCTGCCGCAGGTCCATGTCGTTGCGACAGGCGTTGCACCCATGGTGCGACTCGGCATTGCACCTGTTCGCACATCGGTCGCAACTTGTTGCTTCGTCGACGATGGGTTGCTGGCCCGCAAGACACTCAAACTCGCCGGCGATGTGTTGGCAGGCAAGGGTTGACGGGCCAGGTACTGAGCCACCGCCATCAAGTCATCTGAGGCCAAGCGTTTGACCACTTGCGCCATGCAATCGGGGGCATGAGCACGGCGTTGGCCCGATTGCCAGGCACCCAGCTGCCCATTCAGATAGTCGAGTGGCAGACCCAGCAAACCCGGTACGTCGGGGGCCACACCGGTCAGCTGTGCGCCGTGGCAAGACACGCAGGCGGGCACGCCGCGCGACGCGTCACCATTCAAGGTGAGTGCTTTGCCACGCGCCAGCACGGCCGCAGGCACACCCGTGGCATTCAAGGCGGGGGCAGGATAGGGCACATGGAGGTTGGAAAAATACTGCGCCATATCGCGCAAATACGCCTCGGGCAGGGGCTCGATCAAGCGGGCCATCAAGTCGTAATGACGACGCCCCTGCTGAAAGTTTTGCAACTGGTGGAACAAATAACCCTCGGGCTTGCCCGCCAGGCGCGGGTAGTAGCCGTCCGGCCCGGCCTTGCCTTGCTCGCCATGGCAGTGGGTGCACGCGCGGGTGCGTTCGGCCATGGAGGTGTCCACGGCATGGGCCGATGCACCCAAGAGCAGCCATGCGGCCAAAGTACAAATCAGTTTCATGGCCCTATTCTTTCAGAACACAACGCATGTGTTGACTTCGATCAATAAAGGACGGTGTGATTCGGCGCACCATGGAGGCAAGAAAACAAAGGAGCGCCGATGAATACCACCACCCAAGCATTCAAAGCCCAGCTGTTAGACATGCGCGAGCGCTTGCTGGCCCAGATTGCCGAGCAACGCGGCGGCGCCAAAAGCCGCGCCGAAGTGGCCGCCGAGCACTTTGCGCACAGCGAAGACGCCACCGCGCAAGTCAACACCGCACGCGATCTGGAGTTCGCACTCAATGAGCACGAGACCGCCGAGCTCTCTGCCATTGATGCCGCGCTGGAGCGCCTGAGCGCAGGCACTTATGGCCACTGCACCGATTGCGACGCAACCATTCCCCCTGCACGTCTGAGCGTGGCACCCGAAGCTGCACGTTGCATTGCTTGCCAAGAAACATTTGAACGTCACCCCTCTTAAGAAAGAAAGACTCCATGACCACTTTTCACGCCGTTGTGTGGCTCGACCACCAAGAAGCCCATGTGCTGATGTTTGACCGCGAGCATGTTGAAACACAACGCATCAAATCGCGCACACACCACAAGCACCAAGGCAAATCCACCGACAGCGTCGCCTTGTTTGCCGACATCGCCAAAGCCCTGCACGGCAGCCACGAAGTGCTGGTGACCGGCCCTGGCAAAGCGCGCGACGAATTTCGCGATTGGGCCCAGCGGCACGATGCGGCAATGGCACACACCATCGTCGACAGCGTGGCGAGCGACCACCCCACTGACGCCCAAGTGGTGGCGATGGCGCGTCAGTACTTCAAGAAATTCGACCAAATGGCGACAGACCCTGCGGTGAAATAAGTCACCCGTTTGTCTGTTCTTGCGGCGTCGCGGCTGCAAGAGTTTGAGGCTGCGTTTATGCTTGGTGCATGCGCAGCCTTTTTCATTTCGCTTTCAACGTCACCGACCTGAACATTGCCCGTCATTTCTATGGCGATCTGTTGGGCTGCACCGAAGGGCGCAGCACCGACACCTGGGTGGACTTTGATTTTTACGGCCACCAAATCTCTTTGCATTTGGGCGAGCCGCTGAAAACCCAAAATACCGGCCATGTGGATGGCAAGTTGGTGCCCATGCCGCACTTTGGTTTGGTGATGAACCTGCCCGATTGGCAGGCCATGGCCAAACGCCTCCAAGACGCGGGCACAGCCTTTGTGCTGGCGCCGCATCTGCGCTTTGCCGGTCAGCCGGGCGAGCAGTGGACCATGTTTTTTCTGGATCCGTTTGGCAACCCACTGGAAGTCAAAGGTTTTGCAGACTTTGCCTCGGTTTACGGACGCTGACCTTCACACGCCCACAAAAAAGCCCCGACACATCGGGGCTTTTTCAATGGTGCGCAGTTGATGCTCAAGCATGCAAAGGCGCAATTTTTTGGTCAATCGCGCCAAACACGGTTTGACCGTCTTTGCCTTTGACTTCGATGCGTATGGTGTCACCAAACTTCATGTACTCGGTGCTGGGCTTGCCGTCCAAAATGGTTTCAATGGCGCGCTTTTCGGCAATGCAGCTGTAGCCCTTGGGCCATTCTTTTTTGCCTTGGGTTTCAACGCCCTGGTTGCTCACCGTGCCGCTGCCCACGATGGAGCCTGCGCGCACATTGCGGGTTTTGCAGATGTGGGCGATCAATTGGCCAAAGTGAAACGTCATGTCGGGGCCCGCATCGCACATGCCCACTTTGCGGCCGTTCCAAGTCGACTGCACGGTCAGGTGCACACGCCCCTTGTCCCAAGCGTCGCCCAACTCATCCAAGGTCACGGCCACCGGACTGAACGCGGTGGCGGGTTTGCCTTGGAAAAAGCCAAAGCCTTTGGTGAGCTCGTTGGGAATCAGGTGGCGCAATGACACGTCATTGGCCAGCATGACCAAGCGGATGCCGTCCAGCGCTTGTTCAGGCGTGGCCTGCATGGGCACGTCGCCTGTGATCACCGCCAACTCGGCTTCAAAGTCGATGCCGTAGTCTTCGCTGGGGCACACCACGTCGTCGCGGGGGCCGATGAAGTCGTCGCTGCCACCTTGGTACATCAACGGGTCTTCGTAGAAGCTTTGCGGCACTTCGGATTCGCGCGCAGCACGCACCAGCTCCACGTGGTTGATGTAGGCCGAGCCATCGGCCCATTGGTAAGCGCGGGGCAGTGGCGCCATGCACAAGGCCGGGTCAAACGGGAAGGCATGGCGCGCTTTGCCGTTGTTCAGCGTTTCATACAAGTCTTGTAACTGGGGGGCGATGAAGTTCCAGTCGTCTAACACTTGTTGCATCCTGGAGGCGATGCCCGTCGCATAATGCGCTGTGCTCAAATCACGGGAGACGACGACCAGCTGTCCGTCGCGTGAACCGTCTTTGTAGGTGGCCAGTTTCATGGATGTTGTCCTCAGGCAAAATTACGCATTGATGAATAGATTTACCTAATCATAATTCTAAAATCCAAGCATTGAGGCACCTATGAAAGAACGCGCAGGCATCCAATCGGTCGAAGTGGGCTTTGCCCTGCTCGACGTGCTGGCCAAGGCCGAAGGTCCGTTGATGTTGCGCGATTTGGCCGCCGCCGCGGGCATGAGTGCCGCCAAGGCGCACCGCTATTTGGTGAGCTTTCAGCGCTTGGCCCTGGTCACCCAGGACCACGCCAGCACCCGCTACGACTTGGGCCCTGCTGCCTTGCAACTGGGCCTGGCCTCGCTGTCACGTCTGGACCCGGTCAAGCTGGCCCGCGAGCGCATGGCGCCCTTAATGGCAGAGATTGGTCACACCGTGGCACTGGCCGTGTGGGGCAACCAAGGCCCAACCATCATCCATTGGCAGGAGTCGCCCCATGCGATGACGATTTTGCGTTTGGGTGATGTGATGCCGCTGTTGACGTCGGCCACGGGGCGGTGTTTTGCCGCGTACATGCCGCAGGACTTGACCTCGCCCATGATCAAAACCGAGTTGGCCCGCATTCAAAAAATGAAGCGCCCCGACGTGCCCGCCACGCAAGCCGATGTCAAAGCCCTGCTCAGCGAGGTGCGCACACGCGGCGTGGGCCGCGTGATCGACGCGTTGCTACCCGGGGTGGTGGGTTTTTGCGCACCGGTGTTTGATTCGGACAGCCACTTGGTGCTGGGCATGGTGTCGCTCGGCCCCGCGTCGAGCTTTGATGCGAGTTGGGACGGCAGGCCTGCCAAGGCGCTGCGCCTTGCAGCGCAACAGCTCTCGGCGGAATTAGGCTACGTTGCTGGCTGAGCCTAGCTGTTGTGACCTTGATGGACGGAAACCTCTTGCCCCATCCAACGTTTGAGTTCAAGCGCAGCCAGGCTTTTTTACTGGTGGGGGCTGTGCTTGCGGTGCATCTGTGGTTGTTGTCGGGCAGTCCTGCATGGTTCGCACCTCGCGTTGACACACCACAACGCACCGCAACCTTCATCACACGCCAGATTGAGCTGGCCCAACCGCGGGCCCCACAAGTACCGCGCAAGGCCCCAACACAAACAGCAGCCCCCGCCACAAGCCCCTCGCCCACCACGCCAACAGTCTCACCAGACGCCACCGCAGATCAACTGGCTACACAGCAAGAAATTGACGACTTGAGCGCACAGCTCACCGCGCCTGTGGCACTGCCAGCGCGCAGCGCCTCTGGGGTGGACTTACCGCCGTTCAACCGCGCCACACCGACCGCCGAGAACTTCAACGCCAGTGAGGTCACGGCGTTCAAGCCACCGCTGTCTGCACGGATGAAATACACCGTCAAGGGCGATGTACGAAGCTTGAACTATTCCGCATCGGGCGAGCTGGTGTGGCAGCAAGACGGTGAGCGCTATAACGCGCGGCTGGAGGTAGCGGCTTTTTTGCTGGGTTCGCGGGTGCAAACCAGCAGCGGCTTGCTGGGCACCGAAGGCTTGATGCCGCTGCGCTTTGGTGACAAATCGCGCAGTGAATTGGCCGCGCACTTTCAGCGCGACAAAAACATCATCAGCTTCAGCGCCAATACGCCCGACGTGCCTTTGCTCAAGGGAGCGCAAGACCGCCTGAGTGTGGTGCTGCAACTGAGCGCCTTGCTGGCCGCCGATCCCACCCGTTACCCCGCAGGCACCATGTTGTCGTTCCAGACTGTGTCGCAGCGCGAGGCCGAGGTCTGGCAATTTGTGGTCGAGAAGGAAGAACTCCTGTCCCTGCCCTATGGGGACGTGCCCAGCCTGAAGCTCAACCGCAACCCGCGCAAAGAATTTGACCAACGCATTGAGCTGTGGTTCGCCCCAGGGTTGGACTACTTACCGGTGCGTTTGCGCATCACCAACGCCAACGGTGACGCGGTGGACCAACTTTTACGCAGTCTTGAAAAGACCAGCCCTTGAATTTGGCTTTTTCAATCCGATATGCTTAGATGAAATTCGTTTTCCACCGAAAGAACACCATGGACATGCTCTACAACTCTGACACGTATTCGGTCATGCACTTGCAGGTGCAAGACGACGCGTTGGTGCCTGTGCGTCCTGATGTGCCGGTTCTGGCCCGCCACGGTTTTGAAATTGTGGACAAACGCACCGGCAAAGAGCTGTTTTTAGAAGGTTCTTGGGCCGAACAATTCCAAGCCCACCTGCGCGCTTGGCAGGAAAACTCGCCCACCCAAGAAGAAGTGGAAGAGACCCTGGCGGGCTACGCCGAGCTGGCCCAAAACCCGGTCGTGGTGCACTAAATCCCTGCCGTCTGAGACGGTTAGGCCACAAAACTACAATCGCGGTCTATGACCGCATACATCCTTAACCTGTCTTGCCCTGACCGTCAGGGCATTG
Organism: Comamonadaceae bacterium; assembly: GCA_947453965.1. GTDB lineage: Bacteria > Pseudomonadota > Gammaproteobacteria > Burkholderiales > Burkholderiaceae_C > Limnohabitans. The sequence goes on from CANGIQ010000027.1 coordinate 35,538, forward strand.
TTCATGCCGTGTCTGGCTTTTTGCTGGAACGCCAAGGCAACATCGAAGAAGCCGCCCAGTACAACGACCACGACACGGGTCTGTTCTTCATGCGGGTGCAGTTTGCCTGCGATGCGGTGAGTCAGGAGGACTTGCGCACCCAGCTCGCGACACTGGCAGCCAAATTTGACATGAAGTGGACGCTGCACGACACCACGCAACCCATGCGCACGGTGATCATGGTCAGCAAAGAGGGCCACTGCCTGAACGACTTGTTGTTCCGCTGGAAGAGCGGCCTTTTGCCCTTGGACATTCGCGCCATCGTGAGCAACCACCGCGAGTTCTACCAACTGGCAGCCAGCTACAACGTGCCGTTTCATCACATCCCCGTCACCGCTGCCACGAAGGCGCAGAGCGAGGCCAAGCAGTACGAAATCATCCAAGCCGAAGGCGCTGAGCTGGTGGTGCTGGCCCGCTACATGCAAATCTTGAGCGACGACCTGTGCCAAAAACTGGCAGGCCGCGCGATCAATATTCACCACAGCTTTTTGCCCAGCTTCAAAGGTGCCAAACCGTATTACCAAGCGCATGACCGCGGTGTGAAGCTGATTGGTGCCACCGCCCACTATGTGACCGCTGACTTGGACGAAGGCCCGATCATTGAACAAGACGTGGCCCGTGTGGACCACAGCAAAACAGTAGAAGACCTGACCACCCAAGGCCGAGACACCGAGAGCCAAGTGTTGGCCCGTGCTGTCAAATGGCACAGCGAACACCGCGTGCTGTTGAACGGTCACAAAACGGTGATCTTCAAATAAGCCCACACATAGGCAGACAGGCCCGATGACACACCGCATCCCGCCCATCCAGTGTTTGCTCACTTTTGAAGCACTGGCGCGTTTGCGATCCGTCACACAGGCGGCCGAGGAGTTGTGTGTCACCCCCAGCGCGGTCAGCCACCGCGTCAAGCAGCTCGAGCAACTGCTGGGCGCCAAATTGTTTGGCCGGGCCGATTTTTCACTGACCACCGAAGGCAGCGAGTACTTGGCCCATGTGCGTGAAGGTCTGTCGATCTTGGAACGCTTTCCGGGCAAGGACGGCGGCAACACACCCGGCAAACGCAAGCTGCGCTTGGCCGTCACGCCCACGTTTGCACGCTCCATCTTGATGCCCCGTTTGCGTCAATTTGCCGAGGCCTACCCAGAAATCGACCTGGCCTTGCAGGTGAGCATTCCCTTGCTCGATGTGGTGGCGGAGGACGCCGATCTGACCATTCGCTTTGGCACCGGCCGCTACGCCGATGTGGAGCACCTGTGCATCATGAAAGACGATGTGACGCCCATGGCTTCGCCCGCCTATGTGCGCGAGCACGGCCCCTTCGACACCCCGCAAGACCTGGAAGACGCAACGTTGCTGCGCAGCCCGTTGGAGCCGTGGCGCACCTGGTTTGCGGCGCACGACCAAGATTGGCCCGAACCGATTGACGGCAGCAGCTTCAACGACATTGGCCTGATGTGCGACGCTGCAGCCCAAGGCTTGGGCGTGGGCCTGGTGCGCTTGAAGCTCGGTGCGCCGTGGCTGGAGAACGGCACCTTGGTGCGCATCTTCCAGCGTCAGGTGCCCAGTCCACACGGGCATTACCTGTGTTGGCGCACGGGGGCGATGGACCGGTGGGAGTGTGCGGCGTTTGCGGATTGGCTCAAGAAGGCTGTTCCTTAAGCCTTGGCTCTTGCAAGTGGGCAGATGGGTACGTCATGCGGCGCCATTCGTCGCGCAGCGATGTAAGCCGCAGGGCGTGCCCGGCTGCCCGCTTGACGCGCCTGAAGTAGCACCATGCAAAACCATTTCAACCAAACCTGTAACTTTCTTCACGCGCAACATCCGAGTTTTGCCGTAAAGTGAGACGCATGAACGCCCCACTTTCAAACGACCAGCAAACCACCTTGGCCCGCGCCGAGCGCCAAGCCCACGTGGTGTCAGCCCTGCTGCAAGTCCTGCCACCGCACGCCCTGCTCTACACCCTGGAAGACACGGTGCCTTACGAGTGCGACGGCCTGACCGCCTACCGCGCTCGACCCCTTTGCGTGGCTTTGCCTGAAACGATTGAGCAAGTGCAAGCCGTGCTCCAAACCTGCCACGCCTTGGATGTGCCCGTGGTGGCACGTGGTGCAGGCACAGGGCTCTCAGGTGGCGCCATGCCGCACACCCTGGGCGTGACGCTGTCGCTGGCCAAGTTCAACCAGATTCTCAACATCGACCCTGTCGCACGAACTGCCGTGGTGCAGTGCGGTGTGCGCAACTTGGCCATCAGCGAGGCAGTGTCCAAGTACGGGCTGTATTACGCGCCCGACCCCTCCAGCCAAATTGCCTGCACCATCGGTGGCAATGTGGCCGAGAACTCGGGGGGCGTGCATTGTTTGAAATACGGCCTGACCGTGCACAACGTGCTCAAGGTCAAGGGTTTCACCATCGAAGGTGAGCCGGTTGAATTTGGTGGCGATGCACTCGACGCACCGGGCCTGGACCTGCTGCCCATCGTGGTGGGCAGCGAAGGCATGTTGGCAGTGACCACCGAAGTCACCGTCAAGTTGGTGCCCAAGCCCCAACTGGCGCGCTGCATCATGGCCAGCTTTGACGATGTACGCAAAGCGGGCGACGCCGTGGCTGCGGTGATTGCCGCAGGCATCATCCCAGCGGGCCTAGAGATGATGGATGGCCCCATGACTGCCGCGGTGGAAGACTTTGTCCACGCCGACTATGACCTGAGCGCCGCCGCCATTTTGCTGTGCGAGAGCGACGGCACGCCCGAAGAGGTGGAAGAAGAAATTGGCCGCATGAGCGAGGTGCTGCGCGGCTGCGGCGCCACCGCCATCACGGTGAGCCGCGATGAGGCGCAACGCATGAAGTTTTGGAGCGGTCGCAAAAACGCGTTCCCCGCTTCGGGCCGCATCAGCCCCGACTACATGTGCATGGACAGCACCATCCCGCGCAAGCGTTTGGCGGACATCTTGCAAGCCATTTCTGAGATGGAAAAGAAATACCAGCTGCGCTGCTTGAACGTGTTCCATGCCGGTGACGGCAACTTGCACCCGCTGATTTTGTTTGATGCCAACGACCCCGATCAAATGCACCGTTGCGAACAGTTTGGCGCCGACATTTTGGAAACCAGCGTGGCCATGGGCGGCACGGTGACGGGCGAGCACGGCGTGGGCATCGAGAA
>CANGIQ010000028.1 GCA_947453965.1 Comamonadaceae bacterium
TCGGCGCCCGTGGTGCGTGTGTCCGATGCCAAGCAAATGCAGCTCGGCCATGTGGCCGAAGCCGATGCACGCTGGCGCATTTATGCGTTTGCAGGCAAGGCCGACAGTTCGAACCCCGGCTCAGCCATTCACCAACTGGCCGATTGGTTGGAAACGAACCCCCAATCACCCGTGGTCAAACATACGCGCAAGGGCGAAGACATTGATGCTGTGATTGACGTGCGTGCCGTGTTTCAGCAGACCTTTGATCAATTGGCCTACGAACACATGCCTTCTTTGCTCAAGCCCAAGACGGGCAAACTGGGCTTGCAAGACCATGAAAAAGTCTTCTGCGTCGACCACAAAGGCGTGGGCGATATCTTTGACATGCGCGGCATCAATCGCGACAAAGGTTGCATGATCGTGGTGCGCCCTGACCAGTACGTGGCGCATGTGTTGCCACTCGATGGCTTCGAGGCGTTGACGACCTTCTTTGCTGGCGTTTTACGTTAATTTGTAAAGACCATCGTGCCATTCACCACATCATCACCATGTCTCGCATCCAATTCGAACTCCCCGACCATTTCATCTTTGCCACGGATATTCAGATTTACATCAGCCACGTCAACCAAGGGGGCCATTTAGACAACGCGCAATTGCTGACCCTGGTGTCCGAAGCGCGTGTGCGTTTTTTCAAATCGCTGGGCTATACCGAAGGCAATGTGGCGGGCTATCCGATTGTGGTGGGGGACATCGTGGCGCAGTACAAGTCCGAAGGTTTCCACGGCGAAACCATGCGGGTGAGCATGGTCCCGCAGGACTACAACCGTTACGGGTTTGATTTGGTGTACCGCATGGAGTGCCTGGACTCGCAACGCGAAGTAGCGCGCGGAAAAATAGGCATTGTGTTCATTGAACGCGAGACGCGCAAAGTCACGCCTGTCCCGCAAGAATTCTTGGCCCGTGTGAATGTCAGCGCTTCTGAAGCGGCGCGTGAAGTGCGGTGACCGCTGCGTGACGGTGACAGCTCACCAAGTGGTCATTCACCATGCCTGAGGCCTGCATGAAGGCATAACAAATGGTGGAGCCCACAAATTTGAAGCCCTCTTTCAGTAAGGCTTTGCTCATGGCATCCGAAGTCTCTGTTTTGGCGGGCACATCAGCCAAGGTGCGGCGTTGGTGTTGAAGCGGTTGCCCACCCACGAATTGCCACACAAACTGGCTGAAGTCTTGGCCGCGGGCTTCCATCGCCAAGTAAGCCTTGGCATTGCCAATCGTGGCAGCTACTTTTAAGCGGTTGCGGACGATGCCCGGGTTAGCCAAAAGCGCGGCCACCTTGGCGTCGTCATAACGGGCAATTTTCTCGGGATCGAAATGGTCGAAGGCGATGCGATAGCTGTCGCGCTTCTTCAAAACGGTGGACCATGACAAGCCCGCTTGCGCGCCTTCCAGGTTCAACAGCTCGAACAAGGCACGCTTGTCACGCAGTGGCACACCCCATTCGGTGTCGTGGTAAGTGCGGTACAGCTCAAAGCCTTCGCACCAAGGGCAACGTTGCATGGGCGTTTACTTGGCGGGGCGATACAGTGCACAAATTTTGTTGCCGTCGGGGTCACGCAAGTAAGCGAGGTACAGCTTGCCTGCGGGTGTTTCGCGAAAACCGGGTGGGTCTTCGCAGGTCACGCCACCGTTGGCCACGCCTGCGGCGTGAAAGGCCTCGCCTTGTTCTACCGACTGAACGGCAAAACCAATTGTGCTGCCATTGCCATGTGTGGCGGGTTCGCCGTTGATGGGTGTGGTGATGCCGAATGTGCCCGTGGGGCTGCGGTAGAAATAACGGTTGTTGTTGGCTGCTCCTGGGGCGATGCCCAATGTGCCCAACACAGCGTCGTAAAACTTCTTCGAAGCGTCTAAGTTTTTGACACCCACCATGACGTGACTGAACATGTGTTTCTCCTTGTTTATTCGTGATGCTTAAGCGTGATCGCTTGAGCGGCATTGTGCCCCGGCAGAGGTACGATGTGGGTGAGGAAAGATTTGAAATGACCCACCCCACCCCCGAAGCCCAAGCGCAATGGGATACAGCCTGCAAAACCCTCGCCGAAGAGTTTCAACTCAACGCCCACGACCTGCCTTGCATCGACGCATCCTTGACCTTGTTTTGTCAGTTGCTGGGGCGACGCACGATCACACAAGAAGCGGCCAACGCCTTGATGTACAGCGTGTATTTTGTGGGTTACTTGTCGACGCTGAGCGCGTGCAAACAGCAGTCGCCAGATTTTGAGGTGCCCGAATATCTCCACACCCATCCGGTGCTGGAAGCCTCCAACCGCTGGGCGCAGCAAGCCAGCGACGGGCATTTGCTGTTGCAACTCGCGCAGCCCATCATTCACGACACACAGCTGTTGTTGGACCAACTCAATTGATTCAACCTCGTATTGCCACCCACCGCTCCAGCGTGCACGGGACGGGTGTGTTTGCCGCCTGCCACATGGCGGCAGGTGAGACGGTGATTGAGTATGTGGGCGAGGTGATCTCAATGGCCGAAGCGCTACGACGCCATCCGCACGATCCCCAAAATCCTGAACACACGTTTTACTTTCACATCAACGATGAACGTGTGATCGACGGTTTGTACGGTGGCAACGACGCACGCTGGATCAACCATTCCTGCCGCCCCAACTGCGAACCTGATGAGGTCGATGGTCGTATCTTTATCAAAACCCGTCGCCCTGTGTGGTCCGGTGAAGAACTGACGTTTGACTACGGACTGGTCAGCGACGAACCCCTGACCGATGCGCTGAAAGCGAAATACGCCTGCCGATGTGGCGCCAAAAAATGCCGCGGCACGATGCTCGCGTTGCCCTAAGCCGCCCATGTGTCGATTGAAAAGAACCTGATGAACCATCCTCGCGTGATACGCCGAAAAGCCACACCCTCTGTTTTGGCGGGCATTGGCCTGGTGATGATGGCCATGGCCTGCTTTGCCTTCATGGACAGCTTGACCAAGCAAGTCACCTTGTCGGTACCTATTCTGATGGTGATGTGGGCACGCTATTTCATTCAAGCCGTGGTCACCTCGGTGGTCATTCTTCCCAAGACCGGGCGCACCGTGTTGATCACCGAGCGGCCTTGGGTCCAGATTGGGCGTGGTGCCTTGCTGCTGTTCACCACCTTGCTGGCCATCTTGAGTTTGCAGTTTCTGCCGGTGGGCGAGTTCTCGGCCATTGTCATGACCTCGCCCTTGCTGGTCACCCTCTTGGCCGCACGCTTGCTGGGTGAGCATGTGTCTAGGTTGCGCATTGTGTTGGTGTGCGGCAGCTTTTTGGGCACCTTGATGATTGTTCGTCCTGGTTCGGACACCTTTGGGTGGGTGATGGTTTTTCCACTCACGCTGGTGGTGGCCAATGCAGCTTTTCAGTTGCTGACCAGCAAGATTGCGCAAACCGAAAAAAGCATGACCACGCATTTCTATTCGGTGTGGACTGGGGCTGTGCTGACCAGCTTGATGCTGTACTGGGGCTGGTCAACCATCGACAACCTGTCGCTGTGGTTCGAGATTTTTCTGATCGGGGTGGCGGGTGCCATCGGCCATTTCTTGTTGATCGTGGCTTTTGAAAAGTCTCCCACCGCTGTGCTCATGCCCTATATGTATGCGCAAATCGGCTTTGCCATGTTCGGGGGCTGGTTGCTGTTTGACCATATCCCCGACCATCTGTCCATGCTGGGCATCGGCTTGATTGCTGTGTGTGGTTTGGCGGGCGGCATCCTGACCTTGGTCGAGACCCGGGCTGCTGCAGCCAACGCCGAGCACTAGGTGTTCAACGGCGAGTTCGCCAGTACAACCAACCGGCAATGGACAGGTTCAACAAGTTCCACGCCATGCCATTGATGAAGGCGGCTTTGTAGCTGCCCGTCACGTCAAACACCCAGCCCGACAACCAGCCGCCCAGCGCCATGCCGACCAAGGTGGCCATGATCACCGCACCCACCCGAGCGCCGGCTTCTTCGGGCGCAAAGTGCTCACGCACGATGATGGCGTAAGACGGCACGATGCCGCCCTGAAACAAACCAAACAGGGCCGAGATCACATACAGCGGCACCAATCCATCGAACGGTAAGAACAACAGCAAGGCCACGCCCTGCAAAGCCGAGCCCAGCAGCAAGGTGCGGATGCCGCCAATGCGGTCGCAAATCACGCCCGAGACCAAGCGGCTCACGATGCCGCAGGCCAACATCAAAGACAGCATTTCAGCGCCCCGCGCAGCGCCAAAGCCCAAGTCTGAGCAATACGCCACGATGTGGACCTGGGGCATGGACATCGCCACGCAGCACGCCACCGCCGCTGCGCACACCAAGGTCTGCGCATACGCGGGCGACAAGCCGAAAGGCCGGTTGCGATCGATCACGGGTGCGTGGGTGTTGGCGGGCGCGTGCAAGACCAGGGGTGGGCGTTGCCGCATGCGCAGTGACAACACGAACATGCCCAAGCCACACGCCAGACCCATCAGCACATAGGTGTGGCGCCAACCGATGGTCTCGATGCCGTGCTGCACCAAGGGTGGCCACAGCGTGCCCGCAATGTAGTTGCCGCTGGCGCACACGGCCACGGCTATGCCGCGTCGGCGGTTCCACCACAAGGCGGTGTCGGCCATCAGCGGTGCGAAGGTGGACGAGCTGCCCAGCAGCCCCAGCAGGGCATGTGCAAAGCCAAAGGCCCAGATGCTGCCAGACAACCCGGCCCACACAAAGCCGCCGCACACGGCCAGTGCACCGACCCACAGTACCGGCATCAGCCCATGGCGATCGGCCATGCGGCCGGTCCACAAACCGCCAATGCCCAAACAAATCATGATCAGGGTGTAAGGCAACGAGGCATCGGCGCGGCCGACGCCAAACTCGGTTTGCACGGTGGGCAGCACCACCGACACCACATACATGCTGCTGTTGCCCAGCACCACCAACCCCAGCGTGGTCAGCAAACGCCAAGCCGCTTGGCGTGAATCAATCAGCGAGGGATCGGCGGGTAGGGTGGTGTGCATGGCTCGAATCTAATCGACACCCTGGCTCAGAGCTTGTCATGCACGTTACTGTGCGCTTTGTGCTCTGAAGCCCAAAGCACAGCACCCATTTATTTCGCTGGCGCGACTTCGTGGGCCGCCATCAGCTCCAGCGACTTGACCAAGGCCGAGTGGTCGAGCTGGCCCCAACCGTTGGACGCGCAGGCTTGCATCAGCTGGGCGGCGGATGCTGTTTGCGGCAATGACACGCCGATGGCTTTGGCACCACTGAGCGCCAAGCTCAAATCTTTCTGGTGTAAGGCGATGCGGAAGCCGGGGTCGAAGGTGCGCTTGATCATGCGCTCGCCATGCACTTCCAAAATACGGCTGGACGCAAAACCACCCATCAGGGCCGCACGCACTTTGGCCGGATCTGCACCGGCTTTGCTGGCAAACAACAGCGCTTCGCCCACCGCAGCGATGTTGAGCGCCACGATGATTTGGTTCGCTACCTTGGTGGTTTGGCCGTCGCCGTTGCCGCCCACGAGGGTGATGTTTTTGCCCATCAACTCAAAGAGTGGCTTGATGCGCTCGAACGTGGCTTCGGTGCCGCCGACCATGATGGTCAAGCTCGCAGCCTTGGCGCCCACTTCGCCGCCTGACACAGGCGCATCCAAATACTCACAACCCAGGGCATTGATTTTTTGCGCAAAGGCCTTCGTGTCCATGGGCGAGATCGAGCTCATGTCCACCACCACCTTGCCTGCGCTCAGGCCTTCTGCCACGCCGTCTTTGCCGAACAGCACGGCCTCGACATCGGGGGTGTCAGGCAACATTAAAAAGATGATGTCGGCGGCGCGTGCCACATCGGCGTTGGTGGCGCACACGTGTGCGGCTTGCAGGGCTGCTGGCACTTTGCTGCGGGTGCGCACATGCATGTCGTGGCCTGCGTTGAGCAGGTTCTGGGCCATGGGTGTGCCCATGATGCCTAAGCCAATAAATCCGAGTTTCATAGATTGCCTTTCAGTGAATGATGGGGTTTGCGGGCATCGCTCAGTCTGTGGTGATGCCGCGCGTTTTGATCACGGCGGTGTAGCGCTTGCGATCGTTGTCGATGAATTTGCTGAAGTCAGCGGGCGATGAGGCTTTGGGAATACCGCCTAAATCGATCAAGCGGTTTTTCACATCCGGCATCTCAACAATGTCGCGGACATCTGCCGAGATTTTGTCCACCAAGCTCGCGGGCGTGCCCGCTGGGGCCAACAAGCCAATCCAGCTGATCGAATTGAAGCCAGGCACAGAGCCTTCCGCCAAAGTGGGCACATCCGGCAAGGCGCTCACACGTTGCTCGCTGGTCACCGCCAAGGCGCGCAGCTTGCCTGCCTTGATGTGACCGCTCGCCTCCAACACCGTCATGAACGAGAGCTGCACATTGCCTGCCAACAAGTCTGTGATGGCAGGGCCCCCGCCTCGGTAGGGCACGTGCACGATGAAGGTGCCGGTGGCATCTTTGAACATTTCAGCGGCCAAGTGGGGACCACCGCCCGCCCCAGAGCTGCTGTAGTTCAATTTGCCGGGCTGGCTTTTGGCAAGCGCGATGAATTCTTTGTCAGATTTCGCAGGAACCGACGGGTTGACCATCATTGCCAGTGGCAGCTCCGCCACGAGAGAAATAGGCGCGAACGCTTTGTCTGGGTCGTAAGGGAGTTTTTTGTACAAGGCGGGATTGATCGACTGGGTGCCGACATTGCCCATGAGCAGGGTGTAGCCGTCGGGTTTTGCTTTGGCCACAAAGTCGGCCCCCACTTGCCCAGCCGCGCCCCCTTTGTTGTCAATGGTGACGGGCTGGCCCCACTTCACGCTGAGCTTTTGCCCGACGATGCGAGCGCCTGTGTCGGTGCCACCTCCGGGTGGAAACGGAACCACGATGGTGATAGGCCTGTCTGGCCAAGCCCAAGCGGACGTGGCGATCGACAGCGCACACCACGTCGCGGCCATGAAGGTGCGTGAACACTTTGTCATGAGGTGATCCGTGTCTTGTTAACGCACCATGCAGGGACGCTTGTGGTCAAACTTCCAGCCAGGAATGAGGTACTGCATGGCGGTGGCGTCATCGCGTGCGCCCAGACCATGTTGCAAGTACAGCTGATGCGCGGCTTCGACTTTGACCATGTCGAGTTCAATGCCCAAGCCAGGCTTTTTCGGCACTTCGACATGACCGTTGACGATTTGTAGCGGCTCTTGCGTGAGGCCGTGGCCGTCTTGCCAAATCCAATGCGTGTCGATGGCGGTGACTTTGCCCGGCGCGGCAGCGGCAACGTGGGTGAACATGGCGAGCGACACATCGAAGTGGTTGTTGGAGTGCGAACCCCAGGTCAGCCCCCAATCGCGGCAGGTTTGCGCCACGCGCACCGAACCGGCCATGGTCCAAAAGTGCGGGTCAGCCAAGGGAATGTCCACGCTTTGCAAGGAGAGCGAATGCACCATTTGGCGCCAGTCGGTGGCGACCATATTGGTGGCGGTGGGCAAGCCAGTTTCGCGGCGGAACTCAGCCATCACCTCGCGGCCGCTGAAGCCTTCTTCGGCACCGCAGGGGTCTTCGGCATAGGCCACCACACCGCGCATGTCACGCATCAAACGCACAGCGTCTTTGAGCAACCAGCCGCCATTGGGATCCAACGTCACACGCGCTTGTGGAAAGCGCTCGTGCAGGGCGCGCATGGCGTCAATTTCAGCCTCGCCTGCGAGCACGCCGCCTTTGAGTTTGAAATCATTGAAACCATATTTCTCGTGCGCCGCTTCAGCCAGACGCACCACCGATTCTGGCGTCATGGCTTTTTCGTTGCGCAAGCGGAACCAGGCGTTGTCGGCATTGGGCTCGGCACGGTAAGGCAAATCGGTTTGGGTGCGGTCGCCGATGAAGAACAAGTAACCCAGCATTTCGACCGAACTGCGTTGCTGGCCTTCGCCCAAGAGTGCGGCCACGGGTACGTTCAGGTGCTGGCCCAGCAAATCGAGCAAGGCCGACTCCACAGCGGTGACGGCGTGGATGGTGGTGCGCAAGTCAAAGGTTTGCAGGCCACGTCCGCCAGCGTCGCGGTCGGCAAAGCGGGTGCGCATGTGGTTGAGCACGGCTTGCACATTGCCAATGCTTTGGCCCACGACCAGCTCGGTGGCGTCTTCCAGCGTGGCGCGAATTTTTTCGCCACCGGGCACTTCACCAATGCCGGTGCGCCCCGCGTTGTCGGTGAGGATCAGCAAGTTGCGGGTGAAGAACGCGCCATGCGCGCCCGAGAGGTTGAGCAACATGCTGTCATGCCCCGCTACGGGGATGACGCGCAGCTGGGTGATGACGGGGGCTTGGGTGGAGGCAAGGTAAGACATATCAGTCGGCTTTGATGTTGCGGGTTTCGATCAGTTTCTTCCAGCGCGCAAACTCAGCGGCTTGGTAAGCGGTGAATTGCTCGGGCGTGTTGGCCACGATCTCAAAGCCCAGCTCCAACAACTTCGGCTTGACTTGGGGGTCGTTCAAGCCCGCGACGATGGCGGCATGCAGCTTGGCTTTGATGTCGGCCGGCAGGCCTTTGGGCCCTGCAATGGCTTGCCAGGAATACACATTGGCGTCTTTGATGCCCAACTCTTCCAAGGTCGGCACATTGGGCAGCAAGGGCGAACGCTTGGCGCTGGTGATGGAGAGCGCGCGTAGCTTGCCAGCCAAGATTTGCGGCATGGCCGTGTTGATGTTCATGAAGGACGAATCCACTTGCGCGCCCAACAAGTCGGTCATCACCGGGCCACCGCCTTTGTAGGGCACGTGGATTCCGCTGGTGCCGGTTTGCAACCAGAACAACTCAGCCGTGAGGTGGTCGCTGCTGCCGTTGCCCGACGAGGCAAATGTCATCTTGTCGGGATTGGCTTTGAGGAAGGCAATCACATTCGCCATGGTTTTGTGCGGCGAGTTGGCCGGCACCACCAACACATTGGGGGCTTGCACCGCGACGGTGATGTAGTCAAAGTCTTTCAGCGCGTCGTAGGGCACTTTGGCCAGCAGATGCGGCGCAATCACGAATGGCCCCAGGGACGACACAAACAAGGTGTGGCCATCGGGGGCAGAGCGGGTGACAAACCCAGCGCCAATCGTGCCGGTGGCGCCGGCCTTGTTGTCGGTGATGAAGGTACCGCCCAATTTTTCTTGCAGCTTGGGCGCCAAGGTGCGGGCAATCAAATCGGTGGAACCGCCGGGAGGAAAGGGTACGACCAGCGTGACCGGCTTGTCGGGCCAGGCCAAGGCACTGGTCAGCGTGAGGGTGGCGGCAAGTGCGCACAGCAGTTTTTTCATACAAGGCTCCTGAAAGTGGATGGCTCCACCAGAAATGGTAGCGCTACCATAGCTGTGTGAGTGCCATTTGTCGATGGGGGTTTTTACGGATCAGGCGCTGTCGCGCGCCACGATGGAGAAGCCCACATCGACGATGCGAGGCGTCACTTCGCGCCCTTCGGCGCGGGCAATCAAAAACTGGGCCGCTTGTTGGCCGATGTCAGCGCTGTTGATGCGCACCGAGGTCAGTGCGGGCGACATGTCGGCCACAAACGGCACATCGCCAAAACCCACCACGGCCAGTTGTTCGGGAATGGCCAGGCCGCGCGCTTTGGCTTCGGTCATGACGCCAAGCGCCAACAAATCGGAGCTGCAAAACACAGCGTCAGTGTCTGGCGCTTGCGCCAAGATGCGGCTCAGGGCTTCGCGGCCGCTTTTGAGGGTGCGCGACGCGCCCACATTGGCCTCGATCACGGTGCGACAGCCGTGCTGCGCGGCGGTTTCTTTGAAGGCGCTGGCGCGCCGGTCGGCGCGCTCGTCTTCGGCGCGCACCAGGGCGAGTTTTTGGTGCCCTTTGTTGAGTAAATAGCGTGCCACTTCGCGGCCGATTTCCGAGTGAGAAAAGCCAATCAGCATGTCAATCGGGGTGGGCGTCAGGTCCCAGGTTTCTACCACCGGAATACCCGACGCCAGCAGGCGGGTACGGCCTTTGCCAGGGGGCAAGATGCCGGTGAGAAAAATTCCATCGGGGCGACGCCCAATGATGGCTTCAAGCAGTGCCTCTTCGCGCACTGCCGAATAACCCGATTGGCCCAGCATCAGCTGGTAGCCTGCATCAAACAAGGTGTCGTTGAGTGTTTCGATGGTCTCCATGAACACCGAGGCCACGGTGCTGGGCACCACGGCGGCAATCAAGCGGCTGCGCGCCGAGGCCAGGCCACCTGCCATGCGGTTGGGCACATAGCCGGTGCGTTGCACGGCATCCAACACCTTGTTCAACACCTCGGGCGAGACCTGATCGGGTGTATTGAGCGCGCGCGAGGCCGTGATGGGTGCCACGCCCGCGAGCATGGCCACATCGCGCAAGGTGATGGCGCCGCTGCTGCGGCGTGAACGTTTGGATGGGGCAGGTTCTGTCATGGATGTCTTTGGCATGCGTGACTTGCACACGGCGCAATGGTACCGCTATCATTATGGGGAAATACTGGAGACAAACCATGACCCCGCTCATCATCCGCATGCAAGCCCGCGACAACGTGGCCATCGTGGCTAACAACGGTGGCCTGCCTGCGGGCACTGTGTTGCCAGACGGTTTGGTGTTGCGCGATCAGGTGCCGCAAGGCCACAAGGTGGCCTTGGTTGATCTGCCAGCCAAGAGCGCGGTGTTGCGCTACGGCATTCCGATTGGCTATGCCTTGAAGGACATTCCTGCCGGCAGCTGGGTGCACGAGCGTTTGCTCGACATGCCCTCGGCCCGTGAGCTGGACAACCTGCCGATCGCCACGGTCAAACCTGAGCCGCTGCCGCCGCTGGAAGGCTACACCTTCGAGGGCTACCGCAACGCCGATGGCTCGGTGGGCACGCGCAACATCTTGGCCATCACCACCACGGTGCAGTGTGTGTCGGGCGTGGTCGAGTTTGCGGTTCAGCGCATCAAAAACGAATTGCTGCCCCAATACCCCCATGTGGACGATGTGGTGGGCCTGGAGCACACCTATGGCTGCGGTGTGGCGATTGACGCCGAGGGTGCCGACATTCCGATTCGCACCTTGCGCAACATCAGCCTCAATCCGAACTTTGGCGGTGAAGTGATGGTGGTGAGTTTGGGCTGCGAAAAGCTGCAACCCGAACGCCTGATGCCGCCTGGTGCCATTCCCATCAACGACCAGCGCGGCGAAGCCTTGGACGTGGTGTGCTTGCAAGACGATGCGCATGTCGGCTTCATGTCGATGGTGGACGACATCCTGCAAACGGCCAAACGTCACCTCGAACGCTTGAACCAGCGCCGCCGCGAAACCGTGTCCGCCAGCGAACTGGTGGTGGGCGTGCAGTGCGGCGGCAGCGATGCGTTTTCTGGCGTGACCGCCAACCCCGCCGTGGGGTATTGCACCGACTTGCTGGTGCGTGCCGGGGCGAGTGTGATGTTTTCGGAAGTGACCGAAGTGCGCGATGGCATTGACCAACTCACCTCACGCGCCACCAGTCCCGAGGTGGCGCAGGCCATGATCCGTGAAATGGCGTGGTACGACGCTTACCTTGCGCGCGGCCGCGCTGACCGCAGCGCCAACACCACACCCGGCAACAAAAAGGGCGGCTTGTCCAACATTGTGGAAAAAGCCATGGGCTCCATCGTCAAGTCGGGCTCGGCGCCGATTTCCGGGGTGTTGTCACCCGGTGAGAAACTCAAGCAAAAGGGTTTGATTTACGCGGCGACACCCGCCAGCGACTTCATTTGTGGCACTTTGCAATTGGCCGCCGGCATGAACTTGCATGTGTTCACCACTGGGCGCGGCACGCCTTATGGCTTGGCCGAAGTGCCGGTGATCAAAGTGGCCACACGCTCTGACTTGGCGCGTCGCTGGCACGACCTGATGGACGTCAACGCGGGCACCATTGCCGACGGTACCCAAACCATTGAAGAAGTGGGCACCGCCCTGTTTGAGCTGATGCTCGATGTGGCCAGTGGCCGCAAAAAAACCTGGGCCGAGCACTGGAAATTGCACAACGCTCTTGTGCTGTTCAACCCCGCACCGGTGACCTGATGTCCATGTCCGCGCCCGCTGTGTTGACGATCGAGCAACTCGGTTTTGCCTATGCCGATCGCGTGATTTTGGAGGGCTTGAATGCCCGCATCACGCCAGGGCTGACCTGGATACGCGGTGGCGATGGCCGCGGCAAAACTACGCTGTTGCGTTTGATCGCGGGTGAGTTGACACCGACCTCAGGTGCTGTGCAGTGTGTTGACGCCAAGCTTGTGTTTTATGCCGACATGCGTGAGGCCAAGCTCGATGATGTGGTGGCGCACGATTGGCTGGCGACGCAAGCGCACAAATTTTCACGCTGGAATACGGCATTGGCAGATGACTTGGTGCAGGCCCTGCGCTTGGATGAGCATCTGCACAAATCATTTCACATGATGTCGGCGGGCATGCGTCGCAAAGTGGGCTTGGTGGCGGCTGTGGCCAGCCAAGCGGAAGTGGTCATGCTGGAGACACCTTTTGCCGCCTTGGATTCGGCGGCCTGCGCGGTGGTGTCAGAGGTGCTGAGCGAAGCCGCGGCACAACACACCTGCGCTTGGTTGTTGGCCGATTACACGTTGCCGTCTTCGCTGAGTGAGGCCCAACTGGCGGGCTTGATTGACTTGGGGGATTGAGTGATCCCCCTGCTGCGCTTAGCGCTGCTTCATGTTGCCGCGGAACTGACCGCCGCGTTGAATCTCAAGCTCTGAATATTCCATCGTGCCAGACACGCGACCTGTGTTGTGGATCAAGATGTGTTCGCGGCACACAATGTCTTGGTTCAACTCACCGTGTACATCAATCTCACGCGCATTCACCACGCCAGTGACTTGACCGTCTTTGCCAATCAGCAAATCGTCAGCCGTCAGCTCGCCGGTGACGTTGCCGTTCACGATGGCTTTGCCAGGCGCCGCGATAGAACCTTTGAAGGTCACACCCGTGCCGATGACCAAGTTGTTTGAAACCACCACATCGTCTGCCATACACATCCTTTGGCCAAGTCGGCTTATTTAATATGCCCACATTATGGCGCTTGCCGCTCTAAATCAGTGGCATTTGCAGGCCATGCAAGACAATTTCCAACACTTGCAAGATCAGCAGCAGCGCCAAAGGCGATAGATCGATACCGCCGATCAGCGGCAGTACACGTCGAATGGGGTGCAACAAGGGCTCAACCAATTGGGCCAAAAAGTAGGCCACATCGCTTCCCGCCCGCACCCACGACAGCACGGCATAGGCCAATACCAGCCAAACCAAACCTGAAATGCTCAGGTTGAGCAGGTCCAACACGCAGGCTGCAAGCACAACCACGCCGTTGGGCACAGCCCCTGCTGCCAAGCTGAGCAATGCCAACTTCGCTGCCACCACCAAGCCAGCCGCCAACAGGCTGGCGGTGTCCAACCGCCCGAAGGCAGGCACCACGCGTCGCAAGGGCATGACCAGCCAGTTGGTCAGGGCAAAAATAAAAGGCGCCAAGGGGTTGCCCGAGCGCAGCGACAGGTTGATGCGCTGAAACTGCATGTACAAACGCAGCAAACAGGTCCCTGCCACCAGCCCAGCCATGGCATGCACCAACAAAGAGAAAATATGAAACAGCATGTCTGGGAGTTTATGTGGGCTCAGGCAAAATTTAGCCTCACTTGCTAGAAATGGTTTGTATGAAAGAAATGCCGTCTTTGCCGCGTTACATCTTTGCCAGCCGCTGGTTGCAGCTGCCTTTGTATGTGGGGCTGATCGCTGCGCAAGCGGTGTATGTGTTTCATTTCTGGGTTGAGCTGGTGCATTTGCTGGAAGCGGCCATGGGCAACCGTACCGCCCTCGATGCCTTGGTTGTCAGCATTGGCTACAACTCCGATGTGACCGTCTCGCGTCTGAATGAATCGCTCATCATGCTGGTGGTGTTGGGTTTGATTGACGTGGTGATGATTTCCAACCTGCTGATCATGGTCATCGTGGGCGGCTACGAAACCTTTGTCTCGCGCATGTATTTGGAAGACCACCCCGATCAGCCGGAGTGGCTCAGTCATGTCAATGCGGCGGTGCTCAAGGTCAAACTGGGTACGGCCATCATTGGCATTTCGTCCATCCATTTGCTCAAGACCTTCATCAATGCCGCTAACTACGACGAGAAGGTGTTGATGTGGCAAACCATCATCCACATTGCGTTCTTGTTCAGTGCCTTGGCCATTGCATTGGCCGACCGGTTGACGCATTACCCCCTCAAAGACGGTCATTGAAAAGGCGATCTTTTGTCTCTCCCTCCTGCACAACCTCGCTCGCCTGAGCACCTCCGCCAAGTCGTCTACAACGGTTACCGCCGTGAAGACGGCTTGTGGGACATCGAAGCCCATTTGCGTGACACCAAGCACGTGCCGTTTGAAGTGCCTGGCGAAATTTCGTGGGCGCCCCATGAGCCGATACACGATATGGAAATTCGCCTCACCGTCGATCAACAGTTGGTGATTCGTGAAATCGCGGTGGCCATGAACCATGTGCCCCACGACGATTGCCCACAAACCCAAGCGCCGATGCAAAAACTGGTCGGCTACACCCTGGGTGCAGGCTGGCGCCGTGCCATTGACGAGCATCTGGGCAACGTCAAAGGCTGCACGCATTTGCGCGAGTTGTTGTTCAACATGGCCACGGCAGCGTTTCAAACCGTCTCGGCCTCGTTCGCAGGCGATGCCAGCAAACCACCGCCACATTTGGGACGCTGCTTGTCTTGGGGTTTTGACACACCGCTGGTCGAGCGCCGCTTTCCCATGTTTTTTCAATGGCCTGAAAAGTCCAAGCAACTGAAATGAAAAACGTCATCCATCGCAACGCGCTTGTTTTGTTCTCAGGCGGGCAAGACTCCACCACCTGTTTGGCCCATGCCCTGTCGCATTACGAACGGGTGGAAACCTTGGCGTTTGATTACCGCCAACGTCACCATGTGGAGTTAGAAGCCCGCATTCAGGTGCTGGCCCAGGTGCGCGCCCAGTTCCCTCAGTGGGCCTCTAAATTGGGTGAAGACCATCTGCTCGACTTGGCCGTGTTGGGCCAGGTGAGCGAGACCTCGCTCACCCGCGACATGAGTTTCAAGATGGAGGCCTCGGGCTTGCCCAACACCTTTGTGCCGGGGCGCAATTTGTTGTTCTTGACGCTGGCTGCGGCGCTGGCCTACCGGCGCGATTTGGATGTGATCGTCACTGGCGTGTGCGAAACCGATTTCTCGGGTTATCCCGACTGCCGCGACGACACCATGAAGGCCATGCAAATTGCCTTGTCACTGGGCATGGACCGCCGCTTGCTGATCGAGACCCCCTTGATGTGGATCGACAAAGCCCAGACCTGGCAACTGGCCTACGACCTCGGGCAAAAAGCCCTTGGCGGCGGCGGGGATGCCTTGGTCGACCTGATCGTCGAGCACACCCACACCTGCTACCTGGGCGACCGCGAGCACCGCCATGCTTGGGGCTATGGCTGTGGCACCTGCCCTGCATGCGATTTGCGCGCCAAAGGCTGGCAGCGCTGGCGCGCTTAACTTTCAGTCAACACAAACTTGGCGTCGCTGCCCTCAGGCGCGGGGGTGAACACCCATTGCTGATGGTGGTACGCCGCCACGCTGGGGCGGTGCGCGATGGACACCAAGGCGCCCTGCTGTGATTGCACCATTGCCACCAGTTTTTCATACAAATTCTGCTCGCCAGCTTCGTCCAGCGCGCTGGTGATCTCATCGGCAAACACCCAGCGTGGCCGCTTGAGCAACACACGCGCCAAGGCCAAGCGTTGTTGTTCACCACCTGAGAGCTGTTGTGTCCAATGGCCTTCGGTGTCGAGCTGGTCTGCCCAGTGCGGCAGCAAGGCCTCGTGCAGGGCGTGCTGCAAAGCCGCGTCGCTGTAATGCACGCTTGAGTCCGGATAGGCCAAGGCCTGGCGCAAACTGCCTTGCGGAAAGTAAGGGCGTTGCGGCATGAACACGCTGTCTTCGGGCAGATCGACCAGCGGTGCGTTGGGTGAGCCTGCTTCAGCCGATGACACATAAGGCCAAATGCCAGCCAGCACACGCAGCAAGGTCGATTTGCCGCAGCCCGATGGGCCACGAATCAACACGCTGTCGCCTGCTGACACGTGCAGCGTGGTGTGGGCCAGCAACACCTCACCGTTGGGCAGGCTGATGGTCAGTGCTGCGGTACTGAGTCCCGACGATGCACCATCGTCTGCGGACCTCGTCGCTAACGAGGCTTTGGCGTTGATCAGCGCGGGTGTGGCAATGGCTTGCATCTGATCTTGGAAACTGGTCAAACGCAGCGTGGTGGCTTGCCAAGAAGCCAAGCGGCTGTAGTTGCTGATGAACCAGCTCAAGGACTCTTGCACTTGGCCAAAGGCCGAGCTGATTTGCATCAACTCACCCAATTGAATGGCGCCACTGAAATAGCGTGGCGAGGCCACCAACATCGGAAACACCACCGCCGCTTGGCCGTAGGCGGAGTTGAACCAGGTGTAGCGTTTTTGCACCCGCAACAAGCGCATGAAGTTGTCAAGCACATGACCAAACCGCACCTGCAAGGATTCGCGTTCGACTTTGGCACCCCGGTCCAAGGCAATGGCTTCGCTGTATTCACGCACCCGCATCAGGTGGTGACGAAAATCGGCTTCGTAGCGCTGTTGGGCAAAGTTCAGCGACGCCATGGAGCGGCCAATCCAGTGGCCGATCAGGCTGCCACTCAGGGCGTAGGCCAGGGCCATCCAGACCATGAAGCCCGGAATCTCATACGTTGCGCCATCCAGTGTGAAGCTAAAGCCGCCCGAGAGGTGCCACAAAATGCCGATGAAGCTCAGCAGCGTCACGCTGGCATCCAACAAACCCAGTGACAAGCCCACGGTGTCGGCGGTGAACTGCTGCACGTCTTCTTGAATGCGTTGGTCGGGGTTGTCGGTGCCGCCTTGTGACTGCAGCTCCAGTTGGTAGAAGGTGTGGTGTGAGAGCCAGCGTTGCAAGTAGTCGCGTGTCATCCAGGCACGCCAGCGCAGTTCCAGCAACTGGGTCAGATAAAAGCGATACACGGCCACGATGATGAAGCAGGTGGCCAAGATGCCAAACACACCCAGCTGTTTCCAAAACACTTCGGCATTGCGGTTTTGCAGCGCGTCGTAGAACACACGGTTCCAGTCGTTGAGCAACACCATCATGTAGACCATGCCGAGGTTCAAACCGACACAGGCACCGAGTAGCAAGCGGGCCCGCCACTTTTCTTCGGATTGAAAGTAGGGCAGCGACAAGGCCCACACACGGCTGAGCTGGAGGCGGCTTTTTTGCCAATTGGTCGCCACGTTGGCGGCGACGGTGCGCAATGCGTTCATGGGGTTCAGACTTCGGTGTTGCGCACGCCACTGGCTACATGGCCGGCAGGGACGTGACGGGCGGCGGATTCGATGTGGCCGGTTTGGTCGTCAAAAAAGAAATCAGGTTCGAACTCGCGCAAGAACTCGCCTTTTTCCAAGCCGCCCAAGAACATGGCTTCGTCCACTTCCACATTCCAGTTCATCAGGGTGCGAATGGCGCGCTCGTGGGCGGGTGCGCTGCGTGCGGTGACCAGCGCGGTGCGAATGCGCATGTGCGGTGTGCCGGCTTGTTGCAGCACTTGCAGTGCGGCCAACAAGGGTTTAAAGGGGCCAGCCGACAACGGTTGGGCCGCTTTGTCTTTTTCGTGCTGCTGAAACGCGTTCAAACCTTCGGCTTGGTAGACGCGTTCGGCCTCGTCGCTGAACAGTACAGCGTCACCGTCAAACGCGATGCGCACCTCGTGCGGGTTGGCATCGGACGCATGTGCTGAATGGGGATACACCTGGGCGGCAGGCACGCCGGCATCCAGAGCCGCGCGCACATCGGACAAATGCGCCGACAAAAATAAGTTGGCATTGAGTGGCCGCAAATAACGCCACGGCGATTGGCCGCGCGTGAAGCTGCCGCGTTGAATCGGCAGGCCGTAATGTTGGGCCGAGCGGAATACCCGCATGCCGCTGACCGGGTCGTTGCGCGAGAGGATGACCACCTCGACCCGCTGTTTGTCTGCCGTGTTGAAAGCGAGCAGTTTTTGCACTAGCGAGAACGCCACGCCGGGTTTGGCCGGTGTTTCCAGGCGATCGAGTTGCAGCTTCATGTACGCGTGGTCATCGCCTTGTTCGAAGATTTGGTTTTCTTCTTCAAAGTCAAACAGGGCGCGCGATGAAATCGCCACCACCAACTTACCGTCGAGTGAAACGCTCATGTGTTTTCTCCAAATACAGGCTCATCTCACCCATTGGTTGAGTTGAATGATGGGCAACATCACGGCCAACACGATCAACATGACCATACCGCCCATGGCCACGATCAGCAGGGGTTCTAAGATGGTGGCCAATTGCAAGGCGCGGCGCTGAACTTCTTCGCTCAATTGGGTGGCGGCACGCTGCAGCATGGTGGGCAAGGTGCCAGTTTGTTCACCCAGGCGCGAGAACATGACCAGAAGCCGTGGAAAGCGGGGATGCTGCGCCAAGGCGGAGGCCAGAGGCGCGCCCTCGCGCACCAGCACCAAAGCGTCCTGCGCGTCTTGGCGCAGCGCGGTGTTCGACAAGGTGTCGGCGGCGGCTTGCAGGGCTTTCAAAATCGGCACACCGGCGGTGGCCAGCATGGCCAAGGTGCTGGCAAAGCGGGCCGCGTTGTAGCCACGGGCCAAGCGCCCGATGAGGGGCAGTTCCAGCCATGCCGCGTCAAAGCGACGCCGCAGCTCAGCTTGTCGCAAGGCCAGGTGTGCGCCTACGCTCGCGGCAACGACCAGCACCAAGCCCCAGAGCCAAAACTGTTGCACGGCTTCACTGAGCGCCAACATGGCGGTGGTTAAAAAAGGCAAAGTTTGTTGGTTGCTGCTGAACACCTGGGCCACTTGGGGCACCACATAGGCCAGCAAAAACAACACAATGACCAAGGCCACCAAACTCACGATGGCGGGGTACAAGCCTGCGGCCAACAGCTTGCCGCGCAGGTTTTGTTGTTCTTGCAAATCATCAGCCAGGCGTTCGAGCACCAGACCCAAATGGCCGCTTTGTTCACCCGCACCAATCACAGCGATGAAGATGGCCGAGAACTCACGCGGGTGCTGGCCCAGAGCTTTGGCAAACGGTGCCCCGGCGTTGACCTCGGTGCGCAGTGCTGACACCAAGTCGCGCTGGCGCGGTGTGTCGGCTTCTTCGGCCAAAGCGCTCAAGGCGCGCTCCAGTGGCAAGCCCGCGCTGACCAAGCCCGCGAGTTGACGCGTCCACACGGCCAGTGTCGTGTGGCTGAACACCTTGCTCTCCCAAATCACGGTGTTCAAGCCGCTGCTTTGGCGTTGCACAGGATCAACCTTGAGCGGCACCCAGTCTTGGGCGCGCAATTGGCTGCGCGCTGCGCGGGCGGTGTCGGCTTCCAACACGCCACGGCGGGTTTGGCCTTGGGGGTCGAGGGCTTCGAAAGCGTAGGCGGGCATGGTGCGTGGCGTGGGGCTGCTGCGCTCAGTCGCGCGTCACACGCACCAGCTCTTCGGGGGTGGAGATGCCTTGACGCACCAAACGTTCGCCGTCTTCACGCATCAGCGTCATGCCGTTGCGCAATGCCGCATCGCGCAGCTGCGCTTCGCTGGCTTGGTTGTGGATGAGTGCACGAATGTCGTCGTTGGTGGTGAGCAATTCAAAAATACCAGTGCGGCCTTGGTAGCCGCTCTGGCCGCATTCGTCACATCCCTTACCGCTGCAATGGGTGCAGGTCTTGCGCAGCAGACGTTGGGCCAACACGCCCAGCAACGAGGAGCTGAGCAAGAAGGGTTCGACGCCCATGTCGGTCAAACGGGTGATGGCGCTGGCGGCGTCGTTGGTGTGCAGCGTGGCCAACACCAAGTGACCGGTGAGCGAGGCCTGGATGGCGATTTGCGCGGTCTCGTAGTCGCGGATCTCGCCAATCATGAGGATGTCGGGGTCTTGGCGCAGGATGGCACGCAGGGCTTTGGCAAAGTCCAAATCAATTTTGGGATTGACTTGGGTTTGGCCCACGCCCGCCAGTTCATATTCAATCGGGTCTTCCACCGTCATGATGTTGTTGCGGGTCGCGTCCAGTCCTTGCAGGGCGGCGTACAGCGTGGTGGTTTTGCCCGAACCCGTGGGGCCGGTGACCAAGATGATGCCGTGGGGCTGGTGCACCAGCGCCTCAAAGCGGCGCAGGGTGTCGCCTTCCATGCCGACCGCTTGCAGCGTGAGTTTGCTCTCTGTTTTGTCGAGCAAACGCAGCACGGCGCGTTCGCCGTGCGCGCTGGGCAAGGTGGAAACCCGCACGTCAATCGCACGTTGACCGAGGCGTAGCGAAATGCGGCCGTCTTGCGGTAAACGCTTTTCGGCAATGTCCAATTCGGCCATGATCTTCAGGCGCGAAATCAAGGCTGCGTGCAAGGCGCGGTTGGGTTGCACCACTTCGCGCAGCGTGCCGTCCACCCGAAAGCGCACGCTGCTGTGGCGCTCATACGGTTCGATGTGAATGTCACTGGCGCCATCGCGTGCGGCCTGCGTCAGCAAAGCGTTCAACATGCGGATGATGGGCGCGTCGTCGGCGGCTTCGAGCAAGTCTTCCACGGCGGGCAGCTCTTGCATCATGCGCGTCAGGTCGGCGTCGCTCTCTACCTCGCTGACCACGGCGGCGGCGTTGCTGTCGGCTTGCGCATAGGCTTCGCTGATGCGTTGGGCGAGGCTGGCCTTGTCGGTGTATTCAAACGACTGCACGCTGTGACGACGCGTCACCTCGCTCCACGCACTCAGGTCCGGCGCATCGCTGTGCCACAGCGTGAGCGTGTGGCCATCGTCCTCCAGCAACAGCTGGTGGGTGCGGGCAAAAGCGTAGGGCAGCGGACGGCGCATGGCTTATGGGGCTGAGGCGGCGGGTGCAGCAGCAGGTGCAGGGGCTGCTTTGGGTGGCAAGGCTGGCAGTGTGGGACCGGGACCTGTTTCGAGCAAGGGGTTGAACGAGGGCACTGCCGTGCGTTGCAGCCCCATCATTTGTTGGTAACGGTTGGTGCTCAATGAGTCGGAGGCCGCGGCATCGCGCACCACCACGGGACGCAAGAACACCATCAGGTTTTTCTTGCTGCGGGTGCGGCTTTCGCTCTTGAACAACCAGCCAAAGCCAGGAATGTCGCCCAGGCCGGGTACTTTGCTGGCATTGCCAGCGTATTCGTCCGACAGCAAGCCACCCAAGACGATGATGGAGCCGTCATCGACCAAGACATTGGACTCAATGCTGCGTTTGTTGGTGATCAAGCCAATCGTGCTGGCCTTGGAGTAGTCCACGCTGGAGACCTCTTGAAACACGGTCATCTTGACGGTGCCGGTTTCACTGATTTGAGGTTTGACTTTCAAGGTCAAACCCACGTCTTTGCGCTCCACGGTTTGAAACGGGTTGGTGCCCGCTGTGGTGGGGTTGCTGTACGAGCCGGTGATGAAAGGCACGTTTTGGCCCACCACGATCTTGGCCTCCTCGTTGTCGAGGGTGAGCAAATTCGGGGTGGAGAGAATGTTGGCGTCGCCGCTGGTCTCTAAGAAATTCGCCAAACTGCTGAGCACGGTGTTGCCGTTGACGTTGCGGATCGTGCCAATGTTCATGCCGGCACCAATGCCCGTTGTGGCTGCTGTCGTGCCTCCCTGGGATAGGCCCACAATGTTGCCGGTCGAGCCAAAGTTCGTGCCTGCCACGCCGTTGGAGCCCAAGGCACCTTGCCATTGAATCCCCATTTGCAAGGCTTTGTCTGCGTTGACCTCGGCAATCAAACTCTCCACCATCACTTGGGCGCGGCGTTGGTCGAGCATGTCAATCACGGCGCGCAATTGACGGTACTGCGGTTCGGGGGCGGTGATGATGAGCGAATTGGTGGCGGTGTCGGCTTGAATTTGCCCACCCGTGGTGGCCGCGTTGTTGGGTGCTGCGCCATTGGTCGAACCCAAGGCCGAAGTGCTCAGACTGTTCGCGGTTGAGGGGGGCGACGAGAGGCTGCTGTTGACTCCTGCCGCGTTGGTTGTGTTGTTGCCATTGAGCGCAGCCCGCAAGGTGGTGGCCAGCTTGGTGGCGTCGGCGTTCTTCAAATACACCACATGGATATTCCCGCTGGGGCTGTTGCTGCCGGGTTGGTCCAGCTTGTCGACCAAGGAGCGCACCAAGGCTGCGCGTGCAGGGTTGGCGGCGCGCAAGATCAAGGTGTTGCTGCGGGGTTCTGCCAGCAGCGTGGTTTTGTACTCGGCCCCCGTTTGGCCAGGCGTTGCGGCGGGTGCAGCAGGATTGTTGCCAGGCTCGATCAGGCGTGTGACGAGAGGCGCCAAGTCCACCGCGATCGCGTGCTTGAGGGCAATCACCTCCACATCGCTGGCATTAGATACATCAAGCGCCGCGATGATGCGGGCAATGCGTTGCAAGTTGTCGGCGTAGTCGGTGATGACGAGGGTGTTGTTGCCCGGGTTGGCATTGAGCGTGTTGTTGGGGCTGATCAGCGGGCGCAACACGGGTACCAAGTTGTTGGCTTGCTCAAAGTTGAGCTTGAAGATGTGGGTGACGATTTGTCCACTACCTGTGTTGGCGTTGCCACGCTCAATTTCTTGCACGGCACCACCTTGCAGCTTGGCGTCGGCTTCTGGCACGATTTTGTACAGGCCCTTGGTCTCGACCATGGCAAAACCTTGCAAGCGCAGCGCTGCCAGAAACTGGCTCCATGCTTCGTTGGGCGACACGGACAACTCGGTGCTGAGGTTGATCGTGCCTTTGACGCGGGGGTCGACCACCAAGTTGCGGTTGGACAGCGTGGCCAGGGTGCGGGCAACCGATTCGATCTCGGCATTCACAAAATTGAGTGTGATGGGTTCAGCCGAGGCCGTTTTTTTAGCAGGCGGGGCAGCGTGCGCCGACGCCCAATTGCCCACCGCAGGGCTGAGCCACAGGCTGATGGCCAGCCATAAAGCTGAGCGCACCCCCAAAGAAGCCAAGGGCGCGCGTGTTGAAAGAGGTGTGTGTTGGTGTGGCATATACGCGATGACGTCGTTGTATCAACCCAGTTCCATGACCGACTTGGTTCCCAGGCGTTGGCCGAGGATGTTCAATAAATTAGACAGCGCCGCTTCGAACTCCGGCTGTGCCGAAGCTTCGCCCTTGAAACGCAAACGGCCGTGGAGCCACTGCCCAACGCCCTGCAACTGCAACTTGCCTTCGAGGGTGTCGAGCTTCACAGCCATTGTGTCACCCCCTTGCACCAGTATCCGGTAGCTGCCCAAGGGTTGCAAGGTCGATAAACGGGTGGAGAGTTGCTGCACTTGCAGCTGCGCTTGACCCTCGAGATGCATCTGGCCCGCTTGCCGCTGGAGTGTCAAGCCTGCTGTGCTGAATTGCAATTGGCCTTCGGGTTGCACTGTGTTCCACGGTGCGCCCAAGCCGACCAGCCAATGGGCAGGCCAGTTCGAAGCATGGGCGGGGATGTGGACGCGCACGCCTTGCCAACCTGGGGTCAGGTCTGCCACCAGAGGTTGTGGGGTGCAACAGGCGCTGCTCAGCTGTGTCCGCAGGCCTAGGCTGAGATGAGCCCAGTCGATGTGCGGGCTCAGTTGCCATTGCAGGCGCGATGGCAGTGCCATGGCCGATGGGGCATCGGGCTGTCCATCGCTCAACACCCACACGGCCGAACCATGCCACACCGTGCCTTGGGCTTGGGTGAGCAGTACCCGTTGGTGGCTGGCTTGAGCCACGGCGTTGGCCAGCCAATGGGCTGGCGCTTGTGTGATCAAGGCTGTCACGCATCCCACGACAGCGCCCCATCCTGCCCAGCGCATGCCGCGACTCACGGTGTGCTGCCCTTGTTAGGAGCGTTGGCGCTGGGCAAGCGAAGCACCAGCGTGCCGTCCCACTGCGGGCCCGTCTGGCGCACCCAATGGGCTTCTTGGGGCAGCACTTGTGCCTGGGTCCGTGCTTGGTTGAGCCATTGCGCCAAGGTTTGTGCCGGCATGGCTTTGATTTGTACCGACACGCGTTCGCCTTGAACTGTGAGTTCGAGTTGTTTGCCCAAGGGTTGGCTCAGGCCTTGCAAAGTGCGCAGCGCTTCATCGCGTGACAGCATGTGGCGTTGTTGAAGCGCTTGTACTTGCACTTCCAGCGCCTGCATCTGGGCCAGCTGTTGTGCGAGTTGGGCACGCTGTGTTTCGCTGCTGCGCAGGGTGTCCAAGGCGGGTGCCAGGGCGATGCGCCAGAACAGCAGTACGGCCAGCAAAACGCCGAGCCAAGACAGCCCGCGTTGTTCACGCGGTGACAACTTGGCCCAGCGTGTGGCGAGTGTTGTTCGGATCAAGTTGGGCGTTGCGGCGCTCATCGTACAGCCTCCGCTTGCAACAGCCACACATCGTTGTTCTCTTGACGCAGGTTCAAGCCACGGCTGTGCAGCGACGCTTGTGCTGCGCTGGCTTGCGGCGTGTCGAGGGTCAGGCCCTGAATGCGCAAGGTCTGGTTCACAAAGTGCAACTGAGCGGGCATTTGCCCGGCTGGTAGCACCGTGCCCAAGGCTGCAAGCAAGGGTTCTAAATCGGTGTTCGTGCCGTTGCCTGCGCGTTGCTTCAAGGCTTCGACTTCGCGTTGCATTTGTAAGGGTGCGTCAATCACCAAGGTCACCGACGGAAAGGTGGTTTTCAACACGGTGTGCAGGGCGGCTTGTTGGGCCTGCAGGTCGCGCTGTTCGCGCCAAGCCAGGGCATTGAGCCCGATGACTTGTACCGCCAACAAGGTCCACAGACCCACACGCACAGGGCGCCAAGCGGGCGCGTGCCACAAGGTCTGCCAAGCCGCTTGCAGCTGACGCCATAGGCGTTGTTGGCGTCCTTGGGCCCATTCACCTTGTGCCAAGTTCCATGCCGATTGGCTGGCGGTCACCCAACGCTGGGCGGTGCTTTGCAGCATGGGCTGGCGTTGCAGCAACTGTTGCACACGCGCCACCATGGCGGGTTCGGCTTGAATTTGTAAGTCGGGTTGGTGAACTTCAAAAAACGCGGGCCACTGCGCGGTGTTGGGTGGCAGCAAGGTCACGCCCGCGCTGTGCGTGAGCACGGATTGCGAATGATCGGGCGTGCCCATGACATGCAGCACAGGCGTGTCGGTGGGGCTGAACTCGGGCACCAAGCGCTGCACGGTGATGCCTGCTGCTTGCAAGGGGGCAAGCACCTCGCGCAGCCATTGTTTGTCGCACACGGCGACCCGCGCATGACCGCCGCTGCGTGCGATGGCTGTGGCTTGCGATTCGGGCACGATGTGCAATTGCGCCAATTCGTCGAGCAAACGATCTTCCAGCAGCCCGTGGAGAACTTCGCGCAAGCGCGGACCCTGGCTGCTGGGGGGGAGTTGGACGGTGAACCATGACAGACGGCTGTGTGGGACGACCGCCACCACTTCACCCGCATGCGCCGACAACGTGGCGGCTGCGCCTGTGGCACTGCGCAGCACCGATTGCCCATCGGAG
Source organism: Comamonadaceae bacterium (assembly GCA_947453965.1). GTDB lineage: Bacteria > Pseudomonadota > Gammaproteobacteria > Burkholderiales > Burkholderiaceae_C > Limnohabitans. Next base: position 25,556 of record CANGIQ010000028.1, read on the forward strand.
TGCACATGGGCATAGCCAGAGGTGGCTTGTGCAGCGGTGTGGGGCAGGGCAATGATCAACATGAAAACAGTCATTGTAGAGACGCCAAACCGCCTTGGCGTGACACGGGCAGAGCTGTTTGCGCCCATTGTCCTGAATCGCGCCACAGTACTTTCAAATCGACATTGTCGCGTTGCAACAGCGAGCGTTCTTGCAGTGTGGTTTGAGGCATGCGCAAGCGGCCCATGACTTCAAAATAACGCGTGCTCACGCTGTGTGTGCTGTCTAGGTTGGTGCGTCCAGCGGCCTTTTGAAACATATCCAGGTTCGACCAATGGGTGCTGGCGCGCTGGGCGATCAAACGCTGCGCGTTGGACATGCTCAAGCCCGGCACGCTGGCATAGAGCACCTGAAGCGTGGCGGTGTTGACATTGACGGGGGTGTTGCCAGGCAGCAAGGCAATGTGCGGCTCCAGCACAGCCAACGTTGCGGGCGAGAGGCCGAGCCACGCCAGTTGCGATACTCGTTGCGGCATCAGGGGGGCGCCCTCGCTTTGGCGTTGCGCAGCTTGCAGACCTTGGGCGAGCAACTGCAATTGCTGGGGTGGTACACCGAGTGCGTCGAACAGGCGCTCAAATGCCGCGAGGGCGGTGCTGTCTATTTTGTCGCCTTGCAGCAAATTGTTCACGTTCAGGCGCGCTTGTAAATCGCTGATTTGCCCGGATAAAAACACCTGTTGCGCCAAGTTGGCATCTTCTAAATCCCCACTGCCATCGGGTAAGGCTGACAAGAAGCTCGACAAGCGCGCTTCTTGCAAAGGCACAGCCCACGGCTCGGCCAAGTGGTCGGTACTGGCGTTGGTGCCGCTTGCACGCGCGTCTTCACGCAAGATGACACGCGCCCAATCGAGCGCACCGTTGAGCAACCAACGGGCTTGGGTGCGTTGGCGTTCGGCGCTTTCAACCTCCGTTGTGCGCCATTGCTGCCACAGTGCACCAGCGGCCAAGGTGGCCACCAGGGCCACGGTGAGCATGGCCGCTAGCAGTGCCGCACCTTGCTGTTTGTAAAGGGGACGGAAGGCCGGCTTCATGACTTGGTGTTGCTGAAATTGGGTCGCACCCAGTCGAGCGTCAAACGCCCGCTCAAGCCGCTGTGTGCAGGCACGTCGATCAGCAGACGGATGGCATCGGGTGGCGTGTTGTTGCTTGCCGATGCGCCAGGGCTACTGGTGTCGCTGGTGGCTGCGCTTGACAGCGGGTTGCTCCACGCGTTGCCCCGAAAGTAACTGAGCTGCCATTGCTTCAGCGGCAGCAGGACGGTTTCAAACACGCGGTCGTCCGTGCTGGGGTTTTGTCCCCAGCGTTCGGCCTGACGCCAAGCCTGTTGCAGTTGCGCGCTGGTGGTGACGGCCGTTGATTGCCAGCGCAGCCATTGACCGTTGCGTTGCGTCCAGCCCACCACCCACAGGCCGGCATCGGCACCTGTTGCAGTGACGGTGCTGGCGCGGCGGGTGATGCGCAGCACACGTCCATCCCACAACACACCTGCATCACTCACCTTGGGCACGGCTTGCATGGCATCTAAATCGGCTTGCCATTGAGCAAGCACGGTTTGCACCACGGAAATTTTCTGAATGCGCGTTTGCGTGTTCTCGCGCGTGCGCGCCAAGGTGTCCAGTCCTCGCCAGCTCAGTCCGGCCAAAACAGCCATGAGGGTGATGGCAATCAACAGCTCAATCAGGGTGAAGCCGCGTTGTTGTTTCTGTGAAGGCTTCATCAGTAACGTCCCAACACAGTGGTGGTGCGCAGCACGGGGGTGGCGGCGTCGAACACCTGTACATCGACGCGACGAAAGGCAGGGTTGGGCGTGGTGCGCACGCTCAAGGCCACTTCGAAGGTGCGCGCCGCTTGCAGGCAGGACACGCGGGTATCGCCCACACCCGGCAACTGTTGCGACAAACGCAGTTGTTGGATGGCGTTGTCTGCACACAGCTGGGCCAGCAGCACATCGGTTTGGCGTTGCGCATTGCGTGTGAGTGCCCCGCTGACTTTGAGCCCCGTGGCCAAAGCCATGGCCACGATGGCCAGGGCGACCAATACCTCAATCAGCGTGAAACCACGTTGACCGCGTGTCATGGCACAACCTGAAAAGGTGTCAGCCCGTCGGTGGCGATGCGCAGGCTGGCTGCTGCACGCGCTGTGTTTGTCGCAGAGGCAGATACGCTCAGCGTGATGCTTGCTGGCGGGATGATCGGCTCGGGGCCCAGCACCACGACGTCGGCGCTGGGAGCGCTGTCCGCAGCTTTGGACAGTGGCTGGATGTTCGCCCGTGTGCTGGCGTTCAACCATGTGGCTTGGCGTTGGGGCGCGCTTGCTGCGGCTGGCATGCTGACGATCTCGTAGCCCTGGGGCGTGATGCGCCACACCTGTGCGATACCGCTGGTGCGCGATTGCGCGCGGGCGGCTTCAAGGTGGGCGACCAAGCGCTGTGATTCACGTTCGAGTTGGGTTTGGTCGCTGTCACGCAACGACAGACTCACCCCAGCCATGGCAAAGCCGATGATGGCCAGCACCACCAACAGCTCCAACAGGGTGAGGCCGCGTTGGCGCTGCATGACGGACTTGCGCGTGCTGCCTTATTGCCAGCTGCCGATGTCGGCGTTTTTGCCTTCGCCGCCAGCCTGACCGTCTGCGCCCAGGGAGAGTACGTCGACTTCGCCCTTCACACCAGGGTTCATGTACTGGTAAGGACGACCCCAGGGGTCGTTGGGGAGTTTGTCGATGTAGGGCTTCCAGTTGAGCGGTGCAGGGCCCACCGTGGGCTTGACCACCAAGGCGTTCAGGCCTTGCTCTGCGGTGGGGTAGTTTTGGTTGTCCAAGCGGTAGAGCTTGAGGGCTTGCACCAAGTTGCCTACATCGGTTTTGGCTGCGGTAACACGCGCATCGTCGGCACGGTTGAGCACATTGGGCACCACCAGCGCGGCCAAAACGCCGATGATGGCCAGAACCACCATCAACTCAATCAGCGTGAAACCGCGTTGACGCTTGGGGTGCTCTGGGTGATTGGGGGTGGGCTTGAGGGTATTCATGCATGAATCATAATCCGCGCATGCTTCGTCAACGCCCTTCATTTGCTGCCGTGCCCTCGTTGTCTTTAGGCCGAGGCGTGTCTGGTGATGCATCGATGAAATGGCTGAGCTTGGTGGTGTGGGCGCTGGTCGCTTTCAGCGCCGTGACCTGGGTGTTGCGCTGGACAACTCCTAGTGGTGTGTCCAGCGTGATCCGTGCTGAGCCGCAACCTATGCCTGAGCTTGACGCAACAGCCGTCGCACGCAGCTTGGGCGTCGCACCTGCGCAAGTTGTGGCCGCACCTAGCTTGGCCAGTCGCTTTCAGTTGCTAGGTGTGTTGGCTGGCGGCCCCAATGCAGGGGCTGCACTTATTGCCGTGGATGGCAAAGCCGCCAAACCGTTTCGTGTGGGCGCGGTGGTGAGCGATGGTTTGGTTTTGCAGTCCGCCCAAGGCCGACGCGTGAGCCTTGGGGTTGCCCTGGACGGGACGCCGACTTTGACGCTTGATCTTCCCGTGAAGAAATAAAAAAAGGCGCTCTCCAGAGCGCCTTTTTGTTAGTTACCGCATGCCTCGCGGCCATGTGCTGTCTCGTTAGCGTTGTAAGAACAAACGGTAGGCTGGGTTCTGGGTTTCTTCCACATAGGGGTAACCCAATTCAGCCAGGAACTTGGCAAAGGCCTTGTTGTCGGCTTTGGGCACTTGCAAGCCCATCAGGATGCGGCCGTAGTCCGCGCCCTGGTTGCGGTAATGGAACAGGCTGATGTTCCAGCCGGGGCGCATGGCCAGCAAAAACTTCATCAAGGCGCCCGGGCGCTCGGGGAATTCGAAGCGCAGGATGCGCTCTTCATGTGCCAAGCTCGAGTGTCCACCCACCATGTGGCGGATGTGTTCTTTGGCCAGTTCGTCGTGCGTCAGGTCAATTGCCTCAAAACCGCTCTTGGTGAAATGCGCTGCCATCTTGCCGCTTTCGCCCTTCACGCCGGTGGTCAACCCGAGGAAGACGTGGGCCTTGGCTTGGTCACTCATGCGGTAATTGAACTCGGTGACGCTGCGTGGTGTTTTGCTGCCACCGAAGCTGGGCAGTTTGCCGATCAATTCGCAAAAACGGCGCAAGCTGCCAGGTTGCTCGGGAATGGTCACCGCAAACAAGGCCTCGCGCTCTTCGCCCACCTCGGCGCGCTCGGCCACAAAGCGCAAACGGTCAAAGTTCATGTTGGCGCCGCACAAAATCGCGGCATAGGTTTCGCCCTTGGTTTTGTGCTCGGCCACGTATTGCTTGATCGCCGCTACCGCCAGGGCGCCTGCTGGTTCGACGATGCTGCGGGTGTCCACAAACACGTCTTTGATGGCCGCGCACACCGCGTCGGTGTCGACGGTGATGTAGCTGTCGACCAGGTTTTTCGACACGCGGAAAGTTTCTTCCCCCACCAGCTTGACGGCCGTGCCGTCTGAGAACAAGCCCACGTCGTGCAAGGTGACGCGCTTGCCTTTTTGCACCGACTGCATCATGGCCGAGGAGTCGTCCATTTGCACGCCGATCACCTTGATTTCGGGGCGTACCGCCTTGATGTAATTGGCCACGCCCGCAATCAGGCCGCCGCCGCCAATGGCCACAAACACGGCGTCGAGCGGACCTTGGTGCTGGCGCAGCATTTCCATCGCGATGGTGCCTTGGCCGGCAATGACATCGGGGTCGTCAAACGGATGCACAAAGGTCATGCCATTTTTCTTTTCCAGCATGGCCGCGTGTTGGTAGGCGTCGGAGTAACTTTCACCCGCCAGCACCACTTCGCCGCCCAAGGCTTTGACGGCTTCAATCTTCACACCGGGGGTGGTGATGGGCATCACGATCACCGCTTTTGTGCCCAAGCGCTTCGCGCCTAAGGCCACGCCTTGGGCATGGTTACCGGCAGAGGCGCAGATGACGCCTTTTTTGAGCTGCTCAGGCGTGAGGTGCGCCATCTTGTTGTACGCGCCACGCAGCTTGAAGCTGTGCACGGGCTGCTGGTCTTCGCGCTTCAACAGCACGGTGTTGTGAATGCGGCGGCTGAGGTTTTTGGCCACCTCCAGCGCCGATTCGGTCGCCACGTCGTACACACGGGCGGTCAAGATTTTTTTCAGGTAATCAGCGGGCTGCAGGGCGCGGGGCTTGGGGGTGCGGGTAGACATGCGCTGATTGTCTCTTATGAAAAAATGAGCTTGAGCAAAAGGTCTGGGCAAAAAAAAGCCCCAAGTTTTGCAACTTGGGGCTGAATCCACTTTTGAGGGTGGAGGAGACAAGCCTCTAGTGTATACATTTTTGTTGCGTCGCAACATTTGTCAGACAATTGGGCATCAGATCACAGGAGAGAAAACATGGAATGCACCGTCAGCTGGACCGGCCACAGTGGCACCCGCTCAGGCATGGGCTTTGTCGCCGAAACCGGCAGCGGCCACGTGGTGGCGATGGATGGCGCGCCCGATGCCGCCAAGCCCGAAAACGGGGGGCAAAACTTGGCACCGCGTCCGATGGAAATGTTGTTGGCAGGCACCGGTGGCTGCACCGCCTATGACGTGGTGCTGATCTTGAAACGTGGCCGTCACGATGTGCGTGGCTGCAGCGTCAAGATCGTGAGCGAACGCGCTTCAGAAGACCCCAAAGTCTTTACCAAAATCAACATGCATTTCACCGTGACCGGCAAAGGCGTGCCAGCGGCCGCGGTGGAGCGTGCCATTGCCATGAGCCACGACAAGTACTGCTCGGCCAGCATCATGTTGGGAAAAACCGCCGAAATCACTACCAGTTTTGAGCTGGTCGAGGCTTGAGTTTTGATTAAATTCGGTGCGCCACGGTGGTCATCACCTTGGCCGCCAAGCGCATCAGGCTTTTGATGGGGGCGGGAAGCTCGCTGGCACCCGCCGCCGACGCTTCTTGGGCATGCTTGATTTCATCCGCCTTCATTTGCGCCACGATGGCGCGCGACGCCGTGTCCTGCGCTGGGAGCTGCTCTAAATGGCTTTGCAAGTGTGCCTCCACTTGGCGCTCGGTTTCGACCACAAATCCCAAGCTCACCCGATCGCCGCCTAATTTGGCCGCTGCGTAGCCAATGCCAAACGCACCCAGGTACCACAGAGGGTTGAGCAAGCTGGTACGCCCCCCGAGTGCTTGGATCCGTTCTTCAGTCCATGCCAAATGGTCGGTTTCTTCATCGCTGGCAGCGAGCAAGTGGGCGCGCAATGTGGCGTCTCGCGTTGCCAAGGCCTGTGCGGTGTACAGCGCTTGGGCGCACACCTCGCCCACGTGGTTAACGCGCATCAAGGCCGCCGACGCTTGTTTTTGAGCGTCACTTAAGGGGACTGCTAGCTCAAGACCCGCTGAAGACGCTTCTGGCGTAGGGCGGCTCGCATGGTGTTTGGCAAACACGGTGCGCAAAGCGCGGTCAGCGGCGGAGAGTAAAGCGTCCATGATGCAAGTTTACTTGGCCAGTTGGTGCGTTCCGGGTTAACCCTTTGAAACCAAGGCCTGCCCCTGTAAATCAGGCGGGTTTCACAGGTGTTGTTGCGTTGTTGCAACGGAAATCGCTTATTTTTGAGCCTTGTCATAGATAGAGCGAGCGCTCTCTGGTTCAATAGCGGCAACTTCCCGAAAACGGAGGTTGTCCCGGGCGACCGGAGACCTTGTTCAAACCTTGGAGAACCTTGAAATGAAAAAAACCCTCGTTGCCCTCGCGGCACTGACCGCAATCGCAGCATCTGCACAAACTTCAACTAACAAGCCTGGCTTCGAAATCAACGGCCTGTTCAACGCTGGCTACCAAGCCAACAGCTACAAAGGCGTGAACGTCAAAGGTATCGACCAAA
>CANGIQ010000029.1 GCA_947453965.1 Comamonadaceae bacterium
CTAGCCAGATGCAGCGTTTGACGCAAAGCCAGTTCAAGCACGGCGAAGTCTCCAAGCTCGATACCGAGTTGGTAGGTGCTGAGCTCGACCGTGTGTCGGCTGCCTTGTCGGTAGCGCATGCGCAACGGGCCTCGGCAGCTGCGGCCTTCAGTCGGCGTTACCCCCAGGTGCCACTGCCCACACGCCTGCACGAGGCAACTTTGCCGACCTTGAGCGAGACCTTGCCTGATTTGCGCGAGGCCTTTTTGGCCAAAAACCACGAGCTCAATATGCTGCGTGTGGACGCGCAACGCTTGACCCTTGCCGCACAACGCGCCGAGCGCGACCGCTTGCCCGACCCCACCGTCGGCGTGTTCACCGCGCGTGAGCGCGCTGGGGCCGAGCATGTGTCGGGCGTGACTTTTTCCATCCCGTTTCCAGGTTCAGCCCGTTCGCAATATGCCAGCGCAGCATTTGCCGATGCGAATGTGGCGAATGAAAAAGTGAACTGGACAGCGCAGCAACTCAGTGCTGCGTTCGACAGCATGTGGGCGCAGTTTCAACACAAACGCCAAGCCGCCGAAAGCCTGCAACTCGCCGCCCAACGCCAAGCCTTGGCCGCAGACAAAGCGCGCAAAGCCTATGCCTTGGGCGAGGGCAGCATGGCCGATGTGCTGCAAATTGCCCGCACGGCCAGCGACAACCTGTATGCCGCCCAGCGCATGCGCATTGATGTGGTGGAGTTGCTGGCCTTGATTCGCCTCGACCTGCACCAGATCTGGGACTTCGACGAGTAAGCTGGCTTGAGGCCGATCAGGCCAGCTCGGCGATCAGTTCAATTTCAACGCAAGCGCCCATGGGCAGTTGCGCCACACCAAACGCGCTGCGTGCGTGTGCGCCTTGGTCGCCAAACACTTGGCCAATCAGTTCGCTGCAGCCGTTGGTCACCAGGTGGTGCTCGGTGTAGTCGGGGGCCGAGTTGACCAGGCTCATCACTTTCACAATGCGTGCGACCTTGTTCAAGTCGCCCACGGCGGCGTGCAAGGTGCCCAGCAAGTCAATCGCCACCGCACGGGCGGCCGCCTGGCCTTCAGCGGTTTGCATGGTTTTGCCGAGTTGGCCCACCCAGGGCTTGCCGTCGCGTTTGGCAATGTGGCCGCTCAAAAACACCAGCTTGCCGGTTTGCACAAACGGCACATAGGCCGCAGCGGGCACAGCCACAGGTGGCAGGGTGATGTTGAGGGCTTGCAGCTGGTCGTAAACGCTCATGGCGTGGTTCCTTGTGGGTTGGTGTTGAAGGGCTCAAATTTTAAAGTGCCCCACATCGCCACATCGTTTTGCATGCGTGCTGTCTTGCAGGTGCCAAGCAAAACTTCATCAGTTCGCATAAGCTCCCAGCCTATGACCGCTCACCACCCCCTCACTTCAGCGCCCATCTTCCCCACCATCTGGCGCTTGAGCGTTCCGAATATGTTTGCCATGGTGGCCACCGCTTTGGTCAGCATTGCGGAAACCAGCTATGTGGGCAAACTGGGGCTGATTCCTTTGGCGGGCATGGCGCTGGTGTTCCCCTTGATCATGTTGCAGCAAATGCTGTCAGCAGGCTCTATGGGGGGGGGCATCTCATCGGCCATCAGCCGGGCCATTGGCTCGGGCAACACGGCCAAGGCCAATGACTTGGTGTGGCATGCGGTTCTCATCAGTTTGGCGTTGGGCTTGTGTTTGAGCTTGGTCATCTTGCTGTGGGGGCAACCGATTTTTGAGCTGATCGGCGGCAAGGACGATGCGCTGGCGCAAGCGTTGATCTATGCCAATGTGGCGTTTCTGGGCTCGTTGAGCATTTGGCTCACCAATGCCTTTGCCTCGGTCATTCGCGGTTCGGGGGATATGAAAACACCGTCAGTCACCTTGCTGCTGGTGGCGGTGGCCCAAGTGGTGTTGGGCGGGGTGTTGGGTTTGGGCTTGGGGCCCATTCCTTCCTATGGCATGGCGGGCGTGGCCTTGGGGCAGGTGCTGGCCTTCACTTGGGGCGCTGTGTATTTGTTTATGTACCTGCGTTCAGGCAAGAGCCGTGTGCGCTTGAGCTTCACGGCCACGGTACACCGCAGCTACTTTGGCGAAATTTTGAAAGTCGGCGGCATTGCCAGCATCTCATCGCTGCAAACCGTGCTGACGATTTTGATCCTCACCCGCATCGTGGCTGGCTTTGGGCCTGAAGCCTTGGCGGGCTATGGCATTGGCACGCGCTTGGAGTTTTTGTTGATCCCCATCACCTTTGCCATTGGTGTGGCCTGCGTGCCCATGGTGGGCATGGCCATGGGTGCGGGCCTGGTGCAGCGCGCGCGCCAGGTGGCGTGGACGGGGGCAGGGCTGTCGGCTGCCATCGTGGGCTTGATTGGTGTGGTGGTGGCTTTTTTCCCCGACCAATGGTCGCGCCTGTTCACCACCAACGAGCAGGTGATTGACTATGCCCAAAGCTACTTTTTGTGGGTGGGGCCTTCGTACGCCTTCTTTGCCTTTGGACTGTGCTTGTACTTTGCCTCGCAGGGCGCGGGCAAATTGGTCGGGCCGGTGTTGGCAGGTACCTTGCGCTTGGTCATGGTGGCTGTGGGCGGCGTGATTCTGGTGCGTCAAGGCGCCGATGCGGCCAGCATGTTTGCCCTCATCAGCGTGGCCATGCTGTGCTACGGCGTGGTCACCGCGCTGTTCATGTACCTGGGTCGCTGGGGTGATTGAGATGGTGCGGATGTCGGTTTAAACTGATTTCATGTCGACGTCCACCACCCACCACACGATTCCGATCGGGCAAGTGCATCAGATCTTGCAAGGCGTGGTGCAGCGTGATGTAGACGTCAATGCCTTGCTGCTGCGTGCTGGCATTTCCCCCAGCCTGCTGGACTCGCCGCTGTCGCGTGTGACCCAAGGCCAATACGCCGCCCTGATCATGGTCTTGCGCCGCGCCACCCGCGACGAGCTGTGGGGCTTGTCGCACCACCCACTCAAACTGGGCAGCTTTGCCCAAGTCTGCCGCATGGTGGTGCACTGCCAAACTTTGGGCGAGGCCTTGGCCACGGGCTTGCGGTTTTACCACCTCATGCTGGAAGACTTTGTGCCTCGCCTACAGGTCGAGCAGGGCTTGGCCTCTGTGCGCTTGGTGTCACGCGGTCGGCAAGACTCGCGTTTGGCCTATGCCAAGCGCTCGTTCGGATTTTTCACCTATGGCTTGGCCTGCTGGCTGGTGGCGCGTCGCATTCCCTTGGTGGATGTTGTGTATCCCGAAATTGAGGCCGGCTTTGCCTCGGACGCTGCGCGTTTGTTCCAAGCCCCGCTGCGCTTTGAGCGCGATTGGGCGGGCTTTCGGTTTGAGTCCTCGTGGTTGGATTTGCCCGTGGTGCAAACTCCGCAGAGCTTGGATGAGTTTTTGTCCCAAGCCCCGGCCTGCCTGTTGGTCAAGTACCGCGACCAAACCAGCCTGACCGAACGCATCCGCCGCATGCTGCGCCGCAGCTTGGCGCAAGAACTGCCTTCGCTCGAAGCCGTGGGCCAAGCGCTGTCGATGACGCCGCAAACCTTGCGTCGTCGTCTGCGCGATGAGGGGCAGGGCTACCAAGCCATCAAAGACGATTTGCGCCGCGACGTGGCGATTGAATACCTGAATCAGCCCGAGCTGACCTTGCTCGACATTGCGAACCGCCTGGGTTTTTCAGAAGCCAGCACCTTCCACCGCGCCTTCAAGGGCTGGACCGGCGTGTCACCCGGGGTGTATCGCCAAACCCATTTGGCCATCGAGCCGGCGCTGCACACGGCATAAGGCTGTCTCGGCAGCGCACCGGCCTAACGCAGGCCGCGCTGGATGTGGACGGCAGCTGTCACCGACACGATTCAGTTGCCTCCGCAAAAACCCTCGATTGATCTTTTCTGCCAATCATTTTGGTGCGATCTGTGATTGATGCGCGCTTGGATTGCTTTCACACTGCATCCAACGCAACATCTTTTTTCAGGAGCCCCTATGACACGCATGCAACGAGCTGTTCACGTGGTTGGCGTCGGCATGATTCCATTCACCAAACCGGGTGCCAGCGACCCCTACACCGTGATGGGCGCACGGGCTGCCCAATTGGCGCTCGACGACGCTGGGGTGAATTACAAAGACGTGCAACAAGCCTATGTGGGCTATGTGTACGGCGACTCCACCTCGGGCCAAGCGGCCATCTACGGCGTGGGCCTGACCGGTATTCCCGTCTTCAACGTCAACAACAACTGCTCCAGCGGCTCCAGCGCCTTGTTCTTGGCGCGCCAAGCGGTCGAGAGCGGCATGGTCGAATGCGCCATCGCCTTGGGTTTTGACCAAATGGTGCCCGGTGCCCTCAAAGGCGCTTACGACGACCGACCCTCGCCCATGTCGCGCTTTGCCGAGGTGATGACGGCCCACCAAGGCTACTTACCCGATGCGCCACGTGCGGCTCAGTTTTTCGGCGGGGCAGGGCGCGACTACATCGCCCAGTACGGCATTCGCAAAGACACCTTTGGCCGCATCTCGGTCAAAGCGCGTCAACACGCCGCCCGCAACCCACTGGCCGTGTTCCGCCAAACCCTGACCTTGGACGAGGTCATGGCGGCCCCCACCGTGTTCGACCCGCTGACGCGCTACCAGTGCTGTCCACCCACCTGCGGTGCCGCTGCGGCCATCGTGTGCTCGGCCGACTTTGCCAAAAAGCACAAGCTCGACATGCGCGTGGTCATCGCCGCGCAGGCCATGACCACCGATACGCCCAGCACGTTCGAGACCAACGACATGCGTCGCGTGGTCGGCTACGACATGAGCGCCGCCGCCGCCAAACAAGTCTACGAAGCCGCAGGCATTGGCCCGGATGCGCTGGATGTGGTCGAGTTGCACGACTGCTTCACTGCCAACGAGCTGCTGACCTACGAAGCCCTGGGCCTCACGCCCGAAGGTACGGCAGAGAAGTTCATCTTGGACGGCGACAACACCTACGGTGGTCGCGTGGTCACCAACCCCTCGGGCGGCTTGTTGTCCAAAGGACACCCTTTGGGGGCCACCGGTTTGGCGCAATGCGCGGAGCTGGTGTGGCAGTTGCGCGGCCAAGCCGACCAACGCCAGGTCGAAGGCGCACGCCTGGCCTTGCAACACAACCTGGGCTTGGGTGGCGCCTGCGTGGTCACGCTGTACCAAGCAGTCTGAGGAGCGCGCAGATGATTGACAAAAAATTCATTGGCCACACCATGCCGTCGTTCTCGGCCACGGTGGAGCCCGGACGTTTGCGCTTCTTCGCCAAAGCCACGGGCCAGACCGATCCGGTCTACAGCGATGTGGCCGTGGCGCAAGCCCAAGGCCATCCGCACCTGCCTGTGCCGCCCACGTTTTTGTTCTGTCTTGAAATGGAAGCGCCTGATCCGGCCGCCATTCGGAACTTGTTGGGCATGGACTACCGCACCTTGTTGCACGGCGAGCAGGGCTTCACTTACTACGGCATGGCCTATGCCGGTGACACCCTGACCTTCACACAGCGCATTGCCGACATTTACGACAAGCGCGATGGCGCGCTGGAATTTGTCGAGCGCAAAACCTTGGTCACCAACCAACGCAACGAACGCATTGCCGAGCTGCGCTGCGTGACCGTGATTCGCAATTCCAAAGGAGCTTGACCATGGCTGTTGCATTGACCTTTGACAGTGTGCAAGTCGGCGACGCTTTGCCCCCGTTTCAAACCCCACCCATCTCGCGTTTGAACCTGGCCTTGTACTGCGGCGCCTCAGGCGACCACAACCCCATCCACGTCGACACCGACTTCGCCCACGCCGCAGGCATGCCTGACGTGATTGCCCACGGCATGCTCTCCATGGCCTGGCTCGCCCATGTACTGACCCAGTGGGTGCCGCAAACCGCCTTGCGCCAGTACAGCGTGCGCTTTGCGGCTATGACGCAAGTGGGCGAGCGCATCACCTGCAGCGGCGAGGTGGTGGAAAAACTCCACATCGACGGCCAGCCTTGCGCACGCATCACCTTATCCACCGTCAACCAAGACGGGCAAGTCAAGCTCACCGGCGAAGCCGTGGTGGCTTTGTCGTAATTTTTTTCAGAAAGCACACAACATGACACGCAAACTCGAAGGCAAAGTGGCCTTGGTCTCTGGCTCGGGCCGCGGCATTGGCCGCGAAATCGCTTTGAAGTTGGCCAGCGAAGGCGCCAAGGTGGTGATCAACGATTTGGACGCGGCACCCGCCGAGCAAACCGTGGCCGATATCAAAGCCCAGGGCGGTCAGGCCGTGGCCTGCATTGGCAGCGTGACCGATGCAGACTTTGCCGACCGCTTTGTCAAGACCGCGCTCGACAGTTTTGGCGGCCTGGACATCATCGTCAACAACGCGGGCTACACCTGGGACAACGTGGTGCAAAAAATGAGCGACGAGCAATGGGAAGCCATGCTCGCGGTGCACTTGACCGCACCGTTTCGGATTCTGCGTGCGGCGTCGGGCTTCATCCGTGAAGCGGCCAAAAAAGAAGCCGAAGCAGGCCTCGATGTGTTCCGCAAGGTGGTCAACATTTCGTCCACCTCGGGCGTGTACGGCAATGCTGGCCAAGCCAACTACGCGGCGGCCAAAGCCGGCATCAACGGCCTAACCAAGGCCATGGCCAAAGAATGGGGCCGCTACAAAGTCAACGTCAACAGCGTGGCGTTTGGTTTGATCATGACGCGCCTGACCCAGCCACTCACTGCTGGCGACGCCAGCGTGGACATTCAAGGCCGCACCATTGCGGTGGGCGTGCAACCAGACCGCCTCAAAGCGGCCGAAGCCACGATTCCCTTGGGCCGTGGCGGCACACCCGAAGAGGCAGCGGGCGCGGTGTACATGTTCTGCATTCCTGAATCCAACTACGTCAGCGGCCAAGTCTTGGTCTGCGGCGGTGGTCGTCCTTGAGCGTTGCGATGGAAACCGTCTTGACTTACCCCCGCACCGCATTTCGTGATGACCACGAAATGCTGCGCGAATCCGTGCGCCGCTTTTTAGAGCGCGAATGCAAACCCCGTCAGGCCCAGTGGGACAAAGACGGCAAGGTGGACCGCGAAACCTGGCTCAAAGCCGGCCGTGAAGGTTTGCTGTGCACCGCCATGGACCCCAAGTGGGGTGGGTCAGGCGGTGACTTTGGCCATGCCGCCGTGATTGTGGAAGAAATTGCACGCTCTGGCGTCAGCGGTTTGGGGTTTGGTTTGCACTCCGACGTGGTGGCGCCTTACATCGAACGCTTGGGCACCGAGGCACAAAAAAGCCAGTGGCTGCCCAAGTGCGCGGCAGGCGAAGTCATCCTCGCGGTGGCCATGAGCGAACCCGGCGCAGGCAGCGACTTGAAAGCCATCCGCACCACCGCACGGCGCGAGGGCGACGAGTACGTCATCAGCGGCGCCAAGACCTTCATCTCCAACGGCCTCAACTGCGATTTGGTGGTGGTCGTGGCCAAGACCCAACCTGAGTTGGGCTCGAAAGGTGTGTCCTTGATCTTGGTCGAAGCCGACCGTCCTGGTTTTCGCAAGGGGCGCAAGCTCGACAAAATGGGCCAAGAAGCCGCCGACACGGCCGAGTTGTTCTTTGACGATGTGCGCGTGCCCGCGTCCAACCTGCTGGGTGAAGAGAACAAGGGCTTCAGCTATTTGATGCAAGAGCTCGCGCAAGAGCGCTTCATCATCGCGTTGGGCGCTGCCTCCAAGATGGAGGCCATGCTGGCCGAGACCGTGCGCTACACCAAAGAGCGCATCGTGTTTGGCAAACCGTTGTTTGATTTTCAGAACACACGCTTCAAGCTGGCCGAAATCAAGGCCCGCACCACCGCTGTGCGCATCATGGTGGACCAGTATTTGGTCGAGCACCTCAAGCGCAAACTCACCGTCGAAGAAGCGGCCATTGCCAAACTCTTCAGCACCGAAGAGTTGGGCCGCGCTTTGGACGAGCTGTTGCAGCTGCACGGTGGCTACGGCTACATGATGGAGTACCCGATTGCCCGTGCCTTTGTGGACTCGCGTGTGAACCGCATTTACGGCGGCACCACCGAAGTGATGAAAGAGCTGATTTCACGCACGCTCTGAGTCCCTTGACCACGCGATTGAACAGAACACGAAAGACACACACATGGCGATTTCTTCCAGAGCTTTCTGGCCCAAAGGACTCCCAGACCAACTGCGGGTGCCGCAAGCACCGCTCACGCATTACTTGGAAGTCGCTGCCGATCGCTACCCTGACAAAGCCGCCATCGTCTACGGCGGGCGCAGCCTGAGCTACGGCCAGTTGCGTGCGCGCGTCAATGCTTTGTCGGCGTATTTGTCGCAACGCATGGGTGTGCAGCACGGCGACCGTGTGCTGTTGATGAGCCAAAACTGTCCCCAGTTCATTGAAGCGTTTTACGCCGTCATGCGCGCGGGCGCGGTGGTGGTGCCTGTCAACGCCATGAGCACGGCCGAAGAAGTGGCTTACTACATGCACAACAGCGGCGCTCAGGTGGCGCTGGTGGCGCAAGAGCTGTTGCCCCACGTGTTGCCCAATATGCAGCCGCATATCGCCAACGGTCTGAGCGCGGTGATGGTCCATGCCTACAGCGATGCCTTGCCCACCGAACACATCGACCCCGACTTGCCCGAGGTGGTGTTGACGCCGCGCCAGCCGCTCACGCAAGCGGGTCTGCACGGCATGGAAGACGCCATTGCGCAGCAACTCGTGCAAACGCACCCACACCCGGATGTGAACGACCTCTGCGTGTTGCCCTACACCTCGGGCACCACCGGCCACCCCAAAGGCTGCCAACACACGCATGCCACTGTGTTGGCCTCGAACATGAGCTCGCAAATCTGGCGCGGCTTGCATGCCGAATCGGTGTTCTTGGCCGTAGCGCCCATGTTCCACATGCTGGGCATGCAAGGGGGCATGAATGTGCCCATCACCCTGAGCTCCACCATCGTCATGATGCCGCGCTGGCACGCCCCCACCGCTGCGCGCTTGATCGAAAAACACCGTGTCACCTGCTGGGCTGCACCGCCTGCGATGCTGATCGATTTTTTTGCCAACCCCCAGGCCAGCGCGTGGGACTTGACCAGCTTGTCCACGCTATCGGGCGGTGGCGCGGCCATGCCCGAGTCGGTGTCGGCGCTGTTGCAATCGCGCTTTGGCATCAGCTACAACGAGGCTTATGGCTTGTCTGAAACCGCCTCGTTCTTGCTGGGCAACCCGCCTGCACGCGGCAAGCGCCAATGTTTGGGCGTGATGACGCCCGGTGTCGATGCCCGCATCGTCGACCCCACCACCTTGGAGGAGTTGCCCCAAGGCGAGGTGGGCGAGATCGTCACCGCTGGCTCGCAACTCATGCTGGGCTACTGGCATAACGACGCGGCTGATCGCGAGGCGTTTTTTGAGCGCGATGGCAAACGCTTTTTCCGCACCGGTGACTTGGCCAGCATCGACGAAGAAGGCTACTTCTTCATGCGCGATCGGCTCAAACGCATGATCAATGCCTCGGGCTACAAGGTTTGGCCAGCCGAGGTGGAGAGCGCCATGTACGAGCACCCCGCGATCCACGAAGCCTGCGTGGTCGGTGTGTCTGACCCGCACCGTGGCGAGACAGTGAAGGTGTTGGTGGTGCTCAAACCGGAGGCGCGCGGCAAGGTCACAGAGCAAGAAATTGTCAATTGGTCACGCGAGCGCATGGCTGTGTACAAAGCGCCACGTTTGGTGCGCTTCATGGACAGCTTGCCCAAATCGGGCACTGGAAAAATTCTTTGGCGCGAGCTGCAAGATGCAGAGCGCGCCGCAACCTGAGAAAGACACGCAGTAATGGCGATTCAAAGTTTTCAAGGCTGCAATGTTTTTGTAGCCGGTGGCAGCAGCGGCATCAACCTGGGCATTGCCAAAGCCTTTGCCGCCAACGGCGCGAGCGTGGCGATTGTCAGCCGCTCAGCCGAACGTGTGGCGGGTGCGGTGGCCGAGCTCAAAGCCCTGGCCCAGTCCGGCGCGCACATGCATGGCTACAGCGCCGATGTGCGCGATGCCGAGGCGATTGCCGAGGTGCTGGCCCAAGCGCATGCCGCCATGGGCGACTTCGATGTGCTGGTCTCGGGCGCGGCAGGTAACTTTGTGGCCCCCGCTTTGGGCATGTCGGCCAAAGGCTTTCGCACCGTGGTCGACATTGACTTGAACGGCACCTTCCATGTGCTGCGCGGCGCCCACGACTATTTGAAGAAACCCGGTGCCTCGGTGCTCAACATCTCGGCGCCTCAGGCCTACAACCCCACCATGTACCAAGCCCATGTGTGCGCCGCCAAAGCAGGCGTGGACATGCTCACCCGCGTGTTGGCCATGGAGTGGGGCCCGCAGGGCATCCGCGTCAACTCCATCGTGCCCGGACCGATTGGCGACACCGAAGGCGTGCGCCGCTTGGCGCCCACACCCGAAGCCCTGGCACGCATGTCCGCTTCCGTGCCCTTGGGCCGCATGGGCACCACCGAAGAAATTGCCGACATGGCGCTGTTTTTAAGTTCACGCCATGCCCATTTTGTGACGGGCGCTGTCATTCCGGTGGATGGCGGCAGCTCGCTGGCGGGTGGGCGTGATTTGAGTGCGGGCTGGACCCCGAAGGAGGCTTGACGATGAACGATTTCAAAACCATCCGTTTCAGCGTGGACAACCAGGTGGCCACGCTGACGCTGGACAACCCCAGCAAACGCAATGCACTCGACCCTGCCATGCGGGTCGAAGTGGCGCAGGTGATCACGCACATTCGCCGCGATCCATCGATTCGTGCCTTGATCTTGACCGGTGCCAACGGCCACTTCTGCTCCGGCGGCGATTTGAAAAACATCGCCACCGTGGGCTTGGACAACCAAGGCTGGCGCCAACGTTTGCAAGACCTGCACCTGTGGCTGCAAGATTTGCTCACGCTGGATCGTCCCGTCATCGCCGCTGTGGATGGCGCGGCAGCCGGTGCGGGCTTTAGCTTGGCCTTGGCGGCTGACTTTGTGCTGGCCACGCCACGCGCACGCTTTTGTATGTCGTTCTTGAAAGTTGGGTTGGTGCCCGACTGCGGCGCCTTCTACACCTTGCCGCGCATCGTGGGCGTGCAGCGCGCCAAAGAGCTGATGCTCTCGGCCCGTGATGTGGAAGGTCCTGAAGCCTTGCAACTGGGCTTGGTGATGGAGCTGCACGAACCCGAGGCCTTGATGGCGCGGGCCCAGGCCTTGGCTGCCAGCTTTGTGAACGCCTCGCCCACGGCGGTGAGCCTGATCAAGCGCACGTTTGCGGGCTGGGGTGGCGAGTTGGCCAGTTCTTTAGAGAACGAAGCCAATGCCCAAGCGCTGGCCATGGGCACGCAAGAACACAAGACCGCGGTGAACCGCTTTTTGAACAAGGAGCCACTGCCGTTTCAGTGGCCCGTTAACGAATAATCCAATCACGCATTGAAAAAGGAAATCAAGATGAGCACAACAAGCAACCCAGGCATGGTCGAAGGCAAAGTGGTGGTGGTCACCGGGGCGGGGGGCGGCATTGGCCGCGACATCGCCCTGGCCATGGCCCGCGAAGGCGCCAAAGTGGTGGTCAACGACATTGGCGCTTCGGTGTCGGGCGAAGGCAACGATGCAGGCCCCGCCCAAGCCGTGGTGAACGAACTCAAAGCCCTGGGTGCCGAGGCTGTGGCCAACACCGACAGCGTGTCGGACGCTGCGGGTGCAGGCCGCATCATTCAAACCGCGCTCGACACCTTTGGTCGCGTGGACGTGGTGGTCAACAACGCCGGCATTTTGCGCGACCGCTTCTTCCACAAAATGAGCGTGGACGAGTGGGATGCGGTGATCAAGGTCCACCTCTACGGTGCGTATTACGTCAGCCGTGCTGCTGCCACCCATTTCAAAGAGCAAGAGAGTGGCAACTACATCCACATGACTTCGACCTCGGGCTTGGTGGGCAACTTTGGTCAGGCCAATTATTCGGCAGCCAAGCTGGGCGTCGCGGCCTTGTCGAAGTCGATTGCGCTGGACATGCAAAAGTTCAATGTGCGTTCTAACTGCATTTCGCCCTTTGCATGGAGCCGCATGATTGGTTCCATCCCCACCGAAACTCCCGAAGAGCAAGCCCGTGTCGAACGCATCAAGCAAATGACACCGGCCAAGATTGCGCCGTTGGCTGTCGCGCTGGCCAGCGACAGCTCGGCGCATGTGAATGCACAAATCTTTGCGGTGCGTAACAACGAAATTTTCCTGATGAGCCAACCACGCCCGGTGCGCTCGGTGCACCGCAGCGAAGGTTGGACGCCGCAAACCGTACTCAACCACGCCATGCCTGCATTGCAGGCCAGCTTCTTTGATCTGGAGCGTTCGGGCGATGTGTTCAGCTGGGACCCTGTTTAAGGAGATGACGATGCAAGACAACAACACGGGCGTTCTCGCCCAGCATCAAGCCGCGTTGGCCGAAGGCAAGTTTCTGATTCAACAGTGCAACGACTGCGGCAAGCACATTTATTTTCCGCGTGAAGTGTGTCCACATTGCGGCAGCGATGCGGTGCAGTTTGCCAGCCCCAGCGGTCAAGGCACGGTTTACGCCGTGACCACGGTGCGCCGCAAGCCAGCCGATGGCGGTGACTACAACGTCAGCCTGGTTGATTTGGACGAAGGCCCACGCCTGATGAGCCGCGTGGACAACCTCAAACCCGATGCGGTGAAGATTGGCCAACGCGTGAGCGCGCGTGTGGTGGTGGCGGATGGCAAAGGTGTGGTGGTGTTCGACGCCGTGGGAGTTGCAGCATGAGTGATGGATTGAAAGCATTACGCGGCAGCGCCGCCATTGCCGGTGTGGCCACTTTTGGCTGTGGCGAAGCCCACGGTTTTTCCGAGATGGAATTGCTGGCCCGCTCGGCCCATGCCGCCGTAGCCGATGCCGGTTTGAAGATGAGCGACATCGACGGCCTGTGCACCGCCAGCGTGGGCTCGACCATGTGGCCCATGCCGGTGATCGAGTATTTGGGTATTCGCCCCAGCTTCATCGACGGCACCATGGTGGGGGGGGCGAGCTTCATTGCCCACCTGTTGCCAGCCATGCACGCCTTGCAATCGGGCCAGTGCAATGCGGTGCTGGTGTGCTACGGCAGCACCCAACGCACGGCCGCCTTTGGCCGCCGCGAGATCGCGCAAGCGCGCCGTTGGATGGACCCGCAGCCCTACGAGAACCCCTACGAGCCCTTCAACCCACCCAGCGCCTATGCCCTGGCCGCGTCACGCCACATGCACTTGTACGGCACCACGCGACGCGATTTGGCCGAAGTGGCGGTGGCTGCACGCCAGTGGGCGCAGCGCAACCCCGAAGCCTTCATGCGCGATCCGCTGTCCATCGACGATGTGCTGAACGCACGCATGGTGAGCGACCCGCTGTCGGTGCGCGATTGTTGTTTGGTCACTGACGGTGGTGGCGCCTATGTGCTGGTGCGCGCCGACCGTGCCAAGCACCTGGCCAAGAAGCCGGTCTATGTGTTGGGCAACGGCACCGCGTGCTGGAACCGTCAAATCTCGTCCATGCCCGACATCACCGTCACGGCGGCCACCGAGTCAGGTCGTCAGGCCTATGCCATGGCTGGCATGAGCGCCAAAGACATGGACGTGGTCGAGTTGTACGACGCCTTCACCATCAACACCTTGTTGTTCTTGGAAGACCTGGGCTTTTGCGCCAAGGGCGAGGCCGGTGCGTTTGTGCAAAACGGCGGCATTGCACCCGGCGGCCATTTGCCCGTCAACACCAATGGCGGTGGCTTGTCGTGCGTGCATCCAGGCATGTATGGCATCTTCACCCTCATCGAAGCCGTGCGCCAGTTGCGCGGCGAGGGCGGTGAACGCCAGGTGTCGGGCGCGCAGGTCGCCTTGGCCCATGGCAACGGCGGCACCTTGTCGAGCCAATCCACCGCTATTTTTGGAACGGCGGATACGCTGTGACGCGCGGCTGCTGTGATGCTTTACTTATGAAGAAACAACCATGATTCGTGATCACGAAACCCTCAACGCCTTGCTCGACACGGTGAACCGATTTGTCCGCGAACGCCTGGTGCCCGCCGAAGCCCTGGTGGCCGAGACCGACGAGATTCCAGACGACATCGTGCAAGAGATGAAAGACATGGGCCTGTTCGGCCTGACCGTGCCAGAGTCGTATGGTGGTCTGGAGCTGACCATGGAAGAAGAGGTCATGGTCATGCTGGCCATGGGCCAAACCTCGCCGTGCTTTCGCTCGCTGTTTGGCACCACGGTGGGCATTGGCTCGCAAGGCATTTTGTTGGACGGCACGCCCGAGCAAAAAGCCAAGTACCTGCCCAAGCTGGCCACGGGTGAGTTGATTGCCTCGTTTGCCCTGACCGAACCCGATGCGGGTTCAGACGCCGCCTCGCTGCGCACCACCGCCATTCGTGGCACCGATGGGCAGGGCGACCACTACATCGTCAACGGAACCAAGCGCTACATCACCAATTCGCCGCATGCGGGTATCTTCACCTTGATGGCGCGCACCAACCCGGCCGACAAAGGCGCGGGCGGTGTGTCGGCCTTCATCGTCGAGGCCAACACGCCGGGCATCACGATTGGCAAGGTCGATAAAAAAATGGGCCAGCGCGGCGCGCACACCGCCGACGTGATTTTTGAAAACTGCCGTGTGCCCGCCAGTCAATTGATTGGCGGCAAAGAAGGCCAAGGCTTCAAAACTGCGATGAAGGTGTTGGAGAAAGGGCGCATTCACATTGCCGCCATTTGCGTCGGCGTGGCCGAACGCATGCAGCGTGACGCCCTGAACTATGCGATAGAGCGCAAACAATTTGGCCAACCGATTGCTGAATTTCAATTGGTACAAGCCATGTTGGCCGACAGTCAAGCTGAAATTTATGCTGCACGTTGCATGGTGATCGACGCGGCGCGCAAGCGCGACGAAGGTTTGCCGGTGGCCACCGAGGCCTCGTGCTGCAAGTTGTTTGCGTCGGAGATGTGTGGCCGCGTGGCTGACCGTGCGGTGCAAATTTTTGGCGGGGCAGGTTACTTGAGCGAATACGGCATTGAGCGTTTTTACCGCGATGTGCGCTTGTTCCGTTTGTACGAAGGCACCAGCCAGATCCAACAAATTGTGATTGCACGCAACCTGGTGCGCGAAGCCACACGCTGAGCGTGTGTGAACGCTAAAAATAAAAGGAGACAACCATGACCATTTTCCGTTCACGCCGCGCCCTGGTGGCTGCTGCTGCGCTCAGCGCGTTGACGATGGCGGCGCCTGTTTGGGCGCAAAGCGCGTTCCCGAGCCAACCCATCAAAGTGATCGTGCCTTACCCTGCAGGCGGTGCCACCGATGCTCTGGCGCGCATGATGGCGCAAAAGTTGGGTGAAGCCTGGAACACCTCGGTGCTGGTGGAAAACAAACCCGGTGCCGGCGGCACGATCGGCAACAACGCGGTGGCCAAAGCCGCGCCTGACGGTTACACGATTTTGATGGCCATCACCGCCATCATCCAGCAACCACCGCTGATGAGCTTGCCCTACGATCCGCTGAAAGACTTTGCACCGGTGGTGCAAATCGCCAAAAGCCCGAGCATGTTTGTGGTGCCGCCCAGCTCACCGGCCAACAACCTGAAAGACTTCATTGCCTTGGTCAAAGCCAATCCCGGCAAGTACAACTACGGCACCTATGGCGCGGGCACCTCGTCGCACATCCAAGGCTCTTTGCTGAACCTGCAAGGCAAGCTCGACATGGTGCATGTGCCGTTTCAAGGCGCCGCGCCTTTGGTCAACAACATGGTGGGCGGTCAACTGACCTCGGCCTTTATTGATTCGGCCTCTGCGCGTGCGCATCTCAAATCGTTCAAGCCCTTGGCGGTCACAGGTACACAACGCATGGCCGCGCTGCCCGATGTGCCGACCTTCAAAGAGCTGGGTTTTCATTCGTATGAGCCCCTGGGTTGGTTTGGCATGCTGTTGCCTGCCAACACGCCAGCGGCCATAGTGGCCAAGTACTCGGACGAAGCCAACCGCATCTTGCGCCAGCCTGATGTGGTGGCGCGCATCGAAGGCTTTGGTCTGGGCGTGGGTGGCGGCAAACCCGAAGAGTTTGCGCAGGTGATGAAGTCAGACGCGCAGGTCTACGCCACCATCATCAAAGAAGCCAACATCAAGCTCAACCAGTAATTCAGGCACCACGCCCATTCCTACCAGGAGACACACATGCGTCACATCACATCATGGGGCCAGCAGTGCCGCCAACAGCTTTCACGTTGGGTTTTGACCGGCTTGTTGCTTGCGCCCTTGGCCGCTTTGGCACAACCTGCAGGACAAACCGTGCGTTTGGTGGTGGGCTATGCGCCGGGCGGTCCGGTGGATGCTGCCGCGCGCTTGTTCGCGCCCGCGTTGGCACGCGAGTTGGGCCAAACCGTGGTGGTTGAAAACAAACCTGGCGCAGGTGGCGCCATGGGCGGCGACATGGTGGCCAAAGCCACACCCAATGGCTTGCTGCTGTTTTTTGCCGCCAGCCCCACCATGACCATCAGCCCGCACATTTTGAAAGCCATGGCGTTTGACACCGCCAAAGATGTGACGCCAATTGCACCGCTGGTGAGCTACACCAATGTGTTGGTGGTCAACAAAGACCAACCCTTCAAAACCGTGCCCGAACTCGTGGCCTATGCCAAAGCCAACCCCGGCAAAGTGGCGTATGGCTCGGCGGGCATGGGAGCCTCCAACCACCTGAGCGGCGAGTTGTTTGCATTGCGCACAGGCACCACGCTCAACCACGTGCCCTACAAAGGCAACGCACCGGCCATGACCGATGTGATCGGGGGTCAGATCAACATGATGTTTGACATCATTGGCAGTGCTCGCAACTACGTGGCTTCCAACCGCGTACGTGCGGTGGCCGTGACCTCGCGCGAGCGCAACGCCTCCATGCCCGATGTACCGAGCATGCGCGAAGTGGGCATTGCCGACTATGACGTGGGCGGCTGGTACGCCTTGTATGGCCCTGCCAAAATGCCCGCCGACTTGGTGGCGCGTTTGAACGAAGCCACCCGCAAAGCCTTGGCGGGCGACGAGTTGAAAAACAAACTCATCGAGCAGGGCTACGACATTTGGACTGGATCGCCGCAACTGGTGTCCGAGCGCGCCGCGCGTGAATTGGCCCTGTGGGGCACGGTGACCAAGGGCATTCAGGTGCAATGAACCCGATGACTTTTCGCTACATCCACGAGCTGTTTGATGCGCGCCGCACCGAAGCTCCGACGCAAGAATTTTTATACACCCACCACGCCACACTGACGCTGGCCGATCTGGGTGCGCTGGTGGACACGCTGGTGCGCGAGCTGCAAGCCGATGGGGTGCAGCCCGGCGACCGGGTACTCATCGTGGCCGAGAACTGCCCCGAGCATGTGGCCTTGATTTTGGCCTGCAGCCGCGTGGGCGCCTGGTCGTGTGGCGTGAACGCCCGCATGTCGCGTGGCGAGGTGCAGGGCTTCATCGACAAAGCCGATCCACGCGTGGTGTATTTCACCCAAGGTGTGTCTGAAGCGGCACGTGCCCATGCGCAGCATGCGCAAGCGCGTCGCTCGGTGCTGACAGGCTTGGCTCGCAGTGCGGTGCGCACCGAAGCGGTGGCCGAGCAGGGCGAGCTGGCCTCGCGGGTGGCGGCCATCATCTTCACCTCGGGCACCACAGGCACACCCAAGGGCGTGTTGGTGTCGCACCAGGGCTTGTTGCAGTTTGGCCGCATCTCGACCGAGTCGCGCCAACTCACGGCAACAGACCGTTCATATGCCTATGTGCCCATGACGCACATCTTTGGTTTGGGCACTGTGCTCATGGCTTCGCTGTATGCCAGCGCACGCCTGGTGATGCGCAGCGCGTTTGACCCGGCTGATGCGTTTGAAGCGCTGGCCACCCAGGGTGTGACGCAGCTGCAAGGGCCGCCCGCCATGTTCACCCGCTTGTTGGCGTGGTTGGATAGCCAGGGCATTGAACACCCTGTGTGCCCCGATTTGCGCTACGTCTACACCGGCGCTGCGCCCTTGGACCTCACGCTCAAACGCGCGGTAGAGCAACGCTTTGAGAAACCCCTACACCACGGCTATGGCCTGTCTGAATATGCCGGGGCCTTGTGCTTGGGCCGTTTGGGTGTGCAGCGCGACGACACCTCGGCGGGTTACCTGGTGGAAGGTGCTGAGCTGTGCATCATGGACCCGAAAGGCCAGCCGTTGCCCCAGGGCGAGCGCGGTGAAATTTGGATGCGTGGCGTGGGCTTGATGCCCGGCTACTTCCGCGATGCCACTGCCACCGCGCAAGTCATGCGTCCAGGCGGTTGGTATGCCAGCGGCGACTTGGGCTACCTCGATGCGGGTGGTTCGCTCTTTGTGGTGGGGCGTTTGAAAGAGATGATCATCCGCTCGGGCTTCAATGTCTACCCGGGTGAGGTGGAGTCGGTGTTGTGCCATTTTCCGGGCGTGCAACGCGCGGCAGTGGTGGGGCGTCCCGTGGCCGATGGCAACGAAGAAATTTTGGCCTTCATCGAAACCGAAGACCATGCGCCGATCGACATGAAGGCCTTGCATGCGCATGTGGCTGACAACTTAGCGCCTTACAAGCGCCCAGCCTATATCCGCGTGGTTGAGTCGTTCCCGATGACGCTCAGTGGCAAAGTACTCAAGCGAGAGTTGGTCGCCTCATTCGGCAACTGAAGGGAGCGCTTTGGCGTGCAACTCCGTCGCGGGTTGCACCGTCACGCCCACTTCCAGCGTGTGGCTGGCACCGCCGTGGATAACCCCGCGCACGGGCGACACATCGGCGTAGTCGCGACCTATCGCCAGGGTCACGTAGTCGATGCCGGGGGACGCCAAACCCCAGCGGTCGTTGGTGGGGTCGAGGTCAAACCATTGGCCCTCGGTGGCCAAGCTGCCGTCTTCTTGCGTGTTGGGCACATAGACCGACACCCAGGCGTGTGAGGCATCGCTGCCAATCAAACGGGTTTTACCTTCGGGCACTTCGGTCAACAAATAACCGCTCACATAACGTGCGGCCAAGCCTTGGGTGCGCAAGCAACCCAACAAGATGTGGGCGAAGTCTTGGCACACGCCTTCGCGTCGGGCCAAGGCTTCCAGCGCTGGGGTGTTGATGTCGGTACTGGCGCTGGCGTAGGTGAAGTCTTGGTGAATGCGTGCCATTAAATCGCAAGCCGCCAACAACACCGGACGTTGCGGGGTGAAGCTGGCACGGGCGTAATCCGCAAAGTCGGCGTGCGGCTGCACATAGGGGGAGGCGAACACGAACTCAGTGGCTGCGTCCCAGGCTGCACCTGCGTGGTACAAAAAATGGTCACGCACTTTTTCCCAAGCGGGTGTGTGCGCAGCCAACTCGGGCGCGAAGGGGATGAAGTGCGTTTCGACAGCGCTGGTGGCCACAATGCGCAGCGTGTCGTGTGCCACGGGCAGCGAAAAGAAGGTTCGCTTGTTGCCAAACACATCCACGTGTTCGCTGCAGTTTTGGGGCTCGGGCGTGATGTGCATCTGCGCCGCATGCACGGTTTGCGATGACGCATCGCGCGGCAGCAAGTGCGCCATGTGCTGTGCTGTGTTCACCTGCGGTGCGTAATGGTAGGTGGTGGTGTGGGTGATGTGCAGCAACATGGCCTCAAGCTCCCACGCTGTCAGCGTTGTCGGTGTGGCTGAAGTAGCGTGCCGTGATGGCGTCTGACACTTGCCAGGCCGATTGCATGCAATTGTTCAAACACGCAGCCAGTGTGCTGAGCTGCTGCTCGGCATCGCGGGTGCACAAGGCCTCGAGGTCGCTCTTTTGCAGATCGGGCACCAACAGCGCCAACTCATCGGGTTGGCCCATGGGGGTGTCAGCCAGCTTGGACAAGCGCGCGCGCAGTGTGCGCGCCACCCAAGCCAAGGAGCGGGGGTTGTCGTTGTCTTGCACCAAGAGATCGATCAAGGGCGCCAGCTCACGGTTTTGCTGGTGTTGGGCCTGAAAGGTGATGGTGCTGTCAAACAAGGCCAACAGGGCCACATAGTGGGAGTTGTTTTCGTGTGCGGCCGAGTCATCGCTGGGCGCATCAAACGCGCCGACTTCAACGGCCAGCGCCAGCGCCGCAGACAAAAAGCCCAAGCGCTCCACATGACGACCGATGCTGAGCAACTGCCAGCCGTCGTCGCGTGTCATGCGGTCGGTTTGTGCGCCGGTGATGGCTGCCAAGGCCGAGCTGGCGGCATCGAGTGTTTGCAGTGCTTGCACGGCCGAGAACTCGGGATGCAACAAGGTGTGCGCGCAGTCGGTGCTGAACTGCTCGACGCAATGCACGATGGCGTTCCAATGTTCGGGCGACAAACGTTCGCGCAAGGACGAGGCCGCTTGCTGCAAAGCACGCAGGTTGTAGCCCACGCTGGTGGCGTGCTTGTCTTGGTCCAAACAGGCGATGAGGGTGCGTTCAAAGACCCGACGACGCGCGCCCATGCTCGGGGTAGAGGTGGTGTCGTCTTGAGCCGCGGGTTGTGCTGAGGGTACGCCCACGGGGACCAAGCCCTGACGTTGGGTGAGTTGTTGCAACCAGGTCCACAGGCTGCGTGAGGCTGGGTCTTCGCCGTTCAAGGCCTCAAGGCACAAGCGCACCAAGCGCACCATGTTTTCACTGCGTTCGGTGTAGCGGCCCAGCCAATACAGGTTTTCAGCCGCGCGGCTGGTGACCATGCGCTGGCGGTGTTTGAAATGGCTGGCCGTGGTGTTTTTGGGCAGCAAGCTGCTGCGGTCGACCGCAGCTTGGGTTTGCACCCACACATCGGCGCTGCTGCCACCGCGTTGCATGGAGGCAATTTGTGCATCGGGTGCGGCAATGCGTGCCAAGCCGCCGGGCAACACACGCCACGCGCTGGGGCTATTGCCGCCTCCTTGACGCAAGGCAAACACCCGCAGCATGACCGAGCGTTGCACCACGCCTTCTTTGGCGTTTTTCCAGGTGGGCATTTGCGACAAGGGCACATAGGCCTGCAGCGTGTGACGGTCCGGCTGACGCGTGATGCGACCCACCCATTCATCGCGTTGCGCTTGGGTGAGGGTGCGTCCGAGCGCAGCCTCAAAACTGCCGTGGCTGCTGGAGCCCGGGTAGGTGGGCTTGATGGCCATGTGTTCGAGCTGCGGCAGCACCGAAGCCAAGGCGGCGCGTTCACCACACCACCAGGTGTCGAGTGCAGGCAGCAGCAAAGATTCGCCTAAGAGGGTTTCGCTCAAGGCAGGCAAGAAGCCCAACAAGGCAGGTGACTCTAAAAATGCCGAGCCCGGTGCATTGGCCACCACCACATGGCCCGCGCGCACGGCTTGCAGCAAACCGGGAATGCCCAAGGTGGAGTCGGCACGCAATTCAAGCGGGTCTAAGAACTCGTCGTCCAAACGCTTGAGCAACACATGCACGGGCTCTAAGCCGCGCAGGGTGCGCAAATACAAACGTTCGTCACGCACGGTGAGGTCGCTGCCTTCGACCAAGGTCAGACCCAGATAGCGTGCCAAGTAGGCATGCTCGAAATAGGTTTCGTTGTAGGGGCCGGGCGTGAGCAGCGCGACATGCGCTTGTGCGCCTGCGGGGCTGTGGGCTTTGAGCGACTCAACCCACACGCGGTAGCTGGCGGCTAAGCGCTGAATGTTCATGGCCTCAAAGGCTTGTGGGAACTGGCGCGAAATCAGCAACCGGTTTTCTAGCAAATAACCCAAGCCTGAGGGTGCTTGCGTGCGTTGCGACACCACGGCCCATTGGCCGTCAGGCCCACGCGCCAAGTCAAATGCGGCGATGTGCAAATGCGTGCCGCCCACGGGAGCCACACCGTGCATGGCGCGCACATAACCGGGGTGACCTTGCACCAAGGCTGGCGGAATCATGGCTTGGCGAATCAGTTGCTGTGGGCCATACACATCGGCCATCACGCGTTCGAGCAAGCGGGCGCGTTGTTGCACGCCGCTTTCAATCTGTTGCCAACTCTCGGAGGTGAGAATGAGTGGGAACAAGTCCAAGGCCCAAGGGCGTTGTGGGCCGCCTTCGTTGGCATAGACGTTGTAGGTGATGCCGTTGTCGCGCACCTGGCGCGCCAGCGTGTGGGTGCGGCGGTCTAAATCGTCCAGGCCCATGCTGCCCAGTTGCTCGAAGAAGGTGCGCCAGGGGGGAGCCAGCGTTTGCTGTGCACCTGCCAACGCGCCTTGTAGTTCGTCGAAGTGGCCAGCCTGTGCTGGATGGGCGAGGCCCTTCATGGCTTCGACCAAACGTGGTGAAGCCGATGCAGCGAATGAGGGCGAAGCAGGTGTGTGCACAGTGGTTGCATTGTCTCACTGCATCGGCTGGCCATGATGCTACGAACGCCGCAAATCCAAGGTGAATGGAAACTCTTTACTCGCTGGCACACCGACGGTGGCCTGGGGCACATCGAGCTTGCCTGGTGAGTGACCCAGTGCAAAGAAGCGCGACAAGCGTCGGCTCTCGGCCTCGTAGGCGTTGACAGGGAAGCTGTCGTAATTGCGTCCACCCGGATGTGCCACGTGGTACTGGCAGCCCCCGACCGAACGCTTCATCCAGGTGTCCACCACATCAAACGTGAGGGGCACATGCACGCCAATGGTGGGATGCAGGGCGGAGGATGGGGCCCAGGCGCGGTAGCGCACGCCAGCCACGTACTCGCCCACGGTGCCGGTGGGTTGCAAAGGCAGAGGACGGCCATTGACGGTGACGGTGTGGCGGCTGGGGTTCAAACCGCTCACATGCACCTCAATGCGCTCCAGCGACGAGTCCACATAGCGCACGGTGCCGCCGCTGGAGCCTTCTTCGCCCATGACGTGCCAAGGCTCCAGCGCATTGCGCAGCGTGAGGTGGATGCCCAAGGTTTGCAAGTCGCCCACACGCGGAAAGCGAAATTCGAAGTGGGGTGCAAACCAGGCCGGGTCAAATTGGAAACCGCAGTCACCGAGTTCGGTCAACACATCGTCAAAGTCGGCCTTGACGAAATGCGGCAACAAGAAGCGGTCATGCAGCTCGGTGCCCCAGCGGGTGGCGGGGGCTTGGTAAGGCTGTTCCCAAAAACGGGCCACCAGCGCACGCAGCAAGAGTTGCTGCACCACGCTCATACGCGCATGGGGTGGCATCTCGAAGGCGCGTAATTCCAGCAAGCCCAAACGTCCGGTGGACGAGTCGGGCGAGTAGAGCTTGTCAATGCAAAACTCGCTGCGATGCGTGTTGCCGGTGACGTCGATCAACAAATTACGCAAGGTGCGGTCGACGATCCAAGGCGGCATGTCGGCACCAAATTTTTCGCGGTTGCGGTTGATTTCGGCCAAGGCAATTTCGAGTTCGTAGATTTGGTCGTTGCGCGCTTCGTCCACCCGTGGCGCTTGGCTGGTAGGGCCGATGAACATGCCGCTGAACAAATAGCTCAAGCTGGGGTGGTTGTGCCAATACAGGATGAGCGAGGCCAGCAGTTCGGGCTTGCGCAGAAACGGGCTGTCCGCGGGCGTGGCGCCTCCCATGACCACGTGGTTGCCACCGCCAGTGCCGGTGTGGCGGCCATCGGTCATGAACTTTTCGGCCGACAGGCGTGACTCGAACGCCGTTTGGTACAAGAACTCGGTGTGCTCAACAATCTCCAACCAGTTGTGTGCAGGGTGGATGTTGACTTCAATCACGCCAGGGTCCGGCGTGACTTGCAGTACTTTCAGGCGCACATCGCGGGGGGGACCGTAGCCCTCCAACACAATGCGCACGCCCAGTTGTTCGGCCGTGGCTTCGACGGCACTGAGCAATTCCAAATAATCTTCCAAGCGCCCCAGCGGCGGCATGAAGACATAGATCACGCCCTGCGGTTGGTCTAAGGCTTTGAGTTCGACCGCTGGGCCATTGGCACGTGCGGGGTCGCGTACTTCCACGCAAATGGCGGTGCGGGTGATCCAGTGGGCGGATTGGTTTTTGTCCGGCACGGGGTGGCTGTCGTCATGCGTGTGACGCGCATGGTGCGAATACTGTGCGCGCAAGGCGGCAGCATGCGGCAGGGGTGCACGTTCGGCAAAGTGGTCTTGCTCGATGGCGTAGGGGTAGTCGGCTTCGCTGACCCATGGCAGCGAATCAAGGGGCAGGCGTAAGCCCATGGGAGAGTCGCCAGGCACCAGGTACATGCGCTCGTCGCGCAAGAACCAGGGGCCACTGGTCCAACGCGGGCCGGTGCCCTGTTCGCTGGGTTTGAGGGGAAGCACATAGCCCACGGTTTTATCCAGACCTTGGCCAAACACGCGGCGTAGGCGCACGCGCTCCATCTCGTCACTCAGCTTGGCATCAAACGGGTCGACGTTGACGGGCAGGCGACGCTCGCGCCACAGGTAGTACCAGGTGTCTTCAAAGCCGGGGGTGATGTGCTGTTCGCCCACGCCGAGTTTGTGTGACAAGGTGGCGATGAAGCGTTGCGCGTCATCGCTGGTGTAGTGGCTGGGTACGCGCTCATCGGCAAACAAGTCGGGGTTGTGCCAGCAGGGGTGGCCATCGGTGCGCCAGTAAATGCCCAAGGCCCAACGTGGCAGCTGTTCGCCTGGGTACCACTTGCCTTGGCCAAAGTGCAAGAAACCGCCTTCGCCATATTCGGCCCGCAGTTTGTGCACCAATTCGGTGGCAAAGCCGCGTTTGGTGGGGCCGAGGGCGTCGGTGTTCCATTCTGGTGCGTCACGGTCGTTCACCGCCACAAAGGTCGGTTCGCCGCCCATGGTCAGGCGCACATCGCCTTCGTTCAAGCGACGGTCCACCTCGTCGCCCAAGGCCAGCACTTCCATCCATTGGTCTTCGGTGTAGGGCTTGGTCACGCGGGGTGATTCGAGCACGCGGGTGACTTTCATCTCGTGGCCAAAAGTCACCTCGGCTTCATCGACCAGGCCTTCAATCGGCGCGGCGCTGGAGGGTTGCGGTGTACAGGCCAGCGGAATATGGCCTTCGCCTGCGAGCAAGCCTGAGGTGGGGTCCAAACCGACCCAACCTGCGCCGGGCAAATACACCTCGCACCAGGCGTGCAAGTCGGTGAAATCGACCTCGGTGCCACTGGGGCCGTCGAGTGACTTCACATCGGGGGCAAGCTGAATCAAGTAGCCCGACACAAAGCGCGCCGCCAAGCCGCATTGGCGCAGCAGTTGCACCAGCAGCCAGGCGCTGTCGCGGCAGGAGCCGCTGCGCAGGGTGAGCGTTTCTTCGGGCGTTTGCACCCCGGGTTCCATGCGGATGGTGTACGCAATGTCTTGGTGCAACTTTTGGTTGATCATGACCAAGAAATCGATGGTGCGAATGGGCTTGCGCTTCAAGGCCTTGAGGTCGAGCGACTTCCAGTACGACTTGAAGTGGGGCGTGACGCGTTGCGTGACCAAATAAGGCGCCAGCTCCACCGCCGCCGCCACGTTGTAGCTGAAGGGGAATTTCTCGGCGGCGGGTTCTAAGAAAAAATCAAACGGGTTGTAGACCGCCATTTCCACCACCAAGTCGACGGTGACTTTGAATTCGGTGGTTTTTTCGTGAAACACCAAGCGGGCTTGGTAGTTGGAAAACGGGTCTTGCTGCCAGTTGATGAAGTGCGCCGGCTCGACCGTCAGAGCGTATGAAATGACCTTGCTGCGGCAATGGGGCGCAAGGCGCAGGCGAATGACCTGAGGCCCCAATTCAACCCAACGGTCGTAGCTGTAGTGGGTGACGTGGTGGAGGGCGGCATGGATAGACATGCGCTACAACTAGCAAGACACGCGCCAAGGCCGCTGCGCCGAAGTGGTGCGTATTTTTGAATTTGGAGGTGTAGGACTCAAGTTTGGGTCAGTAACGTCGATACCCTACACAAGTCAGTTTTATCTTTGATTTCACCATGCGTTCACGCCATTTCTCTGTTGTTGCTTTTGTGCTTGCCAGCCTGATGGCGTGGGCCGGTCCAGCTGCGGCCGAATGGAGTGAGTTGGTCAAAGATGAAGAGGTGTCGTACTACTTCGACAAAGAAGCGGTGATGCCCGTGCATGTATCCCGCTACGCCTGGATCTTGACCGATTTGGCGAAAGACGACAAAACCCCGACGGGCGAAACCTACAAGTCGATGATGATGCGCGTGCGCATGTACTGCAAGACAGACATGGTGGTGCGCTTGTCGGTGAGCTACTACAACAAGTCCATGGGCAAGGGCAAAGAAGTGGCGGCAGACGACCTGCAAGAGTGGCGCAACCGCGAAGCGCCAATTCGCCCCAACACCTACATGGCCGCCTTGAAAAAAGAGGTGTGCGCCTCTAAGCCTGCGGCGGGCTAAACCCTTCCAGCGCCGAACACCCACAAGCCGCACCGTTGACCGGGGCGGCTTTTTAACTTGTGAGTGGCCCCTTGCCACAAGCCAGCGTGCAGCGATGACGATGCGGGCATGGTTTCTTTCATCACCCCTTGGGCGCTGGGTTGGGTTGCTGGCACAGCGTTGCAGTTGCAGCAAGCCCAACTATGGGCGATGGCGGTTTATGGTGGGCTGGGCCTGGTGGCTATGTCTGGCGTGGTGTGTACGGCTGCCATGCGTGGTCGCTTACCGATGCACGCGCGGTGGTTGGCTTGGTTTGTGGTGGCTTTGGGGCTGGCGTTTGCACAGACAGGCATGCGTGCCTGCTGGTATGCAGACCAAGCCCTAGACCCGGCACTTGAAGGCCAAACCTTGCAGGTAGAAGGCGTGGTGACGCACATGCCGCAGCGCATGGACGATAGTTTGCGGTTTCGATTCAAGGTGACGGCCGCCTGGGACCCCTTTGGTGACCCCGTTGACTTACCGCCGAATATTCTGCTGGGTTGGTACGGACCGCGTGTGGGCGCTGATGCAAGCTTGTCGCCGGACTATCTGCCGCCAGCCAATTTGCGAGCGGGTGACCGCTGGCGTTTTCAGGTACGCCTGAAAGCGCCGCATGGTCACATCAACCCCCATGGCTTTGACTACGAGTTGTGGCTGTGGGAGCAAGGTCTGCAGGCCACCGGTTATGTGCGCACCACGGCCAAAGACATGCCACCGCAATGGCTGGGTGCAAGCTGGCGACACCCTGTGGAGCGGGCAAGACAAGCCGCCCGCGCGGCGATTGACGCGCAAGTGGCTGACCGTGCAGCGGCTGGCATTGTGGCGGCGTTGTTGGTGGGCGACCAAGCCGCGATTGAACGTGCCGATTGGGATGTGTTTCGCGCCACCGGCGTGGCGCATTTGATGGCCATTTCAGGCCTACACATCACTGGGTTGGCATGGCTGGCCGCCCTGTGCATGGGTCATGTCTGGCGACGTAGCGTAGGTTGGCGCAGCCGGCAAGCTTTGAGTTTGTGGTGTCCCACGCCTTTGGCGGCGCGTGTGTTTGGTTTTGGTGTGGCCTGGGCGTATGCGCTGTTCACAGGTTGGGGTGTGCCTGCGCAACGCACGGTGTGGATGTTGGCGGTGGTGACATTGCTGCGCTGGCAGGGCAAACGTTGGCCTTGGCCGCAGGTATGGCTGTGGGTGTGCATGGTGGTGCTGGCCCTGGACCCTTGGGCGTTGCTGCAAGCGGGGTTTTGGTTGAGTTTTGTGGCGGTGGGGATTTTGTTTGCGTCAGACGCACGCGTGTCTGAGCTGCCAGGCCGTGGCGTGTGGCGCACCCTGGGCGGTATGTGGCGTGAGCAGTGGCTGATGAGTGTGTGCTTGGCACCTTTGAGCCTGCTGCTATTTCATCAAATTTCCTTGGTCGGTGTGTGGGCCAATCTGTTGGCGGTGCCTTGGGTCACCTTGGTGGTGACACCGTTGTGTCTGTTGGGTTTGTTGTGGGCGCCGCTGTGGGTGGGTGCGGCTGAGGCCTTGCAGATGTTGATGGCGTTGTTGCAAGGAATGGCCTCGCTGTCGTGGGCGCAGTGGTCGGCTCCGGCGGCGCCCGCTTGGACAGGGTGGGCTGCGGTGCTGGGCATGGCCACCTGGGCCTTGCCGGTGCCGATGTGGCTGCGTGCGTATGGTGTGGTGTTGGTTTTGCCCGTCTTGAGTTGGCACACGCCGCGCCCCTCAACGGGAGAGTTTGAGTTGCTCAGCGCTGACATGGGGCAGGGCCATGCCGTGTTGGTGCGCACCGCTCACCATGCCTTGTTGTACGACACCGGTCCACGTTATTCGGCCGAGACCGATGCCGGCCAGCGCGTGCTGGTGCCCTTGCTGCGAGCCTGGGGCGAACGGCTAGACCGCGTGGTCATCAGCCACCAAGACAGCGACCACAGCGGGGGTGCGGCGGCCGTGCTCGCCATGCAGCCGCAAGCGCAGGTGTTGAGCTCCATTCCTGCCTCCCACCGTTTGCAAGCCATGCACCCTATGCAGCGCTGTGAACACGGGCAATCGTGGTCCTGGGATGGAGTGACCTTCACCGTGCTGCATCCGCGCGCGCAAGATTACGACACGAACGCCAAACCCAACGCCTTGAGCTGTGTGCTGCGCATCACCACAACAGCAGGTGTGTCTGCTTTGTTGGTGGGCGATATCGAGGCGGCGCAAGAGCACGCCTTGGTGCGCAGCGCTGAACCGCTGGACGCGCATTGGTTGCTGGTGCCGCATCACGGCAGTGCCACCTCGTCGACGGCCGAGTTTGTGCAGGCGGTGCATCCACGCATTGCGGTGGTTCAGGCGGGCTACCGCAACCGCTTTGGCCATCCACGTGCGGATGTGATGGCGCGTTACGCCGCCCAGGGCGTGTATGTGGTGCAAACAACCCGTTGTGGTGCATCCACATGGCGCAGTGCGCAACCCGAAATGGTGCGTTGTGAGCGAGAAACGCAAAAACGCTATTGGCATCATTCGTTTTAGGAATATGGCACTTAATTTGCTAAGGTAGGGACAGGAGTTCCCACATGCACAAGTTCGATGAAATGTATGCCCAGCTGCCGTCTGTCGACAGCGCGGTGCGCCCCCACTACCGGAACTACTTAGATTGGCTCAAGCGCCAAGATCCGCAGGCCATGCACGGTCGGCGCGAAGAAGCCGAAATGATCTTCAGACGCGTCGGCATCACCTTTGCCGTCTATGGCGACAAGGACGAAGACGGCTCAGGCACCGAGCGTTTGATTCCGTTTGACTTGATTCCTCGCATCATTCCCGCCCACGAGTGGCGTGACATGCAAAAGGGCTTGGTGCAACGCGTGACCGCGCTCAACCGCTTCATCCACGACATCTACCACGATCAAGAGATTTTGAAGGCTGGCATCATCCCGCGCGAGCAGGTGTTGAACAACGCACAGTTCCGTCCCGAGATGATGGGGGTGGATGTGCCCAACGGCGTGTATTCCAACATCAGCGGCATCGACATCGTGCGTGCCCCCAACGCCAAGGGCGAGGGCGAGTACTACGTGCTCGAAGACAACCTGCGCGTGCCCAGCGGCGTGAGCTACATGTTGGAAGACCGCAAGATGATGATGCGGCTCTTTCCCGAGTTGTTCAGCCAACACCGTGTGGCACCCGTGGCGCATTACCCCGACTTGCTGCTCGAGACCTTGCGCGCCAGTGGCCCGTCCACCACCGACAACCCCACCGTGGTGGTGTTGACACCGGGCATGTACAACAGCGCCTACTTTGAGCACGCCTTTTTGGCGCAGCAAATGGGTGTGGAGTTGGTCGAAGGCCAAGACCTGTTTGTGAAAGACAGCTTTGTGTACATGCGCACCACACGTGGTCCCAAGCGTGTGGACGTGATCTACCGCCGGGTGGACGATGACTTTTTGGATCCCCGCGTGTTTCGTCCGACGTCCACACTGGGCTGTGCAGGCTTGATGGATGCCTACCGCGCCGGCCATGTGAGCATTTGCAACGCCGTGGGCACGGGCATTGCCGACGACAAGTCGATCTACCCTTATGTGCCGCAAATGATTGAGTTTTACCTGGGCGAAAAACCCATCCTCAACAATGTGCCCACTTTCCAGTGCCGCAAAAAAGAAGACCTCGATTACACGCTGGCCAATTTGGACAAGCTGGTGGTCAAGGAAGTCCACGGCGCAGGCGGCTACGGCATGTTGGTGGGGCCTGCTGCGAGTAAGGCCGAGATTGAAGAATTCCGCCAAGTGCTGATCGCCAAGCCCGAAGGCTATATCTCGCAGCCGACCCTGAGTTTGTCGAGCTGCCCCACGTATGTGGAGAGCGGCATTGCGCCGCGCCACATCGACTTGCGTCCGTTTGTCTTGAGCGGCAAACATGTGCAAATGGTGCCCGGCGGTTTGACCCGCGTGGCACTGAAAGAAGGCTCACTCGTGGTGAACAGCAGCCAAGGCGGCGGCACCAAAGACACCTGGATTCTTGAGGTTTAACCATGCTGAGTCGTACCGCTGATCATTTGTTTTGGATGTCCCGTTATACCGAGCGGGCCGAGAACACCGCACGCCTGCTGGACGTGAACTACCAAACCTCGCTGCTGCCGCAGTCGGCCGAGGTGGCGCAACAAGGCTGGCAAGGTTTGCTGTCCATCAGTGAATTGCTGCCTTCCTACCAAGCCTTGTATGGCGACATCACGCCTGAGCGGGTGATGGAGTTCATGGTCAAGGACGAAAACAACCCATCGTCCATCATCTCGTGTTTACGCGCTGCGCGAGAGAACGCACGTGCGGTGCGTGGCAGCTTGACCACTGAGGTGTGGGAAACCCAAAACCAAACTTGGTTGGAGTTGAACCGCATGCTCAAAAGCGGCGCGTTTGAACGCGATCCTGGCCAATTCTTTGAGTGGGTGAAGTTCCGTTCGCACCTGTCACGCGGCGTGACCGTGGGCACCATGCTCATGGACGAGGCCTTGCACTTCATGCGCTTGGGCACCTTCTTAGAGCGCGCCGACAACACCGCCCGTTTGGTGGATGTGAAGTTTCATGCGGTAGAGCACGACTTTTTTGGCCAAACCCAAGGCAAAGAGCAAGACCACGATTTCTACCATTGGAGCGCGATTTTGCGCAGCGTGTCGGGCTTTGAGATTTACCGCAAGGTCTACCGCGACGTGATTCAACCCGAGCGCGTGGCCGAACTGCTGATCTTGCGGGCTGACATGCCGCGTTCGTTGCACGCTTGCTTGAACGAGGTGGTGAGCAACATCGCCATGGTGTCAGATGACCGATCGCGTGAGAGCTACCGTCGCGCAGGCAAGCTGTGCGCCGAGATGGAGTTCAGCCGCATTGAAGAAATCTTGGCCAATGGTCTGCACGCCTACCTCACGCAGTTCTTAGACCGCGTGAATGAAATTGGCGCGAGTATCAGCCGGGAATTCTTGGTGCCGAATTGATCGCTTAACCGCCGCGACGCATCATGTCGAAGAACTCGACGTTGGACTTGGTCGCCTTCATGCTCTTCAAGACCATTTCCATCGATTCGATCTCGTCCATGTTGTACATGAACTGACGCAAGATGCGCGTCTTTTGCAAGATTTCGGGTGGCAGCAACAGCTCTTCGCGGCGGGTGCCGCTGCGGTTGAGTTGGATAGCGGGGAACACGCGCTTTTCGTACAAGCGGCGGTCGAGGTGAATCTCGCAGTTGCCCGTGCCTTTGAATTCTTCAAAAATCACTTCGTCCATGCGGCTGCCGGTGTCGACCAAAGCGGTGGCGATGATGGTGAG
>CANGIQ010000030.1 GCA_947453965.1 Comamonadaceae bacterium
GCGCTTTGTTGCAAGGCCGAAGGCGGTTCTTCTGTGTTGTGCAAGTCTGCTCCCATGCGGCCTACCATCGTCTGCACGGCGGTGGCTTGCACCTCGGCCAAGCCTGTGCCGCGTGTGACCACGGTGCTAGCAAGCAGGGTGGCTTGGTGCAATTGTTCGGGGGAGGCGTGACGACTGTCGGCCAACGCCAGTTTGGCTACGGGCACGGATTCACCAGTGAGCAAGGATTCATCGACCTCGACCAAGCCATCGATCAAATGCGCGTCAGCGGCGATGCGGTCGCCCTCGTGCAAGATCAGCACATCGCCGCGCACCACCTCGCGCCCGGCAATGCGTTGGGCTTGGCCATCGCGCACCACCAAGGCACGCGGAGCTGAGAGGTCGCGCAAGGACTCCAAGGCGCGTTGTGTTTTGCGTTCTTGCACCCAGGTGCTGGCCATGACGACCAACACAAAGCTCAATAAAAACAGGGCTTCGGCGGTGTCGCCCAAGGCCAGGTAAATGCTGCCTGCAGCGAGCAACATCAAGAACATCGGCTCAGACACCACCTCCCACACCATGGCCGCCCCTGACTTGGGGGAGCTGTCGGGCAATGCATTGGGGCCTTCGTTGGCCAATCGCTGCGCCGCTTCGGCGCTGCTCAGGCCTGCATGTGAGGCTGCAGTAGAAAAATGAGATCGGGTCTGATTCGGCATGACAATGTTCTAACAGCTTTCCAAGGCAAGTCCGTCCTGGTTGGGCCACGTTCATATTCTTGTTCAGAAATTTTTGTGACTGAAGCATCTTCCACCCCAACGTCACGCCCACTCCATCCCGATGTCCTCAAACTCGGTTGGGTGAGTTTTCTCACCGACCTGAGTTCGGAGATGATTTTTTCTGTGTTCGC
Organism: Comamonadaceae bacterium; assembly: GCA_947453965.1. Taxonomy (GTDB): domain Bacteria; phylum Pseudomonadota; class Gammaproteobacteria; order Burkholderiales; family Burkholderiaceae_C; genus Limnohabitans. Next base: position 887 of record CANGIQ010000030.1, read on the forward strand.
AATTTTCTTCACCACATTCGCAGGGGCCACCAGTGCTTTGCTGGGCGTGATCGAAGGCTTGGCCGATTTTTCGGCTGCATCGCTCACCTATTGGGCGGGCTGGCTGTCAGACCGAAGTGGTAAGCGAAAAGGGTTTGTCATGGTGGGTTATGGCATGTCGACCTTGGCTAAATTGATGTTGTTGTTCTCTTCATCGGTCGTGGGTCTGAGCGTGTTTCGCGTCATTGAGCGTTTGGGCAAAGGCTTTCGAGGTGCCCCACGCGATGCGTGGCTGTCAGCGATCGCAACCCATGAGGCGCGTGGCTTTGCCTTTGGCGTGCACAAAGCACTTGACAAAGCCGGTGCCGTGTTGGGTCCACTGGTCGCTTACGGGGTGTTGCGCTGGATGGGTGAATCGGTCCATACCTATGAGGTCTTGTTTGCCGTGGCCTGCGTGCCTGCGGTACTGAGTATGGGCGTGCTGGGGCGGCTTTCTGATGTGCCAGGTACGCCACGACCCCGCGAGAGCTTGCATCAGAGCTGGCATGAACTCAGCCCTTCTTTCAAAAAGTTTTTGTGGCCGTCGGCTGTATTTGCCTTGGCGTATTTCAGCGTGGGTTTTATCTTGCTCAAAGCTCATTCACTGGGGTTGGGGGTGACGCAGGTGGTGTTGCTTTATGCGCTGTTCAACATCACCTGCGTGCTGACCGCGCCTTGGGTGGGCAAGCTTGGCGATCGGGTGGGGCGCCATCGGATTGTGGTCCTCGGCTACGCTTTGTATGCTGCGCTCAATTTTTGGCTGTTGTTGGCGCAAACGCAAGTCGAGATCATGGTCGTGTTGGTGATTTATGGCGTGTTTTATGCAATTGAGGAATCGCAAAGCAAAGCCTTTATTGCTGATCTGGAGCCTGACAGACGTGCCACAGCGATCGGGGTTTACAACGGACTCACCGGGGCTTTGTATTTACCAGCGTCGTTGATGGCAGGAGGTTTGTGGATGTGGTCGCCCAGCTTGGCTTTTGGCGTGTCTGCTGTGCTGTCTTTGGTCGCTATCGGTGTGTTTGTGAGGGTGTGCGCCACGCCGATGCTGAACCGCTCTTGAATTGCGCATGATCATCACCATCTAAGCAATGTTTGTGGGCTTTACAAAGCCGTCACATCCGCCACGCAGAATGTGACGCCTAGCTGTCTTCAGACGCTTTCAAGGGGATACTCATGACAATTCATTTCTCAAATTTTTCCAAACCCATCGTGGCTTTGGTCATGGCCCTGGTGGCTACGGTAGCTTTGGCCTTGCCGTCGCCTAAGGACATTGAGGCGGCCGTCAACGCAGGCCACAACGCGCAAGCCGAAGCCATGCTGCGCGAAGTGATTCAAGAAAAACCGCAAAGCGCCAAAGCCCACTACGAGCTCGGCCAAGTGCTGGCCCACGAGGCGCGTTATGCCGAAGCACAAACGGAATTGAAAAAAGCCAAAGACATTGATCCCTCCTTGAAGTTTGCAGCCAGCCCTGACAAATTCAACGACACCTTGGACAAAGTCAGTCGCTTGGTACCTGCGACAGGTGTGCAAGCTGCACCTAGCGCAACGCCTGCACCGCATGTGGCAGCCCCTGGCCCAGCCCCCGCTGAGTCAGGTGGTTTTTCCCTGACCTATGTGTGGTTGGGCATTGGCGCTTTGGTGGTGCTGGCCTTGGTGCTGCGTCGCTCCAGCACGCCTGCACCCACTTACCCAGCGGCCATGACACCCGCTGCACCGATGCCGCAGCGTGGCTTTGGTGCTCAGTTCACGCCCAATGCACCCACGGTTGCCCCAGGCTACGGATCGGGTTATGGCCCAGGCTATGCACAGCCCACACAAAGCACAGGTTCGACCGTGGCGGGCGCCGTGGTGGGCGGCTTGGCCGGTGTGGCGGCGGGTTATGCCCTGTCCAAAGCGCTGGAGGGGGATCACCACAGTGCGCCTGAACAAAGCAGCGTGAATGCAGGCAACAACGGTGGCTACGTGCCGTTTGACACGCCTGCACAACCAGATTTGGGTTCATTTGACGCAGGTTCGGGTGACACATGGGATGACGCGTCTTCCTCAGGTGGCGACGACAGTTGGTGAACGAGAAGCAGGATATCTTTTCAATGCATGGAGCCGTTCATCAGGGAATTTCCTAGACGTCAAGCACCGATGTAACACCATCGACCCAGCGTTATCGACTAAATTCAATCGATAACTTTTCAGGGAGATGGTGATGACACGATTCATAGCCGCGTGGCTGCTGGTGTGTTGGACGTCTTTGTCGGCCTGGGCCGCCTATCCGGACAAGCCGATTCGCATCGTGGTGGCGTTTGCGCCAGGCAGCTCTACCGACATCGTGGCACGTTTGGTGGGCGAGCAGCTGAGCCAATCCCTGGGCCAGTCGGTGATCATCGAGAACAAGCCTGGTGCGGGCGGCAACATTGCCACTGTTGGGGTGATGAATGCGCCCGCTGATGGCTACACCTTGCTGTTTCACAGCGTGGCGTATGCCGTCAACCCCACCTTGTTCAAAAATGCGGGCTATGACGGCATCAGCGACTTGCAGCCGGTCTCGTTAACCGCATACACGCCCAATCTTTTGTATGTGCATCCTGATGTCAAAGCCAACAACTTGAGCGAGTTGCTGGCGCTGGCCCGTACCAGCAAATTGGCTTATGCCTCGTCAGGCAATGGCACCACCACCCATCTGGGTGCTGAAATGTTGTTCAAGGGCTTGGCCAAGGTCGATGTGACGCATGTGCCGTTTCAACCTGCAGCCGCCACCAATGCGGTGGTGAGCGGGCAAGTGCCCATTGCTTCCACCTCCATGCCGCCTGCGGTCCAGTTTGTCAAAGCTGGCAAGGTGCGCCCAATTGCCGTGACCTCGCTCAAGCGCAGTCCCGCCTTGCCCGATGTGCCCACCGTGGCCGAGCTGGGCTACAAAGGATTTGAGGCCAACACTTGGTTTGCGATTCTTGCGCCCAAACAAACACCCGCTGCCGTGTTAGACCTGCTCAACACCAAGATCAATGCTGCGTTGAACGCGCCCTCGGTGCAAGAGCGTTTTGGCACCTTGTCGCTAGAGGCGACCCACATGGACCGTGCCGCTGCGGCACGCTACATCGAGAGCGAAGTGGCGAAGTGGGGCAAGTTGGTCAAAGAACTCGACATCAAGGTCGATTGAATGATGCTGCGGCGTCACACATATTTTTATTGAAAGGCTCGGTATGCGTTTGGTCAGTTTTAAATCACACGGCGAAGACAGTTGGGGCGTGGTGCACGCGCAAGAGGTGGCAGACTACCGTGCTCTTGAAATGGCTTTGCCCAGCACCTTGCAAGCCTTTATCGCCCAGTGCGAAACCTCGCCCGATTTGCTGTCGCGTGTGATGACGGCCAGTGCTTCCGCAAAAAAAATCAAATTGTCTGAAGTCAGTTTGCTGCCTTGTATTCCAGAGCCCAAGAAAATCCTTTGTTTGGGCGTCAACTATGTGGATCATGCCAAAGAAGGCGGCAACACGATTGCCGATTACCCGGTGATTTTTTTGCGTTGCCCCACCTCGTTGCTGGCGCATGGCGCCCCCATGCATGTGCCACGCGTGTCTGACAAGCTCGACTTTGAAGCCGAGCTGGCGGTGGTGATTGGCAAGACCACGCGCTTTGTGTCCAAAGAAGATGCGTTGGCTTCGGTGTTTGGCTACGCGTGTTTCAACGATGGCTCCGTGCGTGACTACCAACGCAAAACCTCGCAATGGACGATTGGCAAAAACTTCGAAGGCACCGGTGGCTTTGGCCCTGACTTGGTCACGGCAGACGAGCTGCCAGTGGGCTGCAAGGGCTTGCGCATTCAGTCCCGTTTGAATGGCCAGATCATGCAAGACGCCAACACCGATGACATGGTGTTTGACGTGGCCACCACCATTTCCTTGATGTCGGAATGCCTGACCCTGCTGCCAGGCGATGTGTTGGTCATGGGTACCCCTGCGGGCGTGGGCTATGCGCGCACACCGCCTGTCTTCATGAAAGCGGGCGACACGATTGAAATTGACATCGAGCGCGTGGGTGTCTTGTCCAACCCGGTATTGAATTAAAAGGACATCATCTGATGCACCGTCGAAGCTTTGGAAAAGTCGTGGCCGGCGTGGTCACCAGTCTGTGCGTGCTCAGCCAATATGCGGTGGCGCAAACCACAGCCTGGCCACAACGGCCGATCAAATTTGTGGTGTCTTTTGCCCCAGGAGGCCCCGCAGACATCGTGGGTCGTTTATTGGGCCAAGCGCTGCAAGACAAGCTCGGTCAAAGCGTGGTGGTGGAAAACCGCGCCGGGGCGGGCGGCAATATTGCTGCGCGATTTGTCGCCAAAGAGGCGGCCGATGGGTACACCTTCTTGGTCACCACCAGCTCCATGGCGGTCAACCAAACCCTGTACAAAGAGCCAGGCTATGACGCGCTGCGCGATTTTGTTGCGGTGGGCTTGGTGGCGTCGAGTCCGAATATCTTGGTGGCACAACCGAACGAACCTGCCAATGACTTGAAAGAGTATTTGCGCTTGAACAAGGGCAAAAGCATTTCTTATGGGTCGGCAGGGATTGGCAGCACACCGCATTTAACAGGTGACCATATCTTGCGCGTGTTGGCGGGCAATGATGCGGTGCACATCCCGTTTCAAGGGGCGAGCCCAGCCTTGGCGGCCACCATGGCCAACCAAGTGCCACTGGCCAGTGTGGCTTTGCCACCGGCCGTGCCTTTGGTGAAAACTGGCAAGGTCAAGGCCTTGGCTGTGACCAGCTCCAAACGCATCGATGCCTTGCCCAACGTGCCCACCGTGGCTGAGTCTGGTTTTGCTGATTTTGAAGACTACACCTGGGTCGGCGTGTTTGCGCCCCAAAAGCTTCCCCCAGAGATCACACAGAAGTTGAACGCCGCCATCAATGAGGTGGTCAAGTCAGCGAGCTTCAAAGAAAAACTCGATGCCGCAGGCTTTGAAGCACAACCCGGAACGCCCCAACACTTCGCCGACTATCTCAAGCGTGAAGTTGCGAAATGGGGCCGCATCGTCAAAGAAACAGGAGTCACCGCGCAATGAGTAACGAGAAACCCAAAGGCCACGTCAGACGCATCGTCACCGGGCATGACGCACAAGGACGGTCCTATGTGACCGAAGATCAGGCTGCCCCCTCGGTGCACACCAATCCCAAGCGCGTGGGCTACCACCTCACTCAGCTGTGGGCCACCCATCAAACGCCAGCGTATGTGGGCAATGAGGACGATCCAACCAGTCAAGCCCTCAAGCTCGAACCGCCGAAAAATGGCACCGTGGTGCGCATCATTGAATTTGGCCCCGAAGGCGAATGGCTGCAAAAAATCGACGCCCACGACACCAAGGTGGCTTGGGGTGCCTTGGGCACGACCACGGCATCGACCAACACGCACGGACAAGCCAAACACCCGTTCATGCACCGCACCGAGTCGGTGGACTATGCCTTGGTGTTGGAGGGTGAAATCACCTTGGTGCTCGACAACGAAGATGTGCTGATGCGTGAAGGTGACTTCTTGGTCGAGCGGGGTACCAACCACGCGTGGGCCAATCGCTCGGGCAAGCCTTGCCGCATGCTGTTTGTGTTGATCGACGGCGCCTTCGATCCAGAGATTTCAAAGCACTGGGCCTAAGCAGCAGGACCCAGTCCCCTCACTAGGGGGCGATCACCGCACCTTCAATGCGGTGACGTTGCAAACTGTCACGTACAAATCCACTCGACTTCATTTCGGCCACGAAACGGGCCAAGGTTTCGCGTGCCAGTGGTGAGCGGTCTTTGGGTTGCCCCATGGCTTGTTCAATCAACATGAAGTGGCCGGGCAACAAACGTACGCCGGGTGTTTGTTGTGCGTCGGCTTCGAGCTGTTGCTTAACGCCAGCGGCGACGTCGTAGGTGCCCGCCATGAAGAACGACACCACCTGTGGCGAGGTGGGCGCTCGGACCAATTGCGCCTGTGTGAGCGCGCGGGTGAGGAATAAATCGTAGGCGCTGCCAAGACCGACCACCACGCGGTGCGAGGCTTGGTCGACTTGCTCGTTGCGCAGCAAGGGCGAATCCTGTTTGACCAAGTAGCTGCCTTCAATCACCACATAAGGCGGTGTGAATGCAATGCCTTGGCCGCGTACCGGGTCGATCGCAAAGAAGCCCACATCGGCTTGACCCCGCGTCACCACCTCGACCGACTGGCCGGCTGATGTGACGGGTATCAGCGTCAACGGTACCTGGAGTTGTTTCGCCAGCGCCTGCGCCAAATCGACAGACACACCCATCACCTGGCCTGTGGCTGGGTCTTGGCGCGCCAAGATAGGATTGCCCAGGTTGATGACCGCACGCAAACTGCCCGTGGGGGCCATGTGGTGCGACACCTCTTGCGAACCTTGGCCCCAGGCCACAGGGCAGCACAGGGCGAGGGCGCACAGCCCTGCCCGTAGCTTGGTCAAAGGGTTGCGCATGTCTGCTTAGAACTCCAGCGTTTGGCCTTCCACCATGGGCAGCACTTTGACGCTGCTGCCTTTCATGGCTTTCTGGAATTCTTCCACCGTGCCCTTGGCCAAAGGGTTGGAGTTGTGGTGCATGGGGATGACCATCTTGGGTTTGATCCAGTTACGCGCAGCAAATGCAGCGTCCTCTGGGTCCATGGTGAAGTTGCCACCAATCGGCATCAAAACCAAATCGGGTTTGTAGCGCTCGGTGATGAACTTCATATCGCCGAACAGACCGGTATCGCCCATGTGCCAAATTTTGAAACCGTTTTCCAGCTCGATGATGTAACCCACCGCTTCACCCGCAGGGTGAGATTCCAGTTTTTCTGTGGCCGGGTTTTTCCAAACCAGTAAGGAGGAGTGCTCGGCTTGCACAGCCGTGACCTTGATGCCAGGCAGTGGTTTGACATTGCCTGTTTTGTTGAAGCGGTGCGTCAACTCAGCTGGCATGATGCCCAAGGTGATCAAGGGGGTGATCATGTCAGCCGGTCCGTACAACACGGTTTTGTGCAGCTTGGCCAAGGCTGGCGCATCGCCGATGTGATCGACGTGGGCGTGTGTCACCAGCAGCAAATCAACTTTGCCCAGCGCTGCAATGTCGGTTTTGTAGGGCGCGGGTGTTTTGGGACCACCGGTCAGCCAGGGGTCAATCACGATGGTTTGCCCGCCGGGTGTTTTGATGCGAAAACCCGCTTGGCCCAGCCACAGCAATTCAGTTTTGGCTTGTGGGGTGCTGGGCGCTTGTTGGGCGATGCTGCTGCTCATGCCAACAGCAGTTAAGCTGAGTGCGAGGCAGGCTTTGAGGCCGACGGAATGCAACCATGTCATGGGGATGTCTCCTGTATGGGGTGAGTCTGGGACTGGGGTGGCAGTCGCATCTTATTATGGGGGCTATGCGGCGTCACGAACAGGCGCTTTTTGTGTTCATAGGATGGATAACCATGTTTCAAAAAACTCTTTCAATGCTCTTGCTGTTGGTGACCATGTCCTTTGCATCTCATGCCAAGGAGCTTGTGGTGTGGAGCGCGGGTGCGGTCAAACCCGCTTTGGAAGAACTGGTGCCGGCGTTTGAAAAACAAGCCGGTGTTGCATTGAAGGTGGACTATGCCCCGGTTGGGGTGTGGATGCGCCGTTTGGCCGATGGCGGACAACCCGATGTGTTAATTCTGTCGGCCGATGTGGTGAACGATGTCCAAGGCAAGGGCTGGGCAGTGGCGGGTTCTGCCCAACCTCTGGGCAGTGTCGGCGTGGGCGTGGCGGTCAAGCAGGGTACGGCCATGCCCGATGTGTCGACGCCTGAGGCGTTGCGTGAAACGCTGTTGCGCGCCAAAAGCATCACCTACATGGATCCACAAAAAGGCACCAGTGGCAAACACTTTGCCAGCGTGTTGGCGCAGCTCGGAATTACCGAGCAAGTGAAAGAAAAAACAAAACTGGGTGATGTGGGCTATGTCTTGGAGCCCGTCGCGCGCGGCGAGATCGAGCTGGGCATTCAGCAGATCACTGAAATTTTGCCAGTCCAGGGCGCGGTTTTGGTCGGGCCATTGCCTGCGTCTTTGCAGAAGGTCACCACCTATGTCGTGATGTTGGGTGCGAAAGCGGGCGACAACAAAGACGCACTCGCACTGCAGCGTTTTCTGCAAACGCCGAAGGCCGTGCAGGTGTTCAAGCTCAAGGGTTTTTCGCCGATGTGACGTCAAGCGCACCGCGACGAATTTGATCGCGCTCCAAGGACTCAAACAAGGCCTTGAAGTTGCCTTCACCAAAACCTTCGTCGGCTTTGCGTTGGATGAACTCAAAGAACACCGGTCCCAGCAAGGTTTGCGAGAAGATTTGCAACAGCAAACGTTTCTCACCATTGGCGGTGGAGCCGTCGAGCAAAATGCCGCGCGCTTGCAACTCGGGCACGGGTTCACCATGGCCGGGCAAGCGCTCGTTGAGCATCTCGTAGTAGATGTCGTTGGGTGCCGTCATCAAAGGAATGCCCGCCATTTGCAAGGCGTCCACGCTGGCCAAAATGTCATCGCAGCTCAAGGCAATGTGCTGAATGCCTTCGCCGTTGAATTGCATCAAGAACTCTTCAATCTGACCGCCGGTTTTGCCTGATTCTTCGTTCAGCGGAATGCGGATCAAACCATCGGGCGCGGTCATGGCGCGACTGGTCAAGCCGGTGTATTCGCCTTGGATGTCGAAGTAGCGAATCTCGCGGAAGTTAAAAATCTTCTCGTAGAAGTTGCCCCAAAACGCCATGCGTCCTTTGTAGACGTTGTGGGTGAGGTGGTCGATCATCTTGAAACCATGCCCCGTGGGGTGTCGCTCCAAGCCCTCAATGAATTCAAAGTCAATGTCGTAAATGCTTTTGCCGTCTTCAAAGCGGTCAATCAAATACAAAGGCGCGCCGCCTATGCCTTTGATGGCCGGCAAGCGCAATTCCATGGGGCCGGTGGGCACCTCGACCGGTTGTGCGCCCATCTCCAAAGCCCGCGCATAGGCTTTGTGCGAGTCTTTGACGCGAAATGCTAGCGCGCAGGCGCAGGGGCCGTGTTCGGCAGCAAAGTAGCCGGCCAGACTTTTGGGTTCGCGGTTGACGATGAAGTTGATGTCGCCCTGGCGGTACAGCACCACGTCTTTAGAACGGTGCTTGGCAACCAGGGTGAAGCCCATTTTTTCGAACAGGGGTTCGAGTACGTTGGACATGGGCGATGCGAACTCGACAAACTCAAAACCCATCAAACCCATGGGATTGTCAAAAAGATCGGTCATGGCGGTGTCTCCTGTGTGTGCATGCGAATGTTCTGACTCTAGGCTGTTTGATGTGCAGTGTTCATGCAAAATCGTTTCTTATTTAGGTTTAAACGCATGAATCATGCAAAAATAAAATCATGAAAGAAGATTTCGAATTAAATTCAATCGATAAGCACATCATTGCGGCTCTCAGTCAAGAGGGGCGGCTGTCGTACGAAGAGCTCGGCAGCAAAGTGGGCTTGTCGGCGTCGGCCACCTTGCGGCGTGTGCGCCGCCTCGAAGACGCGGGTGTGCTCGCGGGCTATGTGGCCTTGGTGCGCGCCCGCGCCATTGGCTTGACGCTGACGGCCTACATCCAAGTGCGCATGACCAAACTGGCGGGCAGCAGCAAACGCGATCCACTGGAGCTGTTTGCCGCCGCTGTGCAGGGCTGGGACGAGGTGGTGGAATGCACCGCGCTGACCGGCGAGATGGACCTGTTGCTGAAGGTGGTGGTGATGGACATGGACCACTTTTCGCGCTTCCTCATGGACACCTTGCTCAAGCACCCCAGTGTGCAAGATTGCAAGACCAGTTTTGTGATGAAGCCGCTCAAGGCCAAAGTCACCTTGGTCTGACAGTCCAGCCCGCTGCCACGTCACAGCATTCAAGGGAAAACCCTGGCGAGGGTGGCACTGCGCCCGGCGCAACAACAGTAGACTGCATCAACAAGACGAATACTCTACGATGCACAGGAGACTTAGATGCCTTCGCCATTGCGCAACAGCCCCGCACCGTCCACACGCCGTTGTTCAAGCTCGGAGCGTGTGATGTGGATCACCGCCGATCGGGTGTTCTACGCCGGCTTGTTGGGTGAACCCACCATGCATACCAAAGGTGCCATCGTGCTGTATGTGTCGGTCGAGGCGCCTTTGCGCATTCGCATCAACGGGGGCGAATGGCAAACCACCGACGTGGCCGTGGTGCAGCCGTATGTGCCGTATCAAATCGCCACCGAAGGTCGTCATGTGCTGAACATTTTGGTGGAGCCTGAGACGGTGGACATGGCACGTTTGCCTGATGTGTTGTGTGCAAATGGTCCGGTAGAAGCCCCTGAATTTGCAGCACGTGTCAAGCAGGTGCATGCTCAGTTGGCGGCAGCCGGGCGTGAGCTGGATGTGCAGCCCACTGATTTTGATGTGATGTTCTTTGGTGAGTCACTGCCTGTGCGTCAACTTGATGCACGCATTGCCAATGTGCTCGAGCGCATCAAGAGCGACCCTTCTGCCCAAGCCGCCGCCGAAGCGTGTGCGGCTGAGGCGAAACTTTCTTTCTCGCGCTTTTTGCATTTGTTCAAAGAAGAAGTGGGTGCACCTTTTCGGAGTTTTCGCACCTGGAAGCGCGCCCGCAGCTTGCTGCACCATGTCAACAGCGACAGCAACTTGGTCTATGTGGCGCTGGACATCGGTTACCCCGACTCCACCCACTTCAGCCATTCAATCCGCCAGACCTACGGGCTCAAACCGCGCGATATTTTTGCCGGCTCTCGCAAGCTGCGCATCATTCATGCGACTGCGCCCAGCGGCTTGATACCGGTTTAAAACAAGGCGTGCACGCTGCCCAGCAACAGCCGTTGCATCACAGCTGCTGCGCCACGCTGCGCGGCACCCGAACCGGCAAATCGAGCAGCATTTGCCCCATGCCTTTGCCCAGCGGGTCGTTGCGGCTCGACGCCGGGCCGCCACCATCAAGCGCTTCATGCATGACCAAATTCATGGCATCGATGCCAGGCAAATGAAAACGCTCGACCCGGCCCTGCACCAGGTGCGCAAAGTAGGCCTTCACCACCTCAGGCGTCACGCGGTCCCACAAGAGTGGCAGCCACTCAGCACGCCGTGCAATGAGTCCGATGTTGGAGATATCGCCCTTGTCACCGCTGCGCGCCCAGGCCAAGCGAATCAGGGGGACTTCAACCTGCTCTTCGCCCTGGTCTTGCCAGGGCAGTGGCTCGGGTAAGGTTGCTACATGAGCGGGTGAGGCATCGCACGCTGCCGCTGCTGCCACGGGCCAGACCTGCTCACCCATGCGCACCTGAACGTTCACACGCGACTTGTCGACCAAAAACGCAAACGGTTTGATGTGCGGCGAGGCTGAGGGCCGACCGCCACCCGGGCCGGTGGTGCCAGGTGACCACGAGGTGCCCGAGGGCGAGATCTCGCGGGCAAAAATTTCCAGCGCTTGCTTCATGGGGTGGTTGACGATCACCCGCACCATCACCTCACGCGCCGCTTGCGCGCGGGCATGGGGGCCATAAATGGTTTCGGCACCCAGCAACTCCACCGTGGCGCTGCTGAAATCGGGCATGCCCATGTCTTTCAGAATCATGCGCGTGCGCGTCAGAATTGCTTCGCCGGTGCGTCGTGCTTTGGCTGCTGCATCAATCCCCACGATGAGCATGCTGCCTGTGCAGCGAAAACCATTCATGGTGGTGGCCGAAACTTTGTAGAAGGGGCTGGGCGCATGTCCCTGTGCACCGCTTACGCGCACACGTTCTGCGTTCAGTTGTTCGATCTGGACCTGGCGGAAATCGCAATGCACATCGGGCAGCAGATAGGCGCCGGGGTCGCCAATTTCGTACAGCAATTGCTCGGCCACTGCAGCACGCAAAATCACACCGCCCGTGCCAGGCGCTTTGTGCAGCTCGAAACTGCCGTCCGACAAACAGTCCACGATGGGGTAGCCGATGTTGGGCCAGTTGGGCACGTCCTGCCAGTCTGTGTGCAAACCGCCGGTGGCTTGGCAGCCGCATTCGATGATGTGGCCGGCCAAGCTGCCACCGGCCAGGGCGTCGTAGTCTTGCGCGGTCCAACCGAATTCGTGAATCAAGGGGCCCAGCGTGACGGCGCTGTCCACCCCGCGCCCGGTGATGACAATGTCGGCCCCTTCGGCCAGGGTGCGGGCAATCGGCATGGCGCCCAGGTAAGCGTTGGCCGAAAGCACTTTGTCGGGCAGCGGCTCGTCACGAAACATGTCGCGGGTGCCTGCTTCGCGCAAGGCGGGCAGCAGGGCGCTGATGTCATCGCCTTCGACCACGGCAATCTTTGGCGAGAGGCCTTGGCTTTGGGCCAAGGCCTGCAAGGCATCGGCACAACCTTGAGGGTTCATGCCGCCCGCATTGGCCACCACCTTGATCCCGCGACGCATCACCTCGGGCAACACCGACTTCATGGCGATGTCGACAAAGTCGGTGGCATAGCCCATCTCTGGTTTTTTGGTGCGCACCGCCGCCATGATGGCCATGGTGGTCTCTGCCAAATAGTCAAACACCAAGTAGTCAATCAGCCCGGAGTTCACGAGCTGCGGTGCGCCCAGCATGCTGTCGCCCCAAAAGCCCGAAGCACCGCCGATGCGCACGATTTTGTGAGGGTTGGAAGCGGGCGTTCGTGTCATGTCGGTTCATCCTGTTGCGGCTTGTGAATCACAAGATTAGCAGCAGGCCCAGGGGCGCGGCTTGTGTTGACTGGCTGCCACCGCCCCAATGCTGGGGGAAAACCAGGGCAACCAGTTCACACAAGACGCAGGGGCTGGGGCGCTTATGCTCGAAGCCTGTGTGACTCTAGGTGGTTGTTGATGCACGAGCCCCAAGCCTTGCCCCATTATTTTTCAGCCGAGCATGAGGAATACCGCGCCTCGCTGCGGGATTTTGTGGCGCGTGAAATCACGCCTCATGTCCACGAATGGGACGAAGCCCAAACCTTTCCACGTGACTTGTACCAGCGCATTGCGCGTTTGGGCGTCTTGGGCATTGGCTACTCGGAAGCTTATGGCGGCACACCGGCCGACATTTTTTTTCACATCATCACCTCCGAAGAAATGGCGCGCTCGGGCGGTGGTGGCGTGTCGGCCTCCTTGCTCTCGCACACCATTGGTTTGCCGTCGGTGGCCAACTACGGCAGCGAGGCCCTCAAGCAACGCATCGTGCCGGCCGTGCTGCAAGGCGACAAGATTGCCGCCCTGGCGGTGACCGAGCCCGGGGGCGGTTCGGATGTGGCCTCGCTCAAAACCACGGCCGTGCGCGACGGCGACCATTACGTGGTGAATGGCGAAAAAGTCTTCATCACCTCGGGCATGCGGGCCGACTATTTCACCGTGGCGGTGCGCACCGACCCCAATAACAAGGGCGCAGGCGGTGTTTCGGCCTTGTTGATCGAGGCAGACACACCGGGCCTGTCACGCACGCCGCTGCAAAAAATGGGCTGGTGGTCGTCCGACACGGCACATCTGCGGTTTGACAATGTGCGCGTGCCGGTGGCGCATTTGCTGGGGGTTGAAAACCAGGGCTTCAAGGTGTTCATGAACAACTTCAATGCCGAGCGCTTGGGCATGTCAGCCCAGGCCTGCATGTTTGCGCAGGTGTGTTTGCAAGAAGCGACCGACTGGGCCCGTGAGCGCCACACCTTTGGGCAAGCGCTGTCGCAACGCCAGGTCATCCGCCACAAGCTGGTCGACATGGCGATGAAAATCGAGGCCGCGCGCAGCTTGGTCTACGAGCTGGCGTGGCAGGTTGAACACCAGGTGGGCGACCCGGCACATTTGGTGGCGCGCACCTGCATGGCGAAAATTTTGTCAACCCAAGCCATGCAGTTTTGCGCCGATCAAGCGGTGCAAATTTTGGGCGGCATGGGCTTTATGCGCGGCACCCGGTCTGAACGCATTTACCGCGAGGTCAAAGTGATGATGATTGGCGGTGGCTCAGAAGAAATCATGAAAGACCTGGCTGCGCGTCAGCTGGGCATTTGAATCCACATTTGAAGGGGAGGAGAAGGCATGAAAACAAACTGCGACGATCTGTTGGGCGAATACCGCGCCCTGGCCGATCTGTGTGACACCTTGACGCCTGCGCAATGGCAAACACAAACTGATTTTTATGGCTGGACGCCGTGGGATGAAATTGCCCATCTGGCCTACTTCGATGAAACCGCTTTACAAGCCGCCACCGACACAGCGGCGTTTGCTGCCGGTAAGCAGGTCTTGTCTCAACAATTGGCTCGCGGTGATGAAATGAGCACAGTGGCGCGCCAGCATTTCAGTGGCGTGGATGGCCCGGCCCTGGTGGCGCGCTGGCGTCGCAACCACGAAGCCTTGGTGGCGGCCCTGGCGCTGCTCGACCCCAAAGCGCGTTTGCCCTGGTATGGCCCCGACATGAGCGCGCGTTCGTTTGCCACGGCGCGCTTGATGGAGACATGGGCCCATGGCCAGGACATTTGGGATGTGCTGGGGCGCACGCGTGGCGTCAGCCCGGGCTTGCGCCACATTGCCCACCTCGGCGTGACCACCTATGGCTGGACCTTTGTCAACCGCCAGCTGCCGGTGCCACAACCTGCGCCCTATGTGGACTTGGTGGCGCCCGATGGCAGCCACTGGACCTGGGGCGAACCGTCAACGAGCGACTGTGTGACTGGCCCCGCGTTGGACTTTGCCTTGCTCGTCACCCAACGCCGCCACCGCGATGACACGGCCTTGCACTGGTCAGGCGATGGCGCTGAGCAGTGGACGGCCATCGCGCAATGCTTTGCCGGTTCGCCTGCCGATGGTCCCGCGCCCGGTGTGCGTGGTCGTGCCCGCTGACGCCTTGCACATGACAGCAGCCCATGCTTGGGGCGAGGGCGTGGTGCTGACGCGTGAACTCGCGCAGACACTCAGCCGCTTGATTCAACAGCGCCAAGCCGGGCTGGGCGAGCAGGCGTTGGCTGATCTGTCGTACAGCAACTTGTGGTTGTTTCGGCGTGCCCACGACTACCGCTACCACGCCGGCGATTGGCCCTTGATCAGCGGCCACACCTACGATGGCCAATGCCATGCGCTGCCGCTGTTTGATGTGAATGCCGCACCTCAGCACGTCATCCACCAAGTCTTAGAAGCCTTCGGTTGCCTGTACCCGCTGTGCGCGCGGGATGCGCAAGGTTTTGATCCTGCGCGGTATGGCGTCAGCCAGCAACGTGATGACGACGACTACCTTTATCCGGCAGAACAGTTTCGCCGCTATGCCGGACGCAAGTTGCAAAAAAAGCGCAACCTCATGACGCAACTGCAAGCGCAACATGTGTTGTCGGCTGAGCCCTACACCGTGGCCTTGCAAGCGCAGGGCTTGCAGGTGCTGGACGCTTGGTTGCACGACAAAGGCAAGCCCCTGGGTGCCGCCGACGATGTGCCGTGCCGCGAAGCCTTGGCCTTGGCCCCCGAGCTGGGTTTGGAAGGTTTTGTGTACAAGGCCGACGGCCAAGTGGCGGGTTTTTTGTTGGCCGAAGAACTGCAGCCCGGGGTCTGGGTGGTGCGTTTTGCCAAGGGCTTGGCCGCGTTCAAAGGCATTGCGCAGTACATGTTCCATCACTTCGCAAGTGCTGCGCCCAGGCCCGTGGTGTGGCTCAATTTTGAGCAAGACATGGGCTTGGCCAATTTCCGTCGCACCAAGCTCAGCTACCAACCCGCAGCGCTGATTGCCAAATGGCGCATCAGCCAGTTACCGCAAGACCCTTGAGGTGCCTGTGCTTATGCTGGGGACTCACACGGCTTAGGCGCTTGAGCCTCGGCGGTTTGAACGACATTTGTATTTCACTGTTTGGCGAAAGTTTCCGACATGGCACAGATTGAATCCACCATTTCCGTCAGCAGTCCTGCATTTGCAGCCAACCGTGAGCAGATGCTCGCGCTGTTGACCCAGGTGCGTGCGTATGAGCAACGCACCCAAGCCAAGTCTGCCGCATCGCGTGAGCGGTTTGAAAAACGCCAACAGCTGCTGCCGCGTGAGCGTTTGTCCTTGTTGCTCGACCCCGGCGCACCGTTTTTAGAGTTCTCCACCTTGGCGGGTTTGGGCTTGGACACGCCCGATCTAGAACGCAGCGTGCCCGGTGGCGGCGTGATTGCAGGCATTGGCTTTGTGAGCGGTATTCGCTGCATGGTGTTGGCGTCCGACTCCGGCATTGATGCGGGGGCCTTGCAACCCATGGGCCTGGACAAGCTGCTGCGTGTGCAAGAAATGGCGCTGGAAAACAAACTGCCTTATGTGCAATTGGTCGAGAGTGCAGGCGCCAACCTGATGACGTATCGGGTGGAAGACTTTGTGCGCGGTGGCAACTCCTTTCGCAACCTCGCGCGCATGTCGGCGGCGGGCTTGCCGGTGGTCACGGTCACGCATGGCTCGTCCACGGCAGGCGGTGCGTATCAGACCGGTTTGTCTGACTACATCATCCTGGTGCGCGGGCGCTCGCGGGCTTTCCTGGCAGGGCCCCCATTGCTCAAGGCCGCCACGGGCGAAGTGGCCACCGAAGAAGAGTTGGGTGGTGCGGTGATGCACACATCAATCTCTGGCTTGGGCGACTACCTGGCCGAAGACGACCACGATGCCTTGCGCCTGGCGCGCGAGATTTTGGGCAACATCGACTGGAACCGGGGCATGCCCCACGATGGCTTGCGCAGCTTCAAGCCGCCGCGCTATGACGCAGAAGAACTGCTGGGCATCATGCCCGCCGATCACAAACGCCCAGTCGACATGCGACAGGTGATTGCCCGCATTGCCGACGACTCCGAGTTTTTGGAGTTCGGCGAAAACTACGGCAGCGCCACCGTGTGCGGCCATTTCAAGATCGAAGGCTTGCCTGTGGGGGTGATCACCAACAACGGCCCGATTGATCCGGCCGGTGCCACCAAAGCCACCCACTTCATCCAAGCCTGCTGCCAGTCGCGCACGCCGATTCTGTATTTGAACAACACCACTGGTTTCATGGTGGGGCGCGCCTATGAAGAGGCTGGCATCATCAAGCATGGCTCCAAGATGATCCAAGCGGTCACCAATGCCACCGTGCCGCAAATCACGATTTACTGCGGCGCTTCGTTTGGCGCAGGCAACTACGGCATGTGCGGGCGGGGCTTTCATCCGCGCTTTTGCTTCAGCTGGCCCAATGCCAAAACGGCGGTCATGGGTGGCGAGCAAGCCGCCGGCACCATGCGCATCGTGACCGAAGCGGGCATGCGCCGCAAAGGCGCGGTCGATGAAGCCAAGCTCGACGAGATGAGCCAACGCATCGTCGAGCGTTTTGACAGCCAGATGAGCGTGTTCACCACCAGCGCCTTGTTGCTGGACGATGGCGTGATCGACCCGCGTGACACCCGCGCCGTGTTGGCCAATGTGCTGGCTGTATGCCGCGAAGAGGAAGCCCGCAAGCCCCAGACCATGCAGTTTTCTGTTGCCCGTCCTTGAACCGGAGAAACCCCATGCAACTCACCCACGAACACGAACAATTGCGCGACACCATCCGACGCTGGATTGCCACCGACATCAACCCCCATGTCGAAGCCTGGGAGGCGGCCGAAATATTTCCGGCCCATCAGGTGTTCAAGCAAATGGGCGAGCTGGGTTTGCTCGGTCTGGACAAACCAGTGGAAGACGGCGGCGCAGGGCTGGATTACTCCTATGCCGCCGTGTTGGCCGAAACCTTGTCCGAGATGAACTGCGGCGGCGTGCCCATGGCGATCGGGGTGCAAACCGACATGTGCACACCGGCGCTGGCGCGTCATGGCAACGCCGAGTTGCGCGCTGAGTTTTTAGCCCCTGCGATTCGTGGCGAGGCAGTGGGCTGTTTGGGCGTGTCCGAGGTGGGCAGCGGCTCCGACGTGGCCTCTATCCGGACCGTGGCGCGCAAGGACGGTGATGACTACATCATCGACGGCGGAAAAATGTGGACCACCAACGGCACCCAGGCCGACTTTTGTTGTCTGCTGGCCAATACCTCAGAAGGCGCATCGCACCGCAACAAGTCGCTCATCATCGTGCCCATGAATACGCCAGGTGTCAGTGTGTCCAAGAAGATCCGCAAGATCGGCATGGACTCGTCGGACACCGCGCAGCTGCACTTTGACAATGTGCGCGTGCCGCAGCGCTACCGTGTGGGCGAAGAGGGCATGGGCTTCATCTACCAGATGGAGCAGTTCCAAATCGAACGCCTGTGGGGTGCGCTCAACAACTGCGGCTTTGCCCAGCGCGCGATCGACATCACGATTGACTACACCCGTGAACGGCAGGCCTTTGGCCGTTCGATTCTCGACAACCAATGGGTGCATTTCAAACTGGCCGAATTCCAGGCCGATGTGTCGGCCGTGCATGCCCTGACCTGGCAAGGCGTGGAGATGGTGGTGCGGGGCGAAGATGCGACGCGTGTGGCCACCATGGCCAAGCTCAAAGCGGGCCGCTTGGTGCGCGAGGTGGCCGATGGCTGCTTGCAATTTTGGGGTGGCATGGGCTATGTGAAAGAAAGCCTGATTTCTCGCCTGTACCGAGATCTGCGACTGGCGTCGATTGGTGGCGGCGCCGACGAGGTGATGCTGCAAATCCTGTCCAAATTCATGGGCACTTTCCCCATCAAGAACTGAGGACGCATGCACACCATGTCACACAATGCATCGATGGCCACGCCATTTCAAAAGGTGTTGATTGCCAACCGGGGGGAGATTGCGCTGCGCGTCATGCGCTCGGCGCGCGCGCTGGGCTACCGCACTGTTGCGGTGTATTCCACCGCCGACGCGCAAGCCAGCCATGTGCACGCTGCCGATGAAGCGGTGTGCATTGGTGAGCCTTTGCCCGCCCAGTCGTATTTGAATATTCCGGCTATCTTGGAAGCCGCCAAGCTCAGCGGTGCCGATGCGATTCATCCGGGCTACGGCTTTTTGGCCGAGAACGAAAACTTTGCTGCGGCGTGCCGCGACGCTTGTTTGGTGTTCATCGGTCCGTCGCCGCAAGCCATTGTGTCGATGGGTGACAAGGCCGGGGCCAAGCGCTTGATGATCGACGCGGGCGTGCCTTGCATTCCCGGCTACCAAGGCGCCGACCAAAGCGCAGCCAATCTGGCTGCGCAGGCAGAGCTGCTGGGCTATCCGGTGATGATCAAAGCCACGGCGGGCGGCGGTGGCCGTGGCATGCGCTTGGTCCAACACGGTCAGGAGTTTGCTGAGCTCTTGCGTAGCGCGCAGTCCGAAGCGCTCAATGCCTTTGGCGACGCCACCGTGATTTTGGAGCGCGCAATTGTGGAGCCGCGCCACATTGAGATTCAGGTCTTTGCCGATCGCCATGGCCATGCCATTCATTTGGGCGAGCGTGATTGTTCGGTGCAACGGCGCCACCAAAAGGTGGTGGAAGAAGCGCCATCGCCTGCGGTGGATGCCGCCTTGCGCGAACGCATGGGCGCTACCGCCGTGGCGGCGGTGCAAGCGATTGGTTATGAAGGTGCGGGCACGCTGGAGTTTTTGCTCGATCGTGACGGTAATTTCTATTTCATGGAAATGAATACCCGCTTGCAGGTGGAGCATCCAGTGACCGAAGCCATCACGGGGCTGGACTTGGTGGCTTGGCAATTGCGCATCGCAGCGGGTGAACCCTTGCCGTTGACGCAAGCCGATCTGCATTGCCAGGGGCATGCCATTGAGGTGCGCTTGTGCGCGGAAGACGTGCCGCGTGGCTTCATGCCGCAAAGTGGTGTGATGCGTCGTTGGCAGTTGCCCGATGGGGTGCGGGTGGAACACGCGCTGCACTCCGGTGCTGTGATTCCGCCGTACTACGACTCCATGGTGGCCAAGCTGATTGCCCATGGGAGCAGCCGTGACGAAGCACGCCGCAAACTCTTGCGCGCCTTGCACGACTTGGTGGCTTTGGGCGTCACCACCAACCAGGCTTTTCTGAGCCGTTGCCTGGCCCATCCCGTGTTCGCCGCAGGCGAGGCCACCACGGCCTTCATTGCCCAGAACGAGGCAGACTTGCTGCACGTGGCGGCCTCGGCCCAGTCCCAAGCAGCTGCGGTGGCGGCTTGGTTGCTGCATCGAACTGCCGGTCACCACGCTGACGCAAACACACACGCGCATATGCATTCAGAAAGCGGGCGCCAGTTGGCCCATGCCTTGCCCATGGGCATGCGCTTGCAGATTCAGGGGCACGACGTGCAGGTCAGCGTCACCCAAACCGCACCGCACGACTTTGTGCTGCGTATGGGCGAGGTGCAACACAGCATCACCGCCGTGAACGTGACACAGCATGAGGCGCGCTTTGTGCTCGACCGTGTGATGCAACAAGTGGCGTTTGAGCGTGAGGGCCATCATCTGTGGCTGCTGCACCAGGGGCAGCCCTATGAGGTGTTGGACCGCACCCGCATGGCCAGTGCCCGCCAGGGCGAGACGGGCGGCGACGGCAAAGTGCGCGCCACCATGAATGGCCGTGTGGTGGCGATTGCCGTGGCGGTGGGCGATCAGGTGCAAGCCCAACAACCTTTGGTCACCTTGGAGGCCATGAAGATGGAACACGTGCATGCCGCCCCTGTGGCCGGCAAGGTGGTGGCCCTGCATGTGGTCGATGGTGAGCAGGTGCAAGCCCACCGTGTGGTGGTTGAAATCGAGGCGGCTGGGCTTGTGGCTCAAGCTGCGTCACACTGAATCACATTGAGTCATACGGAGTGAAGGAGTCCCCCATGGGTGAAGCTGCTGTTGTGTTGCACGAGGTCAAAGACTCGGCGTTTTGGATCACCATCAACCGACCTGACAAACGCAATGCTATTCATGACGGTGTGATCCAGGGCATTCGCGAAGGCTTGCGGCTGGCTCATGCCAATCCCGCCATCCGCGTGATTGTGCTGACCGGCGCGGGCGAGAAAGCGTTTTGTGCCGGCGGCGATTTGCAACCTGGCAAAGGCTTTGCCTTTGATTTCGCCCAACCCAATCTGGCTTATGCCGATTTGCTGCGCGAGGCCCAGCAGGCCACCTTGCCCATGATTGCCCGCATCAACGGCACTTGCATGGCCGGTGGCATGGGCTTGGCCTGCATGACCGATTTCGCGATTGCCGCCGACCATGCCCTGTTTGGCTTGCCCGAAGTCAAGGTGGGTGTGTTTCCCATGCAGGTGATGAGCTTGCTGCAAGACCTGGTGCCTCGCCGCACGGTGCGCGAATGGGCCATCACCGGTGAACCGTTCTCGGCCCAAGAGGCGCTGGCCGCTGGCTTGCTCAACCATGTGGTGCCCGCGTCTGAACTCGATCACAAAACCCAGTGGTTGATAGAGCGCATCGTTGAAAAATCACCCACCGCCATCCGGCGCGGCAAGTACGCGATGCGTGCCATCGAAGCCATGTCGTTCGAGCAGTCGATCGCCTACACCGAAAGCCAAATCGCCTTGCTGGCTATGACCGAAGACGCCCGAGAAGGCTTGGCCGCATTCAACGAAAAACGCAAGCCGGTGTGGACCGGACGTTGAACCGCTGACGTGGCGGGCCCCGCAGAGCGGGATAAGAGTTAGCGTTCAGCACTCAGCACTCAGCACTCAGCGCCCGCTCCAGCGCGCTGGGCGTTTTTCCACAAACGCCAATGCGCCTTCCTGCGCATCTTGCGAGGCAGCAATTTGGTTGGCATAGGGCTGTTGCAATTCGAACATGCGCTCAATTGGCCAGGTGGCCGATTGTTCGATGATTTGCTTGCTCGCCAGCAATGACAAGGGCGCGTTTTGCGCAATGCGCTGGGCCAATGCCAAGGCCGTGGGCAAGGCCTGACCGGGTGGCACCAAGCGATTGACCAAGCCATGTTGAAACGCCAAGGGCGCACCGATGGGGTCGCCCGTGAGCGCCATCTCCATCGCCAGGTGATAAGGCAGACGGCGCGGCAAGCGCATCAAGCCACCGGCCGAGGCGATCAAGCCGCGCTGCACCTCGGGCAGGCCAAACTGGGCGGTGTCAGACGCCACGATCAGGTCGCAACTCAGGGCAATTTCACATCCACCTGCGACGGCAAACCCTTCGACCGCTGCAATCAGTGGTTTGGTGGGCGGCTTTTGGGTCAAGCCCGCAAAGCCCGCGCCCGGCACAAACGGCGACTCACCTTGGCTGAACCCTTTGAGGTCCATGCCCGAACAAAACGTGTTGTCCGCACCGGTGATGATGGCCACGCGCCAGTCATCGCGCTGGGCGTACTGCGCCATGGCGTCGGCCATGGCACGTGCCAGCGCCATGCTGATGGCATTGCGTCGGTGCGGGCGGTTCAAGGTCAGCACCAAGACATCGCCTTCGGTGTGCAGCAGCAGTTCGTCGCTCATGGTGGGTCTTTCAGTTAGTGCCAGTGGGGTGAGGTGGTGCTGTCGAGGCGTCCGCCCTCATCGGCCACGCGTTGCAGCAGCGGGCTGACCGTCCAGTAACCATGGGCATTCCCACGCAATTGGGCGTAGTGGTTTAGGCTGGCCACGATTTGGCGCAGGCCGATGGTGTCGGCCATGTGCATGGGGCCGCCACGGTGGTCGGGGAAGCCATAACCTGCGGTCCAGATGATGTCGATGTCGCTGCCTCGGTAGGCAATGCCTTCTTCCAAAATGCGTGCGCCTTCGTTGATCATGGTGTAGGTGAGGCGTTCGACGATTTCTTGGGGCGTGATGTCGCTGCGTCGCGCAATGCCGTGCTGCTTGGCCAGATTGGCACACAGCGTGAGCGTGACCTCGTGGGTGACGGGCTTGCGGCCTTCGTAGCGGTAGTAGCCCGCGCCTGTTTTCTGGCCAAAGTGGCCCATGGCAAACAGGGCTTGCGCCACCACGCGGTAGCTCGGGTCGTTGGGCAAACCGCCGGATTTGCCGAGTTCGATGACGGTTTTTGCACCCACGTCGATGCCTGCCATGTCGAGCATGCGGCATGGCCCCATGGCAAAGCCCAGCGCTTCCACTGCTGCGTCCACTTGTGCGGGTGTGGCGCCTTCGAGCAACAAGAATTCGGCCTCGCGCATGTAGACCTCGGCCATGCGGTTGCCAATGAAGCCGTAGCACACGCCCGACACAGCGGCCACTTTGCCAATCTTGCTGGCGAGCTTCATCACCGTGGCCAACACCTCGGGGGCGGTGTGGTCGCCGCGCACCACTTCGAGCAAGCGCATCACATGGGCCGGGCTGAAAAAGTGCATGCCCACCACATCGGCCGCGCGTCCTGTGGCCTGGGCAATCAGGTTGACGTCCAGGGTGGAGGTGTTGGTGGCGATGATGGCGCCTGGTTTGCACACTTTCCCTAGTCGCGCGGCGATTTCTTGTTTCAAGGCCATGTTCTCGAACACGGCTTCAATCACCAAATCGCAGTCGCCCAAATCTTGGTCTTTCAGCGAAGGGTGGATGCGTGCCAAACGTTGGCTCATCTGTTCGGGGCTGAGCTTGCCTTTGGCGGCCGTGGCTTCGTAGTTGGCGCGGATGATGCCCATCCCGCGCTCCAGCGCCTGGGCATTGGCCTCGACCAGGGTGACCTCAAAGCCTGCGTTGGCAAACGTCATGGCAATGCCACCGCCCATGGTGCCCGCACCCAGCACGCCCACGCGTTGGATGGGGCGGACTTTGACATCGTGAGCCAGGCCCGGAATTTTGTTGGCCTGGCGTTCGGCAAAAAACAAATGGCGCATGGCCGCTGAGGCCGGTGACTTCATGCAGTCCATGAAGACTTTGGCCTCCAAAGCCTCGCCTTGCGCAAACGGCTGTGTGGCGGCAGCTTCCACGCAAGCGGCAATCGCGGCCAGGGCTGGGTACTGTGGGCGGCTGGCCGCTTGTGCCTTGGCCTGTTGGAAAAAATCAGCCGGCAGTGACGCAGTGTCCACCTTCAGGCTGGAGGCGCGGCGGATGTTGCCGCTGTCGGCGAGTGCGCTGGCACGCGCCAAAGCAGCATCGAGCAGGGGCTGGTCGGTGAGCTCGTCCACGATGCTTGCCGCCAGCGCGTCTTGGCTGCCCACCATGACGCCGGTGGACATCATCTGCAACGCGCGCTCGGCACCTGCCAAACGCGGCAGGCGTTGGGTGCCCAACGAACCAGGGATCAAACCGAGTTTGACTTCGGGCAGCCCCACCCGCGTGCCTGTGGCAGCGATGCGCCAGTGGCAGGCCATGGCCAACTCCAGACCACCACCTAGGGTGGTGCCATGCAGGGCAGCGACCACGGGGCGTGTTTGCGCTTCCAGTCGCGCCAAAAAGGTGTTGTAGGGCACGGCACTGAAATCGGGTGCGTCAAAGCTGGCAATGTCGCCACCCGCCACAAAGGTGCGGCCTTCGCAGTGCAACACCAGGGCGCGCAATTGGGGCTTGTGTTCAAAGGCAGCCAGGCCGTCGATCAAGCCTTGCACGGTGGCGGGCGAGAGCGCGTTGACCGGCGGGTTGTTGATGTGCAACACGCCGATGTGGCCATGTTCTTTGAGGGTGACGGGTGAGGCGAGTGTCATGAAGGTATCCCAAGCAAGGTGAAGTCAAACGTGAGGGTAAAGTGTTCGAACGACGGCTGTCTTGTGCCAAGTGGTCGCGTTCAAAGTGGGCACTCAAATGGCCGCTGTCATGGCATCGTAGGTGAACAGCCAGTCGTAGCGGTTACCAATGGCGGTTTGCTGCCACTCGCGTTCAATGAAGTCTTGCGCTTGCTGCGCATGCGCCAAGGCTGGGTTGTGAAACCGTGTGGTGTTGTCCCTCGCGCCTTGCACCATGCGGTAGGCGCGTTCCAGGCGGGCCGATTCGTAGCGTTGCAGGGCATGCACCACATCGTGGCTGTGGTGGCGCAAGCAGCGTTGCAACACGATGGCGTCTTCCAGCGTGAACACCGCGCCCTGTGCCAAAAAAGGCAGGGTGGGGTGGCAAGCGTCGCCCAGCAGGGTCACACGCCCTTGCGACCAACGCGGCAACGCGGGCTTGCCGCACAAGGCCCATTTGGAAAACGCAGGCGCATGGCTGATCATGGCGTGCACGTCCTCGTGCCAGCCTTGAAATGCGTCGTGACAGGCTTGCACCGTGCCCGGCGTGCTCCAAGGCGCGGATGGCCAGGTGTTGCCTTCCAAGATGCCGACAAAGTTCATCACCTCGCCGCCGTTCACCGGGTAATGCACCACATGACCGCCGGGGCCCACCCAGTTGGTGGCGATGGGGCGTGCCATGTGTGGCGGCAGCGTGTGCATGGGAATCAGGGCACGCCAAGCCACCATGCCTGAAAAATCAGGCGCTTGCACCCCAAACAAGGCGCTGCGAATTTTGGAGTGCAAGCCATCGGCACCGATCAGCACATCGCCTGTGGCGGCGCTGCCATCTTCCAAATGCAGTGTGACGCTGTCATCGGTTTGTGTGACGCGTTGACAGCGCGCGTTCAGATGAATGGCCTGCGGGTCGATGGCGTTGACCGCATCGGCCAGCACTTGCAACAAGTGCGGCCTGAACACCGTCATGTACGGAAAACCGTATTTGTCGATGGCGGCTTGGCCCAGGTCAAACAGCTTCCACATCTGCCCCGTGTTCCACAGCCGAATTTCTTTGCCTTGCGTGGGGCTGGACAAAGACTGCAATTTGGCGAGCACGCCCAGATGGTCGAGCACACGGTTGCCATTGGGGCTGATTTGGATGCCCGCACCGACTTCGCGCAATTCGCTGCTTTGTTCGTACACCGCGACTTCAAAACCGTGTTGCAGCAGTGTGAGCGCCGTGGCCAAACCACCAATGCCGCCCCCTGCAATCAAGACCTTGGGTGTCCTCATGCCGCGACCTCATCGGTGGCCACGCCGCGCAAGCGTGCGACCAGGGCTGTCACATCATCGGGCAGCGTGTGGCCGCGCCACACCACATGTTGATCTGCGCGGCACAGCACCAAGGCGTGTTGGTAAATCTCGGGTGGTGCATCTTGCGCGCTGATGTCGAGCAAGGTCAGTGGCAAGCCTTGCGTTTGGGCCTCGGCCATCAGCGCGGTGACATCGGCGTGTGGTGCGAAGCGCAGCAAGGTGTAGCCAGGTCCGAACGCGTCATACACAGAGCGACCGTCGTGCAACCAAAAATGCGGCGCACGGCAACCCGGCACGGTAGACGGCGTGAAGCCACCCATGGTGTAGGGCGGTGGTGTTTCGCCATCAGCGACGATGAGGGTGGAGTTGCTGTAGTAGTAGCCAAAGTTCAAGCCTGCGCAGCAAAACTGTTGAACATTGAGTTCATACGCTTCTTGCCCAATGTCTTGCCGGGCTTGAGCGCCTGACGCATCTTGGGCTTCGATGTGGGCAGGCACAGCGCGCCGCGCTTTGATCATTTTTTGCGCGTGGTCCATCGCAAAGTTGGACACTTGTTCGGTGATGGGTTGGCGCTCGGCCTCGTAAGCATCCAAGATGCTGGGTGCGCCCCAGCCTTGCACGCGTGCCGCCAGCAACCACGAGAGGTGAATCGCATCGGCAATGCCCGCGTTCATGCCGTAGCCCGCATAGGGCACCCACAGATGGGCGGCGTCACCGGCGATGAACACGTTGCGATCGCGAAAGCGGTTGGCCACCAAACGCCGGCCCACCCAGTCTTCTTTGCTGATGACGCTGTAGTCGAAGTCCTGGCCGACGCCCAAGATGTGGCGAATCGATGCATCGCGATCGACCGAGTCGAACTCAGGCTCATCCGGGTTCAGGTGGTTGTGGACCAACCAGGTTTCTTGGCCGTCGATGGCAAACGCCGTGCCGCAACGGTCGGGGTTGACCGAGTAATAGCACCAGGCCGGTTTGCCAGGCAGCAAGCTGCGCAGTTGGGGCGCGCGGATGAAGGTCGATTGCACGCGTTGAATCACCGCCGTGCCTTCGAGCTGTGCGCCGATTTGTTTGCGCACGCTCGAGCTGCCCCCATCGCAACCCACCATGAAGCGGGCCTTTATGCGTCGTGTGCGCTGGTCATCGAGGTTGAGCAGCTCGGCCTGCACACCGTCGTCGTTTTGCGTGAACTGCGTCACCTGGGTGCGGTTGAGCAGCGTCACGTTGGCCAAGCTGGCCGTGTGGTGCAACAAAAGCGGTTCTAAATAAATTTGGTTGATGCGGTGGGGTGGCTCGGGGGTGGGCCACCAAGCGTCGGGCCCTTGTGTTTCGGTGTAGCGCTGTTCACGGCAGGGAATCGGAATGCGGGTGAGTTCTTCACCCGTCATGCGGGTGCGAAACACCACGTCATTCGGATAGTCGCCCGGCAAACCGGCTTGGCGCAAGGTCTGGGCCACACCGAGGCGGCGAAACTGTTCCATGGTGCGTGCCGACACATGGTTGCATTTGACGTTGGGTGGTTCGCCGTAGTGGCGAATTTCGGCCACGGTGACATGGACGCCACGTCCCGCCAAATCCATGGCCAAGGTCAGGCCCACAGGGCCTGCGCCGACGATCAGTACATCCGTGTGCAACGCGTCGGTGTGCAAGGTGTTGGTCATGCAAATTACTCGATTTTGATGTTGGCCGTCTTGATGACTTTGGCCCACTTTTGCGATTCGGATTTGATGTAGGCCTCAAACGTCTCGACTGTGCTGGGCGCTGGCTCGACGCCCAAGTTGCGCATGCTGGCTTTGATGGTGTCGTCGTTCAAGGCCGCCGTCATTTCGGCATTCATGCGCGCCACGATGGCGCTGGGTGTGCCTGCCGGTGCCACCATGCCAAACCAACCGGTGGAGTCGTAGCCGCTCAGGCCTGACTCTGACAGCGTAGGCACATCGGGCAGAGACGACAAACGTTGCAAGCTGGTCACGGCATAGGCGGTGAGCTTGCCCGCTTTGATGTGTTGCAGCGAGGCGGGCAAATCCACAATGGCCAATTGCACTTGGCCGGTCAGCACATCGAGTGCAGCAGGGCCTGAGCCTTTGTAGGGAATTTCCACCAACTTCATGTCGCTCATTTGGTTGAGCAAGGCGGTGGACAAATGCATGGCCGTGCCGTTGCCGCCATGGGCAATCGACAACTTGCCGGGATGCGATTTGGCATAGGCCATCAACTCGGAGAAGTTCTTGGCGGGCAAACCGGGTTGGCCAATCAAGACAAACGGAATCGCTGCCACCATGCTCACTGGCTTGAGGTCTTTCACCGGGTCAAAGGGCATTTGCGCATACAAGCTCGCGTTGGCCGACAAGCCACCGGCCGCGCCAATGCCCAAGGTGTAGCCATCGGCTGGCGCCTTGGCGACCAGGTTCAAACCGATGTTGCCGCCTGCACCGGGGCGGTTGTCGACCACCACTTGTTGGCCCAGCTTGTCGTTCAAGCGTGGCAGCAGCATGCGCAACACCACATCGGTGCTACCACCGGGCGGAAACGTCACCACCATGCGGATGGGTTTGGTGGGGTAGTCTGATTTTTGAGCTTGGGCGTTGAGCGTGCAGGTCAGCAAAGCCGTTGCGATACAAGCCCAGAGGCTGATGCGTTGAGCGCGTGATGTCATGCGTGTTCCTTGGCGGTGCCGCTGATGAGGTTGAGGAGGGCGTCGATGTCATCGGGCAACTGTTGACTGCGCCAGGCCACATGCTGGTCGGGGCGCGACAACACCAAGGCTTCTTGATAGATCTTCCGCGCCTCATCGCCCGTGAGGTTCACCAAACGCATCGGAATGCCGCGTGCCTGGGCCGCTTGCAACAGCGGGCTGACGTCGAGCGTCGGGTCGGTGCGCAGCAAGGCGTAATCGTGGCCCATGGCGTCGTACAACGAGCGACCATCGGCCAACCACACATGAGGCGTGCGGCAACCGGGCACGGTGGAGGGTGTGAATTGGTACATGGTGTAGCCGGGCGGGGCTTCGCCATCGTAGGCAATCAGGTGTGAGGCATCGTAGAAGTAGCCAAAGTTCAAGCCCGCACAGCAGTATTGCTGCACATTGAGGTCGTAGAGTTTTTGTCCGGCTTTGGCGCGCAGGGCATCGCCCTCGGGGCCAGGGGCTTCCAAGCCGAGTGGAATGGCATCGCGTTCTTTTTGCAGCGCAATGGCGTGGTTCATGGCGAAACGCGAGACTTGTTCGGTGATGGGTTTGCGCTCGCGCTCATACGCTTCCAAGATGGCCGCGCCAGCCCAACCGTTGAGGTGTGCGGCCAAGACCCATGACAAATTCATGGCGTCGGCAATGCCTGCATTCATGCCGTAGCCCGCCATCGGAATCCACAGATGCGCGGCATCGCCGCAAATGAACACGCGTCGGTCGCGGAACTTGTTGGCCACCAAACGTCGGCCCACCCAGTCTTCGTTGGTCAA
>CANGIQ010000031.1 GCA_947453965.1 Comamonadaceae bacterium
ACGGACTTCTGCGGCAAGCCCTCTTCTTCCCGAAAACGTGCCTTGTCGTAAAGCTCCCCAGCCACACGCTTTGCCCATTCAAGCTGTCTCTGCTTTGTACTGACACAACGCCACTTGCGATCAAACAGCTTGTAGCGAACTTGCCAGACTCGGCTTGTAGGTCTCAAGTAGAGAACTACTTCGCCATCACGCATGTGGTGAGTTGTTCGCTTGCGGTTAGTTAGGTCAAGCTGGCTGAGCAACGATGGCTTGTGAGATGTTGCACCTCCTAGGCTGTGCGCCAAATGCAAAAAATCGTTCTGCGTTTGCTTCAAGATCTGCCCAAAACGCACAGCGTAATTTCGCCTGTGCAGTTGGGCGACCTGAGCCCGAGTAAATGGGCGGGACTTTGACTAGGGGTTGGGGTGTCGTTTTACACGACAGCAGCTAACTCTCACTTTGAGAGTTACGGAAGGAAAGCAAAACGCACGATGGTTTAGATCGTGCGTTTTTGGATTCCTACATCACAGTTGCAGATGTCCTAATTTTCTCTGTGTATCCACACCTAGGGAACCGACTGCAACCAAGAAAAATTCCATACGGACCATTTCGCTGAACTAAAAAACCCCGCTGACACCTAGAGCAAACAGCTGATGACTCCACTTTGCCATCTGCAGATTGAAGTGGAATCCCCTCATCTCTAACCAATTCCGTGATGAATGACGATTCTTTGTGTGCAACAGTAATCAACGTTACTGTTGACTTGGCTCTTGTCAAGGCAACATAAAACAAACGTCGCTCTTCAGCAAACTCATAAGAGTCCTCACTAGGCATAGCAAGTTGAAGCACAGGATCATCTGCCACTTGACTTGGAAAACCCAAAGTTTCAGATGTCATCTTTGGAATGATGACATGGTCAGCTTCTAAACCTTTGGACGAATGTGCTGTAACAAACTCTACTTCGACGTTGGGATTTAAGTTTGTCGGCAAATACTCTCGCTCTTTTCTATAACGCCCAAGAACATAGATTTTTAAAGGCTTATCTGATAAATTTTTCAGAGCTGTGAGTTCATCAATACGCCTTGCAATGGCTGAACGTATCTTGAACTCATCATCAACACGAATGATCTTTACAGGCTGGTCTTCAGCCTTTTGCTCAGAAGCAACTTTCTTCTTTAGCTGACGAGGATTTTTCTGTACGAAATTGCCACTGATATCACACAACGATTGAGGGCATCTAAAGGTTTTTTCGAGCTTAAGCGTCACAGCTTTACCAAATAAATTCTCGAACTCAGTCATGACACTCAAGTCTGAACCTGCGAACCTGTTGATACTTTGCCAATCATCGCCCACAGCAAACAGATGTTTGTTTTTTTCTCTTAGTAGTCCTGCAATTAAACGAGCCCTAGCTTGACTTACATCTTGAAACTCATCCACCATGACGAGCTCGTAAGGATTTTTCCAGTTGCCGGATTCAATACAGTCAGCAGCTGAGTTCAGCATGTCTTCAAAATCAATGCAACGCTCAGATTGAAGTCTTTCTTCCCATCCTTTCCAGATTACTTCGAACAGCTCTACAAACACTTTGTGGCGATAGTAGAAATGTCCTGCGGATTTGTTTTCTAGGCGCTGCTTGAGATCATCAATCGTCAAGCGATTGCTTTTGGTATGAGTTAGAAATGCCCTAAAGGTTCGAACCAAACGCGGAGCCTCTATCGGCCTACGTCCTTCAACCTCTCGATCTGGATTGGGGTCTAACGTAATTCCGAGCCGTGTCAGCTCTTGCGACAAGTACGCAAACGCTTTGCCACTCCACAACTCAGCCATAGTTGTTTCAAGTAGTGTTGTTTCGTTAGTGGCATGAAGCTGACGTTTCCAAGCCATGCCCTCCTTGTAACCTTCAAATTCCGGCGGAGGTTCTCCGTTTTCATCTACAGCCCAATGCTCTAGATAAACGTCTATGTCTGGAAAATAAAAGTCAGGCTTGTACTGTCGGTGTTTTGCATCTGCAGTGTCAATGCGGTAGTCGGACTCATACTTGTAGCTAACGCCGTTGTAGAAAAGCCAATTAGCAATTAGTTGCTCACCACGGCTTTTGACAACCTCATTCTGCAATGTTCTAAATCCAGACTCTTTGCTTTCCTTGTCCCAAGAATCAGGTGACTCTTCCTCCTGACCAAACTCAGGTAAATCCTCACCCAAAACTATTCGGAACAAATCCCACTTGAATCGAAAATCAGGATTGCGATCTTTTATATGATCAACGATATCAAGAAGTATTTCTAAGTCTTGTCCACTCTCTAACCAAGACGCTAAGGATGGTTTTTTACCAGTGGCTTCACCAATAATCTCTAGACCAAAAGCATGAAACGTTTTTGCCGAGAGTCCTTCAACTTGTAACCCTTGCGGCTCAAGTCTCTCTTTAATTCGCTGCCGTAACTCTGACGCTGCATCTCTATTGAATGCTAGGAGCAGTATTTTTTCAGCAGAAAAATAGCCCTTCTTCAGTGCATAACCAGCCTTGGCAACCATCGTAGAAGTTTTACCTGAGCCAGCTGAAGCAACAAGTAAGACTCGATTATCAAAGCATAAAACTGCTTTGGCTTGCTCCTCCGTTAACGGTGATTTCTCAACTTGATCCAAGAAGTCTTTGGAGCTAAGCAGCTCCCGAGCAAGAAAGCTCTCATTAGCAGCATCAGCGACTTTAGAAAAGTCTTTCTGCCAGAGTGCGATCGCGTCTTGAATAGGCGGCTCCAAAGTCTCAAGATGCTTTACAACTTCTGGCTCACTCAGCAGTTCATTTAATCCGCTAGGTTTTAGCTTAGTCAATTCTTTTGAGAAATCTCGGGTCAACCAACCCTTGCTATGAAACTGCTGCTTGCTTGCAGTTCGTGCATCCGTAACCCAAGACACGACAGGCTCTACTGCAGTTGCGAAATTTCTAATTAACTGAGCGATGCGTATGCGTTTCGCTTCTACAGCAACAGTTTCAAATAGCTCTCTTGCAAGGGCATTGGGTATGCCATCAATTTCAACTTTTCCAAATCCACTCACTTGCAGAGTAACGCTTGTCCAGAAAATACCGTATGCGACCTTCGCCTTTTCAAGCTCTGGAATTGGACCAGCTAGGCTGTCAACGTCCAATTTGAGTTGATATTGATCACTTACTAACGACAACGACCAAACAGGCGATCTTGTAAAAAACCGCCCGAATGTTGAGGGACACCAAATGCTTTGCAAAGTGATTTTTTCTTTACTTTTCTTCAATTAGTCTCTACGTAAACTCGAAACCTACACCATCTAACTTTCAAAGTGCGATCAAGTTAAAGCGTAATTTCTTTGGTGTATCCCAGTGTCTATTGATCATTAGATGATGCATCCACTTCAGGCTTCTTGCGAACCAGCTTGCGTTCAGCGAAGTGCAAAGCAATTAAGGCAATTGGGGGGATCAGCACGATTCCCATCTCACGCTCCCAACGATCTTGCATTGCAAACGAAGCAATCATCCAAATAGCTGAGGCAACCAAGACAAGTCTAAAACGTTCATCCAATGACCACCATCGCGTAATCGCCGGTTGGGCTTTTTCAGAAACAGCATCAGTTGCAGCTTCAACAGTTCCCCGTGGATTGGCAACGAACTTTGCGCCTACCCAACCACCTGCAATACAGATGAATAGCCAAAATGGGCCACGTGGCGCTAACCCCATGCCAGAGAAAACAAACGCTATCAAGATAAGCGTTGCAACAAAGCCTGCGATGAATCCAAGAAATTTACGCATCATCACTCTCCTTCATTGGCTTTGCAGTAGCACGACCAAAAACAAAGCCAACGACCAAGCATGCGGTTAAAGCAAACCCACATGAATAGTTTGGTTTCTCTAGCCCAGAGAGCGCCAGCCAAAGCACCAGCACACCAGCCACATAGAACATGTACTGCCCCCAAACTGGGTTTATGCGAGAAATTAAGGCATAAAGGGCAAATAGACCAAAGAGATCAAATAGTCCGATGGAAAGAATTCCGCTATCGCTACCCATGCTTGACCCATCTCAAATTTAAAATTAAATTTTAGTCCCGTGAAGCCTTGATGTCTGGCGGGTTTTGGAACCACTACCTTTAAGTAAGTCAGAATTCAACGATCTTCTGATGTCGTGTAACACGACAACTGCCAACTCTCACTTTGAGAGATTTATTTTCAAATGTGTAAGATTTGGCTATCCATAGCAATCCCATCACATACGTCATGCAAAGCAAACTCAAAATCGCCATCGGCGCTCTGCTAGCACTCGCTCTCACCGTTGGCACTCACTGGTACTACTCACCCTACATAGCCATGAACAGCATGGTTAGTGCTGCCAAAGCAAAAGACGCCGACAAGTTCAATGAATATGTGGACTACCCGAACTTGCGTGAAAGTTTTAAAGGTCAGTTCTCCGCAAAGATGGCAGAGGTGATGGATAAGCAGCCAAGCAATGCGTTCAGTGCTATTGGGGCCATGCTTGGTATGACCATGATCAACCAGATGGTTGATGCACTTGTTAGGCCTGAGTTGGTGATGAAAATGATGGAAGAAGGTAAAGCCCAGCAACCTAACAAGTCTGCAAGTGGCAAGCAACCCACCGATGACTCCGACACCAAAGCGCCCAAATGGGAGTTTGAACGCAAAGGAATGGACTTGGTACTGGCGACGCCAATTCAAGAAGGTTCAAGCGAACGCCAGCCAGTTTTCGTTTTTCGCAGAGCTGGATACGCCAACTGGAAACTAACTGAAGTTCGAGTGCCAACGGTCAAGTAACAAGGCTATTGGCGCTTTACCTGTTAGCCATATCCGGAGTACTGAACATTTCTCTAAGTTCAATCAGGCATCTTCGTTTCCAAATTTTTCCAGAAGTACTGATCTGCCCAGCCTGAATAAAGTTTTTATTAGCTGATAAGTCAGCGTCAATGAAAAAAAGAATAGGAGCCATGTTAGGTACTTTAGCGACTCACTGGTTTGAATAATTTTTTGAAAAGTCGCTACAAAGATTGTCACGATCATTATGAGCAGTGGAAATGCAAATGATGAATTAAGCCCCAAGATTGTTGGATTCATTTTTTTGGAGCTTGTAGCTTTCGCATTGTTATGCTCTTGAATCTCACGCAAAAACTTACCTGAAATTCCAAAGATCAATGCATAAACACCAGTCACAAAGCCTAATAAGTTCGGAAGAATTGATAAAGCCAAGTCATAAGGATGGACCTCAACAGCAGATTTCACTATAAAGTCATAAGTAGCTAGATAAACAATAATCGTACAAATTATTGATAGTCCCAGAGTTTTCTTGAACGCATGTATCCAATCCCAAAATGGAGCCATTCTTTTAAAGTAGCGTGCATCACCTTCAGTAACATACTCATTGCCAATCTCTATCAGAGTTGCGAATATCCAAATACGCTTCCACCTCGGATTACCCTTTTGATCTGAATGCATAGTGACTCACTCCTTCTACTCAAGTATCTGTGTGGCCTATACGCTTTGCCAACTCAACAATCTTCTTATTGATTCTTCGATAAAAGCCCTCAGAATCCTCATTACCACTTGCTCTTGCTCGAATCTCTTCGGGAGAGTCGTCAGTATCGAACACACTCCGAACTCGCTTACCGTTTACATCTTCAGTAAAACTCAATGCTGCAGAACCGTAAGTTGGTGCATTTAAAAGCATGCCCTTGATGGAATCAGGCACCTCTGGCATTGTTGCCCCCCTCGCTGCAGAAGCTGACAGCGTAAGTTTGTGCAGATTCTTCTCCGCAAAATCATCCAGCACTTCATCTTGAGTTGGCCCATTTTTAAACGTCAAGCTAATTTTGATGCTCGAATAACCTTTAGCTCTTGCCAAAATAGCACTCAAGTCGTCGGCGCGAGATACCAAATTGACTGTGAATGTGTATTGAGAAAAATGCGTAGCTGCAATAGGTCCCAAGAACTTAAGTAAAGCGTTTGTCGTGGTTTTGATAGCAGGCAATCGGTTTCTTGTATTTTCAATTGCAATTAGATGCGAGTCAGGGTTAAAAATGTAGAACAGTTCGTGTCTATTAGATACCGCTGATTGCCCAGCAGCTTCTGCAAACAATTGCTCCCTTGTGTACAGATCTTCGACCGTTGAAGTTTTATGAAACTTCACAAATTGGCCATACACAAATCGTTTTTTCTTCTGATCCGTCTTGGACTTTTTTGATGGTTTGTCCTCTTCAACAATTTTCGTATGTAGCGGCGCAAAGTACGTGTCGTTAATCAATCTAAAACCGTTGGTAGTTAAAGACTTTTCTTTAAATCCTTGAACAACAGTCTTGTTTAGTTCTTCGAACAGCCGAATGTACCCATCAGCTCCAACCTCTTCAGTCTTACTGCTATCCAACGGTAGCAACTGCAGATTAAAAATAATAAATTTACTCATCATCGCCCCTCGAAAAATCAATTAATAGTGCTAGTTTTCATTCAAAAAATACATCATTCGAAGCTGCAAAGTCTTTAAATAATTCAATAGCAGCAGGGTAAGAGATGGGTTGAAAGTAACTTACAGAAGAGCCGTAACTTTCAGGAACCTCCAGCAAGCAGTGGTTGTAAAGCCCTTGGTTACCCCACTTTGAGTTCAACCGCAAGTCAGCTGTGCAGATACCAATGTGCAGAAATTCGCCATTCACATCCAAATAAATCGCGAAAGTACCTTCTGGAATTTCCGTCTGAGTTAGTGGTTGCAAGTGACCGTTTGCTAGCAGCCAGTTTGCGAATCTCTTTCCAGCAAACACATTGACATGAGGAAGCCCTGCTATGTCTTCATATTCTGTTTGTCCAGCAAATCCCAAGGCATAAACCAAGCAGGTGTATCGCGATAGCTCAATGTCTGAGTTCACAGGGATGATCGAGTGACTGTACTCATTCGATATCGCAAGGACTGCAGGAACATGGTCTGAGCCAAGCTGGGTAAGACTTGATAGCTTTTCTCTCAAATTCATAACTTATGCTAACCCAACTTAATAAGCGTTTGGAAACTCACAAGCCAAAGCAACCCATGTTCTAAAGCATGACCGCTTGTAACCCTCAAGCCCGCCCCGCTCGCGCCGATACAACAGATAAGCGTCATCCCATACGGTCCAGCACTGCTCACCCGTTGCCCAACCCATCCTCATAGCCGCCCACAACACACCATGACGCAAGTTTTCTTACCGCCAGCCAAAACGATGAAAAATCTATGCCATAATATTGGTCTTCTCTCCCGTGCCCGGGTGGTGAAATTGGTAGACGCAGGGGACTCAAAATCCCCCGCCGCAAGGCGTGCCGGTTCGATTCCGGCCCCGGGCACCAACGGTTTTTCTGCAAACCGTTGACGCAAATCCCCCCTCGATGTTTTTCAGCGCCTTTTGAGCGCAACGTTAAGTTTTACAGTTTCGTGCCGATGTCATGAGATTGGGCTGCGCGTTTGTGCGGTTTTTCCTCACAGCTTTGATAATTTTTAGGCGAATTAAAATTCGCGCTCCACTTGGAACCCAGGCTTTATCTAACGCAGCCATCTTTGACACTATGAAAGACGATGATTTTTCAGGGATCGTGAGAAGCGGCACATCGCACAGCGTGAGCGTGTCCGAGCGCACCGGCAATGCCAAAACGCCCAAGAACATCGTCACCTCCAAGGCCGAAGAAACCTTAGAGAAAAAAATCGCGTTTGAAACCAAAAGCGATGACAACCTGTATTTAGAGCAGCTGGGCCATGAAGTCGAAGGCGCTCACCCAACTCAGCCAGCGCCAACAACACATGGCGCACCAGACGCCAAAGAAGCGGTTGCTGCTGGAGGCCCTGGTGCCAAACCTCAAGCGTCCCCTCAAGAGCCAGGCCAAACGCGCCCCAATATTCAAGGCATTGCGACCGACAAGCTGGCTAAAAATGTGCAAAACATTGGCACAGACGCACTCGCAGCGAACGTGCAAAACATTTCACTCGATGTGATCGAGGCCAACCAACAAAAAATAGAAGGCAACGACAAGCTCGCCACCAACCGTCAGGGGCTTGCCAGCGATGCGCAAAGTGCGCCCAATGTGCAGGGTGTGCCCATCGACACGATGGCAGCGAATGTTCAAGATGTGCCCGTCAACACCATCGCAGCCAATACGCAGAATGTGCCGATCGACAAGGTCGAAGCCAACCAACAAAAGCTAGACGGCAACAGCCCAATCACGCCCAACAAGCAAGCCTTGGCCAGCAAGGCAAGCGATGGCCCCAATGTGCAAGGCGTACCCATCGACACCGTTGCAGCCAACGTGCAAGGCATTCCCACCGACGCGTTAGTAGATAACCACCAAGCGCTGGACAACGACGCAGCACTGCCCGCCAATCAACAGCGCATTGACGAAGAAACGGCCGCTGCTAATTTGCAGGCACTTCCTAGCAAGGCAGAGGGCAGCAACCGCGCAGCACTTAACACTGACGCAGCCACCGACAACACCCAAGCTTTGCCACACGACACGGCAGCAAACAACACCCAGCCCGCCCCCACACTGGCAGCGGGTGACAACCACCAAGCAGCGGGCGAAGGTGGCATGGTCCCGGCCAACCGACAAGGCCTGGCCGCAGCACCCGCGTTGGAAACCAATCGTCAAGGCATTGACACACCGGCGCCAGAGCTGAACCGGCAAGCCGCGCCCCAAGATTTACCGCCTCCTGACAACCGCCAAGCGCTGGATGACGAGCATCTCAAAGACCACTTTGAGGCACTCCCCTCCACGGCGACCGAACGCAAGAAGGTGGATTTTCCGACCAGCAACCCTGCACCAAGCGCCACCAAACCAGCGTCGGTAGCACCTGCCGCACTCAGAGCGAAAGCAAAGCCCACTGCCCCAGCAACCGCGGCCCAACGCCAAGCAGCACTGACTGCGGCTCAGCAGGCACAGCACGAAAAATTCCTCGAAGCCTTCCACGGTCGCTTGGCTGGCATCAAGCACGATGTCGATCAAATCAATGACCGGCTGGATGTGTTTGAGCACAAAAAATAACCCCACTTGTCGCGCACTTGCCATGCCTTTGGCGGCGCCCTGACTACCATCCACGCCTGCCTCATCTGCAGGCGTTTTTGTTTCTGGAGTTCCCCTTGAGCCACCTCTTTTCTGAATTCACCCTGACCTCACCGCGTGGTCCGTTGACCTTGGCCAACCGCGCCGTGGTGGCCCCCATGTGCCAATACTCTGCTGTGGATGGTCTGGCCACGGATTGGCATCTGATGCACTGGGGTAATTTGCTCAACAGTGGTGCAGCCATGTTCATCATCGAAGCCACCGCTGTCACGCCCCGTGCACGCATCACGCCCTATTGCTTGGGCCTGTGGGACGACGCCACGGCCGCTGCCATGAGTGACAAGCTCGGTCGCGCACGCCATATGGCGCCCAAGGTACCGGTGTGCATTCAACTCGCCCATGCAGGCCGTAAGGCATCGAGCGCGGCGCCCTGGCAAGGCGGTCAGTTGGTTGACGCAGCGCACGGCGGCTGGCAACCTGAAGCGCCTTCGGCCTTGCCGCATTTGCCTGACGAAACACCGCCCGATGAAATCAGCGCACAAGGCTTGGAAGACATCAAACACGCCTTTGCCCAAGCCGCACAACATGCCGAGGCCATGGGCATTGAAGCGATTGAACTGCACGGTGCGCACGGTTATTTGTTGCACCAATTTTTGTCGCCCTTGGCCAACGCACGCACCGACGGTTATGGCGGCAACTTTGACGGCCGCACACGCTTTCCGATGGAAGTGTTTCAAGCTGTGCGTGCGGTCTACAAAGGCAGCCTGGGCATGCGCTTGTCGGCCACCGACTGGGTGGAAGGCGGTTGGACGCCCGAAGAAACCGCTGATTTTGCGCTGCGCTTGAAACTGGCGGGTGCCGACTTTATGCACATCTCGTCAGCCGGTGTGTCACCGCAGCAAAAGATTGCCATTGGCCCCGAATACCAAGTGCCGTTCGCCAAACTGGTGAAGCAAAAAACAGGGCTGCCCACCATTGCCGTGGGTTTGATCACCGAGCCACAACAAGCCGAAGACATCTTGGCCCGTGGCGATGCGGATTTGATTGCCATCGCCCGCGCATTTTTGTACAAACCCCGTTGGATGTGGGAAGCGGCAGCGGCCTTGCAAGGCACGGTCGACGCCAGCCCTCAATACTGGCGCTGCATGCCCCGCGAAGCACAAACCATTTTTGGTTCGGTGCGCATTGGTATGCGTTAACCCCTCAAAGGCACACACCCATGACACACATTTCTCGCCGCACATTGACACACACCTTGGCTTGCGCGTTGGCCGTGAGCGCTGCCTGCTTGGCAGGCACGTTGGCGCATGCCGACACCTACCCCAGCAAACCCATCACCTTGGTGGTGCCCAATCCGCCCGGTGGTTTGCTCGACACCTCGGCCCGCTTGCTCAGCGATCCGTTGGCGCGCTTGGCAGGCCAATCGGTGGTGGTCGACAACAAACCCGGTGGCAGCGGCAACCTGGCGTATTCGCTGGTGGCGCGCAGCCCCAAAGATGGCTACACCGTGTTGGTGTCGTATTCGGGCTATCACATTGCCAACCCCATCCTGATGGACAAGCTGCCCTGGGACTTGAAAGACCTCACCCCCGTGGGCTTGATCACCGTGGCCACCAACGTGATTGCGGTCCACCCCTCGGTGCCCGCCAACACCTTGAAAGAGTTCATTGCCTGGGCCAAACA
The DNA here is from genome assembly GCA_947453965.1 of Comamonadaceae bacterium. Classification (GTDB taxonomy): domain Bacteria; phylum Pseudomonadota; class Gammaproteobacteria; order Burkholderiales; family Burkholderiaceae_C; genus Limnohabitans. The sequence goes on from CANGIQ010000031.1 coordinate 10,704, forward strand.
AAACCCAGGTAAGGTGAACTACGCCTCGCAAGGCAATGGTTCGGTGTCGCACATTGGGACTGAAATTTTCAAGCAGCAAACCGGCATTGACATGACGCATGTGCCGTACAAAGGTTCAGGCCAAGCGATTCAAGATGTGCTCGCAGGCCAAGTGCAGGTATTCATCAGCACACCGCCCTCGGTCATGGGCCATGTGCAAAGCGGCAAGCTCAAAGCCTTGGCGGTGACCGGCAAAACACGTCACCCCCAATTGCCCCAAGTGCCCACCGCAGCCGAGGCGGGCTTGAGTGGTTTTGAACTGGAGTCGTGGGTGGCCTTGTATGTGGCCAGCGGCACGCCCAAAGACGTGGTGCAAAAACTCTCGGCCGACGTCAAGCGCAGCATGGAACTGCCCGAGACCAAACAACGCGCCGATGCCGCAGGCGTGGAAGTGCGCTACCTCACACCCGAAAACACCACCAAACTCTTAGAGCGCGACACCGCCAGCTGGGCCAAAGCCATCAAGGCGGGCAACATCAAATTTGATTGAGGCGAAAACACGCGCCTCACCGCCCCTCACACCAAACCGTCTTGCACCTGCGGATAGCGCAGCTGCAAACGCAGCTCGCGCTTCATGCGAGTGTTCACCAAACGGCGTGATTCGCTCATGAAACTCAGCTGCATCGCAGACATGTCCGTCTGCGCTTGGGCGCGGCTGATGCGCGGCGGTGTGGGCAGTCCATACAAGGCTGCGGCCATGTCAAAGTAATCGGCCATGCGCATTTGGCTGTCGTCGTTCACATTCACAGCACGCTGGGTTTTGCCGCGCCACAGTGCGAGCTGACAGGCACGCGCCAAATCGTTGGCATGGATGTGGTTGGTGAACACATCGTCTGCCACTTGCAACACCGGCGTGCCACGCAACAAACGCTCACGCGGTGTGCCGCCTTCGCGGTCGGGCGCATAAATGCCAGGGATGCGTAACATGCTCACCCGCACGGCGTGACTGCGCAAGCGTGCGTAGTGGCGCACCCGTTGTTCAGCATCCACACGCCGCTGCGCACGCGGCGTGGCTGGGTTCACCAGGCGCTGTTCGCTCACCCACGCGCCCTCGCAGTCGCCATAAACACCACTGGTGGAGCCATAGACCAGCGTGCGAGGCGGTGTACGTTGCATCAAGGCGCGCGTGAGCGCCAGCGTGCGCGGGTCGGTGTTGCCCTGCAAGGGTGGTGGTGCCAAATGCAGCACGCGGGTGGCCAGGCCGGCCAAACGCTGCAGGGTGCGCGGCGCATCTAAATTGCCAATCAAGGGCGTCACGCCCAGACCACGCAACTCAGCCACTCGCTGTGCGTTGGAGGTCAAAGCCAGCACACGCACATGGCGCTGCACGCGCGCCACGCGCACCCCCACATCACCACAACCGATGATGAGCAAACGCTCGCGTTTGAAGCGGGAAGGCAGTGCGCCCAGAGGGGTTTGGTTGGAAGGCAAAATAGCGTCTGTAAATGTTCAAGGATACCCAAAGATGAGTTTCAACATCACGGTCCAACCCAGCGGCCGCGCTTTCACCGCCACGTCTGACGAAACCTTGCTGGCCGCTGGCCTGCGCCAAGGCATTGGCCTGCCCTACGGCTGCAAAGACGGCGCCTGCGGCTCCTGCAAGTGCAAAAAGATTTCCGGTGACGTGACCCACGGCACCCACCAAGACAAAGCCCTGAGCGCCGAAGAAGAAGCCAATGGCTTTGTGCTCACCTGCTGCGCCACCGCCCACAGCGACGTGGTGCTCGAATCACGCCAGGTGGTGGAAGAAGGCGCGTTCCCGATCAAGAAAATGCCGGTGCGCGTGATTTCGCTCGACAAGGCCTCGCACGATGTGATGGTGGTCAAACTGCAACTGCCCGCCAATGATGTGATGAAGTTCCACGCCGGCCAGTACATCGACTTTTTGCTGCGCGACGGCGACCGCCGCAGCTACTCCATGGCCAATGCACCGCATACCTTGGTGGAAGGTGCGCCAGCGATTGAGCTGCACATCCGTCACATGCCTGGCGGTAAGTTCACCGACCATGTGTTTGGTGCGATGAAAGAAAAAGAAATTCAACGCATCGAAGGCCCACAGGGCAGCTTCTTCTTGCGCGAAGACTCCGACAAACCTTTGGTCTTCTTGGCCTCGGGCACGGGCTTTGCACCGATCAAGGCGATTCTTGAGCACATGCAACACAAAGGCATCACCCGCCCCGTCACGCTGTATTGGGGTGGCCGTCGCCCGGCGGACCTGTACATGCACGACTGGGTGCAAGCCCAGGCTGCGGCCATGCCCAACCTGAACTATGTGCCCGTCATCTCCGACGCCTTGCCCGAAGACCACTGGACCGGCCGCACAGGCTTTGTGCATGCCGCCGTGTTGCAAGACACACCTGATCTCAGCGGCCACCAGGTGTATGCCTGCGGCGCGCCCATCGTGGTGGACTCGGCCCGCGCGGCCTACACGCAAGCAGGCTTGCCATCGGATGAGTTCTATGCGGACTCGTTCACCTCGGCCGCCGACAAGGCGTAAAAACGCTCAGGACAGACCATGACAGCACCCACACACCGCACATTCGCAACGCGTTGCACATTGGCAAAGCGTTGCACTTCGCTCGCCACAGGTTCTGCATGGGCCAGCCTGGCGCTGGCTGGGAGCTTGGGCCTCATCAGCGCTGCCTACGCGCAAGGCACCAGCGCAAATGCAAGTGCAAGCGTGCAAAGCTTTCCAAGCAAACCCATCCGCTGGGTGGTGGTGGCGCCTGCAGGTTCGTCGTTGGACGTGATCGCACGCGCCATGCAAGACCGCCTCAAAGACAACCTGGGGCAAGCCGTGGTGGTCGAGAACAAACCCCAAGCCGGTGGCACAGTGGGCACCAACGAAGTGGCCAAATCCACACCGGACGGCTACACCTGGGTCATGTCGTACAACGGGCCCCTGTCGTTTGCGCCCTACCTCTACCCCAAGCTGAGCTACCACCCTGAAAAAGATTTGCAGGCGGTGATGATCACCACCTCGCAACCGAATGTGATTGCGGCCAACATCCACTTGCCTGCGCAGAACATGCGCGAGCTCACCAGCTTGCTGAAAACATCTCCGGGCAAATACAACTTTGCGTCGGTGGGCAATGGCAGCTCGTCGCACCTGACGATGGAATACATCAAGGCGGTCACGCAAACCTATGCGGTGCACATTCCTTTCAACGGCAGCCCACCCGCGGTGATGTCCACCTTGTCGGGCGACACACAGCTGATTGCGTCGGTCCCTACGGTGCTCGCGCCCCAAGTCAAGCAAGGGCGTTTGAAATACCTCGCCGTCACCAGCGCACAGCGCTATGCCCTGTTGCCCGATGTGCCCACGGTCGCCGAGAGTGGCGTGCCTGAACTCAAAGGCTTTGAAGCCTTGGCCTGGAACGGCGTGTTGGTGGCCGCAGGCACACCGCGTGCTGTGGTGGAACGCATCAACAGCGCGCTCAATGCGGCGCTGAATGACCCGGCCGTGAAAGAGCGTCTCAAGGCCGCTGGCCTGGAGCCCATTGGCGGCACGCCCGAGCAATTTGCCAAGTTGATCCACGACGAATCGGTCAAATGGGCGCCCATCATCAAGCGCTCGGGCGCACGCATTGATTGAACCTGGGCACAGCTTGAACCCCCACATGGCCACATCGCTCACGCGTCGCCTCGCGCTGGTTACGCTGGGGCTGGTGGGCCTGTGTGGCATCAGCCAAGCGCAAACCAAACCCATTCGCTTGATCGTGCCCTACGCCGCAGGTGGCCCCATTGACGTCACCGCGCGCGTGTTGGCCGAGCGTGTGAAAGACAGCTTAGGCCCCATCATTGTGGAAAACCGCCCTGGTGCGGGCGGCAATATCGGTGCTGATGTGGTGGCCAAAGCCACGCCCGATGGGTCGGTGATTGGCATTGCCGCCACCGCCACGCATGCGGTCAACCCTTGGCTGTACCGTCGCATGCCCTACAACGCGGCGACAGACTTCACACCCATCACACAAATCGTGCGCGTTCCCAATGTGTTGGTGATCAACGCCAACACGGCCAAACGTTTGGGCATTGCCTCGCTGCCCGACTTCTTGCGTTACGCACGGGCCAACCCCGGTCGGCTCAACTACGGCTCGGGCGGCAACGGCAGCGCTGGCCATTTGGCGGGCGAGTTGTTCAAAGCCCGCGCGGGCGTATATGCAGTGCACATTCCTTACAACGGTGGCAGCCCCGCACAACTGGCGTTGTTGTCAGGCCAGGTCGACTTCAACTTCGACAACCTGGCCACCGCAGCACCGAATATTCAAAGCGGCAAGCTGCTGGCACTGGCTGTGACCACCCCCACGCGCAGTGCGGCCTTGCCTGCGGTGCCCGCGCTGGCTGAGCTGTGGCAAGGTTTCTCAATCGACACCTGGTGGGGCTTGGTGGCCCCAGCGGGTACGCCCAGCATGGTGGTGCAGCGTTTGAACCAAGCTTTTGTGCACGCACTGCAAGCGCCTGAAACTCAAACGCGTTTTGCCAGCTTGATGGCCGAACCTGTGCCCAGTACACCGCAAGCGTTTGGGCAATTCATGGGCGCTGAACTTTCTAAATACGAAGCCGTGGTCAAAGCCAGCGGCGCACATGTGGACTGAAGGCATGACACCCACACACCACCCCCGACTCGAAGCACGCGAAGTGGAAATGTCGCGGCCCATCCACTGGCTGGCCCTGGCCTGGCGCGACATGGAGCGCTGCCCCACACCCGGCGTGATGCATGGTTTGATTTTGGCGCTCACCGGTGGCGCTTTGTTTTGGTACGCCCGCCACGACTTTTGGTGGATTGCCGCCATGCTTTCGGTCTGCATGATGCTGGCCCCGCTGCTGGCCACGGGCTTGTACGAAATCAGCCGCATGCTGGAGCGCGATGAAGAGGCCACGCTGTCGGACACCTTGCGGGTCTGGCTCAGCGGCGATACGCGGCTGGGTCAGTTTGGTTTGTTGCTGTCGCTGGCCAGCGCAGGTTGGCTGGTGTGTTCAGCGGCCTTGATTCATTGGATGCTGCCTGCCAGCGTCTACACGCCCGCCGACTTTGTGCGCTTGGTGGTGATGCAACCGCACTTTGGTCTGTTTGAAATTTGGGTGTTGATGAGCAGCCTGATGGCCTCGCTCATGTTTGCCTCCACCTTGGTGACCATTCCTTTGCTGCTGGACCATCCCACGCTCACGCTGTGGCAAGCGGTGGGCACCAGCTGGCGTGTGATTGCCCTCAACCCCTTTGCCATGGCCTGTTGGGCTGCGCTGCTCTGCCTGTTCACCGCGCTGGGCATTGGCTCTATGTTTTTAGGTTTGCTGGCGGTGGTGCCGATGTTGGGACACGCCAGCTGGCACGCGTACCGCGATTTGGTGGCCTACGATCCTGCGGCGCATTGAGTGGGTATGACAGAAGAACAATTCGCCCAATTTGGGCTGACCTTCGGCATCACGGGCTTCATGCTCTACATGCTGTTCATTATTTTTCAGCTCGCCCGCGAATCCAAAGCCGGCAAGTTCGGCACCTTTGTGCTGTTTCTGGTGTTGGCCTTTGGCATGCTGGGCTTTGTGGCCAAGCAAGTGATCATTTGGGTGTTGGAAGGTTGAGCGTTTGGGCGTTTGACGAAGTGTCGTCACACCTCATGGCCATGCCACAAGCGAATCACCGCATAGCTGCGCCAAGGCTGCCACACCTGTGACAAAGCGTGTGCGGCACGCGCAGGCTGCGGACCGCCCCGCACGCCCAAACGCTGCTGCAACACCACGTCACCCGATGGAAATGCATCGGGCCAGCGCAGGGCCCGCATGGCGATGTATTGCGCCGTCCACTCACCAATGCCGTGCAAACTCAGCAAGGTGGCCAGCGTGGCTGGCAGGTCTACCCCGGGATGCAAGTTCAAACGCCCTTCACACACGGCCTGCGCTAAGGCCTTGATGGCCCGTTGACGTTGACGCACGATGCCCAATTGCCCCAGGGTTTCATCGGCCACGTCCTGCAACACAGCGGGTGTTGGAAACGCATGGGTCAATTCTGGCCAAGGTGTGGTGAGCGGTTCGCCCAGGGTGTGCACCAAACGCTGGGTCAAGGTTTTGGCAGCGGCCACTGTGATTTGCTGGCCCAGCACCGCACGCACGGCCAACTCAAACCCATCCCATGTGCCGGGCACGCGCCAGCCTGTGCAATGCGAAAAGTCTTTCGCCAACACCGGCTCAATCGCTGCGGGGTCGGCCTCCAAATCCAGGGCCCAACGCACTTGCTGCATGAGTTGCGGCACAACAGAACGCAAAGACTCGCTGTGCGTGACGTGCACTTGATGCGCAGAGGGCTCAAAACGTAAAGCCACCCAACCAAGGTGTGACTGTTGGTCTGCTGTGAAACGCACCACCCGTACAAATTGAAAATTCTGGTCGGGGCACAGCTCCAAACCAGGCACCGCACGTTGCGCCAGAAACTTCAGCAACGCCTGGTGGTCATAGGGCGGCAGATACGAGAACGTGAGGTGGGCGCCCGACATGCACGCGGCGCTCAGCGGTGACCGACTTGAAAGTCGTTGCGCCCGGTGCGGTCTTGGCCGCGCAACAACCACAAGGGGCGCGTGCCAAAACTCACGGGCACACCGGTTTTGCCATCGACAGGCCGCAGGTCGCGGTCAAACAAGGAGCTGCCAGGCATGAAACGCAAGGCCACCCCGGTGCGGCGCTGGGTCGAGGTGTTGGCTTTGGCGCCGTGAATCATGTAGACATCGTGCATGGACATTTGGCCTGGCTGCAATTCCAAATCCACCGCTTGTGCCTCGTCGAAGGTGCCCTCGGCCATGCGTTGGTTCAACACCAAATCGTTGCGGTCTTCGTGCAAGTGTTCATGCAACACATGGTCGCGGTGCGATCCTGGAATCACGCGCAAGCAGCCGTTTTCGCGTGTGCTGGGCTCCAAGGCCACCCACACCGTGCAAGTGGCCAAGGGTCGGATGGGCCAGTAGTGGCCGTCTTGGTGCCACGGAGTTTCAAAGCCTTCGCTGGCGGGTTTGCAAAACACATGGCAACCCCACAAGATGATGTCGGGCCCAATGATTTGTTCGACCAAATCCACAATGGGTTTGTGCATGGCGAGGTCTAAGAAGCGCTGGCTGCCATGCACACCTTCGTCGTTGCGTCCCTCGATGTGGGCGCTGACAAGTTTTTCAGGGCGCACGCCCGGGTTGTTGGCAATCAAGGTGTTGAGCGCGTCTTGCAACTCTTTCAAAAACTCAGGCTCTAAGCGGTAAGGCGGAATCACATACCCCTGCGTTTGGTAGTGGGCGATGTCGTCAGCACTGAGTTGCTCGGCCATGGTTCTTACTCTCCTAAATAGGCGGCCCGTACTTTGGGGTCGTGCAGCAGATCATCTGCGGGCCCGCTGAGGGTGATCAGGCCGGACTCCATCACATAGGCGCGATCTGCAATTTGCAGCGCACGGCTGGCGTTTTGTTCGACCAACAAAATCGTCACACCTTGAGCAGAGACATCGCGGATGACTTCAAAAATCTTGTCCACCATCAGGGGCGACAAACCCATGGAGGGCTCATCGAGCAAGAGCATCTTGGGGCGGCTCATCAAGGCGCGGCCCATGGCCAACATTTGTTGCTCACCACCCGACAGGGTGCCAGCCAACTGATCGCGGCGCTCTTGGAGGCGCGGGAAGGTAGCGAACACACGTTCCATGTCTTGCGCAATGGCCGCTTGGTCATGGCGAATGTAGGCGCCCATTTGCAGGTTCTCAACGATGGTCATGCGGGTGAACACACCGCGCCCTTCGGGCACCATGGCTAGGCCCTGTTGCACCAAGTCCCACGGGCCTTGGCCTGCAATGTTGCGCCCCGCCAATTCAATCTGGCCGCCGCCCAATGCCAAGAGCCCGGTGATGGCGTTCATGGTGGTGGTTTTGCCGGCGCCGTTGGAGCCGATGAGGGAGACCAGTTCGCCCTCACGCACTTCCAGGCTCACGCCTTTGACGGCCTGAATGCCGCCGTAGCCGACGTGCAGATCGTCGACCTTGAGCAGTACCTTGGCGTGATGATGTGTCATGTCAGTGCGCTCCGGTGCCGAGATAGGCTTCAATCACTTGGGGGTCACGCTGCACTTCGGCCGGTGTGCCTTGGGCAATGACCTTGCCGTAGTCGAGCACAGTCACGCGGTCGCACAGACCCATGACCAACTTCACATCGTGCTCAATCAGCAACACGGTGCGGTGGTCATTGCGAATTTTGTCAATCAAGGCGCGTAGCTGCACTTTTTCAGTGGCGTTCATACCCGCAGCAGGCTCGTCCAATGCAATGAGTTGCGGGTCGGTGGCCAAGGCACGCGCAATTTCTAAACGACGCTGATCGCCATAGCTCAAGGTGCGGGCTTTGTAGTCGGCCAAATCGGCAATGCCCACGTAGTCCAGCAGCTCGCGGGCGCGTTGTTCAATGGCCAGTTCTTCGGCTTTGAATTTGGGGGTTCTGAAAATTGCCCCCAGCAAACCGGAACCTGTGCGCACATGGCGGCCCACCATCACGTTTTCGAGTGCGGTCATTTCGGCGAACAAGCGGATGTTTTGAAAGGTGCGTGCAATGCCTGCCTGCGCCACACGGTGCACCTCGGTCGGTGCATACGGCTTGCCTGCCAGTGCAAAGCTGCCGCTGTCGGGGGTGTACAGGCCGGTGATGACATTGAAGAACGTGGTCTTGCCTGCCCCGTTGGGACCGATCAGGCCATAGACCTGACCGCGTTCAATTTGCATGCCCACATCCGTCAGGGCTTGCAAACCGCCAAAGCGTTTGGAAATACCCGAGACGTTCAACACCAAGTCAGGGCTACTCATCGCGCACCGCCTTGTGGGTTGAGGTTTTTGCCGTGTTCAGGTGTGGGCCACAAACCACGGGGCTTCCACAGCATGATGGTGACCATGGCCAACGCAATCAACAACTGGCGCATGATGGCGGCGTCCAAGCGACCATCGGTCATCTCTTGCAAGGGCCCGGCCACAAAGCGCAGCACCTCGGGCAAAGCCGCCAACAACACCGCACCCAAAATCACACCCGGCAAATGGCCCAAGCCGCCCAGCACCACCATGGCCACAATCATCACCGACTCCATGAGGCTGAAGGATTCGGGCGAGACAAAGCTTTGAAAGCTCGCAAACATGGCGCCCGAGACGCCGCCGAACGAAGCGCCCATGCCAAAGGCCATGAGTTTCAAGTTGCGCGTGTTCAAGCCCATGGCTTTGGCGGCAATTTCGTCTTCCCGAATCGCCATCCAGGCGCGGCCAATGCGCGAGTATTCGAGCCGATGGCAGATCACCACACTGAGCACCACCAGCGCGAGAAAGAGGTAGTAGTACAGCGTGACCGAAGGCAGCTCAATGAAGCCCAGGTCCAAGCGCTTGGACAGCGAGTAGCCAAACAGTGAGACCGCATCAATTTGCCCCAACCCTCTGGGCCCGTTGGTGATGTTGACGGGGTTGTCCAAATTGTTCAAAAACACGCGAATGATTTCGCCAAACCCCAAGGTCACGATGGCCAGGTAGTCGCCACGCAACTTCAAGGTGGGGGCGCCCAGCAGCACGCCAAACAAACCCGCCAAACCAGCGGCCAGTGGCAAGACCCACCAAAAGCTCAGGTGCAAGCCCTCGGGGAACATCATCGCAACCCAAGGAAACACCTCGGTCAAATGTGGCGAGGCCAGCAAGGCGTACAAATAAGCACCGACGGCAAAAAACGCCACGTAGCCCAAGTCCAGCAAGCCTGCGTAACCCACCACAATGTTCAAGCCCAGGGCCAGCAACACATAGAGCAACGACATGTCTGCAATGCGCACCCAGGCGCTGCCCACCTGCTGCAACCCCAAGGGCAAGGCCAACAGCAACACGGCCAGCAGCCAGCGGTTGGAAAAGATTTTGTGTGTGCTTGTCATGGTGATCAGGCCCGATCTGCGACACGTTCACCCAGCAAGCCCGAAGGACGCAGGGTGAGCATGGCAATCAACACAATAAAAGCCAAGATGTCGGTGTAGTGGCTGCCGAGCACACCACCGGTGAGGTTGCCCAAATAGCCCGAGCCAATCGACTCGATCAAGCCCAACAGCAAGCCCCCCACCACCGCACCGGCCAGGTTGCCAATGCCGCCAAACACCGCGGCGGTAAAGGCCTTCAAGCCCGGCATGAAGCCCATGGCATGGTGGGCGGTGCCGTAGTTCATGGCCCACATCACGCCGGCAATGGTGGCCAACACGGCGCCAATCACAAAGGTGGCCGAGATCACCAGATCGGGTTTGACCCCCATCAAGCTGGCCACGCGTGGGTTCTCAGCCGTGGCACGCATGGCGCGACCGAGTTGGGTGCGGTTGACCAGCCATGACAACACAGCCAAGGCCACTGCCGTCAGACCCAAGATCATGAGCTGCGTGGGCGTGATCACAGCGTCGCCAATTTCAAACGGGGTGGTAGGCAACAGCGAGGGGAAGGGTTTGTAGTTGGGCTTCCACACAATCATGGCCAAGGTCTGCAGCAAAATGGACATGCCGATGGCCGTGATGAGTGGCGCCAGTTTGGGTGCACGGCGCAAGGGGCGGTAGGCAATTTTTTCAATCACATAGTTCAAGGCTGCTGCGGCGACCGAGGCCAACACCATGGAGATCAACAGTAAAACCCAACCGGGCGTGCCAGGCATGAGGGGTTGCAGAAAGCCAATCACCGACCAGCTGCACAAAGCGCCCACCATCAACACCTCGCCGTGCGCGAAGTTGATGAGGTTGATGATGCCGTAGACCATGGTGTAACCCAAGGCCACCAAGGCGTACATGCTGCCGAGTACCAAGCCGTTGATGACCTGTTGAAGCAAGACGTCCATGTCTTATTTACCTGCTTGTTGGTTCTTGTCGCGCAAGTGGCGCAACTTGTCGGCGATTTTGATCTCTAAACCACGCTCCACAGGACGGTAAAAGCCCGTACTTTCCAAGCCTTGTGGCATGTAGTTTTCGCCGGCCGCAAAGCCGTCTTCTTCGTCATGGGCGTAGCGGTAGCCCTTGCCCCAGTCCATGTCTTTCATCATCTTGGTGGGGGCATTGCGCAGGTGCATGGGCACGGGACGGGTGCCGTCTTTTTTGACCAGGGCACGGGCTTCGTTGTAGGCCTTGTAGACCGCGTTCGATTTGGGCGCCACCGCCAAATACACCACGCATTCGGCCAAGGCCAATTCGCCTTCGGGCGAGCCCAAGCGCTCGTAGACCTCGGCGGCATCAAGTGCCAGGCGCAGTGCGCGGGGGTCGGCCAAGCCAATGTCTTCGGCCGCCATGCGAATCAAACGGCGCGCCATGTACTTGGGCTCAGCGCCGCCGTCGAGCATGCGCACCAGCCAATACAGGGCGGCATCGGGGTCGGAGCCGCGCACCGATTTGTGCAAAGCGCTGATGGTGTCGTAAAACTGCTCGCCGCCTTTGTCATACCGGCGCATGCGTTCGCCCAACACACGCATGAGCCAAGCGTCGTTGATTTCTTCCAGCTTTTCGCGATGGGCAGCAACCGACAAGGTTTCTAGCGTGTTGAGCAAGCGGCGTGCATCGCCGTCGGCATAGGCGATGAGCCGCTGTACGGCGGCCTCTTCCAGCGCAGGCACGGCACCAATGGCCTGGGCTTTGGCAATGATTTGGGCCAGGTCTTCGGCACTGAGCGACTGCAACACATACACAGCCGCACGCGACAGCAAGGCAGAGTTCACCTCAAACGACGGGTTCTCCGTGGTCGCGCCAATAAAGGTGAACAGGCCCGACTCGACATGCGGCAAGAACGCGTCTTGCTGGCTCTTGTTGAAGCGGTGCACCTCGTCCACAAACATGATGGTGCGCTTGGGGTCCAAGGAGTCGCGCGCGGCCACGGCTTGCTCCACCGCTTCGCGAATTTCTTTCACGCCGCCGAGCACGGCACTGATGGACAGGAACTGCGCATCAAACGCATCGGCCATCAAGCGCGCAATGGTGGTTTTACCGACACCGGGGGGACCCCACAAAATGCAGCTGTGTGGCTGCCCCGACTCAAACGCCACCCTGAGCGCCATGCCCTCACCCAGCACATGTTGCTGCCCAATGACCTCGCCCAGCGTGCGGGGACGCAAGCGTTCGGCGAGGGGGATGTGGGTGGAGGACACGCTGAAAAAGGCTTAGATTTGTACAGACTGTGAGTGTAGCGAAGGGCCCGACCAAGCCCGCGCCCATAAACTCATGCCCATCAAGCCTTGCACCCTGACGATGACCACACCGGACGGCCCATGAAAGACATTCACTACCAAATCAACACACCGCTTTCAAGTTCAGATGTGATCCGTGTCTTCAATGCCTCAGGCATCACACGCCCCACACACGATGCGCAACGCATTGCGCACATGTTTGCAAATGCCAACCTCATCATCAGTGCATGGCATGACGAGATGTTGGTGGGGCTGGCCCGCGGCCTGACAGACCACAGCTACTGCTGCTACTTGTCGGATTTGGCGGTGGACAAGGCCTACCAACGACAAGGCATTGGTGATGCGCTACTCGCGCATGTTCGCCAAGCCTTAGGCCCCGAGGTTTCTTTGATTCTGCTGTCTGCGCCGGGTGCGATGGGCTATTACCCGAAGGTGGGGTTCACCGCTGCAAACAACGCCTTCATCATCCAACGCGAACGTTGATCAACGCAGCAAGCCCACGGCGTCAAACACATCACGCCAAGCATCGAGCTTGCGCTGAAAAGACCAGCTGGCATGTGCCGGGCTGGTCGATGGCAGGCGGTACACGGGCAAACCCAAAGCACGCGTGAGCTTGGCGTGTTTGAAGCTCTCACCCCCGTTGTGGGCAATCGCCACCAAGGCGGGGCAACGGGCGCGCAGACTCGGCAGATCATTGGGCTGGGCGTTGTGGATGTTGGCATCCAAGCTGCCCTCGCGCTCGCAGGCGGCGTACACATCCCACAGGCCCACGCCTTGCTTGAGCAACCACTGCGTGCGCTCAGCGTAGGGCATTGACAACACGTCTGCTGCATTCGGTGAGAGCAACGTGGCCACGATTTTCCAAAACTGGTTGTGCGGGTGGCCGTAATACTGCTGCGCTTTGAGCGAGGCCACACCTGGAAAGCTGCCCAGCACTACCAAACGGGTGTCGTGATTCAGCAGCGGGGGAAGACCTTGCAGCACGGGCTGGGTCGGTGTCATGGCGCCGCTTAGGGACGAATGACGCTCACGCCTTTGGGTGGCACAAAGTTGAACTGCGCGGCACCGAGCTGGGCGGGGTTGATTTCAAAGCGTTCAAAACTCAGCACCGAGCGTTGGCCCATGGCATCCAAGATGTCAAGCTTGCCCAAGCTCACCTGCATGCCCTGCGCACGCAGACCCAGACGCACCGACTGGATGGTGCTGTCGCGGTTTTTAGGCGTGGCTTGCACCCACTGCAAGCCCTCGGCGTCGGCTTGCGCTTCCAAGGTGAATTCTTTTTGCAAAGCGTTCACATCGACCGCCGTGGCCACCAAGGCAGCGGGTGTGCTGCCCAAGGCTTGACCTTGCTTGCGCGCGGTCACTTGTTCGAGGTCCGCGTCATAGAGCCACAGGGTTTGACCATCGGCGACGATGGCTTGGGGAAAGGGTTTGACATAGTCAAAACGAAACCGCGTGGGACGCACAAACGAGAACTGTCCTGTCGAGGTTTTGCTGCGCGCTGTGCTTTGCCCGGCTTTGGGTGGCGAGGTGACCACTTGCGTGAAGTCGGCACGCCCACTTTGGGTGGACTTCAAGAAAGTTTCCAGCGTGTCGAGGCTGCTGGCCGAGGCTGCACTGGCGCACAAGACCACGCTGGCAAGCACAGACGCCACACGCCACACGATGCTGTTGGTGTGTGATGGCGATATCTGCATGATCCACTTATGCATCACGATCACTCGTCACGCTTGGGCACCAAGATTTCACGTTGGCCATTGCTGCTCATGGCGCTGACCATGCCGGCTTTCTCCATGTCTTCCACCAAGCGTGCCGCGCGGTTGTAACCAATCTTCAGGTGACGCTGCACCAGTGAGATGCTGGCCTTGCGGTTCTTGAGCACCACCTCGACGGCCTGGTCGTACATCGGGTCTTTTTCCGCCGGTGCGTCGCCAAACAAATCGGGGCCCGCAGGGTTGCCGTCGCCATCGACGGTGCCGCCTTCGAGCACGCCTTCGATGTAGTCGGGCTCGCCTTGGGTCTTCAAGTAACTCACCACGCGGTGCACCTCTTCGTCGCTCACAAACGCACCGTGCACGCGGACGGGAAAGCCTGTGCCGCTGGCCATGTAGAGCATGTCGCCCATACCGAGCAAGGCTTCGGCACCCATTTGATCCAGGATGGTGCGGCTGTCAATTTTGGAGCCGACCGAGAACGCAATCCGCGTGGGGATGTTGGCTTTGATCAGACCCGTGATCACGTCCACGCTCGGACGTTGGGTGGCCAAGATCAGGTGAATGCCCGCCGCGCGTGCTTTTTGCGCCAGACGCGCAATCAGCTCTTCGATCTTCTTGCCCACCACCATCATCAAGTCGGCCAACTCGTCAATCACCACCACGATGTGGGGCAAGCGTTGCAGCGGCTCGGGTTGCTCAGGCGTCAGGCTGAAGGGGTTGTAGATGAACTCTTCACGCGCCGCGGCTTCGTCAATCTTGGCGTTGTAACCGGCGAGGTTACGCACGCCCAGCTTGCTCATGAGCTTGTAGCGCTTTTCCATTTCGCCCACACACCAGTTCAGGCCGTGCGCGGCTTGGCGCATGTCGGTCACCACCGGCGCCAACAGGTGCGGAATGCCTTCGTAGACCGACATCTCCAACATCTTGGGGTCGATCATGAGCAAACGCACATCGCGGGCTTCGGCCTTGTAGAGCAAGGACAAAATCATGGCGTTGATACCCACCGATTTGCCCGAGCCGGTGGTACCGGCCACCAGCACGTGGGGCATCTTGGCCAAGTCGGCCACCACGGGGTTGCCCACAATGTCTTTGCCCAAGCCCATGGTCAACAAGGACTTGGCTTCGTTGTACACGTCAGAGCCCAAAATTTCGCTCAAGCGAATCGACTGGCGTTTGGCGTTGGGCAGCTCCAGCGCCATGTAGTTTTTGCCAGGAATGGTTTCCACCACACGGATAGAGACCAGCGACAACGACCGCGCCAAATCTTTGGCGAGGTTCAACACCTGCGAGCCCTTGACGCCTGTGGCGGGCTCAATCTCGTAGCGCGTGATGACGGGGCCGGGTGACGCGGCCACCACGCGCACTTCCACACCAAAGTCTTTGAGTTTTTTCTCAATCATGCGGCTGGTCATTTCCAGCGTTTCAGGTGCCACAGTGTCTTGACGCGCCAGCGGGTCGTCGAGCAAGTCGACTTGCGGCAAACGTGAATCCGTCGCCGCATCGGTGAACAAGGTCTTTTGGCGCTCTTTGGCCACGCGGGCGCTCTTGGGCACCTCGACCATCTCAGGCTCAATCACCACCGGAATGGGGTGATGGACTTCAATTTCGACCCGCTCTTCCAACACCACTTCTTCGCGCTCGCGTGCAGCGACCAAGCCGTAGGCCAGGTCTTCTTCGCGTTCGCGGCGCTCACGCCAAGACTCGACCATGCCGTCAATCCAGGCGCCGATGTTTTCTGCGGTTTGGCCCCACGAGAACCGAAACACCCACGACGCACCGACCACACCAAACACAATGAAAATCAAGCCCGAACCGTTGAAGCCCAGCCAATGCAAGCTGAACGGCCCAACCAAATAGCCCAGCACGCCGCCGCTGATGTGGCCGGGCAAACGGTCTTCAAAGCGGTACAAGCGTGTCCATTCCAAGCCGACGCTGGAAATCAACAACAGCGCCAAGCCAGCCCAAAACGCAAAGCGGGTGTAGCGCCAGCCTTCGTGTTCGGGCGCAGGGTCTTCCTCATCGCGCAAGCGATTGGCCAAGGCGGCCAACCAGGCGATCAAGGCTGCCGCATAGCACCACCACACCGAGTAGCCGAGCAAGAAAAAGCTCATGTCGCCCAACCAAGCGCCCAAACGGCCGCCAAAGTTGCGCACCGTGCCACCTGATCCTGTGGTGGTCCACGAGGGGTCCAGCGACGAATGGGTCAGCAAGGCCAACAGCCAAAAAGCCATGAAGACAAAACCAGCGGTGAGCGCAATTTCTTGCGCAAAGCGTCGAAAACCGGTGGGTTTGGCGTCGCCATCGGCTCCTGAGGGGCGGCGATCGTGGGTCAATGTGTTGAGCGAGTAAGTCATGTCTGGGCGAGAGCTTACCCGAGAGGCGACCTTACGCCGTCTGGGGCAATGGTGGGGTTCTTACAATCTTGTCTTTATTGTCTCTTTTGATTGCGCGACTCTCATGTCCAATTCCCAACACGCCCAAGTTTTGATTCTCGGTTCCGGCCCTGCCGGCTACACCGCTGCCGTCTACGCGGCCCGCGCCAACCTCAAACCCCTGTTGATCACTGGCATGGCCCAAGGCGGCCAACTCATGACCACTACCGAGGTGGACAACTGGCCAGCCGACGTGCACGGCGTGCAAGGCCCCGAGCTGATGCAACGTTTTCAGCAACATGCCGAGCGTTTCAACACCCAAATCGTGTTTGACCACATCCACAAGGTCGACTTCTCCAAGCGCCCCTTCACCCTGATGGGTGACAGCGGCACCTACACCTGCGATTCGCTGATCATCTGCACCGGCGCTTCGGCCAAGTACTTGGGCCTGCCCTCGGAAGAAGCCTTCATGGGCCGTGGCGTGTCGGGTTGCGCCACCTGCGACGGTTTTTTCTACCGTGACCAACCCGTCTGCGTGGTGGGCGGCGGCAACACAGCGGTCGAAGAAGCCTTGTACCTGTCGAATATTGCCACCAAAGTTCACTTGATCCACCGCCGCGACAAGTTCAAGGCCGAGGCCATCATGATCGACAAGCTGATGGAAAAGGTCGCCGCCGGCAAGATCGTGCTGGAAACCAACAGCACCTTGGACGAAGTGCTGGGCGACGCCTCAGGCGTGACCGGCGTGCGCTTGAAGAGCACGATCGACAACAGCACCCGCGATTTGGCGCTGCAAGGCTGCTTTATTGCCATTGGCCACCACCCCAACACCGACATTTTTGAAGGCCAATTGGCCATGAAAGGTGGCTATTTGCTGACCAAGAGCGGTTCCGAGGGCTTTGCCACCATGACCAGCGTGCCCGGCATCTTTGCGGCAGGCGACGTGCAAGACAACATCTACCGCCAAGCAATTACCAGCGCCGGCACGGGCTGTATGGCGGCCTTGGACGCCCAACGCTTCCTGGAACAAGGCGCGCACTGAAAACGCGCTACAATTTCAGGCTTTGCTGATTTCAGCGAAATTTGGGTTACCGCCACCCTTTCTGGCGAGGTGAGGCGCTCGTGTGAACGACCGCCGTTGAATATGGAGTGTTCCACATGGCACGCGTATGTGAAGTAACGGGCAAAGGCCCGATGACTGGGAACAATGTTTCCCACGCCAACAACAAAACAAAGCGCCGGTTCTTGCCGAACCTGCAATACCGCCGTTTCTGGGTAGAGACTGAAAACCGTTGGGTCCGCTTGCGCGTCTCTAGCGCAGCTCTGCGTTTGATCGACAAAAACGGCATCGACGCCGTGCTGGCTGACTTGCGCGCGCGCGGTCAAGCTTAATTCCAGACACTGAAAGGACACGATCATGGCATCCAAAGGCGGACGCGAAAAAATCAAGCTGGAATCGACAGCCGGCACCGGTCACTTCTACACGACCAGCAAAAACAAGAAAACCATGCCCGAGAAAATGTTGATCATGAAATTTGATCCCAAAGCTCGCAAGCACGT
>CANGIQ010000032.1 GCA_947453965.1 Comamonadaceae bacterium
AATCGACAGCCGGCACCGGTCACTTCTACACGACCAGCAAAAACAAGAAAACCATGCCCGAGAAAATGTTGATCATGAAATTTGATCCCAAAGCTCGCAAGCACGTGGAATACAAGGAAACCAAGCTGAAGTAATTCAGACTGGCCCCATCAAAAAACCCGCTCATCTTTTGATAGCGGGTTTTTTGTTGCCCCTGCAAAAACAACAAACCAAAGAAAAGGCACCCGAAGGTGCCTTTGTGTTGAGCGCTGCGCTGTTTACACGCGCGCCGCACGCATTTGCATGGAGAACTCTTGCAAGGCGGCAATGCCGCTGGCCTCGGCGCGTTTGCACCAAGCTTGCAGGTCTTGCGCCAGTTGGGCGCGGTTGAGGTGGGTGTTGAGCCACAACTGGCGCAGCTCTTCACGCATCTTGACCATGGTGTCCACCGCAGGCAGGGCCGCACGGGCGACCGCCAGCTGCTCAGCCACCTTGGCGGGCACTTTCTCGGCGTCGCGGTGCATCCAACGCTTGGCAGCCGCCAAGACCGAATCAGCCGGCAAGGTGGACACGCTGGCCAGCTCTTGCTTCATGGCCGCGCGCAACTGGGTGGCGTAATTGGCCATCACCTCGTAGCGGTTGGCAATGATGGCCTCCAAGGTCTTTTCGTCCGCCACGGGCTTGATGTCGCCAAAGGCCAGCTTGGGCGGTGTCTTTTTGACGGTCGCCAAACCACAGGTTTCCAAAATACGGATGTAGAGCCAACCCAAATCAAACTCGTAGGGCTTGACCGACAACTTGGCCGAGGTGGGGTAGGTGTGGTGGTTGTTGTGCAACTCTTCGCCACCAATGAGGATGCCCCAAGGGGAGATGTTGGTGCTGGCATCTGGCGCCTCAAAGTTGCGATAACCCCAGTAATGCGCCGCACCGTTGATGATGCCGGCGGCCGTGACGGGAATCCACATCATTTGCACGGCCCACACGGTCAGGCCCAAGGCGCCAAACAAGGCCAAATCGATGATGAGCATCAAGGACACGCCCCACACCGAATGGGGGGTGTAGAGGTGGCGTTCGATCCAGTCGTTCGGCGTGCCATGGCCAAAACGCTCCAGGGTTTCGAGGTTTTCAGCTTCCTTG
The DNA here is from genome assembly GCA_947453965.1 of Comamonadaceae bacterium. Lineage (GTDB taxonomy): Bacteria > Pseudomonadota > Gammaproteobacteria > Burkholderiales > Burkholderiaceae_C > Limnohabitans. The sequence continues at coordinate 1,117 of CANGIQ010000032.1, forward strand.
CGGTACAACTCTGCGCCGGTGAACAGCACGGTTTTGATGCCGTGGATGTGCGGGCTGTGTGGGTCTTCCGCTTGCTCACACTTGGCGTGGTGTTTGCGGTGGATCGAGGTCCATTCTTTGGTCACTTGGGCGGTGGTGAGCCACAGCCAGAAGCGGAAAAAATGCGACACCGCAGGGTGCAAGTCCAGCGCGCGGTGCGCCGAGTGGCGGTGCAAGTAAATGGTGACGCTGGCGATGGTGATGTGGGTCAGCACCATGGTGACGATGAAGACTTGCCAGCCCGAAAAATCCAGCAAACCATGGCTCAGCCAGTTCAACATGGCATCAAGCCAAGCCCAATTGGGTAACAACATGCAGTTCTTTCACTTTGATGAATATTTGTCGATTTTAATGATTTGGACCTTATTTGGCTACCCAAACAGCGGCAAAAAAGCCATCTGTGGCATGCAGATGGGGCCAAAGACGCAAATACAAGCCGTCCTGAGTACAAAGAGAGGCGGCATTCTCAACCTTCAAATCCGCCAAAGTCTCGGCTGCTGACAAGGGCACAAAGTTGGGGTGCTTGGCGCTGAAGGCTTGCGCAATGGACTCGTTTTCTTCGGGCAGCACGCTGCAGGTGGCATAGACCAAACGGCCACCGGGTTTGAGCAAGCGGGCGGCGCTTTCCAAAATGGCAGTTTGCTTGACGGTCAATTCCTCGACGGCCTTGGGCGACTGACGCCACTTGAGGTCTGGGTTGCGGCGCAAGGTGCCCAAGCCCGAACACGGGGCATCGACCAGCACGCGGTCGATCTTGCCGCTCAAGCGCTTGATACGTTCATCGCGCTCATGGGCAATGGCCGAGGGATGGACGTTGGAGAGCTTGCTGCGCGCCAAACGGGGCTTGAGCGCATCCAGGCGGTGGCCTGAGGTGTCAAACGCATACAAACGGCCCGTGCTGCGCATGGCCGCGCCAATCGCCAAGGTTTTGCCACCGGCACCGGCGCAAAAGTCCACCACCATCTCGCCGCGCTTGGCGTCGAGCAACAGGGCCAGCAGCTGCGAGCCTTCGTCTTGCACTTCAATCGCGCCACGGGCAAAGGCGTCGAGCTGCGACAACGCTGGCTTGCCCTCAATGCGCAAGCCCCAGGGAGAAAACGGCGTGTTCTCGGCTTGGATACCCGCCAACTTCAACTCATGCTGCACATCGGCGCGTTTGTCGGTGAAGGTGTTGACGCGCAAATCCAGCGGCGCGCCGCCGTTCATGCGCTCGACCAGAGGCCAAAACCCATCCCCCACCTGCACTTTGAGCGGCGCGACCAGCCACTCGGGCAGGTTGTGGCGGTGACGCTCCATCAAATCGGCGGTTTGCACTTGCTCGCAGGCTTCGAGCCAAGCCGCTTCTTGCTTGTTCAAGGCGCTGATCAAAAAGTCCAGCGCTTGGCTGCCGGGCTGTTGGTGGCGCTTGGGTTGCGTCGACTTTGGCTGAGGTGCGGCGTGTTCTTTGAGGTGCTGGGCAAAGCCCAAAATCGCGAGACGGCGTTCTTTGGGGCCTGAGCCCGAAGGGGCAAAGTGGTCAAAGCGCAGTTTGTTGCGCAAGACGTTATAGACCGTCTCGGCCAGGGCCGCACGCTCGCGCGGGCCAAAGGCGTAGGTTTTGCGGTAGTCACGGAAAAACTTAGACACCACGGCGTCGGCCGGGTGGTCAAACTTCAAGGTGAGGCGAACGAGCTCAGTACAAGCTTCTAACAGGGCTTTAGGATGCATAGGGTGTATTGTCCCATCCCATGAACGATCAAGACCTCCCTCCCCTGCAAGAAACCCCCACCGGCCTTTACCGCCACTACAAAGGTGGCCTCTACGAGGTCATTGGCACCGCGCGTCACAGCGAAAGCCTAGCGCCCATGACGGTGTACCGCGCCCTGTATGGCGCGCATGGCCTGTGGGTGCGCCCTGCCGCCATGTTCAACGAACAGGTGACGATTGACGGCGTACTGCAAGCGCGTTTTCAAAAAATCGACCCACCCTGATGCGCCCTCAGTGATAGCCCAGCAAGTGATGGGCCAGAAACAAAAAGGCCCAACGCAACCAAGTTACGTTGGGCCTTGGGCAAAACAGACCGCTGTTTAAGCGAACACGCCTGCCGTGTCTTGCATGCGCGCGGACACCTCACCCAGGTGGTGCAAGGTGTCGCCAAACGTCATTTCAAGCTGGGTGAGCTTCTTGAAGTAATGGCTGACGATGTACTCGTCGGTCACGCCAATGCCACCGTGCAGTTGCACCGCTTGCTGACCCACGAAGCGCATGGACACGCCCAGTTGGTACTTGGCGCGGCTCATGGCGCGGCGACGTTCTTCGACCGGGGCATTGAGTTTGAGCGCGGCGTAGTAGCTCATCGAACGCGCCAACTCCAGCTGCATCTTCATGTCGGACACACGGTGACGCAAAGCCTGGAAAGTGGCAATGGCCACACCAAACTGCTTGCGCGTGTTCATGTACTCGACGGTGATGGCCATGGTTTTGTCCATCACGCCCACCGCTTCGGCGCACAAGGCAGCAATGCCAATGTCCACCGCATGATCCAGCGCAGCCTCGCCATTGAGCGTGACCAGCTGAGCCTTGGCACCTGCGAGCTTGACCTCAGCGCCACGGCTGCCGTCTTGCATCAGGTAGCCCTGTGTGCTCACACCAGCGGCTTGACGCTCGACGATGAACAGCGCCAATGTGCCGTTGGCCATCGCAGGCACCAAGAAGGCGTCAGCTTGGTCGCCCGCAGGCACCACGCTCTTGGCGCCTGTCAGCGTCCAGTGGTCGCCTGCTTGGGTGGCCTGGGTGTCACAGGAATGAATGTTGTAACGGGCTTTGCGCTCTTGGTGTGCCAGCACCACCAAGGCCTCGCCACCAGCCACTTTGCCGCACCAAGCGGCTTGCACATCGGCGCCTGCATAGTGCGACAACACGGCGCCTGCGATCAAGGTGTGGGCCAGGGGCTCCATCACGATGCCGCGGCCCAACTCTTCCATCACCACCATGCCTTCGACGGGGCCCATGCCCAAACCGCCGAGTTCTTCGGTGATGTAGAGGCCACCCAAACCGAGGTCGGCCAATTCGCCGTAGGCCTCGCGTGAGAAGCCACCGGCCGTCACGATGCCGCGACGACGCTCGAAGTCATAACCTTTGTCGACCCATTTGCGCACCGCGTCGCGCAGCTGTTCTTGGTCATCTGAAAAATTGAAATCCATGTGTTTTCTCCCTTAACCCAGAACGACTTGCGCCACGATGTTGCGCTGCACTTCATTGGAGCCACCGTAAATGGTGGTTTTGCGCATGTTGAAGTAAGTCGATGCCAAAGGCGCGCAATGCGCCGCACCGACGTGATCGCCTTGCCAGCCCGCTTCCATCGCTTCTTCGATGAAGGGCGTGCTGTAGGGGCCAGCGGCGAGCATCATCAACTCGCTGTAGCGCTGCTGAATTTCGCTGCCCTTGATCTTGAGCAAGCCCGCGATGTCGAGCGACTGCTTGCCAGACTTCTCGGCCGACAACACACGCAACACCAGCATCTCCAACGCCACCACGTCGACTTCGAGCTTGGCGATTTCGTCGCGGAAACGCGTGTCGGTGTAGACGCCTTCGGCTTTGGCAATGCGCTTCAAGCGCTCCAACTCACGCTTGGCGCGGTTCACATCGGCAATGTTGGTGCGCTCATGCGCCAACAGGTGTTTGGCATAGGTCCAGCCTTTGTTTTCTTCACCAATCAGGTTTTCGGCCGGCACTTCGACGTTGTCGAACCAGACCTCGTTGACCTCGCACTCGCCATCGAGCAGCTTGATAGGGCGCACGGTCACGCCGGGCGACTTCATGTCGATCAGCAAGAACGAAATACCGGTTTGGGGCTTGCCCTCGTTGCTGGTGCGCACCAAGCAGAAGATCCACTCGCCATATTGGCCCAAGGTCGTCCAGGTTTTTTGGCCATTGACGATGTACTTGTTGCCCACGCGCTCGGCACGCGTTTTGACAGACGCCAAGTCAGAGCCCGAGCCGGGTTCGCTGTAGCCCTGGCTCCACCACACCTCGCCGCTGGCAATGCCGGGCAAGAAGCGTTGTTGCTGTTCGGCATTGCCAAACGCCATGATCACGGGTGCCACCATCACCGGGCCAAACGGCACGATGCGGGGCGCGCCAGCCAAGGCGCACTCTTCTTCAAACAAATGCTTTTGCACCGCGGTCCAACTGGGGCCACCGAACTGGGTGGGCCAGCCGTAGCCCAGCCAGTTTTTCTTGCCCAGAATCTTGGCCCAGCGCTGCATGTCATCACGGGTCAAACGCAGGGCGTTGTGCACCTTGTGTGACAGATCTTTGGGTAAATTGGCGTGCACCCATGCACGCACCTCTTGGCGAAACGCCTCTTCTTCGGGAGTGAAGGCCAAATCCATTGCGGTTTTCCTTTGACGAACGATGAACAAATACAGCACGCATTTTCAAGCGCGAACCCACCGTTTTTAGCACGACCGTGCACTTTTTTTTGTCGGCACAGCGACAACCACGGGCAAACCCCTGTCTGTATGCACATGCCCGGCAGCGCGCCACGATAATTTGCTCCACATGAAAAACATCGTGATCTTGATTTCTGGCAGCGGCTCCAACATGGCCGCCATCGTGCGCGCCGCCCAGGCCCAGGGCTGGGCCCAACACCATCAGGCACATATACGCGCCGTTATCAGCAACCGCGCCGACGCGCAAGGCCTGGCCTTGGCCCAAGAAAACGGCATCGCCACCGCCGTGGTCGACCACACAGCCTTCGCCTCAGCCCCCCAACCGCGCGAGGCCTTTGACGCCGCCTTGATGGCCCAGATCGACACCTACCAACCCGATTTGGTGGTGCTCGCAGGCTTTATGCGCATCTTGACCCCAGGGTTTGTGGCGCACTATGCGGGCCGCTTGATCAACATCCACCCCTCCTTGCTGCCGGCTTTCCCAGGCCTCAACACCCATGCCCGAGCCATCGAGATGGGTTGCCGATTCGCAGGCGCCACCGTGCACCGCGTCACCACCGAGCTCGACCACGGCGAAATCCTGGCCCAAGCCGTCGTGCCCGTGCTGCCCGGTGACACCGCAGACAACCTGGCAGCGCGCGTGCTGACACAGGAGCATGTGATGTATCCGAAGGCCATCGCAAAACTATTGGCGAAATAAGCAAAAAATCAAGCCAGCAACCGCGAACTCTTAGGCACATGCGCCATCAAAAACTCCATTTGATCGGCCAAGATCCGGCGATTGCGCAAAATAAAGTCTTCCCACAGGCTGGGTTCGTAAGGGGCATAAAGCAAAGGCATGTTGGCCTGCTCCGGCGTGCGGTTGCCTTTGCGGTGGTTGCAGGCTTTGCAGGCCGTCACCACATTCATCCAGTGGTTGGCGCCGTTTTGTCCGAACGGCTGAATGTGCTCACGGGTCAGCTCTGACTCATGGAAATGATCGCCGCAGTAAGCGCAGACATTGCGGTCGCGGGCAAACAGCTTGTCATTGGTCAGCCCCGACTTCAAATCAAAGGGGTTGATTCTGGGCACGCCCTTGGTGCCGATGATGCTGTTGACCGTGATGATCGACTGCTGCCCGGTGATGGCATTGGTGCCGCCATGAAACACCGCCACTTCGCCGCCGGATTCCCAGCGCACCTCGTCGGCCGCGTAATGAATCACCGCTTGTTCAAGCGAGATCCAGGACTGCGGCAGCCCTTGGGCAGACAGTTTCAAGACTTTCACACCTCACCTCCATTCGCTGAAAAACGACCGATCGGGAATGCACATCTATCAAGGACAATATACCTTCATTCAGTGACAGTTTGATATCAGTCGCCACGCACTCACACCATGCAGATCTTCAGAGGTTTTCAACATCCGGGCTTGGCCCAGGCCTGCGCCTTGACCATTGGCAACTTTGATGGCGTGCACCGTGGTCACCAGGCCATGCTGGCCCTGCTCAACAACGAAGCGCGCCACCGTGGCGTGCCCAGCTGCGTGATGACCTTTGAACCTCATCCACGCGACTTCTTCGCTGCCCAGCACCACCAGCCTGACTTGGCCCCCGCACGCATTGCCACGCTACGCGATAAGTTCAACGAACTCAGCGCCTGCGGTGTGGACCAATGCGTGGTGCTGCCCTTCAACCAACGCTTTGCCGCACAACAACCGCAAGACTTCATCGATCAGGTGCTGGTCAAAGGTCTGGGCGTGAAATATGTCTTGGTCGGTGACGACTTCCGCTTCGGTGCCAAGCGTGCCGGCGACTACGCCATGCTCGATGCGGCAGGCAGCGCGCAAGGCTTTGATGTGGCCCGCATGAACAGCTACGAAGTGCGTGGCCTGCGGGTGTCGAGCTCGGCCGTGCGTGAAGCCTTGGCCCGTGGCGCCATGCAAGAAGTGGCGCAGCTGCTGGGCCGACCCTACGCCATTTCGGGCCATGTGGTGCATGGCCGCAAATTGGGTCGCGAGTTGAACTGCCGCACGCTGAATTTGCGCTTCAGCCATTGGAAGCCTGCGGCCAGTGGCATCTTCGTGGTGCAAGTGCATGGCTTGACCGAACAACCCTTGGCGGGTGTGGCCAATTTGGGCATTCGCCCCTCGCTCGACCCCTCAGATGTGAACGGTGGCCGCGTGCTGCTGGAAACCCACTGCCTGGACTGGCCGGCCCACCTGGGCGCTGAGGGGGGCTACGGTAAAATCATCCGAGTGGAACTGCTGCATAAATTACACGACGAGCTGAAGTACGACGGTCTGGACGCCTTGATGCAAGGCATCCACAAAGACTGCGACGACGCACGCGCCTGGCTCGCCGCCCGAATTTGACGGGGCGTGCAGCCCCACGTTCTGCACACGGCCCCGCCTTTCTTTCTTCTTGTCTGCCTTCAAGCCCGCTCTTTCAACGCGGCGTTCGCAGCCACCGCCCTGATTCAAGCCTCCGATCTGAGATAGCCATGACCGACAAAGCCACCCCCTCTTCCACGGACTACCGTGCCACCCTCAACATGATGGACACCCCGTTCCCCATGCGGGGTGACTTGCCCAAGCGCGAACCCGCTTGGGCCAAGCAATGGAGCGAGCACGGTCTGTACAAAAAGCTGCGTGCCGCCCGCCATGGCGCCCCGCTGTTTGTGTTGCACGACGGCCCGCCCTATGCCAACGGCAAGCTGCACATCGGCCACGCGCTGAACAAAGTGCTCAAAGACATGATCGTCAAGTCCAAGCAATTGGGCGGTTTTGACGCGCAATACATCCCCGGCTGGGACTGCCACGGTTTGCCGATCGAAAACGCGATCGAAAAACTTCATGGCCGCAAATTGAGTCGCGACGACATGCAGGCCAAGAGCCGCGCCTTTGCCACCGAGCAAATCGACCAACAACGTGAAGACTTCAAACGCTTGGGCGTCTTGGGCGACTGGGAACGCCCCTACCGCACCATGGACCCCGCCAACGAAGCCGGCCAACTGCGCGCCTTCAAGCGCGTGATGGAGCGTGGCTTTGTGTACCGTGGCTTGAAGCCCGTGTACTGGTGCTTTGACTGCGGCTCATCCCTCGCCGAATTTGAAATTGAATATGCCGACAAAAAGAGCGACACGCTGGACGTGGCCTTCTTGTGCGCCCAGCCCGAGAAGCTGGCTGCAGCCTTTGGTTTACCCAAGCTCGACAAAGACGCGTTCGCTGTGATCTGGACCACCACCGCGTGGACCATCCCGGCCAACCAAGCGCTCAACATGCACCCCGAGATCGACTACGCCTTGGTCGATACCCCGCGTGGTTTGTTCTTGTGTGCGGCCTCGTTGGTCGAGAAATGTTTGGAGCGCTGGAAGCTCGAAGGCAAAGTGGTCGCCACGGCCACGGGCGACAAGCTCGGACTCATTGAGTTCAACCACCCCCTCGCACACGTGGACGCCGGCTACCAACGTACCGCCCCCGTGTTCTTGGCCGACTACGTGGGTGAAACCGACGGCACAGGCATCGTGCACAGCGCGCCGGCCTACGGTGTGGATGACTTCAACTCCTGCATGGCCAACGGCATGAAGTACACAGACATCTTGAACCCGGTGCAAGGCAACGGTGCGTATGCCGCTGACTTCCCGCTGTTCGGTGGCCAGCACATCTGGAAGGCCGTGCCCGTCATTCTGGAAGCGCTGCAAAACGCAGGCCGATTGATGGCCACCCAAACCATCACCCATAGCTACCCGCATTGCTGGCGTCACAAAACGCCTGTCATCTACCGCGCTGCGGCACAGTGGTTCATCCGCATGGATGCGTTTGACAGCACGACCGAAAAAACCACCGGCCAATTCATCACGGACCAATCAGCCAAGTCGCTGCGCGAACTCGCGTTGAACGCGATTGACCAAACCAGCTTCTATCCCGAAAACGGCCGTGCGCGTTTGCGCGACATGATTGCCAATCGCCCCGACTGGTGCATCTCGCGCCAACGCAGCTGGGGCGTGCCGGTGCCGTTCTTCTTGCACAAAGACAGCGGTGAGTTGCACCCACGCACCATGGCCATCATGGACCAAGCGGCAGACATTGTGGAAAAAGGCGGCATCGAAGCCTGGAGCCGCGTGACGGTGGAAGACATCCTGAATCAACCCGGTGACGACGCCGCCAGCTACACCAAGAGCACCGACATCTTGGAAGTGTGGTTTGACTCAGGCAGTACCTTCCAACATGTGCTGCGCGGCAGCCACAAAGACGCTTACGACCGTGCGCCCCATCACGACCAAGGCCCCGAAGCCGACCTGTACTTGGAAGGCCACGACCAACACCGCGGCTGGTTCCACAGCTCCTTGCTGCTGGGCTGCGCCTTGTACGACCGCGCACCCTACAAAGGCCTGCTGACCCACGGCTTTGCCACCGACGGCCAAGGCCGCAAGATGAGCAAGAGCTTGGGCAACACCGTCGCCCCACAAGAAGTGAGCGACAAGATGGGCGCCGAAATCGTGCGCTTGTGGGTCGCGTCCACCGACTACTCGGGTGACCTTAACATCGACGACAAAATCTTGGCCCGCGTGGTCGATGCCTACCGTCGCATCCGCAACACGTTGCGCTTCTTGCTCGCCAACGTGAGCGACTTTGATCCCACCCAAGACGCTGTGGCCTTTAACGACTTGCTGGAAATCGACCAGTACGCCCTGTCACGCGCGGCCCAAGTGCAAGCCGAGATCTTGAGCCATTTTGACAAGTACGAGTTTCACCCCGTGGTGTCGAAGTTGCAGCTGTATTGCTCAGAAGATTTGGGCGCGTTCTATTTGGACGTGCTCAAAGACCGCCTGTACACCACCGCGCCCAAGTCGCTCGCGCGCCGCAGTGCACAAACGGCGCTGCACCACATCACCCATGCCATGCTGCGTTGGATGGCGCCTTTCCTCAGCTTCACGGCAGAAGAGGCGTGGACCACATTTGGCAAGTCGGAAACCATCTTCTTGGAAACCTTCACCGACCTGGGGTCTGTGAACACCGCACTGATGGACAAGTGGCACACCGTGCAGCAGGTGCGTGAAACCGCCAACAAAGAGATTGAAAACCAACGCACCGCCGGTGTGGTGGGTGCCTCGCTGCAAGCGGAGCTGGTCATCCACTGCGATGGGGCAGCGTATGACGCCTTGGCTTCCTTGGGCGACGACCTGAAGTTCGTGTTCATCACCTCCAAGGTGGCGCTCGTCAAAGGCGAAGGCTTGACCGTCGACGTCAACGCCAGCGCAGCCACCAAGTGCGAACGCTGCTGGCACTACAGTGACGATGTGGGCCACAACCCGGCTCATCCCACGCTCTGCGGCCGTTGCGACAGCAACTTGCATGGTGCGGGTGAAGTGCGCAACTACGCTTGATACCAACGCTTAAGACCTCGCGCTTCACACCATCGCTTAACGCCCTGACCTCAGCAATCCCATGGCACGCAACACCTTCATCCGCAACACCACCTCCCATTGGGTGTGGCTAGGGCTTGCCTTGGTGGTGTTGCTGGCGGATCAGTTCACCAAGGTGTTGATCGTTAGCAGCTACCCATTGGGTGAAGGCTTTGCGGTCACCTCTTTTTTCAACATCGTGCGGGTACACAACGAAGGCGCTGCGTTTTCGTTTCTCGCCTCGGCTGGTGGTTGGCAGCGTTGGTTCTTCACGGGGTTGGGCGTGGTGGCGGCAGCGGTGATGGTGTGGATGCTCAAAAAGCATCCCGGTCAAAAGTTGTTTGGCTTTGCGATTGCGTGCATCTTGGGCGGTGCCATCGGCAATGTGATCGACCGCGTGCTCTACGGCTATGTGGTGGACTTTTTAGATTTCCATCACGCCGGCATCCACTTCCCCGCCTTCAACCTCGCAGACAGCGGCATCACCCTGGGCGCAGCCTGCTTGATCTTGGACGAGGTCTTGCGCGTGCGACGCGGGCCTTAAGTCACGCGCTCAAGCCCCTCTTCAGCCTCTTCTTAGCATGCACGAACTCGCACCCCGCACCATCGCGCCCACCGAGCTCGCCCACACACTACAAAGCCAAGGCTACGCGGTGTTACAGGCCACCGATGTGGCGCAATGGGCACATGGCACCGTCGAGGCCTTGCACGCCCTGTCGCCCGACTGGGACCACATGCCGCCCGACAACTACCTCAAAGACGGCGGCCATTACCGCCGCCGTCGCCACAGCAGTTTTGTGTTTCAAAACGACACACTGCGCCAAGTACCGCACCGCGCGCATTGGCAGCCGCTGGACTACAACGCGCTACATGGCGGCATGGAACGCTGGTTCGAGCCCATGCATGCCACCACCGTGGCCATGTCGATCTGGACCCAGCTGCTCACCGCATTGGCCCGCACAGCAACCCAAGTGCGTGGTACGCCCCACACCACGTGGTGCATCGAAGCCCATCAGTTCCGCATTGACACCACCAACGGCATTGGCCGCCCCACGCCGGAAGGCGCCCACCGCGATGGGGTGGATTTTGTGGCGGTGTTCATGGTCAACCGCGTGGGCATCAAAGGCGGTGAGACGCGCGTGTTTGACGCAGACGGTCCCCAAGGCGAACGCTTCACGCTGAGCGAGCCTTGGTCGTTGTTGCTGTTAGACGATGCACGGGTGATCCACGAAACCACACCCATTCAACCTGTGGCAGAGGGCGGCTACCGTGACACGCTGGTGCTGACCTGCCGCGCAGACAGGTTTCAAGACGCTGTCCCCAGCGTCTGAAACCTCTGCGCGCTCATCACAAGGTGATGACGGTGCAACCTGTGGTCTTGCGGGCTTCCAAGTCGCGGTGCGCTTGGGCAACGTCGACCAAGGGGTAGGTTTGGTCGATGTGGATCTTCACCTTGCCGCTGGTGACGGCTTCGAACAAATCGTCGGCCATCTCTTGCGTGGCTTCGCGCGTGACGATGTGGCTGAACAAGGTTTGGCGGGTGAGGTAAATCGAACCTTTGGCACCCAAGATGCCAGGGGCCATGGGTGCAGGCGCGCCCGAGGCATTGCCAAAGCTGGCCATCAAACCAAACGGTGCCAAGCAATCGAGCGACTTGTCCCAGGTGTCTTTACCCACGGAGTCGTAGACCACTTTCACGCCTTTGCCGCCAGTGATTTCTTTCACACGGGCCAAAAAGTCTTCGGTGTTGTAGTTGATGACATGGGCTGCACCATTGGCTTTGGCCAGTGCGCACTTGGCATCGCTGCCTGCCGTGCCGATGAGTTGATAGCCCAAGGCCTTGGCCCATTGGCAGGCGATCAAGCCCACACCGCCAGCCGCTGCGTGGAACAAGATGAAGTCACCTTTGTGCAAACCGCCTTGTGGCAGGGTGCGCTTCAACAAATACTGGGCGGTCAGGCCTTTGAGCATCATGGCGGCGCCGGTTTCAAACGAAATCGCATCGGGCAATTTGCACACGCACTTGGCAGGCATCACGCGCACTTCGCAGTAGCTGCCGGGTGGGTTGCTGGCATAGGCGGCACGGTCGCCCACTTTCAGGTGGGTCACGCCTTCGCCCACGGCTTCCACAACACCCGAAGCTTCCATGCCCAGCTGCAACGGCATGGGCAGCTGGTACAAGCCACTGCGTTGGTACACATCGATGAAGTTCAGACCAATCGCTTTGTGACGGATACGAATCTCGCCGGGGCCTGGCTGACCGACGGTCACGTCGACAATTTTCAACTCTTCAGGGCCGCCGTTTTTTTCGATGATGACTGCTTGTGTCATGGGTGATGCTCCAGATTTAGTAATGGTGTAAGACACTGAATCCTGCCACGAAACCGGTCTCCCACATGTCACCTGGGTTATCGCCGCTCGGGTAGAGTCCAGCCCTTATGTCTTTTGCTCCCCGTGCCTTGACGCCGCGCACCGCAGCGCTTTTGTTGGTCCCACCCCTGCTGTGGGCCGGTAATGCCATCGTCGGACGCTTGGTGCATGAACTGATTCCCCCGCTCACCCTCAACTTCTTGCGCTGGCTGTTGGCCTTTGTGCTGCTGATGCCGATCGCACACCAGGTCTTACACCGCGCCAGCCCTTTGTGGGCGCACTGGAAACGCTATGCCTTGCTGGGGTTCTTGGGCGTGGGCTGCTACAACAGTTTCCAGTACATGGCTTTGCAAACCTCCACGCCCATCAACGTGACCTTGGTGGCTTCCAGCACTCCAGTGTTCATGCTGGGCATCGGTGCGCTGTTTTTCAAACAAACGATTCGCAAGCGGCAACTGGTGGGCACGGTACTGTCGGTAGCCGGTGTGTTGCTGGTGCTGTGCCGCGGCGATTGGCATGCCTTGATGCAAGTGCAGCTGGTGCTGGGCGATGTGTTTGTGCTGATCGCCACTGCGTGCTGGGCCTGGTACAGCTGGTTGCTGGCCCAAACCACCGAACCCAGCGAGATCCGCAACAACTGGGCCTACCTGCTGATGGCCCAGATGGCCTTTGGCTTGGTGTGGTCAGGCTTGTTCACCAGCGCCGAATGGTCCAGCGGCCATGAGGTGCACCTGGTGTGGGGCTGGCCCTTGGCTGCCGCCCTGCTGTATGTGGCGGTGGGGCCTTCCTTGCTGGCATACCGCTGCTGGGGCTTGGGCGTGCAGCAAGTGGGTCCCAGCATGGCCGGATTTTTCGCCAACCTCACCCCCGTGTTTGCCGCCACCTTGTCGGTGCTCACCTTGGGTGAATTGCCACAGGCTTACCACGTGGCCGCCTTTGTGTTGATTGTGGGCGGCATCGTGGTGTCATCGCGCAAATAAGCGCGATGCCCCTGCGCGATCAGCCTACGTGATCAGTAGGTGCCTGGGTAGGCACCGCCATCGGTCAACACGTTTTGGCCCGTGATGTAGCTGGCCTGGGCCGAGCACAAGAACGCACAGGTGTCACCAAACTCTTGCGGGTTACCAAAGCGTTGCGCTGGAATGGTTTTCTTGCGTGCGTCGGCAATCGCTTCGATCGATTGACCGGTTTTCTCCGACGCGCCTTTCATGGTGCCCTTCAGGCGGTCGGTGTCAAACGCGCCGGGCAGCAAGTTGTTGATGGTCACATTGTTCGAGGCCAACTTGGTGGTGCGAGCCACGCCGGCCACAAAACCGGTCAAGCCTGAACGTGCGCCATTGGACAAGCCCAAGATATCAATCGGTGCTTTGACGGCGCTGGAGGTGATGTTGACGATGCGGCCAAAACCGCGTTCGGCCATGCCGTCCACCGTGGCCTTGATGAGTTCAATCGGGGTCAACATATTGGCATCGACCGCCTTGATCCATGCCTCGCGGTCCCAGCTGCGGAAGTCCCCGGGAGGTGGGCCACCGGCGTTGGTCACCACAATGTCAAAGTTTTTGCCAGGGCCACCCGCCACCGACCAAATCGCTTCGCGGCCTTCGGGCGTGGTGATGTCCACCGCCACGGCCAACACCTTGGTGCCCAGCTTGCGCAACTCCACCGCAGCAGCTTCCAGTGCCTCAGCACCACGCGCCACGATCACCACATTAACGCCTTCACGCGCCAGCGACTGCGCACAGCCAAAGCCCAAGCCCTTGCTGGCGCCACCGACCAATGCCCATTTGCCTTTGATACCTAAGTCCATCACTTCACTCCATATCTTGAAACAATAAACACACCACCCAAGACCAGCAGGGTTCCTACCCCGATCCAGGCATTGAGTGGCTCCCCCAAAATCAACACGCCCAACGCAATGGTGGACATGGGCCCGATCATGCCAGTTTGTGCAGCCAGTGCCGCGCCGATACGCTCCACCGCCATCATCACCATGAGCACTGGGGCCACCGTGCAGGCCAAAGCGTTGAGCACGGCCAGCCACAGCACATCCACCGGCACATCCGCCGCAGACAGCGGCCGCAGCAGCAAGAACTGCAACAAACAACACAGACACGCCACGCTGGTGGCCCAACCCACCAAGCGCAAGGACCCAATGCGCTGCACCAGCTGACCGCTGTAAATCAAATACAGGGCATAGCTCAGCGCACTGGCAAACACCAAACCACCGCCCAGCACCACGGCGTCACCGGCAAACGAGACCTCGTGCGCAAACACCAGCAGCACGCCGCTGTAGCTCACGCCCATGGCCAACATGCGGATGGGATGGATCGGTTTTTTGTAAAGCACCCATCCCAACACCACCACCAAGGTGGGGTTGAGGTACAGGATCAAACGCTCCAAGCTGGCCGTGACGTACTGCAAACCCAAGAAGTCCAAATAACTCGACAGGTAGTAACCCACAAAGCCCAGCCCCACAATGCCCAGCACATCGCGGCGGGTCAGAGGGTTCTCACGTGCCGTGGGTTGGCGTTCGGCCCACAGCCCCATCAGCACAAAACAAGGCAGTGCAAACAGCATGCGGTACATGATGACCGTCACCGCATCCACGCCATAACGATAAGAAAGCTTGACGATGATGGCTTTGCCACTGAACGCGATCGCGCCAGCAGCAGCCAACAAAAGACCCGACAAAGCCGGGCGATGCGCAGAAGTCATGCGTGGGGAAGGAGGTGGTGTGTCGCTCTAGAAAACCACAGTTTATGTGAGCTCGCAAAAACAAGTTGTCACCAACGCTCGTTACCATCGAGACATGAACGCACTCGAACTCACGCTCCTCTACCTGTGCGCTGCCGTGATCAGCGTGGTGGCGTGCCGTTTGCTGCATTTGCCTGCCATGCTGGGCTATTTGTTTGCGGGCGTGGTGATTGGCCCCAATGCTTTGGCCTTGGCCAAAGATTCGGCGGTGATTCAGCACCTGGCCGAGTTTGGTGTGGTGTTTTTGATGTTCGTGATTGGCTTGGAATTCAACTTGCCCAAGCTCATGCGCATGCGCCGTTTGGTGTTTGGCCTGGGGCTGGGCCAAGTGGTGCTGACTTTGCTCGGCGCCCTGCTGTTCAACCTCGCACTGGGCTTTGCGCTCCAACACCTGGGCTACCGCTGGCAACTGAGCTGGCAAACCGCCTTGACCCTGGGCAGCGCCTTGGCCATGTCCAGCACCGCGATTGTGGTCAAGCTCATGGCCGATCGGGTGGAGCTGGAGTCGCCCCACGGCCAACGCGTCATGGGCGTGCTGCTGTTTCAAGACTTGGCGGTGGTGCCGCTGCTGGTGCTCATCCCAGCCTTGGCCGACATGGGCGAACACAACCTGTGGCGCGTGCTTGGCATTGCCATGCTCAAAGCCACGGTGCTGGTGGGCTTGCTGCTGTGGGGTGGTCAACGCGTGATGCGCGAATGGCTGATGCTGGTGGCACGTCGTAAAAGCGATGAGCTGTTCATGCTCAATCTCTTGTTGATGACCTTAGGTTTGTCGTGGCTCACCGAGCTGGCCGGCTTGTCCCTGGCCATGGGCGCCTTCTTGGCCGGCATGCTGATTGCCGAGACCGATTTCAAACACAAGGTGGAAAACGACATCCGCCCCTTCCACGACGTGTTGTTGGGCTTGTTCTTCATCACCATCGGCATGAAACTCGACTGGGAAGTGCTGATCGACAGCTGGGGCTGGGTGCTGCTGCTCAGCGTGGTGCCCGTGCTGCTCAAAGCCGGTGTGGTGTTTGGCTTGGCGCGCCTGCAAGGCGCCCCTGCGGGGGTGAGCTTGCGCACTGCTTTGTATTTGGCCCAAGCCGGTGAATTCGGCTTTGTGCTGCTGACCTTGGGGTTGGAAAACAGACTCATTCCTCCCACATGGATGAGCCCCATCTTGGCGTCGATGGTGCTGTCCATGATTGCCACCCCGTTCTTGGTGATGAAGGCCGACGCCATCGTCAACCGCCTGATCAGCAACGACTGGCTGCTGCAATCGCTAGAACTCACCGGCATGGCGCAGCGCACCCTCAAAACCGAACACCATGTGATCGTGTGTGGCTACGGACGCAGCGGCCACAACTTGGTGGACCTGCTCAAGCTCGAAGGCATTGCCTATGTGGCACTCGACTCGGACCCCGACAAGGTGCAAGCGGGTCGCAGCGCGGGCCATCCGGTGGAGTTGGGCGATGCCACCCGCTTGTCGAGTCTGATGGCGGCTGGCCTGGTGCGCGCCTCGGCCGTGGTGGTCACCTACCCCGACACCGCTTCGGCCCTCAAGGTCTTGGCCTGGGCCCAAAAGCACGCGCCCCAGGTGCCCGTGGTGGTGCGCACCCACGACGACAAAGACCTGGAACAACTGCGCGCCGCCGGTGCGGCCGAGGTGGTGCCCGAAGTGATTGAAGGCAGCTTGATGCTCGCCAGCCAAACCTTGGCCCACATTGGCATTCCGCTCAAACGCGTGATCCGCTTGGTGCAAGGCCAGCGGATGACGCGCTACGCCCTCATGCGCGACGCCACATCGCCTCGCACCGACGAAGACGCCGCCAACCCCTGAGCGTCATGCACGTGACTGCGCTGTGCGCTCACACAACCTAGACTCAAGCGCAATGAAGTTCTCACTCGGGCGTCGCCTCTGGCTCGCCAAACGCCTGACCCACCGCAAAGCATTGCGCCTGCCACTCGCCTGGCAAGGCATGTTGTGGATGGCCATGGGTGGGGTCATGTTCTCGCTGCTCAACACCATCGTGCGCGGCATTGCGCTGCAGCTCGACGCGTTTCAAACCCAGTTCTTGCGCTACCTCTGCGGCTTGCTGATCATGCTGCCCTTGGTGCTGCGCTCAGGCGTGCGGGCCTATTGGCCCACCAACATCCGAGGTCAGTTTTGGCGCGGTGGTGTACACACCTTGGGCATGACCTTGTGGTTCATTGCCCTGCCCAAAATTCCGCTGGCCGATATGACGGCCATTGGCTTCACGGGACCCATCTTCATCATGATCGGTGCGGCCTGGTTCCTGGGCGAACCCATGCACCGCGACCGTTGGATTGCTGCCCTGGTTGGATTTGCCGGTGTGCTGGTAGTGGTCTTGCCCAAACTCTCGGGCGGCAGCGGTTGGTTTCACTTGGTCATGCTGGCTTCATCGCCGGTGTTTGCGGCCTCGTTTTTGATCACCAAAGCCTTGACCCGCTATGAGAACGCGGGCGTCATTGTGCTGTGGCAAGCCATCACGGTCACGCTGTTCAGTCTGCCCATGGCCTTGCCGCATTGGCAAGACCCCAGCTTGGTGCAATGGGTGGGCTTCACGGCGGCGGGCATCTTGGGCACGACCGGGCACTACTGCTTGACGCGCGCCTTTGGCATCGCCGATATTTCGGCCACCCAGTCGCTGCGATTTTTAGACTTAGTTTGGGCTTCCATCTTGGGCTGGCTGGTGTTCAGCGATGTGCCCAGCCAATCCACCTGGTTGGGTGCGGTGGTAATTTTGATGTCCACCGTGTGGATCGCACGGCGCGAAGGCCGACGCCCACCGCAGGCGGATTGAGCCAGCCATCGCGCTCAGCCCGCGCCTTCACCTCACTCGCCCAGCACCACCCCTTCACGCCGTGGGTCTGCACCACTGACCCAAACGGCTTGGCCGTTCTCTGTCTTGCGCACAATCGCTTGCAAACCACTGGTCAGGGCTTGTTCGCGCACGTCACTGCCCCGCGCACGCAATGCGGCAGAAATGGCAGGGGCCAAGCGTTTTTCTTCCAACACCACCGGTCCGCCCACTGTTCCAAAGTTGGGCAAGTCAATCGCTTGCTGTGGGCTCAAGCCCCAATTGAGCACACCGTAGAGGGTTTTGGCCGTGAAGTGAATGATCATGGCGCCGCCAGGGCTGCCCACGCTCATCACCAACTGTCCCGTCGCTTTGTCAAACACCAAGGTCGGCGACATGGACGAGCGGGGTCGCTTGCCGCCTTGCACACGGTTGGCCACTGGGCGGCCTTGTGCATCGCGTGGGATCAAACTGAAATCGGTCAACTCGTTGTTCAGTAAAAAACCTTTGACCATTTGGCGCGCACCGAAGGCATCTTCGATCGTGGTGGTCATGGCCAGTGCGTTGCCCTGCCCATCGACGATGCTGATGTGCGAGGTGCCGTACTCGGGCTGCTCGGGGTTGGGGGCGTAACTCATGCGCTCCCCACGCACCGGCACACCCGGAGTGACCTGCAGCATGCGGCTGGGACCGATCAACTTGGCACGCTGTTTCAAGTAGGACGGTTTGAGCAAGTTCGACCAATCCCCGCCAGGCGCCATCACAAAATCTGGGTCGCCCACATACTGCGCGCGATCGGCAAAGGCCAAACGCGAGGCTTCCATGTACAAATGCAACCAACGCGGATCAGGCACACCGTTGGCCAAAGGCGTGAGCGAGGCAGGCGTGCGATGCAACAGGCCCAAAATTTGTCCAATGGCCAAGGCCCCAGAGCTCGGCGGCGGAAAGCCACACACACGGTACTCACGCGCTTGCGCGATGTGGTCAAAGCACAAAGCCTCACGTTGCTTGCTGGTGTAGTTGGCCAAGTCTTCTTCACTCAGGCGGCCTGGGTTGCTGGGGTGCTGCTGCACTTTGCGCACCATGGCTTGCGCCACCTCGCCGCGGTAAAACGCATCCACGCCCTGCGATGCAATGGCTTGCAACACCGCTGCCAACTCTGGATTGCGCAAACGGTAGCCCACGGGATGGGGCTCACCATTAGCTTGATAAAAATAAGCACGCGCCGTCGGGTCTTTGCGCAAATGGCGATCGGCCTTCAGTTGCGCATGCAAACGCGGGCTGATCTCAAAGCCGTTGCGCGCCAGCCCAATGGCGGGAGCGAACAACTGAGCCCAAGGCAGCTTGCCATGCTGTTGGTGGGCTTGCGCCAACATGCGCAGCACACCCGGGGTGCCCACCGCACGTCCACCCACCACCGCCTCTTCAAACGTCAACGGCTGGCCCTGGGCGTTGAGAAACAGATCTTCGGTGGCCGCGGCCGGCGCAGTTTCGCGCCCATCAAAGGCTTGCACGTTGCCATTCGCGCTGTGCAGCAAAAACGCCCCCCCGCCCAAGCCACTCGATTGCGGCTCCACCAGGCCCAACACCATTTGCACCGCGATGGCGGCATCCACCGCCGAACCACCTGCTTTGAGCATCGCCAAGCCTGCTTGGGTGGCCAACGGGTTGGCTGCGGCCACGGCATAACGCTGGGTCACCACATCGGTTTTGCTCTGCCAGCCCGTGGCCATTTCGGGTTGAAACGGGGCGCTGCCTGCGGCTGCGTTGGGTGCAGGCGGGGTCGAGGGTGTAGGTGCTTGAGGCGCTGTGGTGCATGCGCTGAGAAACAGCAGCACACACGCCACGGTGCGCTTGTAAGCGCGAGGATGATGGCGCATGTGCGGGTCCAGCATGTTGCGGCGCATCACGTCAAAAGCCCGCAGCCAAACCATCGCGTCGCGCATCGCTGGCGACCACATAGCCTTCAACCTTGGGGTCACCCGCACGCCAAATGAATTGACCGGCTCCAAAGTCTTGGTAGCTGTCGTTGATCACCCCCACCTGATGGCCACGCGCTTGCAAGCCTGCAGCGGTGTTGGCGTTGAGCGAAGCCTCGACATTGATTTCCAGGCCTGCGTTGTAACGCCAACGCGGCGCGTCGCAGGCGGCTTGCGGGTTTTGGCCGTAGTCGAGCATGCGCACCAGGGTTTGCATATGGCCTTGTGGCTGCATGTTGGCGCCCATCACGCCATAGCTCATCACGGGCTGGCCGTCTTTGCTCAAAAAGGCCGGGATGATGGTGTGAAAGGGCCGCTTGCCCGGCGCCACCAAATTGGCCGGGTTCAAACCGTGGGCATCCAAGTTGAAACCATGACCACGGTTTTGCAAGCTGATACCGAACTGAGGCTCCACGCAACCCGAGCCAAAGCCCATGTAGTTGCTTTGGATGAAGCTGACCATCATGCCGTTCTCGTCGGCCGCGCTGAGATAAATCGTGCCGCCCTTGACCGGGTTGCCTGCGCCAAAGTCTTGCGCACGCTTCATGTCAATCAACTGCGCGCGGCTTTTGAGGTAGGCAGGGTCCAACATTTGTGCGGGGGTGACGTCCATCGCGCTGGGTTCAGCCACATAGCGGTACACATCGGCAAAGGCCAGCTTCATGGCTTCGATTTGCAGATGCTGCGAATCCACACCGTCCACCGCCAAGCTGGCCAGGTCAAAGTTTTCCAAGATGCCCAAGGCGATCAACGCTGCAATGCCTTGGCCATTGGGCGGAATTTCGTGCAGCGTGTAGCCACGGTAATTTTGGGCAATCGGTGTGACCCACTCGGGCTTGTAATTGGCCAAGTCACGGGCGGTGATGCTGCCACCGTGCTCGGCTGAAAAACGCTCAATCGCCTGCGCAATTTCGCCACCATAAAACGCGTGACCCTTGGTTTTTGCAATCGCGCGCAAACCCTTGGCTGCAGCAGGAAAGGTGAACAACTCGCCCACCTGCGGCGCACGGCCCCAAGGCAAAAAGTTGTCTGCAAAACCAGGTTGGTTGCGCAACTCCGGCGTGGCTGCGGCCCATTTTTGCTGCACCACCACGGGTAACAAGTAGCCGCGCTCGGCAATCTCAATCGCCGGTTGCAGCAGGTCTTCGAAGGGCAGCTTGCCAAAGCGTTCGCTCAGCGCCACCCACGAAGCCACGGCTCCTGGCACGGTGACTGAATCCATTCCACGCTTGGGCGGCGTTTTGGCACCGTCGCCATATTTGCGTTGGAAATACTCAGGCGTCCATGTCTGCGGCGCAGGGCCCGAGGCGTTCAAGCCGTGCAAGCCTTGGCCGTCCCACACGATGGCAAAGGCATCCGACCCCAAACCACAACTCACCGGCTCAGTCAGTGTGATGGCAGCAGCGGCCGCAATGGCGGCGTCCACCGCATTGCCACCTTGCCACAGCATGCGCAGGCCAGCTTGTGCGGCGAGCGGGTGCGAGGTCGACACCACATTGCGCGCGAACACGGGCAAGCGTGTGGAGGTATAGGGGTTGGTGTAATTGAAATTCATGCTTTGAACACTTTGTTGTGAAGACGGCGCATCGACAGCCACACCACCAAGCCCACCCAGGGCAAGGCACAGGCGGCCGTGATGTCTGCGCCAAAAGGCCAGCCGAGCTTTTCGGCCCCTTTGGCCAAATAGCTCACCAAGCCGGTGAAGTAATACGTGATGGCGGCCACCGACAAACCTTCCACCGTGGATTGCAGCTTGAGCTGCAAGTCTTGGCGTTGGTTCATGGCGGTCAATAGCTGTTGGCTGCTGTGTTGCTGCTCAAAGTCCACCCGCGTGCGCAGCAAATTGCTCATGCGTGAGACACGCTCCGACAAAGCGTTTTGGCGCCGCGCCGCCCAATCGCAGGTGCTGCGGGCGGGGGACAAACGCCGGTCCATGAACTCGGCAATGGTTTGCATACCTGACATGCGCGACTCGGCAATGTCGCGGATGCGGCGATCCACCAACTCAAAGTAAGCGCGTGTGGCCGAGAAACGCGAATGGGTGGCCGCGTATTGCCCCTCCACCTCACCGGCCAAGCGCGTCAGGCGGTCGAGCAAGCCTGCTTCATCGGCGCTGTCAGCACTGCGAATGGCTTGCGCCAGGGCCGCCAGTTCGCGCTCGGCATCGGCCAACACATGCGAGGCTTCGCGCGCCGCCGGCAAGCCCAGCAAGGCGGCCATGCGGTAAGTTTCAATCTCCAGCAGTTGCTGCACCAAGCGCCCTTGGCGACGTGGCGTGAGCGAGCCCGCCAACAACACCATGCGGCCATAGCCATCGGGGTGCAACTGAAAATCGGTGTAGACCTCACCATGGCCGTCGGCCACGGTCGAAGCCACCAAGGTGTCTTCGTGCAACACCTGGGGCAGCACCGCATGCATGTCGTGGGTGGACGAGGCCAACAACCACAGATGCAAACGCGCCAAGCATTCGCCTGGCAACTGCGACAACCACTGCTGCGGCACAGCTTGGCTGGCCGTCAGTGGTGCGGTGCTGGTGAACTGCGGGTCGGTGATGGGGCGCATGAACGTCCACGACACAAACTCGGTGTGCAACTCCCAGCGTAAACGAAATGAGCCCAAGTCCATGCGCACATGGTTGGTGTGTGCATCGGGCGCAGGCAAATGGTGGTCGTGCAGCAAGCGGGCCAAATGGGCACGACTGGCGGCGGCCGCATCGCGGTCCACCCACATCACCACATGGGCAATGGCCATGGGCGACTGCATGGGTTCGGGTGGGCGTGCATGCACTTCGTTGTGCAAGGCCAGTCGTTGGGGATGGTCCATCATCGAGCACCTTTCAAGGTGGAAAGATTGTGACGCAAAAGACACCCTCGCCCCATGAAAAACGGCACCCGAAGGTGCCGTCATTCACAGGGGATTTGTCAAAAGTGTTGTGATCACTCTTCGACAAATGCCTCTTCACGTTTGGACTTGACCGACGGCAGCAGCACGATGATGAGCAGCACCAAAGCAGCACCCAACAAACCGGCCGACAACGGACGAGTCGCAAACACCGACCAGTCACCGCGCGACAGCAACAAGGCGCGACGCAGGTTTTCTTCCATCATGGGGCCCAAGATGAAACCCAGCAGCAACGGCGCAGGCTCCACACCCAACTTGACGAACAGGTAGCCCACGAAGCCAAAGGCCGCGACCATCCAGATGTCGAAGGTGTTGTTGTTGGTCGAGTACACACCGATCGCGCAGAACAGCACGATGGCGGGGAACAAGAAGCGGTAAGGCACAGACAACAGCTTGATCCACATGCCGATCAAAGGCAGGTTCAAGATCACGAGCATCAAGTTACCAATCCACATCGAGGCAATCAGACCCC
This sequence comes from Comamonadaceae bacterium, assembly GCA_947453965.1. Classification (GTDB taxonomy): domain Bacteria; phylum Pseudomonadota; class Gammaproteobacteria; order Burkholderiales; family Burkholderiaceae_C; genus Limnohabitans. Next base: position 24,250 of record CANGIQ010000032.1, read on the forward strand.
AGAACAACTCGGGGTTGCTGGTCATCACCTGGGGGCCAGGTTGGATGTTGTGAATGGTCATCGCACCCACCATCAAAGCCATCACGGCGTTGGGTGGAATACCCAAGGTCAGCAAAGGAATGAAAGAGGTTTGTGCACCGGCGTTGTTGGCCGACTCAGGCGCTGCCACACCACGGATGTTGCCTTGGCCGAAGGGCACTTCGCCAGGGCGCAGCTTGGTTTTCTTCTCGATGGTGTAAGCCGCAAACGCAGCCAACAAGGCACCGCCGCCTGGCAACACGCCCAGCAGCGAACCCAAGGCCGTACCGCGAATCACCGCAGGCAGCATGTTCTTGAAGTCTTCCTTGGTGGGGAACAAACCTTCCACCTTGGCCGTGAACACCTCGCGTTCGTCTTCGGGTTGCGACAGGTTCGAAATGATCTCGCCGTAACCGAACACGCCCATCGCCACCACCACAAAGCCTACGCCGTCGGTGAGTTCGGGGATGTCAAAGCTGAAGCGCGCCACGCCTGAGTTGACGTCGGTACCGATCAAGCCCATCAAGAGGCCCAACACGATCATGGCAATCGCTTTGAGCAAAGAGCCCGAAGCCAACACCACCGCACCAATCAAGCCCAAGATCATGAGCGAGAAGTATTCGGCAGGGCCGAACTTGAACGCGAGTTCGGTCAAAGGCGGCGCGAAGGCTGCCAAGATCAAGGTGCCCACAGAACCGGCAAAGAACGAACCCAGGCCCGCAGCCGCCAAGGCAGGACCTGCACGACCTTTGCGCGCCATTTGGTAGCCGTCAATGGTGGTCACCACGGACGACGACTCACCGGGCAAGTTGACCAAAATCGCGGTGGTAGAGCCACCGTATTGGGCGCCGTAGTAAATACCGGCCAACATGATCAGCGCCGACACAGGGGGCAACGCATAGGTGGCAGGCAACAACATGGCGATGGTGGCCACTGGGCCAATGCCTGGCAACACGCCAATCAGCGTGCCCAAGATACAACCGACCAAGGCGTACATGAGGTTGATGGGCGTGAACGCCACACCAAAACCCAATGAGAGGTTTGCAATCAAATCCATTTTTTAGTTCTCCCGGCTCAACCAGTGATGAAGGTGGGCCACACAGGCATCTGCAATTTCAGCAGCACGATGAAAGCCAAGTAGCTACCCACCGACAAGATGGTGGCCAGCAACAACACTTCTTTGAGGACAAAGTTTTCGCCGGCTTTGCTGGCGATGATGACCAAGGCAAAGATCGCCATGATCAAGCCCATGGCGGGCAAGCCAATGCTGGGCAGGCCGCCCAACAAAATACCAAATGCGACGTTGGCACCGAGCACATAGCCGATGGGACGCCAAGCGAACTTGCCGACCTTGTCACCGTCTGGGGTGTTCTCGACAAACGAGTAGAACATGATGAGCGCACCCAACACGGCCAACACAATGCCCAAGAGCAAGGGGAAGTAACCCGGTCCCATGCGTGCACCGTTGCCGATGGTGTAGCTCGTGGCACCCCACGCAAAACCACCACCGACCACAGCGAACATCAGGCCAGAGAAAAAGTCTTTCTGACTTTTGATCATTTCGTCTCCTCAAACAAAACAGCAAAGATGACGCGAATTGTGACGGGGGGCTCAGGGTGATCGGATGTGGGTTTCACCTACCCGGTGTCACCCAGAGTTCTAGGGTTTACCCGCGAATGGAATGGTTTTAAATCGCCTTCAACGGCTTGAAAACACGCAACCATTTGGTCGCAGGCAAAGGCCAACGCGCTTGGATGGCCTCGGCACGGGCCATCAGCTCCGCACGCTTGGGCATGCTCGGTGTGCGTTGGGCCAACACAATGGTGTTGCCTTCGCGGGTGGGCTTGAAAGCCCACAAAGCATCGGCGCCAAACGCAGCCGCCATCTTCTCCACACTCTGCGCAAAGCTCGAACTGCGGCCAAACAGATTGACCGTCATGCAGCCCTCGTCGGTCAATAGCTTTCGGCAATCGGCATAAAACTCCGCGCTGTCGAGCACGGGTGAGGCCGCTTCGTGGTCGTACAAATCGACTTGCAAGGCATCGATCTGCCCATGCCAATGGTCGTGCTTGGCCACCTCGGCGGCGTCACCCAGTACCACCTGCAACTTGGCGCTGTCCGCTGGCAGCTTGAACCACAGGCGGCACGCCGCCACCACTTGGGGGTTGAGCTCAATCGCGGTGGTTTTCATGCGCAAATGCTTGAATGAAAACTTGGTCAAGGCCGCCGAGCCCAAGCCCAGTTGCATGGCGTGCAGCTTGCTCACTTGGTCGATGTCCACAAACAACAGCCAGGCCATCATGCGCTGCACGTATTCGAGGTCAATGTCAAAGGGCTTTTCGATGTTCATCGAACCCTGCACCCAGGGCGTGCCCAAGTGCAGGTAACGGGTGTCGCCGTAGTCAGAGAAATTGACTTCGGGGAGTTGGATTTTTTTCTTCGTTGCCATTGTTTTATCCCGCCATGCCTTCGACCACAAAACGCACGCGCTTGTTGCCCTGCCATTCGTCGGCCTCTAAACGAAACGCCAAATGCGCCTTGGCCGGCAGCGGGTCGACCCGGCCAAACCAAATGCCATCCACCGGCTGCCCCTGGTGGCGCAGCTTCAAGGCCAAATGTTTTTCTCCCACCAAGCGCTGGCCCAGCACCTCCACCTCTTCGCTGAAAGTGGGCGGCGCAAAGCCTTGGCCCCACACCTCGCGCGCCAAGGTATCGGCCAACTCAGGGCGGCGGTATTCGGGCAACAAGGGGCCATCGGTCTCTAAGCGGCGCTGCAAGGTGGCCGCGTCCAGCCATTCAGCGGCCACTTGCTGCAAGGCTTCTTCAAAGGTCGCCAGATTTTCTTCATCCAAAGTACAACCTGCGGCCATGGCGTGGCCGCCAAAGCGCAGCAACACACCGGGGTGACGCTTGGCCACCAGATCGAGCGCATCGCGCAAATGAAAACCGGGGATGGAACGTCCGGAGCCCTTGAGCTCGTGGCCTTTGCCCGCAGCTTGGCTGGGGGCAAACACAAAGGTCGGGCGGTGGTGCAGGTCTTTGAGCTTGGACGCCACGATGCCCACCACGCCCTCGTGAAAGTCGGGGTCGAACACACACAGCGCGCTGGGGGGTTCTTCTTCCGGATCGAACATCTCTTGCGCCAATTCCAAGGCTTGTTCGCGCATATCGCCTTCAATCTCACGGCGTTCACGGTTGATGCGGTCGAGCTGGGTGGCCAGCTCGGTAGCGCGTCCCACATCGTCGGTGGTGAGGCACTCAATGCCCAAGGTCATGTCCGACAAACGGCCCGCCGCGTTGATGCGTGGCCCCAAGGCAAACCCAAAATCTTGCGAGGTACAGGTGGCGCTTTGGCGCCCCGCTGCCGCAAACAAGGCCAACATGCCCGCAGGCATTTGGCCTTTGCGCAC
>CANGIQ010000033.1 GCA_947453965.1 Comamonadaceae bacterium
GCAGCTGCCGAGGCCCGTTGCGCATGCGCTACCGACAAGGCAGCCGACACACGGTCGAGCTCAGCACCTACCAACTCGGTATCGAGCTTGGAGACTTCGCCGTGCTTGAACTGGCTTTGCGTCAAACGCTGCATCTGGCTAGCCAAGTCGTGTGCGGTGTGGGCATTGGTTTGATCGGCCAAGGCACGTTGGTAGTTGAACCAAAACGTCAGCAACTCGCGGCTGGCTTCGTGCAAGGCATCGGCATACTCAATGTCGGCGAAGGCTTGGGTTTGCGCCGATAAATCGGCGTCCATGCCGCGTTTGCCCCAAAAGCGAATCGGGCGCTCCAAGCTCACGATGGATTCGCCTTGGCTCGCACCCAAGGCGTTGTCGCGGCGCCGCTGGCTGGTGGTGCGCACCACAAACTCGGCGCTGCCCGATGCAATGCCTTGGGCGCGAAAACCGTGCGCCTCTTTCTTGGCACGGGCACCAGCGATCAAGGGGCTGGCCAGCAGCGCTTCTTTGGCCGCCGCCTCGGCTGGCAAGTAAGGCAGCAAAGAGGGTTCGGCGTGTGCCAGCGTGGCCGCACAGGCGCAGATCAACAGCAGTTTTTTCATGGCTTTCTCCAAGGCATGAAGCGGCTCAAGGCCTGATTCAAAGCAGGCCAAGACAAGGACGCGGTATCGCCAAAGCGTTCAAACAATTTGGGCAGCAAGAGCAAGGTCAACAAGGTGGAGCTGATCAAGCCGCCTGTCACCACAATTGCCAAAGGCCGCTGAATTTCAGAGCCTGGCCCTGTGGCAAACAGCAAGGGAATCATGCCCAGCGCCGTGATGACGGCGGTCATCAACACCGGGCGCAAGCGGCGCTCGGTGCCCAGGCGGACCACGGTATTCAAGGGCTCGCCATCGAGCAAACGTTCGTTGAAATGGGTCACCATCACCACCCCGTTGAGCACCGCAATGCCCAGCAAGGCAATGAAGCCCACCGAAGCGGGCACTGACAAGTACTCACCCGACACAGCCAGCGCCACCACGCCTCCGACCATGGCAAATGGAATATTCATGAAGATGATGCCGGCCTGCACCGCCGAGCCAAAGGTGAACATCAAAATGGTGAAGATCAAGGCCATGGCCGCAGGAATGACCAGGCCCAAACGCGCTGCTGCGCGTTGCTGGTTTTCAAACTGACCGCCCCACACCACATGCAAGTTCGGTGGCAGGGCCAAAGCAGCCACGGCTTTTTGCGCGTCGCTGACAAAGCCGGTCAAGTCGCGGCCATCGACCGAAACTTGAATGCTGGTAAAGCGCGCACTTTGCTCGTGATCCACACGAATCGGTCCGTCCACCGACCGGATATCGGCCAGGGCATGGGCCGCCCAGACACGACCATCGGGTGCAGACAGCTGCATATTCTTGAACGCTTCGGGGCTGTTGCGCATGGCGTCGTTGCCTTTGAGGGTCAGCGGTGTGCGCACACCGTCTTGCAGCACATAACCCAGGGCTTCACCCTCGATTTGGTTTTTGAACGCTTGCTGGAGTGACTCGACACTGAAACCGGCTTGGCCCAAGGTGGTGCGGTTGAGCGCCACCGACACATACTGCAAGCCTTCGGACTTGGGCGCAATGACTTCGGCGGCACCGGGCACCTTGCGCACTGCCTCTGCAATCTGTTGTGCAGCCGCATTGATGGCCTGGAGATCGGAACCAAAAATTTTGATCGCCACATCACCGCGCGTGCCGGTGAGCATTTCCGACACACGCATTTCGATCGGCTGGGTAAAGCCGTAGACCAAGCCTGGAAACCCCTCCATCACGGCGCGCAGGTGGTCCATGATGTCTTCTTTGGAGCCCCGCCATTCGCTGCGGGGTTTCAAAATCAAAAACGTGTCGGTGTCATCAAAGCCCATGGGATCCAGCCCCAATTCATCCGAGCCCACGCGCGCCACGATGGCTTTGACTTCAGGCACCTCGGCCAGAATGGCTTGCTGCACGCGAATGTCTGTTTCCATCGAAGACGCCAGCGAAATGGATGACACTTTTTGCAGCTGAATCAAGATGTCGCCCTCGTCCAAGGTGGGCATGAAGGTTTTACCAATCACGGTGTACAAACCCATGGCCACCACCAGTGACAGCACCGACACGCGGTACAGCCATTGGGGACGAGCCCAGACCCTTTCACGCACGCGCACATAGGCGGCATGGATTTTTTGCATCAGTGCGGGCTCGTGTGCACCGTCTTCCTTGAGCAGCAGTGAAGCGAAGGCGGGAATCACGGTAAAGGCCAGCAACAGCGATGAGACGAGGGCCATGACGATGGTGATGGCCACAGGCGCAAACAGCTTGCCTTCCAGCCCTTCGAGGGTGAGCAAGGGCAAAAACACCACGCAAATGATCAACACACCCGACACCACGGGCTTGACCACTTGGCGCACGGCACCCAGCAAAATTTCGGTCTTCGACAAGGCGTGGTGTTTTTGAGCATGCGCGGCAAACGCGGTTTCGATGTTCTCTACCACCACCACCGAGGCATCGACCAACATGCCCAGCGCAATCGCCAAGCCGCCCAAGCTCATCAAATTGGCCGTCAAGCCAAAAGCACGCATGAGCATGAAGGTGCACAGCAAAGACAGGGGCAAGGACACCGCCACCACCAGCGCCGCACGCAAGCCACCCAGGAACACATACAAGATGATGCAGACCAACACCGCCGCTTCAATCAGTGCATGAATCACGGTGTCGGCGGCTCGGCTGACCAATTCGCCGCGGTTGTAAAAGGTGTGCACCGTCATGCCCTTGGGCAAACGGGGCGCGAGCTGTTGGAGCTTGGCGTCCACGGCATTCACCAACTGGCGGGCGTTGACGCCGCGCATGCCCAGCACCAAACCTTCGACCGCTTCGCCCTGCCCGTTTTGGGTCACGGCGCCGTAACGCGTCAAAGCACCGAGTTGCACGGTTGCCACGTCGTCGAGTTGCACCTTGGTGTTGTGGGCGGCGTCGACCCGAATCGCACGCACATCGTCCAAGGTTTTGATGGCACCTTCCACGCGCACCACCAAGGCTTCTTCGCCCGAGGTCAATCGACCCGCGCCGTCGTTGCTGTTGTTGGACAGCAGGGCCTGGCGCACATCGCTCATGCGCACGCCCAAGGCAGCCATCTTGGCGTTGTGGGGCACAACCTCAAAGGTTTGCACTTCACCGCCCAGTGAGTTGACTTCGGCCACACCGGCAATGGTGCGCAGCTCAGGGCGAATTACCCAATCGAGCACGCGGCGCTTTTCGGCCAGGCTGAAGCCATCCCCCTCAATGGTGAACATGTAGACCTCGCTCAGTGGCGTGGTGATGGGCGCCAAGCCACCGCTGACGCCTGCGGGCAAATCACGCATGACGCCGTTCAAGCGCTCGGACACTTGCTGGCGGGCCCAGTACAGATCGACACCTTCGTCAAAGTCGATGGTGATGTCGGCAAGGCCGTACTTGGACATGGAGCGCACCACCCTCTTGTTGGGAATGCTGAGCAGCTCTTGCTCGATCGGTTTGACGATGCGTTGCTCCACCTCTTCCGGCGTCATGCCCGGGATTTTCAAAATCACTTTGGCTTGAATGGGCGAAATGTCAGGAAAGGCATCGATGGGTAAATTGAGCCACGCATGCACGCCGGAAAAGCACAGCGCCAGCGCACAGACCAGCGTGAGGCTGCGGTAGCGCAGGCTCAATCGGATGAGGTGTTCAAACATCACTCGTCCTTTTGCAGCAAGGCACGCAAAGCGGCAACGCCGCTCACCGCCACCTTGGCGCCCGCAGGCAAAGGGGCGTCGATCAACGACACATCGTCACTGCCCGAGAGCACCCGAATTGGCTGGGCCACAAAGCCCTGAGCATCGGCCACAAAGATCCAGGGACGACCGCGCCATTGCGTCACCGCGCGTGAGGGCACCAGCCACTGGTTGTCTGCTTTGGCTTTGCTGGGGTTGACCTTGCTGTGCACCGTGACTGAGAGCAATTCACCCACCTGCAAGGTGCCTTTGGTGTGGACCAGGGCACGGGCATGGGCCGATTGGCTGGCATCCACCGCACGGCTGACACCGATGATTTTGGCTTTGGCGTCGCGGCTTGGAATGCTCACCTCATCGCCCACTTGCAGCTGCGCGGCTTTGTCGGTGGAGAGTTGTACGTCGAGCTGCAATTGGCTGGCATCGGCCAGTTTGAACAGCACCGCACCGGCCTCCACACGCTGCCCCACGGAGGCAAAGGCTTCGAGCACGGTGCCTGAGAGCGGTGACTTCAACACGCCGGTGGCGTAGCCTGCCCCCTCCCCGTCAAAGCGCATACCCGCAGCAGCCAATTCGGCTTCGCGGGACTGCAGCAAAGACTTGGCCGCCTCTTGCTTGGCGCGGCTGAGCTGCAAGCGCACAGCGGGGATGATGCCTTCGTCAAACATGGCTTGGTCGCGCTGCGCGGCGGCACTGGCGGTTTTGTAGTCCAGCGAGGCTTCGGTCAGCAAACGGCGTGCGTCCCCCAGCATGGGGCTGGTGAAACTGGCCAAACTGCCACCGGCTTTGACCGTGTCGCCCACGCCCACCATGAGGCGCGAGATTTGCCCGGCATAAGGCGCCGAGACCGTGACCTCTTTGCCCGGAGGCGTGACCACCGTGGCGCTAGCTAGCACTTGGCCTTGGCCAGACGCTTGCACGCTGGCCACCTGCACGCCCAAACTGGCTTGCTGCTTGGCATTGAGCGCCAGCGAAATCGATGCAGGCTGCTTGACCTCAGCTGGCTTCGCAAGCGACGCTGGCGACACCGACACAGTTTGCGCCTGCGCCAAACCCAGGCACACGCCTGCGGCGACGACACCATATTTCAAATGTTTGAACATTTCCTACCCCACACACAACGGTTTAACACGCACGCGCCTCACACAGGCGCGCATCACGAATTAACGGTGCGGTGTGGGTGGCGCATGGGCCAGGGGTGGAAAGCCTGCGCGGTAGGCACGATGCGGTCGGATGAAAATTGGCGCAGCACCACGCACGCGGGTCTGTGCCAGCACACAAGCACACACCACCGCAGCCACCAAGAGCCACACGGGTGAGGCATCTTCTTCGGTGCTGTCGTCCGTCAACGACTGGCGTGTGTGCGATGCGCTGATGCCCACGGCGGCAGATTCTTCTTCGCTGTCTGAGCTGAAATAGGCTGCCGTGTCTGTCTGTGCATGCGCATGCGCCGGTAAAGCCCCCATGCCATCCACATGGAATCCGGTCAAGCGTGAACTGCCGTAATGGGCGTGCAAAAACGGCCCCAGGGCCAACAAGGCCATGAGCGCCAGCACCAGCTGCATGCTGAGCAATCGGAACAAGGTGGAATGTGAGGTCACACCGCTATTCTAGGAGTGTGTGTGACAAAGCGATGAAGTGTTGGCGCACAAAGTGCCCGAACGCGTTAAGGCGCGACCGAGGCGCCTTGAATGTGATGCTGCGCCAAGCGCTGGGCCACAAAGCCTGTGGCCTTCATGTCTTGCACAAACTGCGACAAATAGGCGGCAGCTTCGGGTCCTCGGCTTTTGGCCACACCCATGGCTTGTTGAATGACCATGAAGCGACCGGGCAACAAGCGCAGACCGGGCAAACGTTGGGCATCGGCTTGCAGTTGCTGCTTGACACCCGCTGCCACATCGGCGTTTTCAGCCAAAAACACATCCACCACCGCTGGTGAGCTGGGGGCGCGAACAATGTGTGCCTGGGTCAGGGTGCGGGTCAAGTACAAGTCGTAGGCACTGCCCTTGCCCACCGTGACACGGTGCTCAGGACGGTCAACGTCGTCATTGCTTTGAAGGGGGGAATCTTGGCGCACCAAGTAGCTGCCTTCAATCAGCACATAGGGGGGTGTGAAAGCGATGGCTTCACCACGCAAAGGATCGATGGCGAAAAAACCGATATCGGCGGCGTTTTGTCCAATCGCATCGACCGATTGGGCGGCGGTCTCAAACACCACCAATTCCAGGGGAACATCTAAGCGTTGGGCCAACGCGGTGGCCAAATCGATCGACACCCCGATGGGCTGCCCCGTGGTGGGGTGCCTCTTGGCCAGAATGGGGTTGCCTAAATTAATCGAAGCACGCAACACCCCGTGGGGGGCAAAGGCGTGCTGAAGGGTGGCCGTCATCAGGCTTTGAAGGCGCGCAATCCAGAATAAATGCGAGACACGGGACGGCTGCGTTGCTCGGCTTCTTGTGCCAATTGGGCACGGATGCGGTCAAATGTGGCCTTGATGCCGGTCTTCTCAGACGTCACAAACTTGAAGCGGCGTTCAACCGCAGCTTCGGGAGTTTCCACTTGAAACACTGACTTGTCCATTTAGGCTCCTCAGAACTTAATGAGCAAACAACGCCCGATGCAAGCGTTTGGAGGACAGAAATATGAAAAAAATTTGATATTTCTTGACAAATCGTGTGACAAGCGCCTTTGAAATCGCCTAAGTGATTGATTTATATAGGTTCATTCAAACCTTAAGAAAAAGAAAAAATCGTTAGCTTCTATAATTTTTTAGCCCTTCTTTCTGAGAAAACCCCGTTTTGCACACCCCAAATCATTATCTTATTGACGATAAAAAACCCGCCACCGGACCTTGGATCGCCTGCGTCCTGGGGCTGCAAGTCTTGGTGTGGGTCGTGGCCCACGGCATCTCGGACACCAACCTTGACGGCTATGCCGACATGTTGGAGAACTTTGCCTGGGGGCAAACCGTGGAATGGGGCAGTGCCAAGCATCCTCCCTTGTTTGCCTGGGTCACGGGTGCTTGGTTTGCGGTGTTTCCCAATCTGGACATGGCCTATCACCTCTTGTCCTACACCAATGCAGCGCTGGGCCTGTTCGGCGTCTACCGCATGGCGCAGGCCTTGGGTCGGCATGATCTGGCCCTGCCCGCCATGTTGTTGCTCTGCATGGCTTTCCCGTACAGCACCTTGGCGGTCAAGTTCAACGCCAATGCCATTTTGCTGAGCCTCTGGCCCTGGGTCGCTGTGGCTTGGTTGCACAGTGTGCAGCGGACGGGGCGCCAGGGCTGGACATGGTCTGTCGCTTTGGGGGTGTTGAGTGCCCTGGCCATGCTGGGCAAGTACTACAGCGGCGTGTTTTTGTTGGGTGTGTTTTTGACCGCACTCACCACAAGCGAAGGCCGTCGGTGGTTTGCAACGTTCAAGCCATGGTTAGGTTTGGCCGTGTTTGTGCTGTGTTTGTTGCCCCACCTTCGGTGGCTGAGCACCCACGATTGGGTGACCTTGCACTATGTGAGCGAGCAAGGCAGTGATGGCGGTGTGGCCTGGGATCAAGTGACGAAGTTTGCCCTCGCCCCCCTAGCGTATTGGCTACTGCCCTGGCTGCTCTGCACCTGGCTGTATGCACCCGGCAACCCCAGTTTGGCCCAGCGTGCGTTGGGATGGCCAACACGCTGGGTACGGGCGTGGTTACCGACAGGCTGGAACGATGGTCTGTTTTGGCTTGCCATGCTGCCGTGGATGATCACGCTGGTGTTTGGCATCTCTGGCTTTGTCGAGCTGTCGCTGCCTTGGGCGATTCCGATTGGTTATGGGTTTTCTTTGCTGTGGCTGCGTAACCTCAGTGCGCAGCGCAGTGCGACAGAAACCACAAAAACAACCACCACTGTCTACCGCAGTGTCCAAGTTTGGTTTGTCATCGTGTTATTGGTCAGCCCTTGGTATGCCTGGCACCAAGCGCGAATCGGCACCGATAACCATTACTTGCCACGTCGCGAAGCCGCCAAAGCCTTGTTGCAAGCTTGGCACGAACGCTACCCCGACCAACCTCTGCGCTGGGTGGGGGGGCAATGGGCTGAAAACGCTTTGCTGGCTTTTTATGGCGACGCCGCTTTGCGCATCGTCCCAGGCGTGCCCGATCAGTTTCCGGCCACGGTCAGCCCCTTGAAGGACTGGTCACAGCAGGCGGGTTTGCTGCTGTGCCCGCTGGGCCCGGTCGACAAACCCGAGCCCACGACCTGCCCGCAAGACATGAAGGCCTGGCTGCAAGCGCAGGGCCAAAGCACGGAGCCCATCGCCTTGACGGTCAAAAGCCAAGGCCTGCGCTTTGTGCTGGACAAGCCGTTTGCTTATGTGGCCTATGCGTATGTACCGCCGGCCAAATAAGCGGCACCTTGCGCCTTAACGGACCACGGCAATGGCATCACGCTTGCCACCTTTGTAGGTGTAGAGCGTGAGGGCGCCGTTTTTGATGTCGCCTTTGGCATCGAATGAAATCGTGCCGGTCACGCCTTTGTAGCCGGTCGTCTTGGCCAACTCGGGCAGGTACTTGGCAGGGTCGCTGGACTTGGCGCGCTGCATGGCATCCACCATCACATTGACTGCGTCATACACATAGGGGGCGTAGAGCTTGACGTCGTCATTGAAGCGTTTCTTGAACTTGACGCCAAAGTCGTCCATGCCCTTCTTCAAATTGCCGTCCACGCCACCGGCTTCGGCACACACCACTTGACCATCGACCAAAGCATCGCCGGCGAGTTTGATCAGTTCGGTGGTGCAAATGCCGTCACCGCCCATGAACTTGGCATTGATGCCAAGTGACTTCATTTGTTTGAGCATCGGGCCACCCACCGCATCCATGCCACCAAAGAACACAATGTCGGGTTTCTTGCCTTTGAGGGTGGTCAAGATCGGCATGAAGTCAGTGGCTTTGTCGGTGGTGAACTCATGGCCAATCAAGTTACCGCCTGCGGCTTTGACCGCCTTTTCGAACTCTTCGGCCACACCTTGGCCATACGCGGTGCGGTCATCAATGACGGCGATCGATTTGCCTTTGAGGTCCTTGACCGCGTATCGGCCTAGCAAGCTACCCAGTTGGACGTCATCGGCCACCAGACGGAAGGTTGTTTTAAAGCCTTGGCGGGTGTACTTGGGATTGGTGGCCGAGGGCGAAATTTGTGGAATGCCCGCATCGCTGTATATCTTGGACGCAGGGATGGTGGTACCTGAGTTCAAGTGCCCCACCACGCCACTGACTTTGGCATCGACCAACTTTTGCGCAGCCGCCGTGCCTTGCTTGGGGTCAGCCGCATCGTCATCGGCCACCAATTCAAACTTGACCTTTTTGCCACCAATGCTCACGCCTTTGGCGTTGAGCTCTTCCACCGCCAAACGCGCGCCGTATTCGTTGTCTTTGCCCAAGTGCGCAATCGCACCACTCAAGGGACCGACGTGACCGATTTTGACCACCTGTTCTTGCGCCATGGCCAAGCTGCTCAAGGCAGCCAACGTTGCCACGGCGGTGAGTTTGAGAGAGGTATGCATGCAAGAACTCCTTGAGGTTAAAGACAGAGAAAAGTCAGGCCGAAGTTTCTTTCAACTTCAAATCATGCCGGGTGATGGAATACCCCCGGTCGGCATAGTGCTTCCAGCGCTGGCGGGCCCATTGGCGGTCTGTGTCGTCCAGCGTCACCACTTCGATCACACGCTCAAAGCGCTCATAACCCGGCGCCACCTCCTGCCCCAAGTTCACCAGCACCTGGTGGTGGGGCAAAGCGGTGGGGTCATGCAAATCGGCGCTCAAAATCACGGGCGATGCTAGGCGTTGCTCAACCGGGCTGTCGGCGCGGCAATGGGGCACAAACTCCAAGGCGGCAAAGGTCCACAGCTGGGTATCCAAAGCGCCCAGACTGGCCGGTTCGCCCGTGACCACCACCTGGGCACCACTGCTGACGGCTTTGCGCAGCAAGCGGCAGGCATAGGCCAGCTTGTCGGGGGCGTTGAAGTGAAAGGCGATTTCGGTCATCGCGGGTGTCAAGCAGCGCGGCGCTGGGTCGACTTCGCAGGCTTGGCCACCGTGCCCAACAGATACTGCAACAACAAGCCCACAGGACGTCCGGTGGCGCCTTTGGCAGCGCCGCTCTTCCATGCAGAACCGGCGATGTCCAAATGCGCCCAAGGGTAGTCTTTGGCAAAACGCTGCAAGAACTTCGCCGCTGTGATGGCGCCGCCGTCGCGCCCGCCCACATTGGCCACATCGGCAAAGTTGGACTTGAGGCCTTCGGCGTACTCGTCATCCAGGGGCAAGCGCCAGCAGGGATCGAGCGCCGCTTCACCGGCCTCTTGCAGCGCATGAGCCAATTCATCAGAGGGCGAGAACAAGCCACTGCGCACCGCACCCAGCGACACCACGCAAGCTCCGGTCAAGGTAGCGATGTCAATCACCGCACGGGGTTTGAAGCGGGTGGCGTAGGTCAAGGCATCGCACAAAATCAGTCGGCCTTCGGCGTCGGTGTTGAGCACTTCGATGGTTTGACCGCTCATGCTGGTGACCACATCACCGGGTTTCAAAGCCGTGCCATCGGGCATGTTTTCGCAGGTGGGAATCAAGCCCACCACGTTGATGGCCGGTTGCAATTGCGCCAGGGCTTCAAAGGTGCCCAGCACGCTGGCGGCGCCACACATGTCGAATTTCATTTCGTCCATACCCGCACCGGGTTTGAGCGAGATGCCGCCCGTGTCAAAGGTGATGCCCTTGCCCACCAGCACCGTCGGTGCCTGGGTTTTGGCGGCACCGTCGTAGTGCAAGACGATGAAACGCATGGGCTCATGCGAGCCCCGTGCGACAGCCGCAAACGAGCCCATGCCGAGTTTCTCAATTTCTTTGGGGCCCAACACCTGGCAGCGCACGCGTTTGTGCTTGCCCAAAGTTTGCGCCACCTTGGCAAGCATGGAGGGCGTGGCATGGTTGGCTGGGCGATTGCCCCATTCCCTGGCCAAAGCCACACCTGCCACATGGGCGCGGGCATGGGCAAAGTCATCTTTGGCGGCTTGGGTTTTGGCGGCGGAGGGTAAAGCCAGCACCACACGGTTGAGCACGGCTGCTTTGGCCGACGGCTTGGTGGCGGTGTAGACATAGCTGGCATCGGCCACGGCTTGCGCGGCGGCTTGCAAGCGCTGTTGCGTGCCGTCGGGCAAGCAGATCGTGATTTTCTTGGGGGCCGCTGCTTTCAGGGAAGTCGCTGCGGCAGTGACGGCTTGTCGCACCAAGCGCGCGCTGCCCTCGCCCACAGACACCAAGACCACACGCGATGCCGTCACGCCTGGGGTACGCCAGATGCTGAGCAGTTTGGCGGGCGTTGCGTCTAAGTCGCCAGACGCACGGGCCTGGGCAATCAAACGCGACACCGCATCGGTGGCGGGCTTGAAGTCGGCTGTTACTAAGACAATCAGGGCATCGCAGGCATGGCTGACGGCGGCCTTCAAATCCAAGGTCTTGAGTTCAAAGTTCATAATTGCGTCTTTCTTCTGCACTGATGTTATTCCATTCCTCCCTCCGCAAAGAGCTTGCACGCAGCTTCGGCGCCACGCTCATCGTCTTGGTCACCATCGTGATGACCATGATGCTGATTCGCACGCTGGGCCAAGCCTCGCAAGGCAGTGTCAACCCGTCCGAGGTGGGTTTGGTGATGGGCTTCACCATGCTGGGCCACTTGCCCACGGTGCTGACCATGAGCCTGTTCATCGCCAGCGTGGGCACCTTATCGCGCATGTACCTCGAGAGCGAAATGGTGATTTGGCTCGCCAGTGGCCGTGGCCTGCGCTCCTTCTTAAAGCCCATGCTGCAATTTGCATGGCCCATGTTGTTGGTGGTCTCGCTGCTGGTGCTGGTGGTCTGGCCCTGGTCCAACCAGCAGATCAGCGAACTCAAAGAACGTTTTGAACGCCGGGGCGATTTAGAGCGCGTGTCTCCTGGACAGTTTCAAGAATCCGCCAGCGGCTCACGGGTGTTCTTTGTGGACAAAGACAGCGGCGAAAACAAGCAAGGCAAGAACGTGTTCATCTCCTCCAGCGACCATGGCAAACAAGCCATGACTTCGTCCAAAGGGGGGCGCATCGAGTTGGTCAACGACGAACGTTTCTTAATTTTGAACGTCGGCCAACGCGTGGAGCAAACCGTGGGCGAGCGCGATCTCAAGGTGAGCGAGTTCAAAACCTACGGCGCGCGTATCGGCCAAGATGTGAAAGTGGCTGCCGAGCCACCGCCCAAAGCCACCCACACCCTGCGCTTGATGCAAAACCCAACCCCCAACAACCTGGGCGAACTGGCCTGGCGTTTAGGGCTGGCGCTGGCCGCTGTGAATCTGATGGTGATTGCCCTGGCTGTCACCAGCGCCAACCCGCGTGTGGGCCGTGGTGGCAATCTGGCTTTGGCCTTGTTCATTTTTGTGGTGTATTACAACTTCATCAATCTGGGCCAAAGCTGGATCAGTGCAGGCAAGTTCCAGCTCATTCCCTTTTTGCTGGTCTTGCATGGTGGCGTCTTGTTGCTGGCAGCAGGCTGGCTCACCGTGCGTCACAACAACTGGAACTGGCGGCAGCTTTTGCGCACACGCCGTGGGCAGGAGATCGCGGCATGAAAACCTTGCGCCGCCTGATTTACGGGGAAGTGCTGGCTGCGGTTGGCTTTGTGACGCTGGGTTTTTTGGCTTTGTTTTTCTTCTTTGACTTTGTCGATGAGTTGCAAGGCATTGGCAAAAACAACGGCGCCTACCAACTCAAACATGCCATGAGCTATGTGTTGCTGCTGGTGCCGAGCCATCTGTACGAGCTGCTACCCATCTCGGTCTTGATTGGCACCATTTTTGTGATGGCGCGTTTGGCACAAAGTTCTGAGTTCACCATTTTGCGCACCAGCGGGCTGGGGCCCACCCTGGCGCTGCGCAACCTGATGGGCTTGGGACTGGGTTTTGTGGTGCTCACCTTTGTGGTGGGGGACTATGTGTCGCCCTTGTGCGATCGCTATGGCCAGCTGCTCAAATCGCGCTACATGGGCCAAATCACGGTGGGCCAAACGGGGGCTTGGTTGCGCGAGCATCAAGACAACCGCAGCTATGCCGTCAATATCGCCACCCTCACACCCGAAGGCCAACCCAGTGGCATTCGTATTTTTGAATTCACCCCCCAAGGCGAATGGGTGGCTTTGACCAAGGCCAAGGTGGGCATCATCTCTGAGCACAACACCTGGGAGCTCGAAGACGTGGAGCGCGATGAATTAAGCCGTGAAGGCTCAAACGCCACCATGAGTCGCCGTGCCACCCCCCAGCGCAGTTGGTCCACAGGCATCACGGCCGAGATGGTGTCGGTGGCGCTGCTCAAACCCGACCGCATGGGCACGATTGACTTGTTCCAGTACATCCGCCACCTCAGCGCCAACGGCCAAAGCACGCAGCGCTTTGAAATTGAATTCTGGAAAAAAGTCTTCTACCCATTAAGCTGCTTGGTGATGGTGGTGCTTGCCCTGCCCTTTGCCTACCTGCACTTTCGCAGCGGCAATATTGCCAGCCATGTGTTCGGCGGTGTGCTGGCGGGCATCAGCTTTTTCTTGCTCAACAACGTGTCGAGCTATGTGGGCAACATCAACAACTGGGCGCCGTGGTTTGCCGCGGCAGCACCGGGTTTGCTCTACACCCTGGCATCTCTGGCCGCCTTTGGCTGGCTGGTGGTGCGTCAATAAGATTTACCAAGGTTGCTCCATGCGCGCCATTGTTTTGTTTGCCCACGGTTCACGCGATCCACTCTGGCACAAGCCCATCCAAGCAGTGGCCGCACGCATCAGCGCGCGTGCGCCAGACACCTTGGTGCGCTGCGCCTATTTGGAGCTGACCGAACCCGATTTGCCCCAGGTCGCCCAGGACTTGGTCGCCCAAGGTGCTACCCACCTGTGCGTGGTGCCCCTGTTTTTAGGAGTGGGTCGGCATGCGCGTGAAGACTTGCCAGCGCTGATCGACGCTTTGCACGCCGCCCACCCACAGGTGCAGATCAGCTGCCAACCGGCTGTGGGCGAGCAAGAGGCTCTGCTGGATTTGCTGGCTGACATTGCCTTGGGCACGTCTTGATCTAATGCATAAAGAATCGATCGGTTATACCCCTGAGGCATAATGAGCAGGCTTTTCACCTGCCCTGCCATGAACCTACATCAATTCCGATTTGCCCAAGAAGCGATGCGCCGCAACCTCAATTTGACCGAGGTGGCCAAGGCCTTGCACACCTCCCAGCCTGGGGTGTCCAAAGCCATCATCGAGTTGGAAGAAGAGCTAGGCATCGAAATTTTTGCCCGCCACGGCAAACGCTTGAAACGTATCACTGAGCCCGGCCAACATGTGCTGCGCAGCATCGATGTGATCTTGCGCGAAGTCGGCAACTTAAAACGCATTGGCGAACAGTTCAGCGCCCAAGACAGCGGCACGCTCTCCATTGCCACCACCCACACCCAAGCGCGCTATGTGCTGCCCGTGCCCGTGGCCAAGCTGCGCGAAGCCTATCCCAAAGTCAATGTCAGCCTGCACCAGGGGGCGCCCGGTCAAGTGGCCCAAATGGTGCTCGATGAAGTGGCTGAAATCGGCATTGCCACCGAATCGCTTTCGGATTACCCGGACTTAGTGACCTTGCCTTGCTACGAGTGGGAGCACGTGTTGGTCATCCCCAAATCCCACCCCTTGGCCAGCAAAGTGCGCATCACACTGGAAGACCTAGCGGCCGAGCCCATCATCACCTACCACCCCTCGTTCACCGGCCGCACCCGCATTGACAAAGCCTTTGCCGCCAAGCAGCTCACACCGCGCATTGCACTTGAAGCGATTGACTCTGACGTCATCAAAACCTACGTCCGACTGGGCTTGGGCGTGGGCATCGTGGCCGAAATGGCGGTCCGCGAAAAACTCGACGACGACTTGGTGGTTCGCCCCGGCGCCCAGCTGTTTGGCAAAAACGTGGCCCGCGTGGCCTTCAAACGCAGCGCTTATTTGCGCAACTTTGTGTACGACTTTGCTGCGCTGCTGAGCGACCGACTCGACCGCAACTTGATTCTCAAGGCCCTCGAAGGCCACGCCAATGACTACGACATGTAAATAAAGCCATGACCACACCGTACCTCGACACCAAATTTCCCAGCATCGGCACCACCATCTTCACCGTGATGTCAGGCCTGGCGACCGAAAAAAACGCCGTCAACCTCGGCCAAGGCTTCCCCGACTTTGACTGCGACCCCAAGCTGGTGGCCTGCGTCAACGACGCCATGACCCACGGTTTGAACCAATACCCGCCCATGACCGGCGTGCCCGTCTTGCGCGAAGCCGTGGCCGACAAAATTGAGTCGCTGTACCGCCACCGCTACGACCCAACCACCGAGATCACCATCACCGCAGGTGCCACTCAAGCCATCCTGAGCATCATCTTGGCTGTGGTGCGTGCGGGCGACGAAGTGATTGTGTTAGAGCCCTGCTACGACAGCTACATCCCCAACATTGACATGGCGGGCGGCGTGGCCGTGCGCGTACCACTCACCCCCGGCACCTTCCGCCCCGACTTTGACAAGATCGCTGCGGCCATCACGCCTAAAACGCGCGCCATCATCGTCAACAGCCCGCACAACCCCAGCGCCATGGTCTGGACCCGCGAAGAGATGCTGCAACTGCAAGAGCTGCTGGCCCCCACGAACATCGTGCTCATCAGCGACGAGGTGTACGAGCACATGGTCTACGCGCCCATGCAGCACCTGAGTGCCTCGAGCTTTCCGGGCTTGGCCGAGCGCGCCTTCATCGTGTCGAGCTTTGGCAAAACCTTCCACGTCACGGGCTGGAAAGTGGGCTACGTGGCCGCACCGGCCGCCTACAGCGCGGAGTTCCGCAAGGTACACCAGTTCAACGTGTTCACCGTCAACACCCCAGTACAACACGGCTTGGCGGCTTACCTTAAAGACCCCCAACCCTATTTGCAACTGCCTGCGTTCTACGCCGCCAAGCGCGATCTGTTCCGCGCGGGTCTGGCACAAACCAAGTTTGAGCTGTTACCCGGCCAAGGCAGCTACTTTCAGTGCGTGCGCATCGACAAACTGGCCGTGCCCGAGAAAGACCTGAGCGAAGCCGAATTCTGCAAATGGTTGACCATCGAGATTGGCGTGGCCGCCATTCCGCTCTCGGCGTTTTACGCCGATGGCTTTGACCAACGCGTGGTGCGGTTTTGCTTTGCCAAGAAGGATGAAACCTTGAAGTTGGCTCTGGGGCGCTTGGCACGCTTGTAAGTGCCTTGCCAACGGCACCACACACACCATCCTCTACTTTCTGAATTGACAAAAAAAGCCCTGCCAGAGCAATCTGGCAGGGCTTTTCAACGGAGGTATCAACAGATCAGTTAGGAGAAACGCCCAAGGCTTTCACCGTTTCCAGGTTCAAGAACCCATCGACAGGAAGTTTGTTGGACTGCTGGTACAGATTGACAGCCCGCATGGTCTGAGCACGCAACTGACCGTCGATCGGGCCTGGATCAAAGCCACCCTTTTTCAGGGCACGTTGAATTTCGACAATCTTGGCCGGTGTGGCGTTGGTGTCGCACAAGATCGCACGTTGCTCGGTACTGCCTTCAGCCACCTTGACTTGGTAGTTCAAGGTCTCGTATTGCGGAGGCACCACCACTTCACGCACACTCGCAGGCTGGTCAATCACCTGACGGGTGACCGTTTTGGTCACCGCAGGAATCACCGTTTCACGGTAGGTGGCAGGCTGGTCAATGACACGACGCGTGATGGTTTCATACACGGCTGGCACAGGAATTTTTCGCGTGCTCGCAGGTTGATCAACCACCTTGCGCTCGACGGTCTTGTACACAGCAGGAATAGCCACTTCGCGTGTGCTTGGTGCTTGGTCAACCACCTGGCGCGTTGCGGTTTCGTAGATGGCAGGAATGACCACTTCTTGTGTTGTCGCAGGGGTCACCACAACGCGCGTCTTCACCTTTTTGTAGGTGGCAGGAACCTCCACTGTGCGCACAGCAGGCGGTTGATCCACCACTTGACGGGAAACAGTTTGGTATTGGGCAGGAACCTTGATTTCGCGCACATAACCTTCGGTCCCTGATTGGGCTCCGGCTGATTTGTCGGCATTGCTTAGCCCTGCAACGGTGGCAGCGCGCAACACGCGTTCACCGCTTGGCGTGGCCACAATGTCGCCGTTGTCATCAAACTTGTAACCTTGGGTTTTGAGCTTCTCAATGTCAATGACTTGATGTGTCACTGTTTGGTAGGTGGCAGGAATGGCTGCTTCGCGGGTTTCGGCTTGCTTGGCCAGAACCTGTCGCTTCACCGTTGCGTATTGCGCTGGAATAATTTCTTCACGGACCGTCGCAGGAGTTTTGAGAACCTGACGAGAAATCATCTGATACTGCTCAGGGATTTCAACCAGACACATGACATCGTCATCCAAAGAGGTGTTGTCGGCATAGGCTCCTTTTGTATCGACCGCCGCGCCATCGACCTTGCCATCTTTGCCCACCACAAAGCCACGCAAGGGGCGCACATTGAGTGCTTTGCCAACCCATGCTTTGCCACGCTTCCACTCCTTGGTGGCATCGGCCACCTTGATGCGCTCGGTCACAGTTTCAAACACCGCTGGCACTTCCACCAAACGTTTGCTTGCTTCCTTGACCAAGACTTGTTCGCTTTCTGTCTTCAGGGCATCTTTGGAGGCTCTGAAGTTTGACGACTCTTCAGAACGCAAGACCTCTTCCTTGACCGTGCGCAACGGCAACACAATCGGCTCGTAGCGCAAGGATTCTGCCTTGAGCAGCACACGCTCGGTTTCGGTTTTGAACGTGCCCGGCACAGTTTCAACCCGTGTTGTCGCGGGACGGTCAACCACCGTCTCTTCCTTTTCCGCGTAAGTAGCAGGAATCACCTTCAACTCTTTGCGCTCGGGCGAGACCATCACTTTTTCGCTGACGGTTTTGAAAGTTCCAGGGATGACCTCAATGCGCTTGCTTTCAGGCGAAACCATCACCTGTTCGCTCACCATTTTGTAAGTGGCGGGAACGGGTTCTTCACGGAAACTTTCTGGACGGACCAACACCTGTTCGCTCACTTCTTTGTAGGTGGCGGGCACAGGAATCTGGCGCTTGAGCTCTGGCTTGACGACAATTTCTTCGGTCACGGCTTTGAACGTCGGTGGCACCGGTTCAAAACGCTTGGTCTCAGGCAGCTTGACCACTTGTTCGCTACGGGTCTCAAATTTAGCGGGCGTCAGCACACTCGCAAAACACTCGGAAGAAGCTGGCACACCGACAGGTCGCGGCATTTGTGCGCTGAAGTTGTTGTCACACTGCTGCATGGTGGCGCGCACCACTTTGCCTTGTGCATCCAAATAAGCGTTCACCGACATATCGGGACTGAACGGAACATATTTGCCGATCAGCTGACCACTGACGCCATCCCGGTTGTTCTGGCGCCCCACCCCCACATCGCATGCGCCCTTGGAAAAGCCCGGCAGCTCCCCTAACTTCATCACCTTGACGTCGTCTTCTCCCGCACGTTTGAGTTGGGGTTGGTGTGTGAAGGGCTGATAAAACTTGGCCGTGCCTGCATTGACAGCGGCATCGCACTCGGCAGCACTGGTGTAGCCCACGTTGCCATGGGGATCGGTCACCATGCCCGCGTGCGCATGGGCGACCAATAAGAAACTGCTGATCGCAGTCAAGCGCCAGATTTTTAATCCAGATGCAGAAGAACGAGGCATGAAATTGAGTCCTTTAAAACAGATTTATTGATACTTTTTAATTCATCTCTAAGAGATAAAAAGTATTTAAATCAATTTAAAAGTATTATTTTTTATATTTAATAAAAAAAATAACGACTAAAACTCAATAACTCAGTTGCTGCCAAGCCTTATCGAGCCGCTTCACACTCACTGGCTGTGGGGTACGTAGCTCTTGCGCGAAGAAGCTCACGCGCAACTCTTCCAATAACCACCTGAACTCTTGCATGCGCGCATCGGTCACGCCTTTGCGCTCGGCCACCAAGCGCCAGTACTTTTGCTCCAGCGGTTTGAGCTCAGCCAGTTTGGTCGCATCACGTGCCGCATCGGCGCGCAGTTTGTCCAAGCGCAACACAACGGCTTTGAGGTAGCGCGCAAAGTGCTGCAGCTGGGTGTACGGCGTCTCGGTGATGAAGCGTTTGCCCACCAAACGTTGCAGCTGCTGCGCCGCATCGGCCACACTGTCGGGGCTGATCTTGGTGTCTTTCACTTTGCGGCTGGCCGCAGCAAATTCGGTCAAGACCGTGCTGGCCAAGCGGGCCACTTCGTTGGCAATGAGGGTCAATCGGCCACGGCCTTCGTCGAGGCGACGTTTAAAGTCAGCCTCGCTCGTTGGCAGCGGATCAAGCAAGAAAGCACGGTCCAGTGCGACGTCGAGTATTTGTTGTTTGAGTTCGTCCGAAGTGCCCAGGCTCATATAGGCCACCGACATTTTCTGCAAGTCGGGCAAGTTCTTCTCCAGGTACTTGAGCGCGTCTTTGATCTGAATCGAAAACAAACGCCGCAAACCCGCACGGTGTTTGGTCGCAGCCACCTCGGGTTCGTCAAACACCTCAATGCACACCGCATCACCCACATCCACCAGCGCCGGAAAACCAATCAGGGTTTGCGCACCCTTGGTGATTTCCATCAACTCAGGCAGCTCGCCAAAGGTCCAGTTGGTATAACGCTGCCCCGCAGGCACAGCAATTGACGCGGCGCGCCCAGAAGGCGTTGAGCGATGCGGGGCCGCGGGTGACGATTTCTGCGAGGTATGAGGAGCCCGCTGCCCCGCATCGCTCAACGCCGCTGCACCGTCAACGCCAACGTCAACATCAGCGCGAGAACCTGCACTCAAAGACCCCACCCCTTTGAGAGCCGCCAAAGCCTGAAACGCCCCCCGAGCCTGACTCCCCAATTCGGCCTTCAAAGCCCCCAAATTGCGCCCGTGCCCCAACTGCCGCCCATGCTCATCCACCACGCGGAAGTTCATGAACAAATGCGGCGCCAACATGTCGAGCTTGAAGTCGGCCCGCTTCACATCCACCTGCGTTTCAGCGCGCACCAGTTTCAGCAACGCATCGGTCAACGAGCCCGCACCAAACACTTCGGCTTCGCACAAAGCTGCCGTCAAGCGTGCCGCGCTGTCGGGCAATGGCACCAAGCGCGCACGTGGTTTTTGATGCAGCGTTTTCAACAACGCATGCACTTTTTGGTTCAACATGCCCGGCACCAGCCACTCGGCACGCTCTTCGTTCACTTGGTTCAACACAAACAGCGGCACCGTCACGGTCAAGCCATCTTTGGCGTCCCCCGGTTCGTGCAGGTATTCGGCCGTGCAATCCACACCGCCCATACGCAATGTTTTGGGGAATGCTTGCGTGGTGATGCCAGCCGCTTGGTGGCGCATCAGCTCTTCGCGGCTCAGACACAACAGCCTTGGCTGGCGTTTGACTTCATCGCGGTACCAATGCTCGAGCGTGACCAGGCTGCACACATCGGTGGGCAGCTGCTGGTCGTAAAACGCATAAATCAAGGCATCGTCCACCAACACGTCTTGGCGGCGCGACTTGTGTTCCAGCTCTTCGACTTGAGCAATGAGCTTTTGATTCGCGGCGAGAAATGGCAGTTTGGTGTCGAGCTCGCCCGCCACCAAGGCTTCGCGAATGAAAATTTCGCGCGCACCCACCATATCGACTTTGCTGTAGCTCACGCGGCGACCGTTGTAGACCACCAAGCCATACAGCGTGGCGCGCTCCAGCGCTTTGACTTCGCCGGCTTTCTTTTCCCAATGCGGGTCGAGCAATTGTTTTTTCAGCAAATGGCCGCCCACCTGCTCTAGCCACTGCGGCTCCATGGCCGCAATACCGCGGCCAAACAAGCGCGTGGTCTCCACCAGCTCAGCCACCACAATCCAGCGGCCCGGTTTCTTGCGCAAGTGCGCGCCGGGGTGGCGGTAAAACTTGATGCCACGTGCGCCCAAATACGCTTCGTCATCTTCGAGCTTGCAGCCCACGTTGCCCAGCAAGCCCGCCAACATCGACAGGTGCAACTGCTCGTAGCTGGCAGGCAAGGTTTTGATGCGCCATTTGTGCTCGGTCACCACCGTCAGCAGCTGGGTGTGGGTGTCGCGCCATTCGCGCACGCGGCGCACATTGATGAAGTTTTGACGCAGCAAAGCTTCGTATTGGCGGTTGCTGAGCTTGTGCACGGTGGGCACGCCTGTCGTTCCCACTTTCACGGCGCCTTGCTTGCTTTGCGGCTGCTTGACAGCCATTTGCTGCTTCATGCTGGCCGGCACATGGGGCTTGCCGCCACGCGAGTTTTCCAGCCACTTCCACAGGTTGAGGTAGCCGCTGAATTCACTCTTGTCATCGTCAAACTTCGCATGCGCTTGGTCTGCCGCGGCTTGCGCTTCCATCGGGCGGTCGCGCACGTCTTGCACGCTCAGGGCTGAGGCAATGATCAGCACTTCGTCCAAGGCGTTGCGCTCACGCGCCTCCAAAATCATGCGGCCCACACGGGGGTCGAGCGGCAGCTTGGCGAGTTCGCGTCCGATGGGGGTCAACTCGTTGTCATCGTCCACGGCGCCGAGTTCGCTCAGCAGCTGGTAACCATCGGCAATCGCTTTGGGGCGCGGCGCCTCAAGGAACGGGAACTGCTCCACGTTCCCGAGGTGCAATGACTTCATGCGCAGAATCACACCAGCCAGCGATGAACGCAAAATTTCGGGATCGGTGAATTTCGTTCGACCGTTGAAATCCACCTCGTCATACAAGCGAATGCAAATGCCGTTGGCCACACGGCCGCAACGGCCTGCGCGTTGGTTGGCTGCGGCTTGGCTGATGGGCTCAACCATCAGCTGCTCCACCTTGCTGCGCCAGCTGTAGCGCTTCACGCGTGCGGTGCCTGCGTCAATCACATAGCGAATGCCAGGCACGGTGAGTGAGGTTTCGGCCACGTTGGTGGCCAGCACAATGCGCCGTCCACTGTGACTGTCGAACACACGGTCTTGCTCGGCTTGCGACAAGCGTGCAAACAAGGGCAACACATCAGCCCCCCGCAGCACCGGGCTGTGGCTCAGGTGCGCACGCAAGTGGTCCGCCGCTTCGCGAATTTCGCGCTCACCCGGCAAGAACACCAAGATGTCGCCTTGTTGCGATGGGTTGCTCCACAACTCGTCCACGCCGTCGGCAATGGCATTGTTCAGGTCGTAGTCGCGCTTTTCTTCAAACGGGCGGTAGCGCATCTCCACCGGAAAGGTGCGGCCCGACACCATCAGCACCGGCGCTGGCCCTTTGGCAGATGCAAAGTGCTGCGCAAACCGGTCGGCGTCAATCGTGGCCGAGGTGACGATGATTTTTAAGTCTGGCCTGCGGGGCAAGATTTCGCGCAAATAGCCCAGAAGGAAGTCGATGTTCAGGCTGCGCTCGTGAGCCTCGTCAATGATGATCGTGTCGTAGGCTTTGAGCAGCGGATCAGTTTGCGTCTCGGCCAGCAAAATGCCATCGGTCATCAGCTTGACCGAGGCGTCTTTGCTCAGACGGTCTTGAAAGCGCACCTTGTAGCCCACCACCTCGCCCAGCGGCGTTTTGAGCTCGTCGGCAATGCGCTTGGCCACCGAGCTGGCGGCAATGCGGCGCGGCTGGGTGTGACCGATGATTTGTTTGCGACCCAAATTTCCTTGCCCTCGCCCCAAAGCCAGCGCCATCTTGGGCAACTGCGTGGTTTTGCCCGAGCCCGTTTCACCGCACACGATGATGACCTGATGCGCTTGCATCGCCGCCATGATTTCCTCACGCCTGGCCGAGACCGGCAAGGATTCTGGAAATTCAATCTGAAAGGGAGCAGGAACAGGCGTGGGCAAAACAGACGGCAACTTAGGCAATAACTTGGGTGACAATTCGCAATTATCCCCGCCCGGCCTTCTTCGAGGGCGTCCTGTCACCTCAACCGCCACCCACCTGCCGCCATGTCCGCTGTTTTTGACTTCACCTTTGTGCCTTGGTTCCGTTCGGTCGCGCCTTACATCCACATGCACCGTGGCAAGACGTTTGTCGTCGGCATTGCGGGCGAGGCCATTGCGGCCGGCAAGCTGCCCAATTTGGCGCAAGACTTGGCGCTGATCCAAAGCATGGGCGTGCGCATTGTGTTGGTGCACGGTTTTCGCCCCCAGGTGAATGAGCAACTCGCGGCCAAGGGCCATGTGCCGCAGTACTCGCACGGCATGCGCATCACCGACAGCGTGTCGTTGGACTGCGCCCAAGAAGCCGCCGGCCAACTGCGTTACGAAATTGAAGCCGCCTTCAGCCAAGCGCTGCCCAACACGCCCATGGCAGGCGCCACGGTGCGGGTGATTTCTGGCAACTTCATCACCGCACGTCCTGTGGGCATCTTGGACGGGGTGGATTTTCAGCACTCCGGCTTGGTGCGCAAGGTGGACGTGGCGGGCATCACCCAAACCCTGGCCGCTGGGTCGATGGTGTTGATTTCGCCCTTTGGCTTCTCACCCACCGGCGAAGCCTTCAACCTGACCATGGAAGAAGTCGCCACCTCGGTAGCCACTGCGCTGCAAGCCGACAAGCTGATTTTTGTCACCGAAACACCAGGCATTCGCATCCACCCGCTGGAGCCCGCCAGCGAAGACAACCCCATCGACACCGAACTGCCCTTGGACGCCGCCAAACAGCTGCTGTCCACCCTGCCCCACACCACCAACCCAACCGACATTGCGTTTTACTTGCAGCATTGCGTGAAGGCTTGCGAAACAGGCGTAGAGCGCAGTCACATCTTGCCGTTTGCGGTGGACGGCTCGCTGCTGCTGGAGGTGTACATGCACGATGGCATTGGCACCATGGTGGTCGACGAAAAGCTCGAAGAACTGCGCGAAGCCACGCACGAAGACGTGGGCGGCATCTTGCAGCTGATTGAGCCGTTTGAAAAAGATGGCACCTTGGTCAAGCGCGACCGCAACGAGATTGAGCGCGATGTGGGCCAATACACCGTCATTGAGCATGACGGCGTGATCTTTGCCTGCGCCGCTTTGTATCCCTACCCCGAAGCCAAAACTGCGGAGATGGCAGCGCTCACCGTGTCACCACAATCGCAAGGTCAAGGCGATGGCGAAAAGGTGCTCAAACGCATTGAACAACGCGCCCGCAACAAAGGCCTCAAGAGCATCTTTGTGCTGACCACCCGCACCAAGCACTGGTTCTTAAAACGCGGCTTTGTGCAAGTCGACGCCGACTGGTTGCCAGAAGCCCGCAAGCGCAAATACAACTGGGACCGCAAGAGCGTGGTGCTGGTCAAGCAGCTTTAAAGACTGTCGGGGTGCGCGCTCGGCGTGCTGACGCTGCGCCAGGCGGTGGCCAGCGCCAGCAGCGCAATGCCCACAAAGCACACAAACGACCAGTTGGCGATGGATCCGCCTAAAAACGTCCAATCCACCTGGCTGCAGTCGCCGCCGCCTTTGAAGATCATGGGAATCGCCCGTTTGAGCGGGAAGGTTTCAATCATGCCGTAAAAGTCACGCCCACAAGACACCACCTCCGGCGGATACCACTGCAACCAGCTCTGACGCGCCGCCACATAGGCGCCACCCACGGCCAACAGTGTTAACACACCACCTGTGCCCAGCGCGGCACGATGCGACGGCATGCACGCGCCAACCAGGGCGTACACAGCAATCAAGATCATCACGTAGCGCTGCACGATGCACATGGGGCAAGGCTCTAGACCCACCACATGCTGCAAATACAAACCAAAGGCCAACAAACCGATGCACACCAACGCGACCAACAGCCACACACGGCGTGGCCTATCCAAAAGTTCTAAAACCATTCCCTACTCCTCACATGTCACAGACGATTGTCGCTGTGAAACAATCAGACCCGACGACAGATTGACCCCGTACCTACACACATCATGACTTTCCGTACGCCAGCGCTCGAACACACACCCCGCTTGCAGCACTTCGTGACCCAGCTCGACGAGTTGCTGCGACGCACCCAAGACGAGGCGTCGATTTTGGAGCGCGGCAAAGTGCTGCTGGAGCAACTGGTGCAAACCGACGACTGGCTGCCCGACGAATACGCCCAGCCCAACCCCGAGCGTTACCAGCAATACCTGCTGTACGCCGATCCGAACGACCGTTTCTCGGTGGTCAGTTTTGTCTGGGGCCCTGGCCAATCCACCCCCATCCATGACCACACCGTGTGGGGCCTGATCGGCATGGTGCGTGGCGCCGAGTTGGCGCAACCCTTTGCGCAAAACGCACAAGGCCAATGGCAAGCCAGTGGTCCGCAAACCCATTTGAAGCCTGGTCATGTGGAAGCCGTGTCACCTCGCATTGGCGATGTGCACCAGGTGTGGAATGCGCTGCAAGACCAGGCGTCGATCAGCATCCACGTTTACGGCGGCAACATCGGCAAAGTGCGACGTCATGTATTTCTAGAAGACGGCACGGTCAAAGAGTTCATCTCGGGCTACAGCAACGCCTTGCTGGATGTGCCCACCGAATTTCCACTCGCCACCTTCGCCGACATTCGTCAGATGTTGCTGCAACGCCAAGAAATTGCCATCCTCGATGTGCGCGAAGAAGACCCTTTCGCTCAAGCCCACCCGCTGTTTGCAGCCAACATGCCCGTGGGCCAAATTGAAGCCCAGGCCTGGAGCCGCATTCCACGCCTGAGCACACCCATCGTGGTGTACGACAACGGCGAAGGCATCGCCCTGCCCGCCGCGCGCACCTTGCAACGCATGGGTTACACGCAGGTGAGCTTGCTTGCAGGCGGCCTCAAGGGTTGGCAAGACAGCGGCGGCGAGCTATTTTGCGATGTCAACGTGCCCAGCAAATCATTTGGTGAGTTGGTCGAATCCAAGCGCCACACGCCCTCGCTGTCAGCGCAAGAAGTCAAAGCCCTGATCGACGCCAAGGCCGATGTGGTGGTACTCGATGCGAGGCGTTTTGACGAATACCAAACCATGAGCATTCCCAGCGGCGTCAGCGTGCCTGGTGCAGAGTTGGTGTTGCGTGCTCGCGCCCTGGCGCCAAAGGCGACCACCCGCATCATCGTCAACTGTGCCGGGCGCACGCGCAGCATCATTGGCACCCAGTCCCTCATCAACGCCGGTATTCCCAACCCCGTCAGCGCCTTGCGCAACGGCACGATTGGCTGGACGCTGGCAGGCCAACAACTGGCCCAAGGTGCCGACCAACGCTTTCCAGACGTCGACGACAGCATTCGCCGACAAGGTTCTGGGATGGCGTTGGCAGTGGCCTACCGCGCCGGCGTGCGTCGCACACGTCAAGACGAACTCCACACGTGGCTTACAGACGCCAGCCGCACCACCTATGTGTTTGATGTGCGCACCCCCGAAGAATTTGCCGCTGGCCACGTTGCCCATGCACGCAGCGCCCCCGGTGGCCAGTTGGTGCAAGAAACCGACCACCAAGCCCCGGTGCGCGGTGCGCGCTTGGTGCTGTGCGACACCGACGGCGTGCGCGCCAATATGTCGGCCTCGTGGCTGGTCCAAATGGGTTGGGAGGTCTATGTGCTCGACGGCCTGAGTGCCGCTGATTTCAACGTCACCAACACGCCCGCCACGCCGCTGCCCGAACCACTTGAACACGTGGCGGCCGTGCAAGTGGCACAAGTCAAAGCCTGGCTGGCCGACCGCAACAGCCACACCGTGGTGCTGGACTTCAGCACCAGCGCCCAGTTCGTCAAAGGCCACATCCACAACGCGTGGTGGGCACTGCGCTCGCAACTCAAAACCTCCCTCGCCACCGCCCACAAAGGCCACCGCTATGTGCTGACCTGTGCCAACGGCAGCATCTCGCGTTTTGCCGCGACAGAGGTGAAAGCCTTGGTCAAACCCGGCATCGAGGTGGTGTGGCTCGAAGGCGGCAATGCCGCTTGGGCGGCTGCGGGCAGCACCTTGCAAGCAGGCGACCGCCAAATGGGCGCTGATCGCGTCGACCGTTACCGCCGCCCCTACGAAGGCACCGACAACCCCGTCGAAGCCATGCAGGGCTACTTGGACTGGGAGTTCGGCTTGGTCGAACAACTGGCCCGCGACGGAACCCACCATTTCCGTGTGATCTGAGCCCTTGCCGGGCTTGAGGTCACTCAAAGCTTGTTAAAGTCTTGTTCTTGTTTCAACGTTCACGCAAAAAATAACCACCATGGCACGCACCGTTCAATGCATCAAACTCGGCATCGAAGCCGAAGGCCTCGACTTTCCTCCCTATCCTGGTGAAATGGGCAAGCGCCTGTGGGAATCGGTGAGCAAGCAAGCCTGGGCCGAGTGGATGAAACAACAAACCATGTTGGTCAACGAAAACCGCCTGAACTTGGCCGACCAACGCGCCCGCGAATACCTCAAGCGCCAAATGGAAAAACATTTCTTTGGCGACGGCGCAGATGTGGTGCAAGGCTACGTGCCGCCCAGCGCCTAAAC
>CANGIQ010000034.1 GCA_947453965.1 Comamonadaceae bacterium
CACGTGGGCCAACGCATTCAGTTCGGTGACCAAATCAAGGTCAACGGCAAGCTGCTCAAGGTGCGCATTGCGCCACCACCACCCCGCGTCATTGCGTACCACAAGCCTGCGGGCGAAGTGGTGACCAACGACGACCCGCAAAACCGTCCCACCGTGTTTCGTCGTTTGCCGCGCCTGTACCAAGGCAAATGGCAGTCTGTCGGCCGCTTGGACTTGAACACCGAAGGCCTGTTGTTGTTCACCAGCTCGGGCGAATTGGCCAACCAGCTGATGCACCCACGCTTTGGTTTGCAGCGCGAATACGCCGTGCGTTCGCTGGGCAAACTCAGCAAAGATCAAAAAGAACAGCTGGTCACAGGCATTCAGCTCGATGATGGCCCGGCCCAATTTGGTTCGATTGAAGAGGGCGGTGGCGAAGGCTCCAACTGCTGGTACCGCGTCACCATTTCAGAAGGCCGCAACCGCGAAGTGCGCCGCATGTTCGAGGCCGTGGGGCACGCAGTGAGCCGCTTGATTCGCATCCGCTACGGCGCCATGGTGCTGCCACGCGGCTTGAAGCGCGGCGCTTTTGTCGAGCTGGGTGAGCGTGACATCCGTGCTTTGATGGAAGCTGCCGGCGCTGAAGCGCCGCTGCAAAGCGGCCCCTCGCGCAATGACCGCAACGAGCGCGCCAACAGCCGCCGCCGTGGCAACAGCGTTGGTCCGCGTCCTTCGACCCCACGCGCGCCCGAAGAGCGCTCGCAAGGGCCTGAGCGTTTGGTGCGTACCGAGCGCAAGCGCGGTGGCAAACCCGCACCAGTGCGTGACAGCCAGCCCGACCCGATGCAAACCTCGGTGGGCTATATCGGGGCCGACAGCTACGCCATGGAGCGTGAACGCAAAAAAGCTGGTCAAAAGGCGTTCCGCGCTGGTTTGGTCGGTGGGCGCAAGCCTGGGGGCGACGGCAGCGCCCCACCACGACGCGGTGGCAATGCGGGCGGCGGCTTTGGCGGTGGCCGCTCGGGTGGCGGAACCGGCGGCCGAGGTCGCGGCGGGCGTTAAAACAATCAAAAACGCCTGCAAGTCCTAAGGAAATCCCTTAGAACGGTTAAAATAGCGGGCTTCGCGATTCACGAACAAAAGTTTCTAAAACCTTATAAGGAAAATTCAACATGGCTATCGAACGCACACTCTCCATCATCAAGCCTGACGCAGTAGCGAAAAACGTCATCGGTCAAATCTATGCCCGTTTCGAAGCTGCTGGCTTGAAAGTGATCGCTGCACGCATGGCTCACCTGTCACGCGGCGAAGCCGAGCAGTTCTACGCCGTGCACAAAGCACGTCCTTTCTTCAAAGATTTGGTCGATTTCATGGTCTCTGGCCCTGTCATGATCCAAGTGTTGGAAGGCGAAAACGCGATTCTGAAAAACCGTGACCTGATGGGTGCGACCAACCCCAAAGAAGCCGCTGCGGGCACCATCCGTGCTGACTTCGCTGACAGCATCGACGCCAACGCTGTGCACGGTTCTGACGCCGCTGAGACTGCCGCTGTGGAAATCGGCTTCTTCTTCGCCGGCATGAACGTTTACGGTCGTTGATAGCCACTCGACAAGGTTGCCCTGCAACCTTGTTGGCGAATAAACATGACGGCCAACCTGCTTGATTTTGATCTCGACGGTTTGGCCGTTTTTTGTGAGCGCTTGGGCGAAAAACGCTTCAGAGCCACACAGCTGTTCCGGTGGATCCACCAAAAAGGCGCACAAGACTTTGATCAGATGTCTGATCTTGCCAAGTCGCTGCGCGAAAAGCTGAAAACCTGTGCCCAGGTTCAGCCCTTAACCCCCATTTCCAGACACGACTCCGCCGACGGCACCATCAAGTGGTTGTTCGACGTGGGCGACGGCAACGCCGTTGAAACCGTGTTCATTCCCGAAGACGACCGTGGCACCTTGTGTGTCTCGTCGCAAGCCGGTTGCGCCGTGGGCTGCCGCTTTTGCTCCACCGGCCACCAAGGCTTCAGCCGCAACCTCACCACGGGTGAGATCTTGTCGCAGCTTTGGTTTGCTGAGCACACCTTGCGCAAGCAGTTCAACACGACAGAGCGCGTCATCTCCAATGTGGTGATGATGGGCATGGGCGAGCCGCTGCAAAACTACAGTGCCTTGGTGCCCGCATTGCGCGCCATGTTGGACGATCACGGCTATGGCCTGTCACGCCGCCGTGTGACGGTGTCCACCTCGGGCGTGGTGCCCATGATGGACCGCTTGGGCGAAGACTGCCCGGTGGCCTTGGCGGTGTCGCTGCATGCGCCCACCGATGCGCTGCGTGACAACTTGGTGCCCTTGAACCGCAAGTACCCCTTGCATGAGTTGATGGACGCTTGCCGCCGTTATTTGGCGCATGCACCGCGCGACTTCATCACCTTCGAATACTGCATGTTGGATGGCGTGAACGACCAACCCGAACATGCGCAAGCTTTGATTGATTTGGTCAAGCCTAAACGTGACGTTAACCCTGGCGTGTCGTGCAAGTTCAACCTGATTCCGTTCAATCCGTTCCCAGCTTCGGGCCTGACGCGTTCAGACAACGCCACCGTCAAGGCTTTTGCCGAGCAGCTCAACGCGGCAGGCATCATCACCACGGTACGCAAAACACGGGGCGACGACATTGATGCCGCCTGCGGCCAGCTTGCTGGCGATGTGAAAGACCGCACCAAGGTCGAGGCGCGCATGGCCAAACAACGGGTGATTCCGCTCACACAGGTGTCCTCATGAGCATCGCGTGGCATCGCTCAGGCGCGCGTTGGCTGTGCCTGGTTGGGATGCTGGGTGTGGGGCTGTGGCTGGCAGCTTGCGCGCAACCCCAAGCGCCGGCCCATTTAGACACCCTGACCACGCCACCGCCTGACACTGTGCGCCAACGTGCCGCACGGCGCTTGGGCTTAGCCACGGCGTATTTCGAACAAGGCCAAACCACGGTCGCCCAGCAAGAGGTGCGTGCGGCGTTGCAAATTGATCCGAACTATGCCGAGGCCTACAGTCTGTTGGGTCTGATTCACCAGCGTGACAACGCGCCAGCGTTGGCTCAACAAAGCTTTCAGCAAGCCTTGCAATTGGCAGCGCTGTCGCCACTGCGAACGAACGAATTGGCTTCTGTGCAACACAACTACGGTTGGTTTTTATGCGAGCAAAATAATTTTGCACAAGCGCAGACGCAATTTGCCCACGCTTTGTCGCACGCCGCTTACACCGCAGCCGCTAAAACATGGACGACCAGCGCTTTGTGCCAGCTGCGTGCTGGGCAACGCGTCGAGGCGCGCAACGGCTTTCAACAAGCTTTGGTGTTGGAACCCAACAACGCGTTGGTGCGCTACCAGTTGGCTGCGCTAGATTGGCAAGACGGCAATCCACAACGTGCTCAAGCAACGCTGTCGCCTTTGAATGCCAGTGCACAGGCCAGCCCAGAAAGCCTATGGCTGGGCATTCAATTGGCCCGTGCCTTGGCACAGCCGCCACAGATGCAGCAACTCGGGCAACAATTGAGCCAACGCTATCCCCAGTCAACCCAGGCGCAGGCTTGGCTTGAGCGAAAATTTGAAGACAAATGACCCACGAAACCCAGTCTCTTGCTGACGCTGCGGCGCCAGAACACAACGCCATCCCCACCGCGACGGCCGGTGCCCTGCTGCGCGGCTACCGGAACCATTTAGGTTTGGACATTGATGCCTTGGCCAGCGCCATGCGCGTGCCTGTGGCCAAACTCCAAGCGCTGGAAGATGACCGTTTGGATGTGCTGCCCGATGCTGTGTTTGCACGGGCCCTTGCCTTGGCCGTGTGCCGTCAACTCAAAACAGATGCCGCGCCTGTGCTGGCCTTGTTGCCCGGGCAAGATGTGTCACGCCTCGCGGCCAAAGATGAACGCGGCTTGGACTTTCCGTTGCATCGCCCCTCTTTACTGCCCGAGTCCAGCTTGTTGATGTTGCGAGCCTGGTTCACGCCCATGCGTTTGGCCGCTTTGGCCGTGCTCGCCTTGGCCTTCTTCATTGCTGTCGGACCTGATGTGTCGCTGGGTACTTCTGGTGATCAAGTGCCAGTTTCTCAAACAGCAGTGGAATCTGTCACACCTCCGATTGCGGTGGTTCAAGCTGCGGAGGCCCCTGTGGACGTGGCTTCTGCGCCCGTCGAGCTGCCCGTGATCAGCGGCAAGATGGTGATCACGCCGGTCCAGTCTGCCGCGATTGCGGTGCAGGCTGTGCCAGCTGCAAGCGCTGCCAGCGGTGTGGGAGTGAGCAATGGCCGATAACCCTGTGGGCAGCGCCCAAGGCATTGCACTGTCGCAGCCTCAGGCCCGTCGCAGCCTGCAAGCCCGTGTGGCATGGGGCGACCATGTGGTCACTGTTGGTGGCGACGCCCCTGTGCGTGTGCAATCCATGACCAACACCGACACGGTGGACGCGGTTGGCACGGCGATTCAAATCAAAGAACTGGCCTTGGCGGGCTCTGAGTTGGTCCGTATCACGGTCAACACGCCAGAGGCCGCACAAGCCGTGCCGTACATCCGCGAGCAGCTCGACACAATGGGTATTCAGGTGCCTTTGATTGGCGACTTTCATTACAACGGCCACCGTTTGCTCACCGACTTCCCCGACTGTGCGCAAGCCTTGTCCAAGTACCGCATCAACCCCGGCAATGTGGGCAAGGGCGACAAACACGACAAGCAATTCGGTCAAATGATCGAAGCGGCCATGCGCTACAACAAGGCCGTGCGCATTGGTGTGAACTGGGGCAGCCTAGACCAAGAGTTGCTGGCTAAGTTGATGGACGAAAACGCTTTGCGTGCCAAACCCTTCGAAGCCAAGCAAGTGATGTACGAAGCCCTCATCACCTCGGCCATTGAATCGGCCCAATTGGCGCAAAGTATGGGCATGCCAGCTGAGCAAATCTTGCTCAGCTGCAAGGTCAGCGGCGTGCAAGACCTGATTGCGGTCTACCGCGAGCTGGCCCAGCGTTGCAACTATCCGCTGCATTTGGGCCTGACCGAAGCAGGCATGGGCACACGCGGCACGGTGGCTTCTGCCACCGCCTTGTCTATTCTTTTGCAAGAAGGCATTGGCGACACCATCCGTGTCTCGCTCACGCCGCAACCCGGCGAGGCGCGCACGCAAGAGGTGGTGGTGGCGTCTGAAATTTTGCAAGCTTTGGGTTTGCGCAGCTTTGTGCCCAGCGTCACGGCTTGCCCTGGTTGCGGTCGCACCACCAGCACCACGTTCCAAGAAATGGCCAAGTCGATTGACGATTTTTTGCGGGCGCAAATGCCTGTGTGGCGCACCCAATACCCTGGGGTCGAAAACCTCAAGGTGGCGGTGATGGGCTGCATTGTGAACGGCCCGGGCGAGAGCAAGCACGCCGACATCGGCATCAGCCTGCCCGGCAGCGGCGAAGCGCCTGCGGCACCCGTGTTCATTGACGGCGAAAAAGCCATGACCTTGCGCGGCGACAACATTGCCCAAGAGTTCCACCAGATTGTTGAAAACTACATTGAAAAGCGTTTTGGCTAAAGCCAGCGCCTGCTTACCGTGACGACCGAAAACAAAACCACAACCCAGCCTGTCAAACCTGCCAAGGCCCAAGCCCTGACGGCTGTCAAAGGCATGAACGACTTGCTGCCCCCAGCCTCCGCCCAATGGGAATGGTTGGAAGACAAAGTGCGCGGCCTGATGGCGCGCCACGCCTACCGCAACCTGCGCACGCCCATCGTTGAGCCCACCGCCTTGTTTGTGCGTGGCCTGGGCGAGGTGACTGACATTGTGGAAAAGGAGATGTACTCCTTTGAAGACCGCTTGAACGGCGAGCAACTCACCCTGCGTCCCGAAGCCACTGCCGGTGTGGTGCGTGCGGTGGTCGAGCACAACATGCTGTACGACGGTGGCAAGCGCTTGTATTACATGGGCCCTATGTTTCGCCATGAGCGTCCACAACGTGGCCGCTACCGTCAGTTCCACCAAATTGGCGCGGAGGCTTTGGGCTTTCCAGGTGCCGAGGTGGATGCCGAATTGATTTTGCTGGCCGCCACGCTCTGGCAAGAGCTGGGTTTGCAAGACGTGCGCTTGGAGCTCAACAGCTTGGGCCAGCCCAATGAGCGTGCCGCACACCGTGCGGCCCTGATTGCCCACTTAGAAGCCCATGCCGATGTGCTGGACGAAGAAGCCAAGCGCCGTTTGCACAGCAACCCGCTGCGCATTTTGGACACCAAAAACCCCGCCATGCAAGCGGTGGTCGAAGCCGCGCCCAAGCTGATTGACTTCTTGGGCGAAGCTTCGCTGGCTCACTTCAACGCCGTGCGTGCCATCTTGAATGCCAGCGGTGTGAGTTATCGCATCAACCCACGCTTGGTGCGTGGCATGGACTATTACAACCTCACTGTGTTTGAGTTTGTGACCGACCGCCTGGGCTCGCAAGGCACCATTTGTGGCGGTGGCCGTTACGACTACCTGATTGAGCAAGTGGGCGGCAAGCCCGCACCTGCCGTGGGCTGGGCCTTGGGCGTGGAGCGTGTGCTCGAGTTGCTCAAAGAGCAGGGCACCTTGCCTGAGCCCACGGGGCCTGATGTCTACGCCATCGTGCCCGATGCGGCGGCGTTGCCCGTGGTCTTCAAAACCCTCCAAACCCTGCGTGCGCAAGGCATGTCGGTACAAATGCACGCTGGGGCAGGTGAGGGCATGGGCAGCATGAAATCGCAGTTCAAGAAAGCCGATGGCAGTGGTGCCCGCTTGGCCTTGATTTTTGGCGGCGACGAGTTGGCGCGTGGCGAAGTCACGCTCAAGTCCTTGCGCGACGGCGTAGGCGCCCAGCAAGCCGTGCCCTTGGTGGACGTGGCCGCGTGTGTGGCACAAGCGCTTGCTTTGTCTGTCAACGTGGCGGTTTAAGCCGCCCCCTACAATCCGCCTAACTTTTGTAAGCATTCATCACTATGGCCTCCCACCTCGACCTCGAAGAACAAGAACAACTCGATGAGCTCAAGCACTTTTGGAAGCGCTGGGGCGACCTCATCACTTGGGTGCTGATTGCTGTGCTGGGCAGCTACGCGGCCTGGATGGGCTGGCAGTCGTATTCGGCCAAGCAAGCGGCTCAGTCGGCTGCGCTGTATGACACGGTAGAGCGTGCAGCCGTCACGGGCGACATGGCCTTGCTGGACCGTTCGGTGGCTGATATCAAAGACAAATTTGCATCCACTTCCTATGCCCAGCAAGCGGCTTTGTTGGCTGCGCGTTTGTACCAAATCAAGTCACGCCCCAATGACGCCAAAGCCCAACTGAGCTGGGTCATTGACAAATCTGGCGACGAGGGTTACCAATCGTTGGCCCGTTTGCGCTTAGCGGCTTTGTTGATCGAAGACAAAGCCTTTGATGAAGCGCGCAAGCAGTTGAACGCCAAATCACCCGCTGCGTTTGCGCCCTTGATGGCCGACCGTTTGGGCGATGTGGACATGTTGCAAAACCAACCTGCTGAGGCGGTCAAACATTACCAACAGGCATGGAAAGGCTTTGAGCCCAACGCCGAGTACCGCCGTTTGGTGGCGGTGAAGTTGGCGGCCTTGGGTGCAGACCCAGAAGATGCTGCTCAGGAGACCAAAAAGTGAAGACCTCCATGTTGCGCCGGGTGATCAAGTTCGCCGCAGTGGCTGCGGTGGTGAGCCTTGCCGCTTGCGGTAGCTCGCGTCCCAAGCCTGCAGAAGCCGTGCCAGTTCAGGTGCTGCAAGACATCCGCACGGCATGGTCGGTGTCTGTGGGCGATGTGAATTTTCCCTTGGTGATCTCAGCCCGCGATGACCGTGTCGCTTTGGCCAATAGCCAAGGCCTGGTGGCTGTGCTCAATGCCAAAACGGGCCAAGATGTGTGGCGTTTGAACCTGGGCCAAGCCATCGCGGCTGGCGTGGGCAGCGATGGCCAACAAGTGGCCGTTGTTACCCGCCAGAACGAACTGGTGGTCATGCAAAACGGCAAGGTGCAATGGCAACAAAGCTTGCCTGCACAGTCGTTCACCGCGCCTTTGGTGGCGGGTGCGCGCGTGTTTGTGCTGACGGCGGATCGTTCGGTGTTGGGCTTTGATGGTGCCACGGGCCGCAAGCTGTGGACCCAACAACGCCCGGGCGAGCCTTTGGTGCTCAAGCAAGCGGGCGTGTTGATGGCGTTCAAAAACACCTTGTTGGTCGGCTTGTCGGGCCGACTGACAGGTATTGATCCCAGCACCGGTTCGGTGCGCTGGGAGTCTGCCATTGCCACACCGCGTGGCACCAACGACATGGAGCGTTTGGTCGACTTGATCAGCCCCGCCGACCGTTTGGGCGATGTGGTGTGCGTGCGGGCCTTCCAATCGCAAATTGGATGTGTCAACGCTGAGCGCGGTCAAAGCATGTGGACGCGCGCTGCCAATGGCGAGCGCGGTGTCAGCGGCAATGAGACGGTTCTCATCGCAGCGCTGTCCAACGGTGTGGTCCAGGCCTGGAACCGTGCCAATGGCGAACGCCTGTGGGAAACCGAACGTTTGAAATACCGCAACCTGAGTGCCCCGTTGGTCACACCCCGTGGCGTGCTGATGGCTGACAGCAATGGCTGGTTGTATTTGTTGTCCCTGGCGGATGGTGCATTGCTCAATCGCGTCAAGCTCGATGGCGATGAATTGGCGACAGCTCCTGTGTGGGCTGCTGATCGCTATGTGGTGGTGACACGCGAAGGCCGCGTGACGGGATTCCAGATCCCGTGAATGCCTCTGTAAGGAATTTGCTTTGAAACCCGTTTTGGCCCTGGTGGGCCGCCCCAACGTTGGCAAGTCCACGTTGTTTAATCGTTTGACCAAATCGCGTGATGCGATCGTGGCTGACTTCGCCGGTCTGACCCGTGACCGCCACTATGGCAATGCCA
The DNA here is from genome assembly GCA_947453965.1 of Comamonadaceae bacterium. GTDB lineage: Bacteria > Pseudomonadota > Gammaproteobacteria > Burkholderiales > Burkholderiaceae_C > Limnohabitans. The sequence goes on from CANGIQ010000034.1 coordinate 8,900, forward strand.
AGTTTGGCAAACAAGAATTCATCGTCATCGACACCGGTGGTTTTGAACCTGACGCCCACTCTGGCATCTACAAAGAGATGGCGCGCCAAACCCAACAAGCCGTGGCCGAAGCCGATGTGGTGGTGTTTGTGGTCGATGCCCGCGGTGGCATTTCGGCCCAAGACCACGACATTGCCAACTACCTGCGTCGCTTGGGCAAACCCACCTTGCTGGTGGCCAACAAGGCCGAAGGCATGAAAGAGGGTGCCCAGCTGGTCGAGTTTTATGAGCTGGGTTTGGGCGAGGTGTTGCCCGTGTCGGCCTCACACGGCCAAGGCATTCGCAGCATGGTGGAAATGGCGTTTGCGCCTTTGCATCTGTCCGAAGAAGGCGACGAAGACGAAGCCCTCGACGATGGCACCATCAAACTCGCTGTGGCAGGACGCCCCAATGTGGGCAAGTCGACCTTGATCAACACCTGGTTGGGTGAAGAGCGCTTGGTGGCGTTTGACATGCCCGGTACCACGCGTGACGCCATCAGCGTGCCGTTTGAGCGCGATGGGCAAAAGTTTGAACTCATCGACACCGCCGGTTTGCGCCGCAAAGGCAAGGTGTTTGAAGCGATCGAAAAGTTCTCGGTCGTCAAAACCCTGCAAGCGATTGAATCGGCCAATGTGGTGTTGCTGCTGCTCGACGCCACCCAAGGCGTGACCGACCAAGACGCCCACATTGCAGGCTACATCTTGGAAAGCGGTCGCGCCGTGGTGTTGGCCATTAACAAATGGGATGCGGTGGATTCCTACCAGCGCGAATTGCTGATGCGCTCGGTTGAAACACGGTTGGCGTTTTTGAAATTCGCTGCCATGCACTTTATTTCGGCCAAAAAGCGCCAAGGTCTGGGGCCTTTGTGGGGTGCGATTGCCCAGGCCCACAAAGCCGCCATGTGCAAAATGTCCACGCCCGTGCTCACGCGCTTGTTGCTGGAAGCGGTGCAGTTCCAATCACCCAAGCGCTCGGGCATGTTCCGTCCCAAGATGCGTTATGCCCACCAAGGCGGCATGAACCCGCCTGTGATCGTGATCCACGGCAACTCGCTCGAACACGTGACCGACGCGTACAAACGCTTCTTGGAAGGGCGTTTTCGTAAGGCGTTTTCTTTGGAAGGCACCCCCTTGCGAATTGAGATGAAGACCTCAAGTAACCCCTACGCCGATAAAGACGATTGACCACCAGCGCCCCCGGGCTCTGTGGTAACGTGGGTTTTCTTTCAACTACACAGACACGGAGAATATCGTGAACACCGACAACTCAAAGAACAAAGGCCAACTGTTGCAAGATCCCTTTTTGAACATCCTGCGCCGCGAGCATGTGCCCGTGTCCATCTACTTGGTCAATGGCATCAAGCTGCAAGGCCAAATCGAATCATTTGATCAATACGTGGTTCTTTTGCGAAACACCGTCACCCAAATGGTTTACAAACACGCCATCTCGACCATCGTGCCGGGCCGCGCCGTGAACTTCAATGCAGCCGACGGCACAGGCAGTTCGCCTGAAGTCTGAGCTGATTTGCTCTGAGAAAAGGGCTGGCCACAGCCCTTTTTTTATGTCTCTTTCTTTCTGATTGCCCCGTTGAACGACTCTGATCCTAAAAACGCAGCCGCCACCATTTTGGTCGGGGTGGACTTTGGTTTGCCCCACTTTGATGGCGAACTTGAAGAGCTGGGCTTGCTGGCCCAAACCGCCGGCTTGAAGCCTGTGGCACGCATCACCTGCAAACGCAAAGCGCCTGATGCCGCCTTGTTCGTGGGCAGCGGCAAGGCCGATGAAATCAAAGAGCTCGCGCTCATGCATGGCGCGAGTGAAATCTTGTTTGACCAGTCGCTCAGCCCGGCACAGCAGCGTAATTTGGAGCGCCATATGGGGATGGCGGTCAACGACCGCACGCTCTTGATTTTGGAAATCTTCGCCCAACGCGCCCGCAGCCACGAGGGCAAATTGCAAGTCGAATTGGCGCGCTTGCAATACTTGAGCACACGTTTGGTACGCCGCTGGTCGCACTTGGAGCGTCAAAGCGGCGGCATTGGCATGCGGGGTGGACCGGGCGAAACCCAGATCGAGTTGGACCGTCGCATGATTGCCGAGTCCATCAAACGCACACGTGAGCGGCTGGAAAAGGTCAAGAAGCAGCGCAGCACCCAGCGCCGCCAACGCCAGCGTCGCGATGCCTTCACCATTTCACTGGTGGGGTACACCAACGCGGGCAAATCCACCTTGTTCAACGCCCTGGTTAAAGCCCGCGCCTATGCCGCCGACCAGTTGTTTGCCACCTTGGACACCACCACCCGCCAGCTCTATTTGGGCCACCAAGACGGCACGGGCCGCTCGGTGTCCTTGTCAGACACCGTGGGCTTTATCCGTGACTTGCCGCACGGTTTGATCGACGCGTTTCAAGCCACCTTGCAAGAAGCGGCCGATGCCACGCTGTTGATGCATGTGGTCGATGCCTCCAACCCGAACTTCCCCGAGCAAATGGACGAAGTGCAAAAAGTATTGGCCGAAATTGGTGCTTCAGAGGTGCCGCAGGTGTTGGTCTTCAACAAGCTGGATGCTCTGAGCCCAGAGCAACGCCCGTTGCAGTTGCACGACCACTACACGGTGGATGGCAAAGCGGTGCCACGCTTTTTTGTCAGTGCGCAATCGTGCGAAGGCTTGGTCGCTTTGCGTGAATTTTTGGCCCAAGAGGCCCTACAAAACATGCCGACAATCGACGATGCGCTACAAACGCCAGATGACGAATGAACGCTTTGGCAATTAGGCACAATCCAGACTTCAGAGAAACAACAACGATGCGCATGAACACCACTCCTCAAACAGCGAGTCCACGCTCTTGGTTGGCCCGACTGCTCGGTATGTTCAACCTCAACGATGGACGTTGGGGTCGAGACAAAGACGGGCATCCCACGTTCGATCCAAATGGTCAAGCCCCCACCGAGGAAAAAAAACCAGATCAACCCCAGCAGCGTCCGCCAGTTGCGGGTGGCCCGCCTGATTTGGATGAACTCTGGCGCGATTTCAACGCCAAATTGAGTGGTTTGCTGGGTGGCCGCAAAGGCGGTGGTTCAGAGCCTCCTGCCAATGGGGGCCCGACAGGTCCTGACTTCAAAGCGGCGCGACTGGGCATGGGCGTGGTCGCCGCTGTGGTGTTGGCCATTTGGTGCAGCACCGGATTTTTCATCGTGCAAGAAGGTCAGCAAGCCGTGATCACCCAGTTTGGCCGCTACCACTCGACCGTGGGTGCGGGTTTCAACTGGCGTTTGCCTTATCCCTTCCAGCGCCATGAACTGGTGTTTGTGACGCAAATCCGCTCGGTCGATGTCGGCCGTGACAACATCATCAAAGCCACAGGGTTGCGTGAGTCGGCCATGCTGACCGAAGACGAAAACATTCTGGAAATCAAATTTGCCGTGCAATACCGTTTGACCGACGCACGCGCGTATTTGTTCGAAACCAAAAATCCCACCGACACCGTGGTGCAAGCCGCAGAAACAGCGGTGCGCGAAGTGGTCGGCAAGATGAAGATGGACTCGGCCATGTCCGAGGAACGCGACCAAATCGGTCCGCGCATTCGCACCCTGATGCAAACCATTTTGGACCGCTACAAAGTCGGCATTGAAGTGGTGGGTATCAATTTGCAGCAAGGTGGCGTGCGTCCACCTGAGCAAGTGCAAGCCGCATTTGACGACGTGCTCAAAGCCGGCCAAGAACGCGAACGCGCCAAGAACGAGGCCGAGGCCTATGCCAACGACGTGATTCCCCGTGCGGTGGGTGCCGCCTCGCGTTTGAACCAAGAGGCCGATGGCTACAAAGCCCGCATCGTGGCGCAAGCCCAGGGCGATGCGCAACGCTTCAAGTCCTTGGTGACCGAATACCAAAAGGCACCGCAAGTCACGCGTGACCGTTTGTACATCGACGCCATGCAGCAGATTTACAGCAACACCACCAAGGTGTTGGTGGACAGCAAGCAAGGTTCCAACCTCTTGTACTTGCCGCTGGACAAAATCATTCAACAAACTGCCCAACCCGCTGCGCCTGCCGCATCGGCGGACACGGCAGGCAGCGCGGCCAACCTGGTCACGGGCAATCCACCCGCCTTGGATGTGCGCGCACGCGATGGTCGCTCACGCGATCGTGATGGCCGTTGAGCAGGGGACACGCAATGAATAACAAAATTGGTTTTTACATTTCTTCGGCATTCGTGGCCTTGGCGCTGCTGAGCTCCACCTTGTTTGTGGTCGATCAGCGCCAGTTTGGCGTGGTTTATTCGTTTGGTCAGATCAAAAACGTGATCACCGAGCCTGGCCTGAACATCAAGCTGCCACCGCCATTCCAAAACGTGAGCTATATCGACAAGCGCTTGCTCACGCTGGACAACGCCGACACCGAGCCCATGCTGACCGCTGAAAAGCAACGCGTGGTGATTGACTGGTACGCCCGTTGGCGCATCACCGATCCGTCGCAGTACATCCGCAACGTCGGCTTGGATGAAACCGCAGGGTCTATCCAACTCGCACGCGTTGTGCGCAACGCTTTCCAAGAAGAAATCAACAAACGCACGGTCAAAGAGCTTTTGTCGCTCAAGCGCGAAGCCTTGATGGAAGACGTCAAGCGCGAAGTGCTGGCTGCGGTCAAAGGCGCCAAGCCTTGGGGCGTGGACGTGGTCGATGTGCGCATCACCCGTGCCGACTATGTGGATGCCATCACCGAATCGGTCTACCGACGCATGGAGGCTGAGCGCAAGCGCGTGGCCAACGAGCTGCGTTCCACAGGTGCAGCCGAAGGCGAAAAAATCCGTGCGGATGCCGACCGTCAACGTGAAGTGACCGTCGCCAATGCTTACCGCGAAGCGCAAAAAATCAAGGGCGAGGGTGATGCCGAAGCCGCCCGCATTTACGCCGAGTCGTTTGGCCGCGATGCCAACTTCGCCCAGTTCTACCGCAGCTTGGAAGCCTACAAATCGACCTTCAACAAAAAGGGCGATGTGATGGTGCTCGATCCTTCCAGCGACTTCTTCAAAGCCATGCGCGGCAGTGGCGGTGGCTCTGCCCCCGCACCCGCTAAAAAGTAAAGGGCAGGGCGTATGGAGGTGGACAGCGATGTGCTGTGGATGGCGTTTGGCCTGATGTTGGTGTTTGAAGGGATTTTTCCCTTTCTGTCACCCGATGGCTGGCGAAACAAAATGGCTCAAATTTTGGCCTTGCACGATGGCCAAATCCGTTTTTTTGGCCTGGTCTGCGTCTTGGTGGGCCTTTTGATGCTGTGGTGGCTCGGCTGAGCCCGAGAACCCCGGTAAAATCTCTTTTTTAACAGCCACCCACAATTCACATGTCCGCTTGGGTCCTGCCGGATCACATCGCTGATGTTTTGCCTTCCGAGGCCCGGCACATCGAAGAACTCCGCCGTCTTTATCTCGACACAGCACGTGGCTATGGCTACGAGCTGGTCATGCCCCCGCTGCTTGAATACCTCGAATCCTTGTTGTCCGGCACCGGCCGTGCACTCGATTTGCAAACTTTCAAGCTGGTCGACCAACTCTCTGGCCGCACCCTGGGTCTGCGTGCCGACACCACACCACAAGTCGCCCGCATTGACGCCCATTTGCTCAACCGCGCGGGCGTGACCCGTCTGTGCTACTGCGGCCCCGTGTTGCACACGCGTCCAGACCGCCCCTTTGCCACCCGCGAGCCTTTGCAGTTTGGTGCCGAAATTTATGGCCACGCCGGTTTGGAAGCGGACTTGGAGGTGCTGCACCTCGCACTCGACAGCTTGCAAGCCGTGGCCCTGCACAACTTCTCGGTCGACTTGAGCGACGCGCGCATCGTGCCTGCTTTGCTGGAAGGCGTGGCTTTGAGCTCGGAGGCTCGCGAAGCCCTGCACAACGCCTTGGCCGCCAAAGACACCTCGGGTTTGAAGACCCTGACCCAATCGCTGCCCGCTGCAGTGCGCGACGCCTTGCTGACCTTGGTTCATCTGTATGGTGATGTGCAGGTGTTGGCGCAAGCCGAACAAGCCTTTGCGGCCTGGCCCAAAGTGCTGCACGCCTTGCGCGAGTTGCGTCACATCGCGGCCGACTTGGGCACGGTTCACACCACCTTCGATTTGGCCGATTTGCGCGGCTACGCCTACTACAGCGGTGTGCGATTTGCCATTTATGTGCAAGGCGCCAGCGATGCCTTGGTGCGTGGCGGCCGTTACGACGAAGTCGGCGCCGTGTTCGGCCGCAAGCGTCCCGCTGTGGGCTTTAGCTTGGACCTCAAAGAACTGGTCAGCGTGGTGCCTGAGCAAACGCTCAAGGCTGCCATTCGCGCGCCTTGGGGCATTGCCCAAGGCTTGCGCGAAGCGATTGCCGCGTTGCGTGCCCGGGGCGAAACCGTGGTCTGCGTGATGCCCGGCCATGAAAGCGAAGTGGACGAGTTTGACTGCGACCGCGAGTTGGTGGACGTGTCAGGCCAATGGGTCGTTCGGGCCCTCTGATTGATTTAAAAAACGATAGAAGTTGATATGAGCACATCCAAAGGACAAACCGTGACCGCCACCAAGGGCCGTAACGTTGTGGTGGTCGGCACCCAATGGGGCGACGAAGGCAAAGGCAAGTTGGTCGATTGGTTGACCGAAACCGCCACGGGCGTGGTCCGCTTTCAAGGTGGCCACAACGCCGGCCACACCTTGGTCATCAACGGCGTGAAAACTGCCTTGCATTTGATTCCCAGTGGCATCATGCGCCCCGGCGTCAAGTGCTACATCGGCAACGGTGTGGTCTTGTCGGCCACCAAACTGTTGGAAGAAATTGCGGGCTTGGAAAAGGCTGGCGTTGAAGTGCGCTCACGCCTGCGCATCAGCGAAGCTTGCCCATTGATCTTGCCCTACCACGCCGCCATTGACGTGGCCCGTGAAGCGGCCAAAGAGAAGGCTGGCACCGCCAAAATCGGTACCACCGGTCGCGGCATTGGCCCCGCTTACGAAGACAAAATTGCCCGCCGCGCCTTGCGCGTGCAGGACTTGAAGCACCCCGAGCGCTTCGCCACCAAATTGCGCGAAAACTTGGAACTGCACAACCACGTGTTGACCGACATCTTGCACGCGCCTGCGGTGGACTACGACACGGTCTACAACGAAGCGATGGCCTATGCCAAAGAGATCTTGCCCATGGTGGCCGACGTCTCACGTGAGTTGAACGAAGCCCACCAAGCCGGTGCCAATCTGTTGTTCGAAGGCGCCCAAGGCACCTTGCTCGATGTGGACCACGGCACCTATCCTTTCGTGACCTCCAGCAACTGTGTGGCTGGTAACGCTGCCGCCGGTGCAGGCGTGGGCCCAGGTTTGTTGCACTACATCTTGGGCATCACCAAGGCTTATTGCACACGCGTGGGCGGCGGCCCATTCCCCACCGAACTCGAGTGGGAAAAAGAAGGCACACCGGGCTACCACATGTCCACCGTGGGCGCCGAAAAAGGTGTGACCACGGGCCGTTCACGCCGTTGCGGCTGGTTTGATGCGGCCTTGCTCAAGCGCAGCGCGCAAGTCAATGGCTTGTCTGGCTTGTGCATCACCAAGCTCGACGTGCTCGACGGTTTGAGCGAGTTGCTGTTGTGCGTAGGCTATGAGTTGGACGGTGAAAAAATCGACATCTTGCCCATGGGCGCTGACGAAATTGCGCGTTGCACACCCATCTACGAAACCATCCCCGGTTGGAGTGACAGCACCGTGGGTGTGACCGACTATGCCAAGCTGCCCAAAGCTGCTCAGCATTACTTGAACCGCATTGCCGAAACCACCGGCGTGCCCATCCACATGGTGTCGACCAGCCCAGACCGTGACCACACGATCTTGCTGACCCACCCCTACATTGCTTAATTTTTTAAAGGACCTGAACCCATGTTGACCGAAGACGGCAAACACCTGTACGTGTCGTACGACGAGTACCACAACCTGATTGAAAAACTCGCCATCAAGATTCACCAATCGGGCTGGGAATTCGACACCATCCTGTGCTTGGCCCGTGGCGGCATGCGCCCTGGCGACATTTTGTCGCGCATTTTCGACAAGCCCTTGGCCATCATGTCCACCAGCTCCTACCGCGCCGATGCCGGTACCGTGCAAGGCCACTTGGACATTGCCCGCTTCATCACCACACCCAAAGGCGAAATCGCGGGTCGCGTGTTGTTGGTGGACGACTTGGCCGACACCGGCCACACCCTGAAGGCCGTGGTGGACCAGCTCAAGAACAACTACAAGCCCATCACCGAGTTGCGCACCGCCGTGATTTGGACCAAAGGCGTGTCGGCCTTTGCGCCTGACTTTTCGGTGGACTACTTGCCCACCAACCCTTGGATTCACCAACCCTTCGAGCCGTATGACAACATGCGTCCGGCGGCTTTGTTGGAGAAGTGGAAGGTTTAACGCCTTCTTGCTTTGCTGCTGCTTCGTCAAACGGCGAACGCAATGCGCGCTATGGCTCATCAGTCGCTGCGCGCCAGCAAATCGCCACATCGCGCATTGCGTTCGCCGTTTGACTGCGGCTTGCTGTGTTGATGCGTTGAAGAACTCCGCTTTGCGGAGTTTTTTGTTTCTGGGCTGGGTAATATCGGGGCATGTCCCGCAGCACCGACCTCATTCACCACCCGTACCAGCCGCCGGCTGAGTTTGAAGCCCCGCAAGTGGGGGTGTTCAAAGCCTCGACGGTGATCTTTCCCAATGTGGCGGCCATGCGCACGCGCGAGTGGTTGGACAAGTCGGCCTACACCTATGGCTTGCACGGTACGCCGACGACCTTCACGTTGGAAGAACGCTTGGCCACGCTGGAAGGCGGCACACATTGCATCCTCACACCCAGCGGGCTGGCGGCGATTGCGCATGTAGATTTCGCCTTGCTCCAAAGCGGCGACGAGGTGCTGATACCCGACAACGCCTACGGCCCCAACAAAGCGTTGGCCGAAGGCGAGTTGGCGCGTTTTGGCATCACCCACGCGCTGTATAACCCCATGGATGCGCAGGACCTGGCGGCGCGCATCACCGAGCGCACCCGCTTGGTGTGGTTGGAGGCGGCGGGTTCGGTGACGATGGAGTTTCCAGACTTGCCCGCACTGGTGCGTGTCTGTTGTGAACGTGGCGTGTTGTGCGCCCTGGACAACACCTGGGGCGCGGGCTTGGCTTTCAACGCCTTTGATCTGGAGCCAGGGCAGGGCAGCGCGCCTTTGGGTGTGGACCTGACCATTCATGCGCTCACCAAATACCCCAGCGGTGGCGGTGATGTGTTGATGGGCAGCATCGTCACCCGCAGCGACGATTTGGCACGCACGCTCAAGCTCAGCCATATGCGCCTAGGCACCGGCGTGGGCGCCAACGATGCCGAAGCCGTGTTGCGTGCCTTGCCCAGTTTGCCCCTGCGCTACCAAGCGCAAGACCAAGCGGCGCGCCGCCTGGCGGCATGGTGTGCTTTGCAAGCGCCGTTCACCCAAGTGCTGCATCCGGCATGGACCGATGCACCCGGTCATGCGCATTGGAAAAACCTGTGCGTGACTGCCGAGGTACCACAGGGACTGGCAGCAGGTATTTTCAGTGTGGTGATGGATGAACGCTTCAGCAGTGCACAGGTCGATGGATTTTGTGATGCCTTGAAACTGTTCAAAATTGGCTACAGCTGGGGCGGCCCCATGAGTTTGGTGATGCCCTACAACCTGCGCTCCTCTCGGGCCATGCCCACGCCACATCTGAAACCTGGGCGTGTGGTGCGCTTTTGCATCGGCCTGGAAGATGTGGACGATTTGCAAAACGACATCGCGCAGGCCTTGCAACACCTGAAGTGAACACCTGAAAACAGCAAAGGGTTGAACATGCAACAACTGGTCCCTGACGAGGCACATGACCGCATTGACATCCACCCGATTCGTTGGAGCGATCCTTTGCGCTGGCTGTGGATGGGTGGGCGCGATATGGTGTCGCAACCCTTGATTTCGCTGTTCTATGGGCTGTGTTTTTGGGGCATGGCGCTGGTGTTGTTGGCAGTGTTCAACACCGTTCCTGAATACACCCTATCGGCGGTTTCAGGCTGCTTGTTGGTGGGCCCCTTTTTAGCCATGGGTCTGTACGACGTGAGCATGCACATGGAACGTGGTGAGCCGCCCAGCATGGGCAGTTCGTTGACCAGTTGGCAATCGCACACGCGCAGCATGGGCATGCTCATCATGGTCATGATCGTGCTGGAGTTGCTGTGGGGACGGGCATCGCTGGTGGTGTTTGCGGTGTTCTACAACACTGCAGGCATGCCCACCACGGCCACGGTGTTAGAGGCCGTGTTCAATCCGCAAAACTGGGAATTCATCGCCGCCTACATCTGTGTGGGTGGCTTCTTTGCCGGTCTGGTGTTTGCCAGCATGATGGTGTCCATTCCCATGATTTTGGACCGCGACACCGATGCCATCACCGCCTGCATCACCAGCTTGCGGGTGTTTGTCGATCACACCGCCGTGTCGGCCTGGTGGGGCTTGCTTTGCATGAGCGGGGTGGTGCTGGCCATGCTGCTGCCTTTCGCGGCGGGCTTGTTGTTGGTGGGGCCATGGCTGGGCTTTGCCAGCTGGCATGCGTACCGTTGCGCCGTGCATGTGACGGCGCCTGCTGAGCTCAACACCTGAGGACGCAGAACAGTCTTGCTCAGGCGATGGCAGCCTGGCTTTGGCACAAGGCCTGAGCCACGCGACGCAAACTTTCAGAGTGACGGCTCTCGGCCACGCAAGCAGTCGCGCGGTCTGCTTGGATGAAGTTGCGCACCATGGACGAGGCATAGGTGGGGTCGTAGTGCAAGACGAGCAAATCACGCACCACGTCCTCAATGTGACCGCTGTGGACTTGCGCTTTCCAAGCCTCCACCACCGCTTTGCCGCGAATCGCCACCAGCGCATCCAAACGATGGCAAAACAGGGCATGGTCATCGACGAAGAAGCGGTAGTCTTCCATCAACAAGGCCACGCGCTCGTCCAAGCTGAGTTGCAGCTCAAAGCAGGGGCTGTTGCGCATGGCTTGCATGAGCGACTCTGGGATGGACAAATTACCCACCTTGCGGCTTTCCGACTCGACAAACACGGGCCGCGTAGGGTCAAAGCTGCGCAAGGCTTGCCAGATCAGGGTGTCAAAGTGCTTTTGGCTGGGTTGCGGTTGGCCGGGAATATGTCCCAGCACGGAGCTGCGGTGGCTGGCCAAATCTTCCAAGTCCAATACTTGTGCGCCTTCGTCAGCCAAGGCGTGGAGCAGCCGTGTTTTTCCAGAGCCGGTGGGGCCTGAAATGATGTTGAATTGCAAGGGCGCTACGCGTTTGGGCATGTCGTCTACCAAGGCGGCGCGAAAGGCTTTGTAGCCCCCTTCGATCAGGTAAATCTTGAACCCAATTTGCCCCAGCACCATGGACAGCGAACCACTGCGCTTGCCGCCGCGCCAGCAATAAATCAAGGGTTGCCAGTTTTTGGCCAAGGTCAGCACCTCGCGCTGGATATGGCGCGAAATATTGGCTGCCACCAAGGCCGCCCCATGCTTTTGCGCTTCAAACGCGCCTTGTTGCTTGTACATGGTGCCCACAAAGATGCGTTCTTCGTTGTTGAGCGAGGGCCAGTTCACCGCGCCAGGCAGATGGTCGAGCGCGTATTCGCCCTCGCTGCGGGCGTCAATGATGGTGCTGAAGCCACCGGGCTGGCCCAGGGGAATGGCCATGCGGGCCATGGCGTCTTGCGCCGAAATGAGATGAACGCTCACGGTGTTGACAGACTCTTTTTGATTTCAGGCCAGACATTGGCCAACATGCGCGGATGCGCTTCTTCCCGGGGGTGAATGCGGTCGGGCTGGAACAACTCCGCTGCGTTGGGCGCATCGGCAATGCCTTGCAAAAAGAACGGCACCAAGCCTGTTTGGTATTTCTTGGCCAAGTTTTTGAACAGGGCCGCAAAGCGGTTGCTGTAGTCGGGCCCGTAATTGGGGGGGATTTGCATGCCCACCAAGATGACCCGTGCATTCACGCTGCGGCAGGCCTTGATCATGGTTTGTAAATTGTCTTGCGTGCTGTCGAGGTCTAAGCCACGCAAGGCATCGTTGCCGCCCAGTTCAATCACCACCAACACGGGGCGGAGCTGGTTGAGCAAATCGGGCAAGCGCGAACGGCCACCCGAGGTGGTGTCACCGCTCACACTGGCGTTGACCACGCGCACATCCGGGCGCTCAGCCCGCAGCCGGCCGGCCAACAAGCTGACCCATCCCTTGCCACGTGGCAGGCCGTATTCGGCACTGAGCGAGTCGCCCAAGATCAGCACCGTGGCGGCAGGCACAGAACCTGGCGGCGGTGCCGAGCCGGGCGGGGGTACGTTGTTGGGCTGGGCTTGGCCACGACGGCGGTGCTGGCCGGTAGAAGTGATTTCACCTTCCAGGCCTTGTCCGGTGGAGGTAATCACCTGTTGCTGCGCTTGAGTTGGCGACGCACTCAGCCAAGCCGCCAAGCCGCTCCATGGCCCTGCGAGTCCAGCGCTTAATGCGCGCAAGTTAAAGTGTCGTCTCAACATTGGATGTTTCTTTATGACCTTGATTTCAGTCTCGCATGTGTACAAATCGGTGCAAGACACAACCGGCACCCTCGACATTCTCCGCGATATCGATTTTCAGCTGGACGCCCAGCAGTCTTTGGCCATTGTGGGCGCATCCGGGTCTGGCAAAAGTACCTTGCTGTCCATCATGGCGGGCTTGGACACGCCCAGCCAAGGTACGGTGGTGTTGTCGGGCCAAGACTTGTTCGCTTTGAGCGAAGACCAGCGCGCCGCTTGGCGTGCGCGCCACATTGGCTTTGTGTTTCAAAGCTTTCAGCTCTTGGGGAATATGACGGCCTTAGAAAACGTCATGCTGCCACTGGAGCTGGCAGGCTTACCCCAACCGCGCAGCACAGCCAAAGACATGCTGGTGCGGGTTGGCCTGGGCGAGCGTCTGAACCATTACCCCAAGGTGTTGTCTGGTGGTGAGCAGCAACGGGTAGCCCTGGCGCGCGCCTTTGTGGTCAAGCCCGCGCTGCTGTTGGCTGATGAGCCCACCGGCAGTTTGGACCATGCCAGTGGCGAGCGGATCATGGACTTGATGTTCAGCTTGAATCAAGAGCTGGGCACCACGCTGGTGCTGGTCACTCATGACCCCAAGTTGGCGGCGCGCTGTGATCGGGCGATCACGATCGAAGCTGGGTGCGTCAAGGGATAATCCCTGCATGTCTACCCCCAAAGTTCTTTTCGGCTTTCACGCCGTGGGCGTGCGTTTGAAAACTGCGCCGCAATCCATCATTGAAATTTATTACGAGCCCACGCGTCGCGATGCACGCATGCGCCAGTTCTTAGAGCGCGCCAACGAAGCCGGCGCACGCCTGATTGAGGCCGATGGTCTGCGTCTGTCCAAACTGGCGGGCAGCCATGGCCACCAGGGTGTGGCCGCACGGGTGAATGAGATCAAGCAGGTGCATTCCTTAGACGAGCTGCTTGAAGGGGTGGAGAAAGTCGAATCGCCTTTGATTTTGGTGCTCGACGGTGTGACCGACCCCCACAACCTGGGCGCGTGCTTGCGCGTGGCCGACGGGGCAGGGGCCCATGCAGTCATTGCGCCCAAAGACCATGCGGTGGGCATCAACGCCACCGTGGCCAAAGTGGCCAGCGGCGCGGCAGAAACCGTGCCGTATTTCATGGTGACCAATTTGGCGCGTACCTTGAACGAACTCAAAGAACGCAATATTTGGATCATCGGCACCAGCGACGATGCGCCCAAAACTTTGTACCAAGTCGACCTCAAAGGCCCCACGGCGCTGGTGTTGGGCGCGGAGGGCGACGGGATGCGTCAACTCACACGCAAAACCTGCGACGAGTTGGTCAGCATTCCCATGAGTGGTGCGGTGGAAAGTTTGAACGTGTCTGTGGCCAGCGGTGTGTGCCTGTACGAGGCACGCCGTCAACGCAGCTAAAGCACATGGCCATGAAGCGTTGGATGGCGTTTGCGATGTGTGGCATGGCCCAAGCGGTGGCCCATGCGGCTTGGTTGCATTTGAACGACAACCACGGCAATTGGGATGAGTACTACGACTCGGCCATCGACAGCCGAGGCAAGACCTCCAACATCAAAACCTTCAGCGCACTCAGCGTCAAAGGGCAAGTACCGCTCTACAACGCCAAGGCGAAGCCTAAAGTACAGCTGGTCCGCTACCGCGCCGAGTTGTCGAACTACGAATTCAACTGCAAAGAAAAAACGGTCCAATTGATGAGCCGAACCTTTTATGCCGATGCGGATGGCAAATTTCCCATCATCACGCACACCAGCAAAGATACGTTCATTCAAGAAAGCAATTCCGAATTTGCGCACCAGTTCAAGCCCACACCGGTGTATTCAGATCACACAAGGAATGTGCTGTTGATGAGCCTGGCTTGTAAATAAGCCTCAGGCTGCGTCCCAGCGAAACAACACATCGGCTTTGGATTTTTCGGCTTCAATGCGCCGCGCATTGGGCTCGTCGGTGTCACGCACCCAGTCAGCGGCAGCTTGCGCGCTACGGCCAAATTGTTGGTGCCGTTGCACCAAACGGCTCACCCGTGTGTCTTGTGCAATGTCCACAAACCACACCTCGTCCAGCAAGGCCTGCACTTGGTTCCACGGGTGTTCGCCCAGTAACAGGTAGTTGCCTTCCACCACGACCAGGGGCGTGGCAGCTTGAATGGCAATCGCACCTGCCACAGGTTCTTCCAACGTACGTTCAAAGTTGGGGGCGTACACCACCTCATCGGCGCTTTGTGCACGCAAGCGTTTGAGCAAAGCCACAAAGCCATGCGCATCAAAGGTGTCGGGTGCGCCTTTGCGTTGTCGGCGTCCGAGCTGCGTGAGCGTGGCATTGGCCAAATGAAAACCATCCATCGGCACGACTTGAATTTGCGCGGGCCATTGTTGCGCCAAGGCGTTGGCTAAGGTGGATTTGCCTGCACCCGGTGCGCCTACCAAACCCAACAGACGACGCCCGCCAGCTTGCAGCAAAGCGTCAATCCGCGCTTGGTAGACCGTGGGAAGACGCTGAGTGTTCATCCGTTTAGATCCAACCCATGCCGCCTAAGAGTGCGCCCAGGCCTAAGAGCACCAGCAAGTGCGTTTTGGTTTTCCACACCACCACGGTGGTCACGGCCGTTAAGGCCCACAGCGGCCAATCGAGGGCCGGATGTTCGTGGCTGCCGGTGAGCAACCACCCGGTGGCGATCAGGAGAGCAATCACGATCGGCGCCATGCCCGCTTTGAAGGCTTTGACCGCCCGCAGTTCACGGTTGCGATGGGCCCACTGGGTGGCCACAAAGGTGAGGGTGCACGATGGAATCATGATGCCCACCATGGTGACCACCACGCCCAGCAAGGCCAAGCTGATCGCCGGCCAACCGGCAGCCAAGCCGCCGCCGGCATTCAGGCCCACGTTCCAGCCCATCAAGGCCACAAACATCACATTGGGTCCAGGCGCGCCTTGGGCCAAAGCGATGGAGGAGGTGAACTGGGTGTCGGTCAACCAATGTTGCTCATCCACCAAGTAGCGGTGAATGTCAGGCGCCGTGGTGATGGCGCCACCCACGGCCAACAAGGACAGCGAGATGAAATGCAAAAAAAGCGACCACCAATCGGTGAAGGTGAGCGTGAGTGCGATGTTCATGCCAATTCACCTCTGCCCAGGCAATGCCAAGCCCAAATGCTGGCCAGCGGACCCAGACTCAGCAGCACCCAAGCGAGGGGCAATCGCAGCAAAGCAATCGCCGTGAAGGTGAGGCCGGCCACGCCCATGCAGCTCCAGCGCCCCATGGGGTTGCTTTTCAAGGCCCCCATGAGCTTGATGCCCACGGCGGCGATCAAACCTGCCGACACTGCGCCCATGCCACGCAACATACCTTGCGCCACTGGCGTGTCTGCCACGCCTGCCACCGCAGCCGCAAATAACAGAACCAGCACGGTTGGGGCCAACAACAAACCGGCCAAGGCGGCCAAGGCGCCGGGCAAACCAAAGGCGCGGCCACCGATCATCAAGGCGAGGTTGACCACATTGGGGCCGGGCAAGATTTGGGCGACGGACCAGTCTTCGACAAACTCATCCAGTGTCAGCCATTGTTTTTTGTCGACCAACTCGCGTTGCACCACCGCCAACACGCCGCCAAAGCCTTGCAAGGCCAGCAAGGTGAACGAGACAAACAAATCGGTTTTGCTGCGTGGCGCTTGGCGCGCTGGGCTGTTTGCCGCTTCGGGGCTGTCGCTCATACGGTCATGCCGCCAGAGACTTCCAGCACCGCACCGTTCACATACGCCGCTTCATCGCTGGCCAAAAAGGCGTAGACATTGGCAATGTCTTCAGCCCGGCCCAACCGCTTCAAGGGCACGCGGCTCACCATGTCGTCAATGATTTTTTCGGGCATGGAGTCCAAGATGGGGGTGGCAATGAAGCCAGGCGCGACCGCGTTGACGCGAATGCCCTTGGGGCCGAGTTCGCGGCTCCATGTCTTGGTGAAACCGATCACCCCGAACTTGGTGGCGGCATAGTTGGTTTGACCAAAATTGCCGTAAATGCCCACTACCGAGGAAGCATTCAAAATCACGCCGCTGCCTTGCGCCACCATGGTGTCTGTGACGGCTTGTGCGCAATGGAACACACCGCGCAGGTTGACGTCAATCACCCGGTCAAACTGCTCGATGGTCATCTTTTGCAAGCGCGCATCTTGGGTGATGCCTGCGTTGTTGACCAGCACATCGATGCGCCCAAACTTGTCCAGCACGGCTTTGACCATGGCGTCGACCATGTCGCGTTGCGTCACGTCCACCACATAGCCCACGGCTTGCGCACCCAAGGCCTGGCATTGCGCCACGGCCGCGTCCACC
>CANGIQ010000035.1 GCA_947453965.1 Comamonadaceae bacterium
GCGTCCGCAAGGTTGCCGCGCCCGCATCCACTGGCACGGCTGCGGACGGAACAGGAGAATAAGCATGCTGCAACCAGCACGCCGTAAATACCGCAAAGAGCAAAAAGGCCGCAACACCGGCATCGCAACCCGTGGCAACACGGTTGCTTTCGGTGATTTCGGTCTCAAGTCCACCGATCGCGGCCGTTTGACGGCCCGCCAGATCGAGGCCGCACGTCGTGCGATCTCCCGTCACGTCAAACGTGGCGGCCGCATCTGGATTCGTGTGTTCCCTGACAAGCCGATCTCCCAAAAGCCTGCTGAAGTGCGTATGGGTAACGGTAAAGGTAACCCCGAGTACTACGTGGCAGAAATCCAACCCGGCAAGGTCCTCTACGAAATCGTAGGCGTACCCGAAGAGTTGGCCCGTGAAGCCTTCCGTCTGGCCGCTGCAAAGTTGCCCTTGCGCACCACGTTTGTGGCCCGCATGATTGGCCAGTAATTCAGGAGAAATAAGAAATGAAAGCTGCTGAACTGCGCCAAAAAGACGTTGCAGGCCTCGAAGCCGAAGTCAAAGAGCTGCAAAAAGCCCACTTCGGCTTGCGCATGCAAAAAGGCACGCAACAACTCAACAACACGTCCTTGCTGCGTTCTACACGTCGCAGCATCGCACGTGCGAAAACAATCCTTGCTGAAAAGCAAGCCGCTGCAACCCCGAAAGCTTAAGGAGCACACATGACGGAAGCTAAAAAATCCCTCAAACGCACCTTGATTGGCAAGGTGGTCAGTGACAAGCGTACGAAAACCGTGACCGTGCTGGTCGAGCGTCGTGTCAAGCACGCCCTCTACGGCAAGATCGTGGCCAAGTCGAGCAAGTACCACGCTCACGACGAAACCGGTGAATACCACTTGGGCGACGTGATCGAGATTACTGAAAGCAAGCCGATCTCGCGGACCAAAAACTGGGTGGCTACCCGTTTGGTTCAAAAGGCCGCTGCAGTCTAAGCTTATAGAGCCTCGGCTCTGCAAGACGCTTAAAAACGACCCACAATGTGGGTCGTTTTTCTTTTTCTACTGTTCATTTTTAGGAACTACCATGATCAAAGTCGGAGACACATTGCCACACACCACGCTGATGGAATACTCAGAAGTGGAGGGCGAAGGTTGCAGCATTGGCCCAAACGCCGTGGATGTGGCAAAAGCCAGCGCCGGTAAAACCATAGCGGTGTTTGCATTGCCAGGTGCTTTCACACCTACCTGCTCTGCCAAGCATGTGCCGGGTTTTGTTGAGAATGCGGCAGCATTCAAAGCCGCGGGCGTGGACGAAATTTGGTGCTTGAGCGTGAACGATGCGTTTGTGATGGGTGCATGGGCGCGTGATCAAAAGACCGACGGCAAAGTCCGCATGTTGGCTGACGGCAGCGCCGATTTCGCCAAAGCCACAGGTTTGACGTTGGACCTGACTGCACGCGGCATGGGCTTGCGCAGCAACCGTTATTCGATGTTGGTGAAAGACGGTAAAGTGGCGGCCTTGAATGTGGAAGGTCCAGGCAAATTCGAAGTCAGCGACGCCCAAACCCTGTTGGCGCAAGCAAAAGCCTAAGTGTTGCGCGTGTCGTCGAACATGCACGCCACATGAAAAAAGCCACGCACTGCGTGGCTTTTTTCATTGAGGAGATGAGATGAAATTCAAGCCGCTAAGTTCACCAACTGGTACACCCCATAGGCGCAAGCGAGCAAGACGCTAAGCGCAAAAATACGCGATGTGCGGGTGTCGCGTGATGCAGGGGTTGTTGCTGGCTCTTGTTTGTCACCCTTGATCATGGGGGTGATCAAGTCTTCGTTTTTATAGCGCTTGTAATACAAGATCGAAGCCACATGCAAGATGACCAAAACAATCAAGATGGTTTTTCCGATTTCTGAGTGGTACTCAGTCGCCAGTTCAATCCACGCGTTGGGTACCAAGCTGGTCCACGGCCCAGTGGCTGCAATTTCATCGTCACTGATGAACCCGCTGAGGACTTGAATCGCCAACATCAACAGCATGGCAATCACAGACAGTGCGCCCAAGGGGTTATGTCCGACCGATGGCGGTGCGCTGCGTGTGCGTAAAGCTTGCACATAGGCGAGCAACTGAGCGGGGGTGGGTAAAAAATTCACAAACCGTGACCAGTGACCGCCCACAAATCCCCAGACCAAGCGGAATAAAACCAAAGTGAGGACGCCATAGCCAAACAGAAAATGCAGCCGCATGGCATCGCCACCGATTTCGCCGGTGATCACCAACCCCGCCACACAAACGATGAGCAGGGCATGAAATAAGCGCGTTGGCAGATCCCAGACGCGGATGTTGTGTTGCGAGGTGTGTGATGACATGAGACAGGAAATACGGGGTCAAAGACAAAAACGTGCGAAGTTCGTAAACTCAGGCGCGCAAACAGTTGTGTATTTTCAACCCTAAAGGACAGAATGATGAAAAAAACGTTTCTAAGTACCCTCACTTTGGCTGCCATTGCACTGAGCTTGCCAGCCGCAGCGCAGTTTGCCAAGCCTGAAGATGCCATCAAGTATCGCAAAAGCGCCTTCACGCTGACAGCGGCGCATTTTGGTCGTTTAGGTGCCATGGCCACAGGCAAAGCTCCATTTGATGCCAAGGTTGCGTCAGACAACGCGGAAATCGTGGCCAATTTGTCCAAGTTGCCTTGGGCTGCATTTGGTGAAGGCACTGATATGGGTGACACCAAAGCCAAAGCCGAAATCTGGAAACAAGCTGCCAGCTTCAAAGAACACAGCGACAAATTTCAAGCCGAAGCTGTCAAGCTCGCTGCTGCCGCCAAGACAGGCAAAGAAGACGCCTTCAAAGCCGCCTTCACAGCGACCGCAGGCACCTGCAAATCGTGCCACGATGACTTCAGAAGCAAATAATTGAAAACGCAAGACGCACAATCCAGCGGAATGTGCGTCAACGCCTGCCGGGTGCGAAGCAGCCCGGATAATGGCAGGATGAATCGAATCTTGCGACACGTGGTGCTTGGGCTGGGAATTGCGGTCTTGATGGGCTGCACACCGGCTCTGAATTGGCGTGACACCCGCTTGGCCGACAGTGCGTTGCAAGCCTTGATGCCGTGCAAACCTGATTCGGCCACACGCACTGTGCAGCTACCCGCGGACCATCGTGCCATCGATGCCACTTTGCGCATGCAAGGTTGCGAAGCCAGCGATTTGCAATTCACTTTGGCCGAAATGAGTGTGCCCGATGGCATCGCGATGGCCGATGCTTTGTCTGCCTGGCGTGCCGCCAGTCTTGCTGCTTTGAAAGCTCAGCCAGGCGATGCGACCATCCAAGCTTGGCAGCTTCAAGGCGCAGACGCGGTGCCACCACCGCAGCGTGCCGAAGTCACAACATCGACACACCGTGCGCAATGGGTGTGGTTTGTACACGCCCGCCAGATCTACCAAGCGGCGGTGTACGGCGATGCCAAAGCGTCAAAATTGAACGAAGCCGCTGAAGTTTATTTTTCAGGAATCAAGTTGCCATGACCAATGATGTGTTGCCGCGCCGCGCGGCTGTGTGGGTGTTTGCGGTCTTTGCATCGGCCTATTTTTTGTCCACCTTGCTGCGTGCCATCACGGCCACCTTGTCACCCACCTTGACGTTGGAATTCGGCTTGCAAGCCCGTGATTTGGGTTTGCTGGCTGGGGGTTATTTTTTTGGTTTTTCGCTCACGCAATTGCCCATGGGCCATTGGCTGGATCAGCATGGCCCTAAAAAAGTGGTGTTGAGTTTTTTGGGCGTTGCCGTCTTGGGATGCTTGGTGTTTGCGTGGGCCAGCGATTTCACGGGTCTGTTGTTCGCACGCATGCTGATTGGTGTTGGCGTGAGCGCCTGCTTGATGGCGCCGCTCACAGGTTATCGACGTTGGCTGCGGCTTGAAAAACAGCAACGCGCCAATTCGTGGATGCTGATGACGGGCGCTTTTGGCATGTTGGCCTCTACCCTGCCTGTGCAGTGGTTGCTGCCTGTGGTGGGCTGGCGTTGGTTATTTGTCGGCTTGGCTTTGTTGATCGTCCTCTCCATGGCCTTGATGAGTTGGCAGGTGCCCGCATGGCGGCAGGCCACGCCCGCTGTGGCGCAAGAAGAGGCGCCGACGGGCATCTT
This sequence comes from Comamonadaceae bacterium, assembly GCA_947453965.1. Classification (GTDB taxonomy): domain Bacteria; phylum Pseudomonadota; class Gammaproteobacteria; order Burkholderiales; family Burkholderiaceae_C; genus Limnohabitans. The sequence continues at coordinate 4,139 of CANGIQ010000035.1, forward strand.
GGCCAGCTATGCGCAGGTTTGGCGACACCCTTACTTTCGTGCGCTCACGCCGATGGGGTTCTTTAACTATGGCGGCTTGATTGCCATGCAAACCCTGTGGGCTGGCCCGTGGATGATCAAGGTGGCGGGCTACAGCGCCTTAGATGCCGCCACGGGCTTGTTTTGGATCAACGTCTGCATGCTCATCACCTTCTGGCTGTGGGGCTTGATCACGCCGATGCTCTTCGCGCGAGGGTTGACCGCCAATCGCTTGATGACACGGGGTGTGCCGCTGATTTTTTGTGTCCAGATCTACATCATCTGGGCCGGTGCGGATGCCGGGGCCTTGCCATGGGCCTTGTTTTGCATGACCAGCTCGTTTGTCTCGTTGGCTCAACCGGCTGTGGGCATGGCATTTCCCCCTCATTTGGCAGGGCGTGCCTTGTCGGCCTATAACCTGGTGCTGTTCCTGGGTGTGTTTGTGGTGCAGTGGGGCGTGGGGCTCATGATCGACGGTTTCAAGGGCATGGGGCTGATAGAGCCACAAGCCTTTCAAGCCGCGATGGCAGTGTTTTTGGTGACCTGCTTGGCTTCTTATGCGTATTTTTTGAAGCACAAGTCAGACAGCTGATAATTGGCCACCTTTTTCTCTGCCCACCATGAGCAACAGCATCCTCATCATTGCCCACGCGCCGCTGGCCCAAGCCTTGCGAGATTGCGCCATGCATGTGTATCCTGAGTGCGCGCAGTCGGTGATTGCATTGGATGTGTTGCCGCAGGCGCAACCCGAAACCACCCTCGAGCAAGCCCGCCAAGCATTGGCCCACGCGCCTGATGAGGGTTTGTTGGTGTTGACAGATATCTTTGGTGCCACGCCCGCCAATGTGGCGCAAAAACTGGTGGCCGAATCGAATGCCAAACTCATCGCGGGTGTGAACCTGCCCATGCTTTTCAGAACCGTGTGTTACCGGCACGAGTCGCTCGACGCTTTGGTCGCACGCGCGTTGACCGGTGGCACCCAGGGGGTGATGCAAGTTGCCATCACCGCTCCGCAAAATCAAAACCGTCGAATTCATGATCAAAACCAACACGACCATCAGCAATAAATTGGGCTTGCACGCACGTGCCTCGGCCAAACTCACCAAACTCGCGGGCAGTTTTCCCTGCGAGGTGTGGATCAGCAAAGGCGAGCGCCGCGTGAACGCCAAAAGCATCATGGGCGTCATGATGTTGGCTGCCGGCATTGGCAGCGAGGTGGAGCTTGAAACCGATGGTGCGCAAGAGCAAGAGGCCATGGATGCTTTGTTGGCGCTGATCGCTGACAAATTTGGCGAAGGTGAATAAGGTCACACCATGACTTTTTCCATCCACGGTTTAGCAGTTGCACGCGGCATCGCCATTGGGCGTGCGGTGTTGGTGGCTTCGAGCCGCGTGGATGTGGCGCATTACTTCATTGAGCCAGCGCAGGTCGACAGCGAGATGCTGCGTTTGGTCCAGGCCCGTGACGCGGTGCATGGCGAATTGCAGTCGCTGCACGACACCTTGCCCAAGGACTCGCCGCCCGAGCTGGCCGCGATCTTGGAGGTGCATTTGATGCTCTTGCATGACGAGATGCTGGCCGAAGGTGTGACGCATTGGGTCAAAGATCGGCTCTACAACGCCGAATGGGCGTTGACCTCGCAGTTGGATGTGGTCGCACGCCAGTTCGACGAGATGGACGACCCGTATTTGCGCGAGCGCAAAGGCGATTTGGAGCAAGTGGTTGAACGCTTGTTGCGGCACATGAAGGGCGAAGCCCATGTGGTGCCCCATGTTTCAAGCAAGCGCAGCGGTCAATCGCGCCAACAAGATTTGCAACTCGAAGACAGCATGGACGTGCCACTCGTGTTGGTAGCGCACGATTTGTCGCCCGCTGACATGTTGCAGTTCAAGCAAAGCGTGTTTGCAGGCTTTGTCACCGATGTGGGCGGCAAAACTTCGCACACCGCCATCGTGGCGCGTAGCTTAGACATTCCGGCTGTGGTGGGCGCACGAACGGCCAGCCAGTTGGTGCGACAAGACGACTGGATCATCATCGACGGCGATGCCGGCGTGGTGATCGTCAACCCTTCGCCCATCATCCTGGCGGAATATGGCTTCAAACAACGCCAAGCTGAAGTTGAGCGCGAACGTCTCTCGCGCTTGCGCCATACACCGGCAGTCACCTTGGATGGCCAACGCGTGGAGTTGTTGGCCAACATTGAAATGCCAGAAGACTCGCCGGCCGCGCTCGGTGTGGGTGCAGTGGGCGTGGGTTTGTTCCGCAGCGAATTTCTTTTCATGGGGCGTATCGGTGCCTTGCCCGACGAAGAAGAGCAGTACCAGGCCTACCGCCGCGCGGTCGAGGGCATGAAGGGCTTGCCCGTCACCATTCGTACCGTGGACATTGGTGCCGACAAACCTTTGGATCGGGCCCACAAAGAGGAGGCCCATTTGAACCCGGCCTTGGGTTTGCGCGCCATCCGCTGGAGTCTGGCCGATCCCGCCATGTTCTTAACCCAGCTGCGCGCAGTGCTGCGTGCGGCGGCGCATGGGCAAGTGCATTTGTTGATTCCCATGCTGGCGCATGCGCGGGAAATCAAACAGACTTTGGCTTTGCTGGATCAGGCCCGTTCCCAGCTCGATGCGCGTGGCGAAGCGTTTGGCCCGCTCAAGATCGGCGCCATGATCGAAGTGCCTGCTGCTGCCCTGACGGTGAAAATGTTTTTGCGCCATTTCGACTTTTTGTCGATTGGCACCAACGACTTGATCCAATACACCTTGGCGATTGATCGGGCCGACGAGTCGGTGGCGCATTTGTACGACCCCTTGCATCCTGCGGTGCTGCGCCTGTTGGCGGACACCATTGCCGAGTGCCGTGCACAGGGCAAGGGCGTCAGTGTCTGCGGCGAGATGGCCGGCGACCCTGCACTCACACGCTTGCTCTTGGGCTTGGGGCTGCGCAGTTTCTCCATGCATCCGACGCAAATCTTGGCCGTCAAGCAAGAGGTGATTCGCGCCGATGCCTCACGCCTGGAGGCGTGGGCGCAATCGGTGCTGCTCAGCGATGACCCCGCCGAGCTGATGGGGCTTTAAGCTTTCGAGGCTTCTGAGGCGGCGTGGGCTTGTTGGTCCGCGTGGTAGCTGGAGCGCACCATGGCGCCAACGGCCGCATGGCTAAAGCCCATCTCGTAGGCCTTGGCCTCAAACATCTTGAATGTGTCGGGGTGGACGTAGCGGCGCACTGGAATGTGGCTGGTGCTGGGCGCCAAGTATTGGCCGATGGTCAACATGTCGATGTGGTGGTCGCGCATGTCTTGCATGACTTGCAAAATTTCTTCATCGGTCTCGCCTAAGCCCACCATCAAGCCGCTCTTGGTGGGCACGTGGGGGAACAAGGCCTTGAACTTTTTGAGTAAGTTCAAGCTGAACGCATAGTCGCTACCGGGGCGCGCTTCTTTGTAGAGGCGCGGCACGGTTTCCATGTTGTGGTTCATCACATCAGGGGGCGCGGCTTTGAGAATTTCCAGCGCCCGATCGTCTCGCCCGCGGAAGTCAGGCACCAGGATTTCGATTTGGGTTTGTGGCGACAGCTCGCGGGTGCGACGAATGCAGTCCACAAAGTGTTGGCTGCCACCGTCGCGCAAATCATCGCGGTCAACGCTGGTGATGACCACGTATTTCAGTTTCAGCTCAGCAATGGTTTTGGCCAGGTTCTCGGGCTCGTTCACATCCAGCGGGTCAGGGCGGCCGTGGCCCACATCGCAAAACGGGCAGCGGCGGGTGCATTTGTCGCCCATGATCATGAAGGTGGCCGTGCCTTTGCCAAAGCATTCACCAATATTGGGGCAGCTGGCTTCTTCGCACACGGTCACCAATTTGTTGGCGCGCAGCACGTCTTTGATTTCGTAAAAACGTGTGGACGGCGAGCCTGCTTTGACACGAATCCAATCCGGTTTTTTCAGCACTTCGCCTTGTTCCACTTTGACGGGGATGCGAGAGAGTTTGGCGGCCGCTTTTTGTTTGGCCGAGGCGTTGTAGTTCTCGACGGTTTGCGCTTCGCGTACGACGGAGTTGTCAGGGGTGGACATAGCAGTGCCTGTTCTCAAAGCCCTGGGTTCAGGGCGCCAAATAGGTGACGAGCTTTTGGCTCAAGACATCAGCGGCTTCTTGCCAGCTGACCGATACGCCGATTGTAGAAAGGTCGACAGTTTGTAGCCCCTGGTAGCCGCAGGGGTTGATGCGTTGAAAGGGCGATAGATCCATCGCAACATTCAAGGCCACGCCGTGGTAGGTGCAGTGCCGGCTGACTTTGATGCCCAGTGCGGCGATTTTTCCAAGCCCCGTGAAGTCGGGGTTTTTATCGGCATCTTTGCGTGGTCGCTGGTCCAGCATGGCATGGCTGCGTGGATCCTGCAGACGCACGTAAATTCCAGGCGCACCCGATACGCGGTGTCCTGTGACATCAAAGTAAGCCAAGGTGCGGATCACAGCTTCTTCAATCCGGTACACATACTCTTTGACGTAATAACCCGCGCGCTTAAGATCGATCAACGGGTAAGCCACCACTTGGCCTGGGCCATGAAAGGTCACTTGACCACCGCGGTTGGTGGCGACGACCGGAATGTCGCCGGGGGCCAGCAGATGGTCTTCGTGTCCTGCCAGCCCTTGTGTGAAGGTGGGAGGGTGTTCGCAGACCCATAAGGCGTCTGGCGTTTGCGAGGTGCGTGCGGCCGTGAAGTCCTGCATGGCCTGGTAGGTTGGCAGGTAGGGCACGAGGCCGCGCATCTCGATCACAAAACGACCTTCACCATGGGGTGGGTGCTCAGGGTGCGGTAGAGCTCGTCGAGTTGCTCGCGGCTGGTGGCGGTGATGGTGATGGTCACGCCCAAATAGTTGCCGCCTTTGCTTTCCCGCAACTCCAAGGAGGTGGCGGGGTCGAACGTGGGGTCGAATTGCTCGGCAATATGGGTGACGGCATGGACGAATCCATCGACCTTGGCGCCCATGACCTTGATCGGGAAACGGCTTGGATACTCGATCAAAGAGGCTTTGCGCGGGTCGTCTTGTGGTGGGAGGGGGGCTGTCATGGGCTAAATTATCCCCTTTGTGAAGTTTTGTAATTTCACCTATGTGTTATCACGTACAATGAGCGGCTTTGCAGGACCGAGTGGATGTAACCTGGGCGTAAACAAACATGACCAGAATACAACCCGAAGATTTTGACGACGCTGATGATGCGTTTGAGCCGTTGACCGCCGAACAGGTGCGTGAATTGCGAAAGCATCAACCGCTGCTCTCCGTATGGAGGGTGGTAATGGCCCAAGTCCTTGTCGGACTTTTGGTGGCGAGCGTTGTGTGGTGGGTGTCTGGGCGCATGTCAGCGGTTTATTCGGCTGCTTATGGTGCTTTGGCGGTCATCCTTCCTGCTGCGTTGTTTGCGCGGGGTTTGACCAGTCCGGTTGCCTCGGTAAACGCCGGTGCTGCAGTGTTTGGTTTTTTCTTGTGGGAAATGGTCAAAATTGGCCTGACCGTCGCGATGTTGTTTGCGGCGCCCCGCTTGGTGAATGATTTGAGCTGGCCTGCCATGTTGGCGGGTTTGGTGGTGACGATGAAGGTGTATTGGGTGGCATTGGGCTTGCGCCGGGTGTTTTATCCAATCAGTCCAACTTAAAAAGAGCGAACGAATGTCTGTTGAACATGGTCCGACCGCTGGTGAATACATTGTTCACCACTTGACGCATCTGCAAAACAAGCCGATGGCTGGCGTGATTGACTTCTCGGTGTATAACCTGGATTCGATCTTCTGGTCGGTGTTGTTGGGTGTGGTGGCTAGTTTCTTCTTGTGGCGTGCTGCGCGTGGCGCGACAGCCCATGCACCGGGTCGCTTCCAGGCGGCGGTGGAAATCTTGGTCGAGATGGTGGACAGCCAGGCCAAGGGCATCATTCACAACGCCGAAAGCCGCAAATTGGTTGCGCCTTTGGCCTTGACCGTGTTTGTCTGGATTTTCTTGATGAACGCGATGGACTTGTTCCCTGTGGACTTGTTCCCCAAGATTTGGGAAATCATTTACGGCGCCAACGGCGGTGATGCGCACCATGCGTACATGCGCGTGGTGCCCTCGGCCGACTTGTCAACCACCTTGGGTTTGTCGACTTCTGTATTGTTGGTCTGCGTGTTCTACAACATGAAGATCAAAGGCATTGGCGGTTGGGTGCATGAGTTGTTCTGCGCCCCCTTCGGTGCACATCCCCTGTTGTGGCCCGTCAACTTTGTCATGCAAATGATTGAGTTCGCTGCGAAGACTGTCTCGCACGGCATGCGACTGTTTGGCAATATGTACGCTGGCGAGTTGGTGTTTATGCTGATCGCGTTGATGGGCGGCGCTGCTGCTGCATCTTTGCCAGGCATCTTGTTGCCCATTGGTCACATCATTGCTGGTTCCATCTGGGCCATCTTCCACATCATGATCATCACATTGCAAGCCTTCATCTTCATGATGTTGACGCTGGTGTATGTGGGTCAAGCGCATGACGCCCACTAAGGCGCACTAGTTTTCGGTTTTTTCTTCACTTTTCTCACTCATCCATTCTTTAGGAGCAACAAATGGAACACGTCCTCGGTTATGTAGCACTCGCAGCTGGCCTCATCATTGGTCTGGGCGCTATCGGTGCATGTATCGGTATCGGCATCATGGGCAGCAAGTACCTCGAAGCAGCTGCACGTCAGCCTGAATTGATGAACGAATTGCAAACCAAAATGTTCTTGTTGGCTGGTTTGATCGACGCTGCGTTCTTGATCGGCGTTGGTATCGCCATGATGTTCGCGTTCGCGAACCCCTTCGTCCTGAAGTAATCCAGCAACAACCAAAAGAAAGGTGTTGCCGTGAGCATCAACGCAACCCTGTTCGTCCAGATGATCGTTTTTGCGATTCTGGTGTGGTTCACGATGAAATTCGTGTGGCCTCCCATCGCAAACGCACTTGACGAACGTTCAGAAAAAATTGCCCATGGCTTGGCTGCGGCCGAACATGCCAAGATTGAACTCTCCAATGCGCACAAAGAGGTGGAGCTCAAGCTGGCTGAAACCCGCAACGAGTCCACCACATTGTTGGCTGACGCTGAGCGTCGCGCACAACACTTGATCGACGAAGCCAAGGCTCGCGCCACGGAAGAAGCGAACAAGATTGTTGCTGCCGCTCGTGTGGAAGCTGAGCAAGAAGCCGTGAAAGCCCGTGAAGTACTGCGTGAGCAAGTTGCTGCACTGGCTGTCAAAGGCGCTGAGCAAATTCTCCGCAAGGAAGTCAATGCCAGCGTTCACGCCGACTTGTTGGGTCGCTTGAAGACAGAGCTGTAAGAGGAAGATATGGCCGAACTCGCCACCATTGCCCGTCCTTACGCCGAAGCTTTGTTTTTGGCTTCCAAAGCCGACTTGAGCGCCACGGCTGCATGGCTCGACGAGCTTGCAGCTATCGCTTCGAATGCGCAGCTTTTGCAGCTGGCGGACAACCCCAAAATCACGAACGCACAAGTGTTTGACGTGATCAAAGGTGTTGCCAAGTCGCAGCTGACGCCAGCAGCGCAAAACTTCTTGCACGCAGTGATCGACAACGGTCGATTGAGTGCATTGCCTGAAATGGCAGCGCAGTTTCGTGAGCACTTGAACAAGCAAAGCGGATCATCTGACGCTGTGGTTTACAGCGCCTTTGACATCGACGCAGCGGCCCTGGCCAATGTGGCGCAATTGCTTGAAAAGCGTTTCGGCCGCAAGCTGAACGTATCTGTCAAGTTGCAGCCTGAGCTGATCGGCGGCATTCGCGTGGTGGTGGGTGATGAGGTGTTGGACACTTCAGTCAAAGCCCGTTTGGATCAAATGAAAGTTGCGCTGACTGCTTGAGCCTCAGGCCCAGCAGCAGTTAGCCCTAACAAGAAAGAAGGAAAGAGTCATGCAACTCAATCCCGCAGAAATTTCGGAGCTCATCAAGAGCCGTATCGAAGGCTTGGCCGCTGACGCCAGCATTCGCAACCAAGGTACCGTGCTGTCGGTGACCGACGGTATCGTTCGCGTTCACGGTCTGTCTGACGTGATGCAAGGCGAGATGTTGGAATTCCCGAACAACACCTTCGGTCTGGCCCTCAACCTTGAGCGTGACTCGGTAGGTGCCGTGATCTTGGGTGAGTACGAGCACATCTCGGAAGGCGACATCGTCAAATGCACCGGTCGCATTTTGGAAGTGCCCGTTGGTCCTGAGCTGATTGGTCGCGTGGTCAACGCTTTGGGTCAACCCATTGACGGCAAAGGCCCAATCAACGCCAAGATGACCGACGTGATCGAAAAAGTGGCGCCAGGCGTGATTGCTCGCGAATCCGTGAGCCAGCCTATGCAAACTGGTTTGAAGTCTATCGACTCGATGGTTCCCGTGGGCCGTGGCCAACGTGAATTGATCATTGGTGACCGTCAAACCGGTAAGACCGCCGTTGCGATCGACGCCATCATCAACCAAAAAGGTCAAAACATGACCTGCGTTTACGTCGCGATTGGCCAAAAAGCCTCGTCGATCAAAAACGTGGTGCGTGCGTTGGAACAAGCTGGCGCGATGGAATACACCATCGTGGTGGCTGCTTCTGCCTCTGAATCTGCAGCGATGCAATACGTGTCGGCCTACTCGGGTTGCACAATGGGCGAATATTTCCGCGACCGTGGCGAAGACGCCTTGATCGTGTATGACGATTTGTCCAAGCAAGCTGTGGCTTACCGCCAAGTGTCTTTGCTGTTGCGTCGCCCACCAGGCCGCGAAGCTTACCCTGGCGACGTGTTCTATCTCCACAGCCGTTTGCTCGAACGTGCTGCCCGCGTGAACGCCGACTATGTCGAACACTTCACCAAAGGCGCTGTCAAAGGCAAAACGGGTTCATTGACTGCTCTGCCAATCATTGAAACCCAAGCCGGTGACGTGTCTGCTTTCGTGCCAACCAACGTGATTTCGATCACGGACGGTCAAATCTTCTTGGAAACCTCGTTGTTCAACGCCGGTATCCGTCCTGCGATTAACGCCGGTATCTCGGTGTCACGCGTGGGTGGTGCAGCTCAGACGAAGTTGATCAAGAACTTGTCCGGTGGTATCCGTACCGACTTGGCCCAGTACCGTGAATTGGCAGCGTTTGCGCAGTTCGCTTCTGACCTTGATGAAGCCACCCGTAAACAACTCGACCGCGGTGCGCGCGTGACTGAATTGCTCAAGCAAGCGCAGTACAGCCCACAACCCATCAGCTTGATGGGCGCGACATTGTTTGCCGTGAACAAGGGCTTCTTGGACGACATCGAAGTCAAGCAAGTGCTGCACTTCGAAGCCGGTTTGCATGCTTACCTCAAAGACAAGCACGCAGCCTTGTTGGCCAAATTGGAAGCCGACAAAGCCATGGACAAAGACGCTGAAGCTGAACTGAATACTGCCATCGCAGCATTCAAGAAAACTTTTGCTTAACCCTACCTGACCACACAAGGAGCCTCTAATGGCAGCAGGTAAGGAAATTCGCGGCAAGATCAAATCGGTGGAAAACACCAAGAAGATCACCAAGGCCATGGAAATGGTGGCCGCGTCCAAAATGCGTAAGGCGCAGGATCGCATGCGCGCTGCGCGTCCCTACAGCGAAAAAATTCGTCACGTGGCGGCCAACCTCGGCAAAGCCAACCCTGAGTATGTGCATCCCTTCATGGAGATCAATCATGCCAAGGGTTCAGGCTTTATCGTCGTGACCACCGACAAGGGTTTGTGTGGCGGTCTCAACACCAACGTGTTGCGTATCGTGGCTCAAAAACTGCGTGACTTGCAAGCTGCAGGGATGACAGCCCAAGCTGTGGCCATTGGTAACAAAGGCCTCGGCTTTTTGAATCGCTCAGGTGTCAACGTGGTGTCGCAAGCGACCCAGTTGGGTGACACGCCGCATCTCGATAAGCTGATCGGCCCTGTCAAAGCGTTGCTCGATGCCTATGTCAACGGTGAGATCAATTCGGTCTACCTCTGCTACACACGTTTCATCAACACGATGAAGCAAGAAGCGGTGGTGGAGCAATTGCTGCCTTTGTCTGCCGAAGTGCTGAAAACACATGAAGTGCACAGCAGCTGGGACTACATCTACGAACCCGATGCACACGTCGTGATTGACGAGTTGTTGTTGCGTTACGTAGAAGCCTTGGTCTACCAATCTGTGGCTGAAAGTATGGCGTCCGAGCAATCGGCGCGCATGGTGGCGATGAAGTCCGCGACCGACAACGCTGGGAACGTGATCAACGAACTCAAACTGGTTTACAACAAGACGCGTCAAGCGGCGATTACGAAAGAACTTTCGGAAATCGTTGCCGGTGCGGCTGCTGTCTGATTTTAATTTTTGGAGCAAAAAATGGCTCATGCCCAAGGCAAGATTGTTCAATGTATTGGCGCCGTGGTGGACGTCGAGTTTCCACGCGACCAAATGCCCAAGGTCTATGACGCGCTCAAGCTGGAGGGTTCTGCCCTGACGCTGGAAGTGCAACAGCAGTTGGGTGACGGCATCGTCCGTACCATTGCGCTGGGAACTTCTGACGGTTTGCGTCGTGGTTTGATGGTCACCAACACCGGTGCTGCGATTACCGTTCCCGTGGGCAAAGCCACGTTGGGTCGCATCATGGACGTGTTGGGCAATCCCATCGACGAACGTGGTCCTGTCGATTTGACACAAACTGCATCGATCCACCGCAAGGCCCCCGCCTATGACGAACTCAGCCCTTCGCAAGAATTGCTCGAGACCGGCATCAAGGTGATTGACTTGGTCTGTCCTTTCGCCAAAGGCGGTAAGGTCGGCTTGTTCGGTGGTGCCGGTGTGGGTAAGACCGTGAACATGATGGAACTCATCAACAACATCGCGAAAGCACACAGCGGTTTGTCTGTGTTCGCCGGTGTGGGTGAACGTACCCGTGAAGGTAACGACTTCTATCACGAGATGGCCGATTCTGGCGTGGTGAACTTGAAGGACTTGAACGAGTCCAAAGTGGCCATGGTCTACGGTCAGATGAACGAGCCTCCAGGCAACCGTTTGCGCGTGGCCTTGACAGGTTTGACCATTGCGGAATCTTTCCGTGACGAAGGCAAAGACGTGTTGTTCTTCGTGGACAACATCTACCGCTACACCTTGGCCGGTACCGAAGTGTCCGCTTTGTTGGGTCGTATGCCTTCTGCTGTGGGTTACCAGCCTACATTGGCCGAAGAAATGGGCCGTTTGCAAGAGCGTATTACATCGACCAAAGTCGGTTCGATCACTTCCATTCAAGCCGTTTACGTGCCAGCGGACGACTTGACCGACCCATCGCCTGCTACGACTTTTGCTCACTTGGACTCCACCGTTGTGTTGAGCCGTGACATCGCTTCCTTGGGTATCTACCCTGCGGTGGATCCATTGGATTCGACCAGCCGCCAGCTGGACCCCCTGGTTGTGGGTGAAGAGCACTATGCAACAGCCCGCGCTGTGCAAGGTACTCTGCAACGCTACAAAGAATTGCGTGACATCATCGCGATTTTGGGCATGGACGAATTGGCGCCTGAAGACAAATTGGCTGTGGCCCGCGCTCGTAAGATCCAGCGTTTCTTGTCGCAACCTTTCCACGTTGCTGAAGTGTTCACCGGCTCGCCCGGTAAATACGTGACATTGGCTGAAACCATCCGTGGTTTCAAGATGATCACCAACGGTGAATGCGACCACTTGCCCGAGCAAGCTTTCTACATGGTCGGTACCATCGACGAAGCGTTCGAAAAAGCTAAAAAGATCTGAGAGATCCTATGAGTACCATCCACGTAGATGTCGTCAGCGCAGAAGAGTCCATCTTCTCCGGCGAAGCCACTTTTGTGGCTTTGCCAGGCGAGGCGGGCGAGCTCGGTATTTATCCGCGCCACACGCCGCTGATCACGCGCATCCGTCCCGGTTCGGTGCGCATTCATACGGTTGATGGCGGCGAAGAGTTTGTGTTCGTGGCAGGTGGCATTCTTGAAGTGCAACCTGATTGCGTCACCGTCATGTCTGACACCGCAGTGCGCGGCAAAGACCTGGACGAAGAAAAAGCCAACGCTGCCAAGCAAGCGGCTGAAGAAGCGGTCAAGAACGCCAAAAGCGAAATCGATGTGGCTCGCGCTCGCTCAGAGCTCACCATCTTGGCGGCCGAATTGGCTGCCTTGCGTCGGTATCGCGGCAAAAAGTAAACAGCGCTTGTTGTTCACACACCTCAAAAGCCCCTGTCTCGCGACTGGGGCTTTTTTCTTGGCCCCAAATCCGTAGACAATTTCGCCATGCCAAAAGCCAAACTCCAAGCTGCCACCGTGGGTGGCTCTGCCGATGTGATCGAGGCCCAGTTTTACGAAGCCTTGCAAACCGGAGATCTTGAAAAACTCATGGCCTGCTGGGCCGATGAGGACGACATCGTGTGCGTCCATCCAGGTGGACCGCGCTTGATTGGTAATGCCGCAATCCGCGAAGCATTTGGCGCCATGTTTGAACACGGCACCATCAACGCACACCCAGAACATGTGTGCAAAGTCGAGTCCCTGACCAGTGCCATGCACAACGTCATTGAGCGGCTGCATATCAACACCGCAGAAGGTCGACAAGAGGCCGTGGTTGTGGCCACCAATGTCTATCAGCGTACTGCACAAGGATGGCGCTTGGTGGCCCACCATGCCAGCCCAGGCACTGCAGCAGCCCAGGGTGGAATTGAGGCCGCGCCCCAGGTGTTGCATTGACGTGGGGCTACCAAGCCCCTTGGTGGTTGCCCGGCGGTGACGCACAAACCATCTACGCGGCCAAATGCGCCAAGCGCTACCATGGTCACGCCCCCCAATGGTCGCGTGAGCGTTGGCTGACGCCCGACGCCGACTTTGTGGACGTTGACTGGTTACAAACCTCAAATGCCACCGAGGCATCACCGCTGTTGGTTCTATTTCACGGCCTCGAAGGCTCCTCGCAGAGCCACTATGTGCAGGCGTTTGCAGAAGTCGCCGCCGAGCGCGGCTGGCGCATGGTTGTGCCGCATTTTCGGGGTTGCAGCGGCGAGATCAATTGGCGCCCGCGCGCCTACCACTCCGGCGATTTTGAAGAAATTGGGTGGATGCTCCAGCAATGCCGTGACAAGCATGCCGGGCCCCTGCATGCTGTGGGCATTTCTTTGGGCGGCAACGCCTTGATGCGTTGGGCAGGAGAAATGGGGCATGCCGCATCGCAGCTGGTCCGCAGCATTGCGTCGGTGTGCTCCCCCATCGATTTGACAGCCAGTGGTCACGCCATTGATCGGGGGCTCAACAAACTGATCTACGCGCGCATGTTTCTGGCCAGCATGAAGCCCAGGGCCTTGGACAAACTCCACCAATTTCCGGGCTTGTTTGATCGCCAAGCGTTGCTGGCTGCAGACACGCTCTACGCCTTTGACGATGTGTTCACCGCCCCGCTGCACGGCTTTGAAAACGCCGACGACTATTGGCACCGAGCATCGGCCAAACCAGGTTTGTCGGCCATTCGTGTTCCCGCCTTGGTACTCAATGCCTTGAACGACCCGTTTGTGCCCGCCAGCTCCTTGCCCGCACCAGCAGAGGTGGGCGATTGGGTGCAGCTGTGGCAGCCCGCAGGCGGAGGCCATGTGGGATTTGTGGCTGGAGCCTTTCCAGGCCATGTTCAAGCCATGCCGCAAGCCGTTGCACACTGGCTGGATACTGGGCAGACTGTACCCTGAAAGAACATCACCCATGGATGACATCGTCAAACAAGCCCTGGCCAAATGGCCCAACGTCCCCGATTGCTTCGGCTGGCTGGGTCTGGACGCACGGGGTGACTGGTACATGCGTGATGACCGCGTGCAAGCCCAGGGCAGCTTTTTGCAAAGCAAAGGCTCGCGGCTTCAACATGACAAGCTGATCGACTTCATTGGCCGCAACTACGAGCCAGACGCACACGGGCGCTGGTACTTTCAAAACGGGCCCCAACGTGTGTATGTGGAGCTTGAGCTCACGCCTTGGATTTGGCGACTCGAACCAGATGGCCAAATCCGAGCGCATACCGGCAAGTCAGCACGCATGCAGCGCTGCTATGTGGACGCGCAAGGCCGTGTGTACCTGGAGACTGACCTCGGGTTTGGTTTGCTGCACACCCAAGACGTGTTGCACGCCGCGTCCTACATTGAAGAGGGGCTGTGGGTGCCTCACGACTTGGACGCCGAGCAAATGTCCCAACAGTTTGGCTATGTGCTCAGCCCTCAGCAGGCCAGCAAACAGGCATAAAAAAACCGGTCAATGACCGGTTTTTTAGATTCAAGTCCCAGAGGACTTATTTGGCTTCCGGCTTTTTAGGCTCAGCCAATTTGCCGCCCGCAGCGTTGGCCATGTAGACAACAGCACGGCCAATTTCAAAGTCGCTGAACTCGCCGCCGCCTTGCGCTGCCATATTGCCCTTGCCTTTGAGGGCAGAAGTCAACAAAGCCTCGTAGCCTTTGCCAATGCGTGAGGCCCATGCGCTGGCTTCGCCAAACTTAGGTGCACCCAAAGAACCTGCAGTGTGGCAACCACCACATTGGCCTTTAAACACTTCTTCGCCCGTGCGTGGCTCGCCACCCTCGGCTTTGATTTCAACCGCGCCCACTTTTTGAATGCGGGCTGCGACGGCTTCGGGGGCGTTGGACGAACCCGCTTGTGGTTTGTTGGCAGATGTGACGAAGTACACCAAACCAATGATGATGAACACAGGCAACACAAACGAATAGCCCACAGCCAACAACAGTTGCTTAGGGGTTTTGATCGGTCCAGTGTGGTCTTCGTCGTGGTGGTTGTCGCTCATGATGAATGGGTCCTTAGATAACGGCTTCAGAACAAATTAAATTATAGCGGTCCCCCTACAATACCTTGGCTAACTGCGTCGCGGCTGTAGCTCAGTGGATAGAGTATTGGCCTCCGAAGCCAAGGGTCGTGGGTTCGATCCCCGCCAGCCGCACCAAACGCCTCGAGGCTCAATCCTCGCTATTCAGCGCAGATTTGAGTGCCAACGCCCGCTCATACAGCGCATTGCGCGGCTCACCGGTCAATTCGGCGGCAAGTTTGACCGCCGTTTTCAGTGGCAGCTCTTGCATCAGCAATTGCAGCATGCGGTCGTGATCACCCCCTGCCTCAGCGGCTTGCGCTTGTGCATGCACGACCAGCGCAAATTCCCCCCGGGTGCGTTGAGGATTGGCTTGTACCCAGCCCAGCAGGTCTTGGGCCGCGACGGTGGCAATTTCTTCAAACTGTTTGGTGAGCTCGCGGCCCACCGTCACGGCGCGTGTGCCCAAGGCGGCCAAGGCTGTCGCCATCGCCTCAATGCGGTGGGGCGCTTCCAGCAACACCTGTGTGCGTGTTTCTTGACCCAAGGCTTGCACGGCGTGTTGACGCTCGGTCGCCTTGGTCGGCAAAAAGCCCACAAACACAAACCCCGAAGCGTCGTGCGTGGGGGTGCCACAGGCGCTGAGCAGGGCGGTCACGCTGCTGGCGCCTGGCAAGGGCACCACGCGCAGTCCTGCGCTTTGCACCTGCCAGACCAGACGCGCGCCTGGGTCGCTCACGGCAGGGGTGCCTGCGTCGCTCACATACGCCACGCGTTGGCCGTCTTGCAGACGGCGCACCACCTCCTGTGCGGCCTCGGCTTCGTTGTGTTGGTGAACAGCCAGCCACTGCGCTGATGACTTGTCGATGCCGTAGGCGCGCAGCAAAGTTTGTGAGTGCCGCGTGTCCTCGCAGGCCAGCGTGTCGCAAAGATTCAGCACATGCAGCGCGCGCAAGCTGATGTCGGCCAAGTTGCCAATTGGCGTGGCCACCACATACAGCGCCCCTGTGGGGTAGTTTTGGGCCGCAGCGGCGGCATGTGCGGCTGACAAAGCCGGGTCAAAGTTGGCGCTCATCACGGAGGGACTATGCAAAAGCTCAAGGGTTCAGAGACACATCTCGTCACCACCAAGCAAACAGGGGATGCGGCCGAAGACCGCGCGTTGCGCTACCTGCAAGCACAGGGCTTGCAGCTGGTGCAGCGCAATTATCGAACGCCAGGACGGGGTGGCGGTGAAATAGATTTGATCTTTCGTGATGTGGACGCCACCTTGGTGTTTGTCGAGGTGCGCCAGCGTGGCAACCTGCGCCATGGCGGTGCCCTGGCCAGCATCGGTATTGCCAAACAACGCCGCATTGTGTTTGCGGCCCGGCATTTTTTGATGCGTTGGCGCCAACTGCCACCCTGCCGTTTTGACGTGGTGGCGGTGGAGGATGACACTTTGCAGTGGTTCAAAGCGGCGTTTGACGCGGCGTGAGGCCTACAAAAGGTATCATCACGCCCATGCTAGAGCACCGCATTGAACAACACTTCATCGACAGCGCCGACCTGAAGTACCAGGCCGCCCAAGTCTTGTCTAAACCCATTGCCGCAGCGATTTCTGCGGTGCTGGCCAGCGTGACCAGTGGCGGCAAGGTGCTGGCTTGTGGCAACGGCGGCTCGGCCGCCGATGCACAACATTTCGCCGCTGAGTTTGTGGGCCGCTTTGAGCGTGAACGTCCTGAGTTGGGCGCGATTGCGCTGACAACCGACAGCTCCATCCTCACCGCCATTGCCAACGACTACAGCTACGAACAAATCTTTGCCAAACAAGTGCGCGCCTTGGGGCAGTCCGGCGATGTCTTGTTGGCCATCACCACCAGCGGCAGCTCGCCCAATGTGTTGGCGGCCATTGAAGCCGCCCACGAGCGCGACATGACGGTGGTGGCGCTCACTGGCAAAGGCGGTGGCAAGATGGGCCAAGCCTTGCGTGAAACCGATGTTCATATTTGCGTGCCGCATGACCGCACAGCGCGTATTCAAGAAGTGCATTTGTTGACCATCCATTGCATTTGCGATGGCGTGGACACACAACTGCTTGGCGACCAAGAAGGAATGGAATGATGACAAACACCCGCAACAAACTGCTGACGCTGTTGGTTTTGACCTTGGGTCTTTCTGCCTGTGCCCCTGTGATGGTGGGTAGCATGGTGGGCGGCGCCATGGTGGCCAGTGACCGTCGCACCACTGGCATTCAACTCGAAGACGAAGGCATTGAACAGCGCAGTGCCAGCGCACGCCGTGAAAATTTTGGCGACAAAGAGCATGTCAACTTCACCAGCTACAACCGTCAAGTGCTGATCACCGGTGAAGTGTCCAGCAACCAAGTGCGTCAACAAGTTGAGCAACTGATCAGCCGTGTCGAAAATGTCCGATCGGTGGTCAACGAATTGGCGATTGGCCCTGCGTCCAGTGTGGGCGAGCGCACCAGCGATGTGGTGTTGGTGGCCAAGGTCAAAGCCGCCATGGTGGACAGCGAAGACGTGTTTGCCAATGTGTTCAAGGTAGTGGCCGAACGCGGTACGGTGTACTTGATGGGGCGTGTCACGCAACGTGAAGCCCAACGTGCCACCGACGTGGTGCGTGGCGTGAGTGGTGTCAAGCGTGTGGTGCGTGTGTTTGAGTACATCTCCGAAGATGAGCTCAAGGGCATGCAATCCAAGCGCGCAGCAGACACCTCGGCTTCAGCGACCCCCGCGACGCCTGGTACGGGCGCGCCAGCGGCTGCCAACGCACCTGTGGTGACACCGATCAAATAATTGATTCAGCGAGCTCAACAAAAAACCGCGCAATGCGCGGTTTTTTGTTTGTGTCACGCGCAGCAATGCGCGTGACGTGTGCCGTTCTCAGCGCAAGCGCTTGATCAAGCTCGACGTGTCCCAACGGTTGCCGCCCATTTTTTGCACGTCACCGTAGAACTGATCGACCATTTGCGTCACTGGCAGTACGGCGCCGTTGCGCTTGGCTTCGTCAAACACCAGTCCTAAATCTTTGCGCATCCAGTCCACCGCAAAGCCAAAGTCAAATTTGTCGGCCACCATGGTTTTGCCACGGTTGTCCATTTGCCAACTTTGCGCGGCGCCTTTGCCAATCACGTCGAGCACGAGGTTCATATCGAGGCCCGCTTTTTGACCAAAGGCGATGGCCTCGCTCAAGCCTTGTACCAAGCCTGCGATGCAAATCTGATTCACCATCTTCGTCAATTGACCTGCGC
Organism: Comamonadaceae bacterium; assembly: GCA_947453965.1. Taxonomy (GTDB): domain Bacteria; phylum Pseudomonadota; class Gammaproteobacteria; order Burkholderiales; family Burkholderiaceae_C; genus Limnohabitans. Next base: position 22,254 of record CANGIQ010000035.1, read on the forward strand.
CTGGTTCGCCCATCAAGGTGAACGCGCGCGAAAAGGCCATGGCCACCGGCTTGACGCGTTCAAACACAGGCGCATCGCCGCCGCACATCACGGTCAGCATGCCGTTTTGCGCGCCGCCTTGGCCGCCTGAGACGGGGGCGTCGATGAAGTGAATGCCGAGGTTCTTGGCGGCAGCATAAATTTCGCGGGCCACATCGGCCGATGCGGTGGTGTGGTCCACCAACACGGTGCCGGGCTCCATGCCTGCCAACATGCCGTCGGCGCCGAACACCACCGAGCGCAAATCGTCGTCATTGCCGACGCAGCAAAACACAATGCTTGCGCCTTTGGCTGCTTCGCGTGGGGTCAGCGCGCTTTTGGGCGCTGTGCTGTTGGCAAATTCTTTCACCCAAGCCTCGGCCTTAGCGGATGAGCGGTTGTACACCGTCACCGCGTGGCCGGCGCTGGCCAAGTGGCCAGCCATGGGGTAGCCCATGACCCCCATGCCAATGAAGGCCACGTGGGCAGAAGGGGTGGTTTCGTAAGTTTTAGCGTTGATGCTGGACATGGTGGTCTCGTTCAGGGGTTGGTTTAACTTGCGCTGAATCATAGGCCTTGACGCACAGCTGCGCATGTCGCTCACGTCACAAGCCTGCTTGCTGCATGGCTTGTGCCATGGTTTGCATGCCGTGGGCAGCCCCTGTTTGCATGGCGCTTTGAATTTGGGCGGATTTGCCTTCGCGTATCAAGTGCCGAATGGCGGGTGTGGCGACCAAGGTTTCAAACACAGCGCGTCGTTCCAGGTGTTGCACGTCGTTGTTCTGTGAGGTGGTCGTTGCCGACACAGGCATGGGGTACAAGGTTTGTGTGACCACGCCCACCAAGGCCTCGCTGAGTTGAGTCCGCACCAGCGCTTTCTCGTGGCCGTCAAACACATCGACGATGCGCTCCACGCTGGCTGCTGCGCTGCGGGTGTGCAAACTGGCCAGCACCAAGTGGCCGGTTTCGGCGGCGGTCAAGGCCAGACGAATGGTTTCCAAATCACGCAGCTCGCCGACCAAAATCACATCGGGGTCTTCGCGCAGGGCGGCCCGCAAGGCATGCGCAAAGCTCGTGCTGTGGGAGCCGATTTCACGTTGGGTGATCAAACATTGTGCGCTGGTGTGCACAAACTCGATCGGGTCTTCCAAGGTGACGATGTGTTGTTGACTGTGCGTGTTCAGGTGCTGCACCATGGCGGCCAAGGTGGTGGATTTGCCCGAGCCTGTAGGCCCCGTCACCAGCAGCAGGCCTACCTGCTGGATCAAGTCGCTCAGCACCTGGGGCGCTTGCACTTCACTCAGGGTGGGGGTCTGGCTGGGAATGTGTCGCATCACCGCTGCGCAACCGTGTTGTTGCATGAACGCATTGGCTCTGAAGCGCCCGAGCGTTGGCAAAGTAAAAGCAAAGTCCACCTCGTGACCTTGCATGAACTGTGTGTGTTGCGCCTCGTCCATCAACTCTGTCAATGCCCTGCGCAATGTGTCGTGTGTGAGCATTTGTGATGGCGTAGACATGTGCAGCGGTTGCAACACGCCGTGTACCCGCACCCTGGGCGCAAGTCCGGCAGACAGGTGCAGATCAGACGCGTGTTGTGCCACTGCCAGCGCGAGGAGCTCGTTCAAAGTTGGCATGGGGGTTGGCATGCGCGTCTCCTTGTTAAAGTTACACCCAAGATGAATACCTCAGACCATGTCTTGAGCGACAAGCTCCACGCCGTGCAAGCTCGCATCGAAGCGGCTTGCGTCGCCAGTGGCCGCCCAGCGGGCAGCGTGCAATTGCTGGCGGTCTCTAAAACGTTTAGTGCTGACGATGTGCGCCAGGTGGCAGCCTGTGGTCAACGCGATTTTGGAGAGAACTACATCCAAGAGGGGGTAGACAAAATCACCGCTTTGAAAGGTGGTGCACACGTGCTGGTGTGGCACTGCATCGGTCCTATCCAAAGCAATAAAACCAAACTTGTGGCTGAGCACTTCAATTGGGCGCACACGGTTGACCGTCTCAAAATTGCGCAGCGCTTGAACGACCAACGTCCTGCACATTTCGCCCCGTTGAATGTGTGTTTGCAGGTGAATATTGATGGTGGGGACACCAAATCGGGCCTAGCGCCTGGTGACGTGCTGGCGCTGGCTGCCGAAGTGGCCAAGCTACCTCGCTTGGTTCTGCGCGGCCTCATGACCATTCCCGATCCCGTGGAAGGCTTTCAGCCCCAAGTGGCCGTGCACGCCAAAGCACGTGCCTTGTTTGATGAGGTGAAAGTTGTTTTGGACCTGCCTCAGTTCGACACCCTGTCAATGGGCATGACCGGCGACCTAGAAGCCGCCATTCATGCGGGCAGCACGATGGTGCGGGTGGGCACGGCGATTTTTGGCGGCCGCCAGTACACGGTGTAAGCCGTGTCTGCCCGTGCGGCGTGCGTCGTTAGAAACGCGGCAAATCTGGGTGCTTGATCTGCCCCGCACGCACCAACATCTTGCCGTACTCGGCACAGCGGTGCAGGGTCGGGATGACCTTGCCGGGGTTCAGTAAACCTTTGCTGTCAAACGCGCGCTTGACGCCAAACATCTGCTCGTTTTCTTCGGCGCTGAACTGCACGCACATGCTGTTCACCTTCTCGATGCCCACGCCGTGCTCGCCCGTCACCGTGCCGCCCATGGCCACGCTGGTTTCCAAAATGTCCGCACCAAACTGTTCGCAGCGGTGCATTTGGTCTGGGTCATTGGCATCAAACAGAATCAGCGGATGCAAGTTGCCGTCACCTGCGTGGAACACGTTCAAGCATTTCAAGGCGTATTTCTTTTCCATCTCTTGAATGGCTTGCAAGATGTCGGCCAAGCGCTTGCGCGGGATGGTGCTGTCCATGCACATGTAGTCGGGACTGATGCGGCCCGAGGCGGGAAAGGCGTTTTTGCGGCCGCTCCAAAACTTCAGGCGTTGTGCTTCGTCACGGCTCACGGTGATGGCGGTGGCGCCACAGCCGCGCA
>CANGIQ010000036.1 GCA_947453965.1 Comamonadaceae bacterium
AATCGATCAAGGGCTCTTCACGTTGAGTGCCAGCATGGGCAGCAGTCGCGATGAATGCCACCCACAAAAGAAGCCCCACACGGCGCCGCCAAGCGCGAGATATCCAACGCTGACACGACACACGACTGAACAGACGCATGCAGTCAGCGCTTGGCATCACAAACCGAGTTTGGCTTTCACAAAGGCCAAGACCTCAGCGGCTGGCACTTTGGTGGATTCGGCATCGCGGCGGTTTTGGTACTCGACATGGCCTTCTTTGAGGCCACGCTCGCCAATGGTCACGCGGTGGGGCACGCCAATGAGCTCCCAGTCGGCAAACATGGCACCTGGGCGCTCGCCACGATCGTCCAAGATGACGTCCACACCTGTCGCCACCAAGTCGACATAGAGATGTTCCGCCGCCGCCTTGACGTCGGCACTGCGGTCCATGCCGATGGGGCACACCACCACGGTGAAAGGAGCAATCGCGTCGGGCCAAATGATGCCGCGCTCATCGTGGTTTTGCTCAATGGCAGCAGCGGGTAGACGCGTCACGCCGATGCCATAACAACCCATTTCCATGAATTGCGGTTTGCCGTTCACATCCAAGAAAGTGGCATTCATGGCTTGGCTGTATTTGGTGCCCAGGTAGAACACATGGCCCACTTCAATGCCACGCTCAATCGCCAGCACACCTTGGCCGTCCGGCGAGGCGTCGCCCGCCACCACGTTGCGGATGTCGGCCACCAAGTCAGGCTCGGCCACATCGCGGCCAAAGTTGACGCCGGTCATGTGAAAGTCCACCTCGTTGGCGCCGCAAATCCAATCGGCCATCACGGCCACATCGCGATCCGCCACAATTTTCAAAGGCTGCTTCAGCTTGACGGGGCCGAGGTAGCCAGGCTTGCAACCAAAGTGAGCATCAATCTCAGCCGTGGTGGCAAAACGGAATCCGCCTTCAAAGCCAGGCAACTTGCCCACCTTGACTTCGTTCATGTCGTGGTCGCCACGCAAGAGCAAGAGCCAGACTTGCGACTTGACGACTTCACCCTTGTCGTCCAAGGTGTCGGTCGCCAGCACCAAGGATTTGACGGTGGTGTTCAAAGGCACATTCAACAATGCGGCTACGTCTTCACAGGTGCTTTTGCCGGGTGTGGCGGTTTTGGTCAGCGTCTGCGTGGCTGCACCACGGCTTTGCGCAGGCGCCAAGGCCTCGGCTTTTTCCATATTGGCGGCGTAGCTGCTGGTGGGGCAATAGACGATGGCGTCTTCACCCGTGGCGGCAATCACCTGGAACTCTTCGCTCAAGTCACCGCCAATGGCGCCACTGTCGGCTGCGACAGCGCGGTATTGCAGGCCAAAGCGGTCAAAGATTTTGCGGTAGGCATCGGCCATGACTTGGTAGCTTTGCTTGGCCGAGGCTTGGTCACGGTCAAAGCTGTACGCGTCTTTCATGATGAACTCGCGGCCACGCATCAAGCCAAAACGAGGGCGACGTTCGTCACGGAATTTGGTTTGAATTTGGTAGAAGTTCTTGGGCAACTGCTTGTAGCTGCGCAGTTCTTGGCGAGCGATGTCGGTCACCACCTCTTCGCTGGTGGGTTGCACCACAAAGTCACGGCCGTGGCGGTCTTTGATGCGCAAGAGCTCAGGGCCCATCTTGTCGAAACGCCCTGTTTCCTGCCACAACTCAGAAGGTTGAATGACGGGCATGGTCAGCTCCACAGCCCCGGCTTTGTTCATTTCTTCGCGCACGATGGCTTCGACTTTGCGAATCACACGCAAGCCCATGGGCATGTAGTTGTAGATGCCAGCGCCGAGCTTTTTAATCAGGCCAGCACGCATCATGAGCTTGTGGCTCATCACTTCAGCATCGGCAGGGGCTTCTTTGAGGGTCGAAATTAAAAACTGAGAGGCTTTCATGCGCGTGAAAAATCGTAAATTTCAGTAGGGAATGAGGGTGAATCCGGAGGTGTGCACAGCGTCTCTGTGCATAATGGACTCAGTTCAAAAATTTGAGGTTTGATTATGCTTGACCGAGAAGGGTTCAGACCCAACGTCGGCATCATCTTGCTCAACCAGAAAAATCAGGTGTTTTGGGGCAAACGCATCCGCACCCACAGCTGGCAGTTTCCGCAAGGCGGCATTGATCGAGGAGAGACTCCCGAACAAGCCATGTTCCGCGAACTGCACGAAGAAGTGGGGCTCAGACAAGAGCATGTGCGCATTGTTGCCCGCACCCGTGATTGGTTGCGCTATGAGGTGCCCGACCGGTTCATCCGGCGCGATGCGCGTGGCTTTTACAAAGGCCAAAAACAAATTTGGTATTTGTTGCAAATGGTGGCACCCGACCACCATTTGAATCTGCGCGCCACCAACCATCCAGAATTCGACGCTTGGCGTTGGAACGACTACTGGGTTCCTCTGGATGTGGTGGTGGAATTCAAACGCGGGGTGTATGAAATGGCGCTGACCGAGTTGTCACGCTTTTTGCCGCGCCAAGAAGGACGCAACCGCTTTTTGCGCGGCGGCAATCACCATGCATCAGAAGGCGTGACGATGTCCAAGCAGTTCGGTGTGTCGATCACCATGGAGTTGCCGCCTGGCGCCACGTTTGACCCTGATCCGCAAGCGGCTTTGCGGCAAAGCGATTGAGGTACACCGATCTGACTCTGCAGGGCCAGATCGGTTTTAAGCTTGCTTGGTGAGCACCAAGTTGTCGCGGTGCACCATCTCGGGCTCGGCAATGTAGCCCAGCAACTGCTCCACCTCTTGCGACGGTTTGCGACACAGCAAACGCGCCTCGGCGGCTGCGTAATTGGCCAGGCCACGGGCAATTTCTTGGCCTTGTCCATCCTGAATCGCAATCACTTCGCCGCGCGAAAAATCGCCCTCGACAGCAGTCATGCCGATGGGCAGCAAGCTTTTGCCTTCATGGCGCAACTTGGACACCGCCCCATCGTCGACCGTGATCGCGCCACGCAATTGCAGATGATCGGCCATCCACTGCTTGCGCGCTTGTTGTTTTTGCGTGGGCGCCACCAACAAGGTGCCGATGGCTTCGCCTTGTGTCAAACGCACCAAGGCATCGGGCTCGCGTCCCCAGGCGATGACTGTGGAAGCACCTGAACCTGCAGCACGTTTAGCAGCCAAGATTTTGGTGATCATGCCGCCTTTGCCAATGCTCGAACCTGCGCCGCCCGCCATGTCTTCGAGCTTGGCGTCCCCTGCACGTGCTTCGTGCACAAAGGTGGCAGCCGGGTCACGGCGGGGGTCTGCGGTGTACAAGCCTTTTTGGTCGGTCAGGATGATGAGCGCATCGGCCTCCACCAAGTTCGCCACCAAAGCCCCCAAGGTGTCGTTGTCGCCAAACTTGATTTCATCGTTGACGACCGTGTCGTTTTCGTTGATAACGGGCAGCACGCCGTGTGTGAGCAAGGTCAGCAGCGTGGAACGGGCATTGAGGTAACGCTCACGGTCCGCCAAATCAGCATGCGTGAGCAAGACCTGGGCGGAGCCCAAACCGTTTTCGCGCAGCTTGGTTTCGTACATCTGCGCCAAGCCCATTTGTCCCACAGCGGCAGCGGCTTGCAGCTCGTGCAACTCTTTAGGTCGTTGGGTCCAACCCAAACGCTTCATGCCCTCGGCAATCGCACCGCTGGAGACCATGATGACCTCGCGCCCATCGCGCACCAAAGCACTGAGCTGGCGACACCACTCGCCAATGGCTTGCTCGTCCAAACCACGGCCTTCGTTGGTGACCAAACTGGAGCCGACCTTGACCACGATGCGGCGGGCATCGCGCAACACGGTAGAGGTGGATGGCGTCATGGCGGCTTATTCAGGGGTGGGCTCAGCAAAACGCGGGTCCACGTACTCTGGGGCTTGCTCAGAGACTTGTTGCGCCTTGATGTGTTTGTAAATCTCTTTGATCAGGGGCTCACAACCTTCGCGCGTGAGCGCAGAAATTTGGAACACCGGACCTTTGTACTTCATGCGCTTGACGAAGTCCGCCACCAAGGCCTCGCGCTCATCCGCCGCGACCATGTCGAGCTTATTGAGCACAATCCAACGCGGCTTGTCGTACAAGGCTTTGTCGTATTTTTTGAGTTCGTTGACGATGGCCTTGGCTTGCGCCACAGGATCGACACCCTCATCAAACGGTGCAATGTCCACAAGATGCAGCAACAAACGGGTGCGCTGCAAATGGCGCAAGAACTGATGGCCCAAGCCCGCACCATCGGACGCACCTTCAATCAAACCCGGCACATCTGCCACCACAAAGCTTTGCTCGGGGCCCACACGCACCACACCCAAATTGGGATGCAAGGTGGTGAACGGGTAATCCGCAATCTTGGGGCGGGCGTTGGAGATGGCAGAAATCAAGGTTGACTTGCCAGCGTTGGGCATGCCCAACAAGCCCACATCGGCCAACACCTTGAGTTCGAGCTTGAGCTCTTTCTTTTCACCGGGCCAGCCAGGCGTTTTTTGACGTGGCGCACGGTTGATCGCGCTCTTGAAACGCATATTGCCAAAGCCGCCATCACCGCCTTTGGCGATGGTGATGACCTCACCGGGGACCAGCAGTTCATACAACACGTCGCCGGTTTCAGCGTCGGTGATGATGGTGCCCACAGGCATTTTCAGGGTGATGTCGTCACCGGCATGGCCGAACATGTCCGAGCCCATGCCGTGCTGGCCACGTTTGGCCTCGTGACGGCGTGAGTAGCGGTAGTCCACCAAGGTGTTGAGGTTGGGGTCGGCCACGGCGAACACATGGCCGCCACGCCCGCCGTCGCCCCCGTTGGGGCCACCAAACTCTTTGTACTTTTCATGACGGAACGAGACGCAGCCGTTCCCCCCATCACCAGCGGCGATGTCGATATAGGCTTCGTCTACGAATTTCATGGCTGTATTTTAAAAAGTAAAGCCCCGACAAGTCGGGGCTTTGTCACGCGACCGTTTGAACGAATCAGACGGGGGTGATATTGACCATGTGCTTGTTCAAAGCGCCTTTGACGCCGAACGACACATGACCGTCCACCAAAGCGAACAAGGTGTGGTCTTTGCCCACGCCGACATTGGTGCCGGGGTGGAACTTGGTACCACGTTGACGCACGATGATCGCGCCAGCAGTGATCAACTCACCACCGAAAGCTTTCACACCGAGCATTTTGGGCTTGGAATCGCGCCCGTTTCGCGTAGAGCCGCCGCCTTTTTTCTGTGCCATGTCAAATGCTCCTTAACCGTTGATGGAAGCAATCTGCAGTTCAGTGAACTGCTGACGATGCCCTTGGCGTTTTTGGTAATGCTTACGACGACGCATTTTGAAAATGCGAACTTTGTCGTGTTTACCGTGAGCCACGACAGTGGCTTTCACAGTTGCGCCGGACACCAAGGGTGTGCCAACCTTGAGTTCAGCGCCGTTGCCGACTGCCAACACTTGGTCGATCACGATCTCTTGGCCTACGTCCGCAGCAATCTGTTCTACTTTAATTTTTTCGCCAGCAGCAACACGATACTGTTTGCCGCCGGTTTTTATGACCGCGTACATGTGAGACCTCTAGATAAGAATCTATGTGGATATCTACGGACGAATTTCCGCAGAGCCAAAGATTGTAACAGTTCTTCAACGAAGGCGCCAATCCCTATAATTACTTGGCTTTTCAACGCTTGACGCTCCTCATTTTGTCTACCCCCAACACCACCGCCTTGTCCCTGATCGCTGCCGATATGGCAGAAGTTGACCGTGTGATTGCCCAACGGCTCGATTCCGGGGTTCCCTTGGTCGGCACGGTGTCGCAATACATCATCACCGCCGGCGGCAAGCGGATTCGCCCGGCTTTGTTGCTCTTGATGGCAGGCGCCATTGGCTACCAAGATGCCCAGCGCTACAACGTCGCAGCCATTGTGGAATTCATCCACACGGCCACCTTGCTGCACGACGACGTGGTGGACGAATCGACCTTGCGCCGTGGTCGTCCCACGGCCAACGAGTCATTTGGCAACCCTGCCAGCGTGTTGGTGGGTGACTTTTTGTACTCGCGCGCCTTTCAAATGATGGTCGACACGGGTGAGATGCGTGTGATGGAAGTTTTGGCCGAAGCCACCAACGTGATTGCCGAGGGCGAAGTGCTGCAACTGATGAACATGCACGATGCCTCGCTGGATGAAGCCGGTTATTTGCGTGTCATTCGCTCCAAAACAGCCAAGCTGTTTGAAGCCAGCACCCAACTTGCAGCCATATTGGCACACAGCGGCCCAGAAGTAGAAAAAGCCTGTGCCGACTACGGCCAAGCCTTGGGAACAGCATTTCAAGTGATTGACGACGTGCTGGACTACGACGGCGATGCCAGTGAACTCGGCAAGAACTTGGGCGACGATCTACGCGAAGGCAAGAGCACCTTGCCGCTGATCATTGCCATGCAGCGCGGCACCGAGGCGCAACGCCAGACCATTCAGCACGCCATCGAGCATGGCGAAATGGACGCACTGCCTGAGATTGTCGCTATCGTGCGCAGCACAGGCGCCCTGGAGGCTACCCGCACCGCCGCCAGCTTAGAAGCTGAACGCGCGATCGCCGCTTTGGCCATCATTCCAGCAGGCCCATATCGCGATGCCTTGCACGAACTCGCGGCGCAACTGCTAGAGCGTCGCAGTTAATCGCGGCCCTCGCGCTAGGGCAACTTCTTTTAAAAACTGGGTTTTATTCGACCACCAATCGGCAAGGTGCCTTGATATTTTTTTCTGCGCGCTTTTCTTCGCAGTATTTCATCGCGCGACGCTCGCCTTCCGCCGACATCTTGATGTGAATGGAGCAGCGAAATGCCATTTTTTCGCCGTCACTGTGGCTATCGAAAGCCGCTGCGCAGTGGCTCATCTCGGTCATTTCAGGCTTGAGTTCTTTCCAGACCGAGCGTAAAGGATCAGGCAGCTCACTTAAATGTATTGTTGGAAAAGGACTGGCTGCGGCTGACACGCACAAAACCATACCAACCATAACGCTGAGCCAACGAAAGACTTGTCCACACACGACAAATAAGCTTTGTTTGAGGTTTTTCATCATTTATCAACGCTCACAAAATTGTAATTTTAGACTTGAAGTCTCCAATGGAAACATCAGCGCCATGAACTGCGGTGGCAAGGAGGCTCGGTTTGAAATATTCAGTGAATTGATCATAAATAAATCCATTCGAAATGCCATGATTTAAATCAAATCGCCACAAAAAAGCCCGCTCAGCGCGGGCTTTTCAATATGAGTCAACCGAACCTATTAAGCGGCGACTGGAATCAGTGCAGAGTCCAATGTACCCGCAGCTTTTAAAGATTGAATCCAAGAAGGTGAAACACCGCGACCGGTCCAGGTTTGTTCTGGGTTTGCAGGATTACGGTACTTAGGGGCTACTTTTTTACCCGCTAAACCACCTTTTTTCGCAACGCGTGGGGCTTTGCCAGCTTTGGCCGTTTTACCCGCGCCCAAGGCTTTGACGATGTCATCCGCTGTCAAACCAGCCTCTTTGGCCAATTGAACAATTTTGCTCAGCACTTTATCGTGCGACTTGCTCAATAAGGCTTGTTCTTTTTTAATCAGCAATTCACGTTGTTTGCGAAGTGCGGCCAGTTGTGATGCAACCGTAGTACGTGCCATTGATTAACTCCATTTAATATAAATAAACAACATGATTATAAACCTTTATTTAATTTCTTAATCGAAATTGATTTTATTTAAATGCATCAATTTGATATTTTTATAAATAACTTAAATATTTAAATGACCGTTTCGAGATAAGGACTTCATCAAATCTTCGTAGGATGACTTATTCGAATCCGTAAACTCCAAGGCATGCGTGATACGAATGGTCATGGCCTTGGCACGCAGCAACTGGGCGGCCAGCAAATGCGAATAAGCTGTTTTGGCATGGGTTGACCATTTGTCCCAGTCTTCGATTTTCTCAATTTGAGGTCGCAGGGCTTGATCAATTTCTTGGTCTTCCAAACTCGCTTGAATTGTTTCTTTTACCTTATTAATAAAGGTTTGAATATCGTCTGCCGCTGCTGGTAATGGCGCATCTGTGGCTTGTTCATCCATGTGTGTGGTCCTTGTGATGAATCGTTGAATTCTAAAACGATCCATCAAATTGCGTGACCGTCGATCACAAAACCATCGGGATGCGTTGTCGTTTTTTGTAATACGCAGCTAAACACAACCAGAAAGTGAAACGAAAAAATCCTCAACACCCCGTTCAGGATCCATATGGCCACACCTCCCCTTGCTCCAGCAAACCTTGAAAGTTCAGCGGTCAAGCCTTTGGATGAGTTATTTCAAAAGGCCCTTGAACAAGGCGCTTCGGATATTCATTTCGAAAGCGCTGAAGCGAATTTTCGGGTGCGATTTCGAATGGATGGTCGCCTCCAAATTGCCGCAACACCACCCTGGCGACTGCGCGATGCCATGGTCTCGCGCCTCAAAGTGTTGGCGCGCATGGATATTGCCGAAAAACGGCTACCGCAAGACGGACGAATTCAATACCCCCACGGCACAGACATCATTGATTTAAGGGTGAGTTCCTTGCCCACCTTGCATGGCGAGAAAATCGTGGTGCGGATTTTGAATTTCAGCCGCGAACGCCCTGACCTTGTCACCTTGGGATACGAGCCCGATGACCAAGCACGCTTGAAACAAGCGATCGCGCAACCCCATGGCATGGTGCTCATGACCGGCCCGACTGGCTCTGGCAAAACCTTGTCGCTTTACAGCTGCTTAGACCTTTTAAATCGCCCCGAAGTGAATATATCCACGGTCGAAGACCCCTCCGAAATTCATCTTCCCGGCGCCAACCAAGTCAATGTCAACGAACGCGCGGGCCTCACCTTTGCTGTTACCTTGCGGGCATTACTCCGTCAAGACCCGGATGTGATCATGGTGGGCGAGATCCGTGACACAGAAACCGCAGAAATCGCCATTCAGGCGGCTCAAACCGGACATTTGGTGTTGTCCACACTCCACACCAACGACGCACCGAGTACCTTGACTCGGCTGCAGCACATGGGGATTGCGCCTTTCAATGTGGCGGCCAGCGTCCTGTTGATCACTGCGCAACGTTTGTTACGCCGCCTCTGCGCACACTGCAAACGTGCCCTGAACCCCACGCAAATCGAAGCATTCTTGAGCAAGCTCTCGCCACAAGAGCAGCACAGCTTCCATGCAACGCCCTCACCTTCGCGCAGCATTTATCAAGCGGTAGGCTGCAGCGCTTGCGATCAAGGCTATCGGGGGCGCATCGGCATTTACCAAATCATGCCCATCAGCACGGCTTTGCAAGCACTGATCTTGCGCGACAGCAATGTCCAGGCCTTGACACAACAAGCGGTACGCGAAGGCATGCGCACGCTACGCCAAGCCGGATGGCTCAAAGTCGCGCAAGGCATCACCTCGATCGAAGAAGTCATGGCCCTCACAGCCCATGGCTAAACACACCTTCATCTGGCAAGGCAACGATCGCCAAGCCCAGGTCGTGCGCGGCGTCATGATGGCAGACGCCAAACACGAGGTGATCGACGCCTTACAGCAGCAGCGCATTCGCGTCACCCATGTGCGGCGCCAAATCGAGCGCCCCAACTGGCTCTTGCCCCAGCCCAGCGTTCGCCCGCAAGACATTACCTTTGTCACGCGACAGCTGGCCACCTTATTGCAGTCGGGTGTGCCCCTGCTGCAAGCGCTTGACATCATCGCCAAAGGCACGCGCCAGCCAGCGCTCCAGTCCTTGCTGCAAGACCTGCGACAACGCGTAGAGGGCGGCCAAGCACTGCACCAAGCCTTGCGCCAGCACGCTGTATTCGATGCCTTGTTTTGCAATTTGGTGGCCGCAGCTGAAATGGCCGGCATGCTCGACACCGTCTTGGAACAAATTGCACATCACCGGGAAAAATCGCACGCCCTGTACATCGCATTGCGCTCAGCCCTGCTCTACCCCTGCACGGTGCTCGTGATAGCCTTGGTCGTTATGGCTTTGTTGTTGTCTTTCGTGGTGCCTGCTTTTCAAACCATCTTTGCGTCTTTTGGTGCAGAGTTGCCCGCACTCACCCGTGGCGTGATTGCTTTGAGCGAGGCCTGGCAAGCGGGTGGCTGGTGGGTGCTGTTGGCTTTGGTGGGCTTGGGTTGGGCCGCGCATCGCTACAGCCGTCAACATCTGCGCTGGCAGTACTGGCGCGATGCCGCTCTGCTGCGGCTCCCGGTGGCAGGTCACCTGATTCGCCACGCCTGCCTCGCGCGCTGGACCAGAACCCTGGCCACCTTGTTTGCCGCCGGCCTCACACTCACGGACGCCTTGGAGGCCGTTCAAGGCGTCACGGGCAATCTGCGCTACGCCCGTGCCACCCAATCGATTCAAACGCAGCTCATGCGTGGCCTTTCTTTGGCACAAGCCATCCAGCAACAAGAAGACCTGTTTGAGCCTTTGGTGGTCCAAATGTGCGCGATCGGCGAGGAGTCTGGCGCGCTCGAACACATGCTGGACAAAACAGCACTTCATTACGAACGCGATGTCGAAACCACAGTGGCGCGCATGGCCACCTTGCTCGAACCGTTCATCATGGTCGTGTTGGGCGTGCTCATTGGCGGCATGGTGATGGCCTTGTATTTGCCTATTTTTCAACTCGGGCAAGTTGTATGAGCCTCGACCTGTTACTGGCTTTCGGCGTGGGACTGGTGTGGGGCAGCTTCACCAACGTCTTGATCTACCGTTTGCCACGCATGGTGATGGCGGCGCATGAAGCACAAGACCCGCAGGCCTCACGCTTTGATGTGTGCTGTCCAGCGTCCCACTGCCCACACTGTCAAACGCCTTTGAAAGTTTGGCACAACATCCCCGTGCTGAGTTTCATCGGCTTGCGTGGGCGTTGTGGTGTTTGCGGCCAAGCCATTGGCTGGACTTACCCGCTGGTTGAACTGGCCACAGGCTTGCTGTGGGTGGGGTGCGCATGGCAATGGGGCCTCAGCTTGGAAGGTCTGTCCTGGGCTTTGTTCTTTTCCAGCCTGCTTGCTTTGGCCATCATCGACAGCCAAACCACCTTGTTGCCCGATGCCCTCACCCAGCCCTTGTTATGGCTAGGCTTGATCGCCAGTGCCAACGCTTGGGTCACCTTGCCGCTCACACAGGCGGTGTGGGGCACTGTGGCAGGCTACGCATCGCTTTGGAGCGTGGCCACTGTCTTTGCGTACTTCAAAGGCAAAGAGGGCATGGGGGCGGGAGATTTCAAACTCCTCGCCGCTTTGGGCGCCTGGTTGGGACCCTTGGCGTTGATTCCCTTGGTCATGCTAGCCAGCACGGGCGGTGCCCTGGTGGGGTTACTCCTCCTCTGGCGCGGTCAATTGCGTCCCGATGGGTACTTGCCATTTGGGCCCTTTTTGGCCTTGGCCGGCGCGGTGATAGCCTGGTTCGGCAGCGACAGAGTGCTGTCGTTTTTTGCATAGACTTGAGCCCATGTCACATCCTCCTACACCTGCACTTCGAATCGGCCTGACGGGTGGCATTGGCAGCGGCAAAAGTACCGTTGGCAAACTCCTCGCGGAGCGTGGCGCGGCCGTGATCGATGCCGATGCCATCGCGCGCAGCGTCACTGCACCGCACGGACTGGCCATGCCTCAAATCGCCCAGGTCTTTGGTGCTGAATTCATTGACCCGCAAGGTGCCCTGGACCGTGACCGCATGCGCGCGCATGTGTTTGCCCACCCCTCGGCCAAAAAACAGCTCGAGGCCATCGTCCATCCCCTGGTGGCACACGAAACACAAGCCCAAGCGCAGCACGCCGAATCAGCAGGCCATACGACCTTGGTGTTTGATGTCCCGCTGCTGGTCGAATCGGGTCGCTGGCGCACCCAAGTCGATGTGGTGTTGGTGGTGGACTGCTTGGTTGAAACCCAAATTCAACGCGTGATCGCCCGCAACGGCTTGCCTCGAGACACGATTGAAACCATCATTGCTGCGCAAGCGAGTCGCGCGCAGCGGCTGGCGGCGGCGGACTGGGTGATCTTCAACGACCAACTGTCCTTGGACGAGCTGCGCGCCCAAGTGTTCGCTTTATCTCTGAATCGCGCTTAAGCCTCGCTGAAGGGCGGTCGAAGCGGTTATGATCACAATTGTTATAAACGGTTTCGACTCATTCGTTTTTCTTCGTGATTCTGTACGAACATCCCTTCAATGAACGCGTGCGCACTTACTTGCGCCTGGAGCATTTGTTCCAGCGTTTTGAAGAACTGACTTCGCGCAATCACCCTGTCGACAACCACTTTGCGCTCACCACGCTGTTTGAGCTGGTCGAAGCCGGTGGCCGAACCGACCTTAAGTCGGACATCCTCAAAGACTTGGAACGCCACAAGCAGCAGTTCAATGCTTTGCGTGGCAACCCCTCGGTGTCTGAGGTGGCGCTGGAACAATTTCTGGGACAGCTGGACCGGTGCTTTGAAGGCCTCAACGGCACCATTGGCAAAATCGGCCAGAACATCACCGACAACGAATGGCTCACTGCTTTGCGCAACCGTGTTGCGATTCCTGGAGGCACCTGCTGCTTTGATTTACCAGCCTACCATGCGTGGCAACAACAAAGTGCCGATGTACGCCGCAGTGACATCTTGCGTTGGGCCGAAGTGTTTCAACCGATGAATGCATCGGTCAACCTGTTGCTCTCTTTGATGCGCGACACCGGTACGACACAAAAAATGATGGCCATGGGTGGTCAGTTTCAGCAGTCGCTCGCACAAGGCAAGTTTCAATTGATGCGCGTGGCGATTGACCCCGCCTTGGGCTTTATTCCAGAAATCAGCGGCAACCGCTTGATGATTTGGGTGCGCATGATGCGCCAAGATGGCGATGGCCGACTGCAGCACAGCACCGACGATGTGCCTTTTGAAATGGCCTTGTGCGTGTGAGCCATGGATGAGGTGCGCATTGTCAAATGCCCCCAATGTGGCGGCCCCAGTCGCTACGAAGCACGCAATGTGTATCGGCCTTTTTGTGGCGAGCGCTGCCGCAATATCGACTTAGGCGCTTGGGCCAACGAAGAACACCGCTTGCCCGATCAAACGCCGCAAGACGACGCCGATTTCGAAAACACACCGCTGCAGTAAGCAGACATCACGCGCTATGCGTGGCAAGCGTGAAGCCACGCTCAACTGCAAACCAATCCAACACAGGTACCGTGCCTGGCAACACAGGCACCACCGTCACCGGCAATTGCTGCCAAGCAAACGACTGCGCCTCGCGCATTTGCAATTTCCCCTGCCATTGGGTGACTTTGCAAAAATTCAGCTGCACCAAGGCATGGGGATAGTCGATTTGCTCGGTCTTCCACGCAATGCAGTCTTGGATCGTGATGCCGATTTCTTCTTGCAATTCGCGGCGCAACGCTTGCGCCACAGTTTCGCCCACCTCTAACTTGCCGCCTGGAAACTCCCAATAGCCTGCATACGCTTTGCCCGCTGGACGACTGGTCAGCAAGAAGGCACCATCGGGACGAATCAACACGCCCACCGCCACTTGCACCAAGCTGCGGTCTGCTGAACGCGGCTGATCGGCATCGACGATGCGGACGATGGTGTCAGACATGGGAAGCTCAGTGCCCAGCGGCGTGCTTGCCCGCGTAATCGCGCGCGAATTGATAGCCCACGCGACCGCTGCGTGAGCCACGCTCCAAGGCCCAAATCAAGGCCTCGGGCTTGGCGGCATCGATGGCCGCAGCACTGACGCCAAAGGAAGCCAACCATTGCGCCACGATGGTCAGGTATTCGTCTTGGCTGAAAGGATAAAAACTCACCCACAAGCCAAAGCGCTCGGAGAGAGAAATTTTTTCTTCCACGCCCTCACCGGGATGCACCTCACCGTCCTCGGTGTGGGTGTAGGTGAGGTTTTCTTTCATGTACTCAGGCAGCAAGTGACGGCGGTTGCTCGTAGCGTAAATCAACACATTGGGGGTTGCTGCAGCCACCGAGCCATCCAAGATCGACTTGAGTGCTTTGTAGCCTGGCTCGCCGTCTTCAAAACTCAGGTCGTCGCAAAAGATCATGAACTTTTCGGGCCGTTCAGACACCATGTCAATGATGTCGGGCAAATCCGTCAAATCGTCTTTGTCGACTTCGATCAAACGCAAACCACGGGGTGCATATTCGTTCAGGCAAGCTTTGATGAGCGACGATTTACCTGTCCCCCGTGCACCTGTCAGCAACACATTGTTGGCGGGCAAGCCGTCCACAAACTGTTCGGTGTTGCGTTGGATTTTTTCTTTTTGCCCATCAATTTCTTGCAGGTCATTCAAGCCCAAACTCGCCACATGGCGCACAGGCTCCAAGCCGCCGCGACCATTGCTGCGCTTGCGGTAGCGAAACGCAATGCTGGCTGACCAATCAGGGGCTGACAGGGGTTGCGGCAAAGCCGCCTCAATACGCGCCATCAACAATTCGGCGCGTTGCACCAAGCGCTCTAAGGGGTGTGTCAAATCAGTCATCAGCTGCGGTAATCGGCGTTGATGCTCACGTAGTCGTGGCTTAAATCACAGGTCCACACCGTGTCGCTGGCCGTGCCACGGCCCAAGACCACACGCACGGTGATTTCGGATTGCTTCATCACGCGCTGGCCGTCTTCCTCACGGTATGCGGGATGACGCCCACCCTGAACGGCCACATGCACATCGTCCAAATACAGGTCAATGCCGGTTTGGTCCAAGTCGGTGATGCCCGCATAGCCCACGGCCGCCAAGATGCGGCCCAAGTTGGGATCACTGGCGAAGAACGCTGTTTTCACCAACGGGGAATGCGCAATCGCGTAAGCCACTTGACGGCACTCAGCGCCGTCACGACCACCTTCGACTTGGATGGTGATGAACTTGGTGGCGCCTTCACCGTCACGCACGATGGCTTGCGCGAGTTGACGTGCCACCTGCAACATGGCTTGGAACAAAGCCTGACCTTCAGCACTGTTCAAGCTGGTGATCGGTGCATGGGAAGCCTTGTGGGTGGCAATCACCACAAACGAGTCGTTGGTAGAGGTGTCGCCATCAACCGTGACCCGGTTGAATGAGCCTTCTGCCAACGCAAGCGATAGCTCCTTCATCAAAGCCGGCGCAATACAGGCATCGGTGGCGATATAGCCCAGCATGGTCGCCATATTGGGACGAATCATGCCAGCGCCTTTGCTGATGCCCGTGATGCTGACAGTCGCGCCTCCAATTTGCACTTGCGCGCTAGCGGCTTTAGGCACCGTGTCCGTAGTCATGATGCCTTCGGCCGCATCTGCCCACTGTTGGGCACTGGGCGCTTGACCCGCGGCCGCAATGGCCGCGGGCAGGCCCGCGATGATGCGCTCATGGGGCAGAGGCTCCATGATCACACCGGTTGAAAACGGCAACACCTGATTGGGTTGAATGTTCAGAGCTTGGGCGACGGCCACACAGGTAGCACGCGCACGTTGCAGCCCATCTTCACCGGTGCCCGCATTGGCATTGCCCGTATTGACCACCATGGCCCGTATACCTTGCGATGCATTCAAATGCTCGCGACACACTTGCACGGGTGCGGCACAAAAACGGTTTTGCGTGAACACACCGCTGACCGATGCACCGGCATCAATCAGTACGACGGTGAGGTCTTTGCGATCGGCTTTGCGGATGCCCGCTTGGGTGACACCAATACGCACACCCGCAATGGGATGCAAATCGTCGACGCGAGGAGGATGGAGATGAACAGACATGGCGCTTAAGTCAATTGACCGTGACAGAACTTGAATTTTTTACCGCTGCCGCATGGGCAGGGTTCGTTGCGCCCCACAGGGGGCATTTGTGCCACCACGGTGTCGGGGTCGGTCACCGACTGGGCGACACCTGATTCATCGGGTGCGGTGTAGGTGACGTTGTGTAGGTTTTCGGCTTGGTCTTCGAGCGCTTGTGCGGCTTGTTCGATTTGCTCGTTGGATTCGATCTTGACCGTCATCAAGATGCGGGTGACTTCGTTTTTCACCAAATCCAACAATTGACCGAACAACTCAAACGCTTCGCGCTTGTACTCTTGCTTGGGTTGTTTCTGTGCGTAGCCCCGCAAGTGAATGCCTTGGCGCAAATAATCCAACGCGGCCAAATGCTCGCGCCAATGGCTGTCGATGTTTTGCAGCAAGACCACGCGCATGAAAGGCGTGAATTGCTCCAAACCGACGCGGTCGAGTTTGGCTTGGAAGGCGGCATGCGCCGCAGCAATCACTTGCTCCAAAATTTCTTCATCGGTGATGGCTGAGGCTTTTTCGACGATCTCGGTCAGAGACAAATCAATCTGCCACTCCTGCGACAAAGTGCGTTGCAAACCGGCAATGTCCCATTGCTCTTCAACCGATTCTTCGGGCACATGGTGGCGCACCAAATCAACAAATGTGCCTTCACGCAAGCCAGCGATTTGAGCGGTCAAATCGGAAGCATCCAAGATGTCGTTACGCTGCTGGTAAATCACACGGCGTTGGTCATTGGACACATCGTCGTATTCGAGCAATTGCTTGCGAATGTCAAAGTTGCGTGCCTCGACCTTGCGTTGCGCACTTTCGATGCTGCGCGTGACGATGCCCGCTTCAATGGCCTCGCCCTCAGGCATCTTCAAACGGTCCATGATGGCTTTGACGCGATCGCCCGCAAAGATGCGCATCAGCGCATCGTCCAAGCTCAGGTAAAAACGCGATGAACCTGGATCGCCTTGGCGGCCCGAGCGGCCACGCAGTTGGTTATCAATACGGCGCGACTCATGACGCTCGGTGGCAATGATGCGCAAGCCGCCCAGGGCTTTGACTTGCTCATGGTCTTTGGTCCATTGCACACGCAAGGCATCGATCTGTTGCTGCTTGGTCGCCGCATCCAAGGCGTCATTGGCCTCGACTTCGGCAATCGCTTTTTCAACGTTGCCACCCAACACAATGTCGGTACCGCGACCGGCCATGTTGGTGGCAATGGTGATCATCTTGGCGCGCCCAGCCTGGGCCACGATATCAGCCTCGCGAGCGTGTTGTTTGGCGTTGAGCACTTGGTGCGGCAGCTTGGCCTGCTCCAACATGCTCGCGATCAATTCAGAGTTTTCAATCGACGTTGTTCCCACCAGCACGGGCTGACCGCGCTCGTAGCATTCCCGGATGTCGTCAATCGCGGCCTTGTATTTTTCAGCAGTGGTTTTGTACACGCGGTCGAGTTGGTCGTCGCGACGGCTGATGCGGTTGGGGGGCACCACCAAGGTTTCAAGACCGTAAATTTCTTGGAACTCATAGGCTTCGGTGTCTGCCGTACCTGTCATGCCACCGAGCTTGCCGTACAAACGGAAATAGTTTTGAAACGTGATCGATGCCAGCGTTTGGTTTTCGGCTTGGATCTGCACGCCCTCTTTGGCTTCGACCGCCTGGTGCAAGCCATCGCTCCAGCGACGACCGGCCATCAAACGTCCCGTGAACTCATCCACGATCACCACTTCACTGTTTTGGATCACGTAATGTTGATCGCGGTGGTAGAGATGGTTGGCACGCAAGGCCGCATACAGATGGTGCATGAGGCTGATGTTGGACGGGTCATACAAAGACGCGCCCTCTGCCAACAAGCCTTGTGACGTCAAGATGCGTTCTGCGTTCTCATGTCCCTGCTCGGTCATGAACACCTGGTGTGATTTTTCATCGACGGTGAAGTCCCCGGGTGTGATGATGCCCTCGCCTGTGCGTGGGTCTTCTTCACCAATTTGGCGCGTCAGCAAAGGCACGACTTTGTTGATGGCGATATACAACTCGGTGTGATCTTCGGCTTGACCGCTGATGATGAGCGGTGTGCGTGCTTCGTCAATCAAAATCGAGTCGACTTCGTCCACGATGGCGTAATTCAACGTGCGCTGTACCCGGTCTGCAGGCTCGTAGACCATGTTGTCACGCAAGTAATCGAAACCGTATTCGTTGTTGGTGCCGTAGGTGATGTCGGCACGGTAGGCGGCTTGCTTTTCTTCGCGTGGCATGTGCGGCAAGTTGATGCCGACCGACAGACCCAAGAAGTTGTACAAACGCGCCATCCACTGCGCATCACGACTGGCCAAATAATCGTTGACCGTGACCACGTGGACGCCTTGGCCCGACAGGGCATTGAGGTACACGGGCAGCGTGGCGGTGAGGGTTTTGCCTTCGCCTGTGCGCATTTCCGCAATCTTGCCTTGGTGCAAGGCAATGCCGCCCACCAATTGCACATCGAAGTGGCGCATTTTCATGACACGTTTAGAAACTTCACGTACCACGGCGTAGGCTTCAGGCAACAAGGCATCTAAGGTTTCACCTTGTGCCACACGTTGTTTAAATTCATCGGTTTTAGCCCGCAACGTGTCGTCGCTGAGCTTTTCCAGCGCAGGTTCCAGCGCATTGATCTGCGCCACTGTTTTGCGATATTGCTTGAGCAACCGGTCATTGCGGCTGCCAAAAATTTGAGTCAGAAAATTGAGAGCCATGCGAGCGCTGCGACGACCTCTCTCTTCAAGAAAAAAGAGCGCCGCAAAATCCTTTGAAAAGGCTTTGATGAAGGGGCGAATTTTAACCGTCAGCAGCCCCATAATTGGGCATGGCCACCCGTTCTACGCCGCATCCTGACACGCTCGCTGCTTATCGTGCGCTCGGATACAGCCAACCTCCCAAATCCAAGAGCTTTGTGCGTGGCAAATCCCAAACCTTGGAGCAGGTGGTGGACGCGGCACCCACCCTGTCGCAGTTGTCGGCCATCGCACGCGACACACAAAACCGATTGAAAGCAATTGCCCCGCTGCTGCCGGTTTCCTTGCGCGCCTTGGTGCAATCGGGTTCGGTGGAAGACGACACCTGGTGCTTGTTGGTCCCCAACAGCGCGGTGGCGGCCAAGTTGCGCCAAACCTTGCCGGCTTTGTGCGCACATCTGCGCACAAAAGGCTGGAACGTCAACACCATACGGGTCAAGGTGAAGTCAAACAGCTAAAGAAAAAGCCCGCTGGGCTTGCGCACAGAGGGCTTTTAGGTGGTGCCGCATCAAAACCACGTAAAACAGCGCCTCTTAAACGCAGCGCTCCTTTACAAATTTTGCTCACCTTAATGCTCTTTTTGAATCCATTTTTGACATAGATTGATATTTATTCGCTAAATAAAATAAGGTCAAAGTTGTGGATTTTAAACAACACGTGATCCTCATGATTTTCAGGTCTTATCGCTTTTGTAGTCTTTAATAACTAGCAACGTTAGCACTCTCAAATACTGTATATAAAACACCTATTTATCTAAATGTAAGCCAATGCAATACACGTGATAGAATGCATTCACGATGAACAAACTCAATACAAAAGATCAGGACAAGCGACGGAGTAGCGGCGTAAAGTTATTGCGCTCCGAAATTGTCACGGTTCGGCTTGACCCAAAGCTACGCTATTTTGCAGAACTGGCTGCGCGTAAACAACGTCGCACCTTGTCAAGCTACATCGAATGGGTAATTGAAAAGAGTCTTGACGGAGTGTTTTTGAACCCCGGTTTGGATCTTTCACTTCATGATGAAGCTGAAGGCTTGTGGGATGTTGATGACGCAGATAAGTTTGTAAAGCTTGCGCTAAGGCATCCAGAACTGCTTACACATGAAGAGCAAGTACGCTGGAAGCTGATTCGTGAAAACGGTTACTTATGGCGTGGCAAATATGCTGGAGTTGATAGTGAGTGGACTTGGACACCAACAGAGCAATCCATTGTTTACGAGCGATTGCGTGAACATTGGGAACTTTTTTGCAAGGTAGCCCTACAGGAAGCTGAAAAAACAGAACTTCCGACATGGCCTGTTACAAAAAAAGAAGTGGATGGCGAAGACGAAGTGCCGTTCTAACCATCCAAAAGGCGAAGGGCCAGACTTCCTACAGTCTCGCCCTTCATACACAACAGCCCCTTGACCAGGGAGTTCAGCTAGTGAACATGAGCTAGCAGAAAAGTGAGGACTCAATGATTACGAAGAGCAACCAAAAAAGAGCTTAGTCAGATACCTGCTTGCAGGCTGTGCGAGCCTGCGGGTGGGTAGTTTAAATCCAATTCGTACGTGGTTATTCAAAGAATTTGAATAACCGTAAATTGATATGAACTATTCATAAGGAGCCTCTATGGCCAAAAATAATCCGCCTGGTGACGGGCAACGTATCGGCGCAGTTCGTGGACGCAGCCAAACACAAACACCTTCGGGTCATTACGTAAAACGTGATACCGACACAGGTCGTTTTATGGATGTAAAGACGACTGACAAGACACCGTTCAAAGGCGTTCGTAAAGAACGCAAAGATTGAAAAGGTGATGCATAAACGTTGTCAGTCACGGCTTAATCTTCAATTGAAATAAGCCTCAACATTGAGCCCCCATTGCAAAACAGTGGGGGCTTTTTCGTCAAACTTGGTCGCTTTGAAAAGGCTTGTTCGATATTGCCGCGATTTCTAGACCGGCAGACTTTCTTCAAAGCTGTATCGCCGGAAAAACTTAATATTGACGGCGAACGTTTGCAACAACTTCGCAAGGCCATGACTCTGCGTCATTTTGCCGATGAACACACAGCAGCTATCGTTGCCAATGACGATCTCATTCAAGAATTAGGACTAGCCGCAGGCGAAATGCAAGAAGTTTTAAAGAGCGTTTTGATTGAGGCATTGGATTAATTTCCAGTACATCTCTCTAGCAGTTCAAAAAAGAGCGCTCCATTCCTCACCAAGTGCATGCGCTTGCTGAAGCACCAACTCAACCGCCGCATCTTGCAAATCTGGAGGGTATTTGTATTTCCGCAAAATACGTCGCACCATCAAGCGCAGACTAGCTCGCACGCTTTCACGCTCATTCCAATCGACCTTCAAATTCTGGCGAAGGTTTTCAGTCAATTCGTGGGCAATTTTTTTCAAGATCTCATCTTGCAGAACACGCACAGCAGACTCATTGTTTGCAAGCGCATCGTAAAAACGCACCTCATCTTCCGTCAAACCCAAGGTTTGACCGCGAGCAGCTTCTTCGCGGAATTTCTTTGCCATGGTGATCAGCTCTTCCATCACCTGCGCAGTTTCAATGCTTCGGTTTTGGTAACGCTGAATCACATTCGCCAGCATGTCCGAGAATTTCTTGTCTTGAACCACATTACTGGAGAAACGGCTTTTGATCTCTCCCGCGAGGAGTCGCTCAAGAAGCTCAACGGCCAAGTTACGCTCTGGCAGATTTTTAACCTGCGCCAAAAAGTCATCATCAAGCAATCCAATATTTGGCTTATCCAGACCGACTGACTCGAAGATGTCGACCACATCACCCGAAACAACGGCCGAGTTGATGATCTGACGAATGGCGAGATCTTTCTCGTCATCACTTTTCTTCTTAAGGCTAATTTCTTTTTTGGTCAGAAGAACCTTGACCGCTTGCATGAACGCAACTTCATCGCGCACAGCTTTCGCTTCATCCAAAGTACAACAAAGGCTGAACGCCTTGCTCATCTCAAGAGCCGCCGTAGCAAAACGTTTTTTGCCATCTCGCTCCTTATCGCCCTTGATGCCCAACACATGGTTGGCGGCACCCGCCAGAGTTTTATGACCACCAGTTTTAAAACAAGAATAGTCGAAACCATGAAGCATTGCACGCAAGACATCTAACTTTTCGGCCAAGACCGCATAGGCCTCAGCAGCATTGACCGTTACGTTGCCACGACCTTTGCTTCCGGTATAGGCCTTCATTGCAGCCTTCAACTCATTGCCAATACCGATGTAGTCAACAACTAAGCCACCTTGCTTGTCTTTGAAAACTCGATTAACCCGCGCAATTGCTTGCATCAGGTTGTGCCCTTTCATTGGCTTATCGACATACAAAGTGTGAACGCATGGAGCATCGAACCCTGTTAACCACATGTCTCTCACAATCACCATTTGCAATGGATCGGCAGGATCTTTGAAGCGTTTTTCCAA
>CANGIQ010000037.1 GCA_947453965.1 Comamonadaceae bacterium
CGACCACTTGATCGATTGGCAAGGCAAAGACTGGACGCCTGCCATCGCCAAAGAAACCGGCGCCAAAGCCGCGCATCCCAACGCGCGCTTCACCGTGGCCGCCACCAACAACCCCGCCCTCGACCACCAATGGGACGACGCCAATGGCGTGGCGATTGACGCCTTCATCTTTGGCGGCCGTCGCTCCACCACCGTGCCTTTGGTCACCGAAGCACGCAACTGGACCGAAGGCGTGTACATGGCCGCGACCATGGGCTCAGAGACCACGGCTGCAGCAGCGGGCCAACAAGGCGTGGTGCGCCGCGACCCGTTCGCAATGTTGCCCTTCATGGGCTACAACATGAGCGACTACTTCCAACACTGGCTCAATATGGGAGACAAGCTCAAAGCCGGCGGCGCCAAAGTGCCCGCCATCTACTGCGTCAACTGGTTCCGCAAAGGCGAAGACGGCAAGTTTGTGTGGCCTGGCTACGGCGAGAACATGCGCGTCTTGAAGTGGATGATTGACCGCATCGAGGGCCTTGCCAAAGGCAAAGAAAACGTGTTTGGCGTCAGCCCCACCTACGAAGAAATCAACTGGACCGGTTTGAACTTCACCGCCGAGCAATTCAAAACTGTCACCAGCATCGACAAAGCCGCTTGGGTGGCTGAGTTGAAGCTGCATGAAGAGCTGTTCACCCAGCTGGCTTACCACTTGCCTGCTGAAATGACGTCGACGAAAGCCGCTTTGGCGGCGCGCCTAGAGGCATAAAACCAACCCGTCTCTGACGCAGCGCCACAGGCATGCTGAAAGTGAAAAGCCCCGTCAAGTGGTCACACTGGCGGGGCTTTGTTATTGCGGCAGCTCCTAGCCGGCTTGAATCACAGCAATCAACGCATTCACTGCTTGCTGGGCGTGTTCACCTTCGGCATGGAGTTCAACCAATTCGTTGTGCTCAGCCCCCAGAGACATGACTTCGGTGACTGATTTTGCGTTGACGGTACGGCCATGGCAGGTCACCGTGATTTCGCCCTCAAAGTTCGAGGCAATCATGGCAAATTGCGCTGCCACATGGGGGCCTAGGCCGTCTTTGCCCGTGAGTTTGAGCGTGATGGGGAGTGTGTGTTCGATCATATTTGCACCCGTGTTCCAAGTTCTACCACTGAGTTATCTGGCAGGTGGAAAAACTCCACCACCCCGCCTGAGTTGCGTGTCATGGCGGAGAACAGTTTTTCCCGCCACTGCGCCATGCCGCCACCCGGTGTGGAAATCACCGTCTCGCGGCTCAAGAAATACGAGGTTTCAAACACCGGAATCTCAAGCCCCAAGGGCGTGCACAGATTCAAAGCACGCGGCACATCTGGCGTGTTCATAAAGCCAAACGTCACCCAGACTTGCCAGAAATGTTCACTCAAGCGTTCGACACGCACACGTTGCTTGTCAGACACCCAAGGCACGTTCTCGAACTCGACCGTCAAGATGATGTTTTTCTCATGCAGCACTTGGTTGTGCTTCATGTTGTGCAACAAAGCTTGCGGCACGGTTTCTGGATTGGCCACGGCATAAATCGCGGTGCGCTTGGCCAAATGCGTATGACCAGAATCGATGTGGCGAATGAATGTGTTCAAGTCAAGACCATCACGCCGAATGGTTTCAACCACCAACTGTCGGCCACGTGACCAAGTGGTCATCACCACATACAAGGTCAAGCCCATCGCCAGCGGTAACCAACCACCATCAAAGAATTTGATGATGCAGCCTGCAAACAAAAATGCATCGATACTGAGAAAAAACAGCGTGGCCGCCATGGCCCAAGGGGTGGGAATTTTCCACGCATCGTGCACCACAAAGAAGGTCATGACGGTGGTGATCACCATGGTCAATGTCACGGCGATACCGTAGGCACCCGCCAAAGCCGAAGAGCTTCGAAAAGCCAACACAGCCAACACCACACCGGCAAGCAAAATCCAGTTCACGGCGGGCATGTAAATTTGTCCCACCTCTTGCTCGGAGGTGTACTTGATGTTCATGCGCGGCAAGAACCCCAGCAAGATCGCTTGCTTGGTCATGGAATAGGCTCCCGAGATCACGGCTTGTGAAGCAATGATGGCTGCCACGGTGGCCAGCACCACCGCTGCAATCAGCGCGTCTTCAGGGAACATGCGGAAAAATGGATTTTCAATCGCACTGGCATCGCGCATCAGCAAAGCACCTTGCCCCATGTAATGGAGCACCAAGCTGGGCATGACCAAACCCATCCAGGCGATTTGAATCGGCTTACGCCCAAAGTGCCCCATGTCTGCATACAAGGCTTCGGCACCTGTCAAAGCCAGCACTACGGCGCCAACGGCCGCCAACACCAAGGGGCCACGATCAAGCAAAAAGTGAATGCCATGCCAGGGGTTCAAAGCCACCAAAATTTGGGGGGTTTGAATGATTTGCGCCACGCCCGTCGCGCCCAGAATCACAAACCACACCACGATGATGGGGCCAAAGAATTTGCCCACGAAGTGCGTGCCCCAACGCTGCATGACAAACAGCAACACCAACACGGTGAGCGCAATCGGCACCACATAGGGCTGCAGCACCGGTGTGATCACCTCCAAACCTTCCACCGCACCCAGCACCGAGATAGCGGGCGTGATGACGCTGTCGCCATAAAACAAGGTGGCGCCAAACAAACCCAATAAAAGCAAAAAATGTTGCAACTTGGGTTTGTGTTTGACCGCATTGGCTGCCAACGCCGTCAACGCCAAGGCGCCACCTTCGCCTCGGTTGTCGGCACGCAAAATCAAAATCACATACTTGAGCGTGACGATGAGCATCAACGCCCAAAAGATGGTGGACACAGCGCCAATCAAATTCTCAGGCGTCAAGGCAACGCCGGTGGCAGGCAAAAAAACTTCTTTGACCGTGTACAACGGGCTGGTCCCAATATCGCCATACACCACGCCAATCGCCCCGAGGGTCAATGCGGCGGTGGACTGACGTTTGATGTGGGCCGATGGGTTATCGACATCTGTTGCGGGCATGTGCACTCCTGTTCAAGTGCCTCTAGCTTGCCCGCGACGGCATTAGGAACGCATAAGTGTTCGACTAAATCAGGGACTCTGCCAGTCGATAGCCCACACCCGGTTCGGTCAACAGCAAACTGGGTTCGGTGGGATTCGACTCTAATTTGGCGCGCAATTGCCCCATGTACAGCCGCAGGTATTGCGTTTGATCGACATGTTCAGCACCCCACACATCCATCAGCAACTGCCGGTGCGTCACCACCTGCCCGGCTTGGCGGACCAAGCGCGCCAACAGCTTGAACTCGGTGGGTGTCAAATGCACCAACTCTGGGCCGCGATGTACCGTGTGTTTGGCCAAGTCAATCTCTACCGTGCCGCAGCGGTACTGTGTTTGCGGCGCCAGCACCACCGTGCCACGATGGCGCAAGGTCACCCGCATGCGTGCCAACAGTTCGCTGATGCTGAAGGGCTTGACCAAATAATCGTCGGCGCCTGCATCGAGCAGCGCCACTTTGTTGGCGTCGTCATGGCGCGCCGAAATAATCAAAATCGGCAATGAATATTGGGCGCGCACGCTGCGCAGCACATCGCCGCCGTCTCCATCAGGCAAACCCAGGTCTAACACCAGCAGGTCCAAGGACTCGCCCGAGGCCATGCTGTGGCGCAACACGGCGTGGGCGTCTGCGGCGCTGCTACTTGCCACCACATCGTAGCCCTCCACCCTCAATGCATCGCTCAAGGTGTGACGTAATTCGCGGTCGTCTTCGACCAACAAAACTTTGAGCGTCATGGCTTGGAAGCCTCCGCGAGCACAAGAGGTTGTTGCAACACGGGCAACTGCAAACACATGATGGCACCGTGTGGCAAACGGTCTTCCACCCAAATTTGGGCGTCATGCACGTTGGCAATGGCCTTGCACACCGCCAAGCCCACGCCCATGCCACGGCGCAATTGGCTGGCATGGGTGGCGTCAGCGTGTGTGGCTTTGCCATGCACGCGCTCGAAGGGCTGAAACACTTTGTCTTTCCAGGCCTCCGCAATACCCGGTCCTTGGTCGATCACCCGCACGACCAAGACTTCGGGTTGAGACACCACTTGGATGTCAATCGGTGTGTCATCAGGGCTGTACTTGATGGCGTTTTCAATCAAGTTGTCAAACAGCTGGGCCAACAAAATCGCGTCGCAATAGACCCATGGCAAGGCTTCGGGCGCCGTCACGCTCATGCGTCGCTGCGCATGACGTTGGCGAGCCTTGAGCAGCACCGAACCCAAGATTTCTTGCAGCGACTCCCAATCTTTTTTGATGTGCAAAGGCCCTGTGTCCAAGCGTGCCAGCTGCAAGGTGTTGGTGGTCATGCGGTTGAGGTGCTGCGCTTCGTCCAGCACGGTTTGCGCCAAGTCGGTGATTTTTTCTGTGCTCAACCGCTCGGCTTGCTCGTGGATGACGGAGGCGGCGCCCATGAGATTGGCCAAAGGCGTGCGGTAGTCATGCGACACCGAGGTGAGCAAGGTATTGCGCAAACTTTGGCTCTGCGCTTCATCTTGCGCGTGTTGGGCCAATCGCAGCGTTTGCGCGCGCTCCATGTCCAAACCCAACAAATCACAGGCTTGCTGCAACATCTCGCGTTGAAATACCGTGAACGGTCTGGCGCCAGCACCTGTCAACGCAGCGGCGCCGTAAGCACGTGTGCGCCCCCGTAAGGGTAAAAACACCGTGTGTTGATTTTCGTGTCGCCCTGTACCCGGCCCCATGGCACCAAACTGTTGCACACACGCCCACAAGCCTTGCACGTCCTGCCCATGCGCGTTGCCAATCAATTGGCTGTGTCCTGTGCCATCTTCAGTTGCCCCATCTGGCAGCAGCAACACCGAGACATCGCATGCCGCAACATGTGCCATCAGCGCTTGCAGGTGCTGGCCGTGTTGCAAGACGTCAGGTGTTTCGCGAAATTGCTCACTCAATGCGCGCAACCGTTCAGAAGCGTCCGCATGTTGGCTTTCCAATTCGGCCGCCATGCGCAGCCGGGCCATCAAATAGCTCACCACCACGCTCACACCCATCATGGTGATCAGCAAAAGTGCGTCTTGGTGCAAATGCACATTGAAGGTGTAGCGGGGTTCGACAAAGAACCAATTGAACATCAGCACACAGACCGCACTGGTTCCCACCGAAGCCAGCGCCGACAACCAGACACCTGCGAGGGCACTGGCCAACACCAAGAGCAAGGCCAAATTGCCAAGGCTGAGCACGCCATCCAAGGCCCACAGCAACATCCAGGCGCACAGCCAAATCACCCATGCAGGCCAACGGGCTTCAAATCTGGGCACAGAGAAACGGCGCGAGAAAGGCATTCGCAAAGGCTAGCACAGCTGTTTGGGGTATTTTCAAAAGCGTATGCACGCTGTCTCGTGTTTGCAAGACAATCCGTTCTCCATAAATTTTTAGCAGCAGATGTTCTTGCCCATGTCTGCGTTGAAAGGCCACGCTGTGAACACCTCACTCGCCTCTACCCTACGCACCGCCGCCCTGCTCTTGAGCGTGGCGACCTTGCCTGCCTTCGCCCAAAACGTGATCAAAATTGGGGAGATCAACAGCTACAAAGCCCAGCCTGCGTTCCTCGACCCCTACAAAAAAGGGATGGAATTGGCGGTGGAAGAAATCAATGCCGCCGGTGGCGTCAACGGCAAAAAACTGCAACTCGTCATCCGTGACGACAACGCCTCGCCCGGTGACGCCGTGCGAGCGGCCGAAGAACTGCTGAGCCGCGAAAAGGTGGATGTACTCTCCGGTGCCTTCCTCTCACACATCGGTTTGGCGCTGAGCGACTTTGCCAAACAACGCAAGGTGTTCTTCCTCGCGGGCGAACCCCTGACCGACAAGATGGTGTGGCAAAACGGCAACCGCTACACCTACCGTCTGCGTGCCAGCACCTACATGCAAGTGGCCATGCTGGTGCCCGAGGCCGCTAAGCTGAAGAAAAAACGCTGGGCCGTGGTCTACCCCAATTACGAATACGGCCAATCGGCCGCCGCCACCTTTAAACAACTGCTCAAAGCCGCACAACCCGATGTGGAGTTCGTCGCCGAGCAAGCCCCCGCACTGGGCAAAATTGACGCAGGCTCTGTGGCGCAAGCCTTGGCTGACGCCAAACCCGACGCCATCTTCAACGTGTTGTTTGCCACGGATCTCGCCAAGTTTGTGCGCGAAGGCAACACGCGCGGCGTGTTCCAAGGCCGCGAGGTGGTGAGCCTCTTGACCGGCGAACCCGAATACTTAGAGCCACTCAAAGACGAAACGCCCAACGGCTGGATCGTCACCGGCTACCCCTGGTATGGCGTTCAAACCCCCGAGCACAAAGCCTTCTTCTTGGCCTACCACCACAAATACAACGACCATCCCCGCCTGGGCTCGGTCGTGGGTTACAGCATGATTCAAGCCTTGGCCGCAGGCATCACACGCGCCAAAAGCATCGACAGCGAAAAGCTGGTCACCGCCTTCAGCGGCCTGAGCTTTAGCACGCCCTACGGCAAAGTGATGTTCCGCAAGCAAGACAACCAGTCCACCATGGGCGCGTTCTTGGG
This sequence comes from Comamonadaceae bacterium, assembly GCA_947453965.1. GTDB lineage: Bacteria > Pseudomonadota > Gammaproteobacteria > Burkholderiales > Burkholderiaceae_C > Limnohabitans. Next base: position 6,577 of record CANGIQ010000037.1, read on the forward strand.
TCGCACCAAAAACGACAATGGCAAAGGCGTGTTGGTAGACTACCGCTACATCGACGGTGCCAGCGTGCAACCCAGCGATGACGTTGTGAAAAAGCTCAGACCCAACAACTAATCCCCAACACAACGCCCGCCTCTTGCGGGCGTTTTAATTTCAAGCCTCACCCATCATGGACCTCGCTAGCTTTCTTGTGCAAGCCCTGAACGGCTTGGCCAGCGCGTCGTCTTTGTTCTTGGTGGCTGCAGGCTTGTCGCTGATCTTTGGCGTCACGCGCATCGTCAACTTTGCACACGGCTCCTTCTTCATGCTGGGGGTGTACCTGGCGTATTCCTTGGTGTCGCACGCGGTGCCGGGTGTGTCCTCTGCGTTGAGTCTGGTGTTGGGTGATAGCGCCAGCCAAACCGCGGCTTACTTTGTGCTCTTGCTGTGTGCGGCACTCGTGACTGGCGTCTTGGGTGCCTTGGTGGAAGTGCTGGTGCTGCGCCGTATTTACAAAGCGCCTGAACTGTTTCAACTGCTCGCCACCTTTGCCTTGGTGCTCGTCCTACAAGACGGCACGCTGTGGCTGTGGGGTGCTGAAGATTTGCTGGGGCCACGCGCACCAGGCCTGGGCGGTGCGGTAGATATTTTGGGTAGCCGCTTTCCAACGTATGACCTGTTTTTAATTGTCATCGGCCCGCTGGTGCTGGCCGTGTTGTGGTGGTGTTTGCAGCGCACACGCTTTGGCGTGTGGGTGCGCGCCGCCACCCAAGACCGCGAGATGTTGGGCGCCCTGGGCATCAACCCACGCCATTTGTTCACCGCCGTGTTTGCGCTCGGTTGTGCGTTGGCAGGCTTGGGCGGCGCGCTACAACTGCCACGCGAGCCCGCGCATTTGGGGCTGGACATGGCCACCATTGGCGACGCGTTTGTTGTTGTTGTGGTCGGCGGCATGGGCTCCATCCCCGGCGCGTTTGTCGCAGCCTTGTTGATTGCTGAAATCAAGGCGCTGTGCATTGCGATGGGCACCGTCGAGCTATGGGGCGTGTCGTTTGCGTTTTCCAAACTCACGCTCGTGGCCGAGTTTTTGGTCATGGCGGCTGTGCTGATGGTGCGGCCCTGGGGCTTGCTGGGCAAACCACAGAGCGCACCGCGCGCTAGCACCGAGCAAGAAACACCGTTTGCTTTGGGCAACGCACGCACGCAACGGGTTTGGGTGTGCATAGGCGTTGCGCTGCTAGCGCTGCCACTGTTCACTGCTGACGCACCCTACACGCTGGTGCTGGGCATTGATTTGGCGGTTGCAGCCTTGTTCGCTGCCAGCCTGCACTTCATCATGGGGCCGGCGGGCATGCACTCGTTTGGCCATGCGGCTTACTTTGGTGTGGGTGCGTATGCCGCCGCCCTGCTGGTGTTGCGTGCTGGCCTATCGAGCGAAGTGGCGTTGTTGTTAGCCCCACTCGTCAGCGCCTTGGTCGCAGCACCGATGGCATGGTTTGCCGTGCGCTTGTCGGGTGTGTACTTGGCCATGCTCACCTTGGCGTTTGCACAAATTGTGTGGTCCATCTGCTTTCAATGGGATGACTTCACCGGTGGCAGCAACGGCATCACAGGTGTTTGGCCCAGCGCATGGTTGCAAGACAAAGTGGCGTATTACTGGCTCAGCCTCACTGTGGTGGCGGTCAGCGTGTACGCGCTGCGTCGTGTGTTGATGTCACCCCTGGGCTATGCCCTACGCGCCAGCCGCGACTCGGTGGATCGTGCTCAAGCCATGGGCTTGAACGTGGCACATGTGCAGTGGCTGGGCTTTGTGCTGGCCGCTGGCTTTGCAGGTTTGGCGGGTGCCTTGTTTGCATTTTCGAAAGGCAGCATCTCCCCCGATGTGTTGGGTGTGAACAAATCGGTCGATGGCTTGGTGATGGTCTTGCTCGGTGGCGTGCACACCTTGGTGGGGCCCTTGGTGGGTGCGATCACCTTCACTGCGCTGCAAGACAGCCTCGTTCGCAGCACCGAGTATTGGCGTGCCGTGTTGGGTGCCAGCATGTTGTTGCTGGTGCTGGTGTTTCCGCAAGGCATTGCGGGCTCGGTGCAAGCGCTGTGGAGACGTCATGTTGCTTGATGTTCGTCATTTGCACAAAGCCTTCGGCGGCAACCAAGCCGTGAACGATGTGTCGTTCAGCTTGCACGCGGGCGAGTTGCTCGCCCTCATCGGCCCCAATGGCGCGGGCAAATCCACCACCTTTAATTTGGTCAACGGTCAGCTCGCACCCGACAGCGGCCACATCACCCTTGATGGTGTGTCGCTGCTGGGCCTCCAACCCCACGAGCTGTGGCGCCTAGGCGTGAGTCGTACGTTTCAAATTGCACAAACCTTTGGTTCGCTCACGGTGGTGGAGAACGTGCAAATGGCCCTGCTGTCGGCTGATGGGCAATCGCTCTCACCATGGCGACGTGCCACCCATTACCGGCGCAACGACGCGTTGGCCTTGCTTGCTCAAGTGCATTTGCATGAACAAGCGAACCGCCCTTGCAGCGCACTCGCGTACGGCGACGTGAAACGCCTAGAACTTGCCATGGCCCTGGCCAATGAGCCCCGCGTGTTGCTGATGGACGAACCCACTGCAGGCATGGCACCCGATGAGCGCCATGCCCTGATGGACCTCACCCGTCGTTTGGTGACACAGCGTGGTGTGGCGGTGCTGTTCACCGAACACAGCATGGACGTGGTGTTTGGACATGCCGACCGTGTGTTGGTGATGGCACGCGGTGCGCTCATTGCGCAAGGCACGCCCGCGCAAGTGCAAGCTGACGCGCACGTGCAAGCGGTGTACTTTGGCAGTGGCAAAACGTTTGGGGGTTCGCACACGTCGCAGGCTTCAGAGGAAGCGTCGCGCCATCCGATGACAGGCTTGACGACAAGCCAACCCTCCACAACAGGCGACCCGTCATGACGCGATCGATCACTCCCGCGACTGTCGCGCCATCATTGCTCGATGTGCAAGGCCTCAACGCTTGGTACGGCGCGGCACAGGTGGTGTTTGACGCGCACGTGCAGGTACAACGAGGCGAAGTCGTCGCGCTCGTTGGACGCAACGGTGCGGGCAAATCAAGCACGCTCAAAGCCATCATGGGCCTGATGCCACGCCGAACAGGGCGCGTGGTGTTTGAAGGGCACGACATCTCCCAAGCCGAGCCCTACCAAGCGGCGCGACGAGGGCTGGGTTATGTGCCGGAAGATCGGCGCATCTTCACCGACTTAACGGTGTTAGAAAACTTGCAATTGGGCGTGCAACCCGCACGCTGCTTTGCCGATGGCAGCCCCGCACCGCAATGGACACTGGCTCAAGTGTTTGCGCTGTTCCCCAATTTGGCCGAGATGCAGCAACGCCCCGCCAGCCACATGAGTGGGGGCGAGCAACAAATGCTCACCGTCGCCCGCACATTGATGGGCAACCCCTTGATGGTGCTGCTCGACGAGCCCTCCGAAGGCGTGGCGCCCGTCATCGTCGAACAAATGGGTGAAATGATTTTGGCCCTCAAAGCCCAGGGTGTGAGCGTTCTGCTGTCTGAGCAAAACACCAATTTTGCGCAATGGGTGAGCGATCGCAGCTATACGTTGGATCGGGGGGTGCTCGTCACCACAGCGTAAATTTGTATACGCCATGGGTTGGTAGGCGGGCAACAATGCCACCCATGAAAAAAATCTTACTGTTGGGCTCAGGTGAACTGGGCAAAGAATTCGTCATCAGCGCCAAGCGCTTGGGCTGCTATGTGGTGGCATGTGACAGCTATGCGGGCGCACCCGCCATGCAAGTGGCGGACGAGTTCTGCGTGTTCAGCATGTTGGACGAAGCGCCGCTACGCGCCGCCATCGCACAACACCAACCCGACTTGATCGTGCCCGAGATCGAGGCCATCCGCACCGAGGTGTTGTTAGAGGTCGAGAAAGAAGGCTTCGAGGTCATCCCCAGCGCCAAAGCCGCCAACCTCACCATGAACCGCGACCGCATCCGCGATGTGGCGGTGGGTTTGGGCGTGCGCACAGCCAAGTTCAGCTACGCCGAATCAGCCGAGGAACTTTTGTACCAAGCCAACGCCATTGGTTTTCCGGTGGTGATCAAGCCCGTGATGAGCTCATCGGGCAAAGGCCAGAGCGTGGCCAAAACCGCCGCCGACATTCAAGTCAGCTGGGACTATGCCTGCGCAGGCATGCGCGGCGACCGCAAGAAAGTGATCGTTGAAGAATTCATCCACTTCGAGTTTGAAATCACCTTGCTCACCATCCGCCAGCGCCAAGGCCCCACCCTGTTTTGCGAACCCATTGGCCATGTGCAAGAACGCGGCGACTACCAGTACAGCTGGCAACCGCAACCTATGCAGCCGCGCTACCTGAAAGCGGCGCAAGAGATGGCCGAAAAAGTCACCGCCGACTTAGGCGGCGCAGGCTTGTTCGGCGTGGAGTTTTTTGTGACCAAAGACGAGGTGATCTTCAGCGAACTCAGCCCCCGTCCGCACGACACCGGCATGGTCACCATGATCAGCCAAAACCTGAGCGAGTTTGATCTGCACGCGCGGGCCATCTTGGGCTTGCCCATTGCCAACATCGTCTGTACCGAAGGTGCCAGCGCCGTGGTGCTGGCCTCGCAAGACGGCGTCAACCCCACGTACACCGGTGTCGCCGATGCCTTGCGTGAGCCTGATGTGGATGTGCGCATTTTTGGCAAACCGACCACGCGCCCTTACCGCCGCATGGCGGTGGCACTGGCCAAAAACGCCAACGCTTTGGCGCGGGCACGGGCTGCAGCGGCCAAAATTTCGGTGGTGGTTTAAACGCCTGCGCGGCGCGTATCACACCATCTGCGGACCCGCCTGATCTTTGTGGACCACAAAGCTCGCCTGCGTTTTGAACCCTGCTTCGCTGCCCGCAGGAAACGCGGTCGTTTTGAAGTCGCAACGCAAGGACTCAGGCGTCACGCTGATCAAGCTGTAACCCCGCTCGTCGGCGCGTGCATGCAAGAGGTCTGGGTTGTTGGCTTTGATGACCGCCAACACGTTGTCGCCCATGCCACGCGAGGTGATGGAGGTGGTCACAAACTCGCTCGCCACAATCGGTGAGCTTGGGTTGTTAGGCTCTAGGCGCAAATTGGCCGCCACGTTCATGTGCACGTCGCCGCCCAAAGTGACCACGTTTTTCAGCTGCGCATCGACCACGGTTTGCAACAAACGCTGACGCGCTTGTGGGTAACCGTCCCAGGCATCGGTGTAGGTGGCGCGGCCCACAGGTGCGGGAATGCTGGTGGGTGCAATCAAGGTGGCTTGGGCCAGCACTTTCCAGGTCCGTTTGGAGGCGCGCAAGCGCTCGCTCAACCAACGCTCTTGCGCCATGCCGAGCATGCTGCGCTGCGGATCGTTCAATTCGTCGCATTGCGTGACCATGCGGCCACCGCCGCGCACCGGATCGCGACAGGCTTGCGCGCTGCGGTACTGGCGGCAATCCAGCGTCCACACATCGGCCAAGTTGCCCCAGCTGAGTTGGTCATACAAGCGCATGGAAGCGCGTTGCGGGCTGTTGACATCAGGGCCTATCAACACGGGTTGGTGTTCAAAGTAGGCTTGATAGGCTGCGGCTCGGCGCAGCAAAAATGTTTTGGGGTCGGTGTAGCTACGGTCTTGGTCGTTGGCGTAGTCGTTGACCACTTCATGGTCGTCCCACATCATCACCCAAGGATGGGCCGCATGCGCGGCTTGCAGCATCGGGTCGCTTTTGTATTGGGTGTAGCGGTCGCGGTATTGGGCCAAGGTTTTGGGTTCGCCGCCCAAGTGTTTGCGCAAGGCGTATTGCGAGTTGGTGCTTTCGTAGATGTAGTCACCCATGAACAGCACAAAGTCGAGGGGCTGTTGTGCAATGTCTTGGTGCGCCACATACTGGCCTTGCTCGTAATGCTGGCACGAGGTGAGCGCCATGCGCAGCAGCCGCACATCGGCATTCAAGGCAGGTGCGGTGCGTGTGTGACCCACCGCGCTCAGAGCATCGCTTTGTTTGAAGCGGTACCAGTAGTCGGTGCTGGGCTGCAAATGCTGCAGGTGCAGATGCACGCTGTGGCCGCGCGTTGCATCGGTCACCACCTCGGCACTGTGCACGCGTTGCTTGAGCGCGGCATCGGCAAACACCTCCACCTGCACACGCAAGGCATCAGCGCCTGCCGCCGCACGGTCTTCGTCGCTGATCAACAAACGCGTCCACAACACCACCGAGTCGGCACGGGGTCGGCCACTGGCCACGCCCAAGGCAAACGGCGAGATGCGCCACACGCGGGGGCGGTCTGCCGGTGCGGCCACCGCGCTCAGCCAGGGCGTCAGGGCCAGCGCCAAGGCGCTGCGTTGCAGGTAGTGGTTGAAGTCGCGTCGTTTCATCTGGGACATTCGGTTGGTCAGGCGCATTCGGATTGTCAGGTCCACAGCGGGAAAGACATGTTAAGTTCTTTGCATGACTTCTCGACGTACGCATTTAGACACCTTGGCCATCGGTTTGCTCTTGGCTTGCTGTTTGTTTTGGGGCTTTCAGCAGGTGTTGGTCAAAGCCACCTTGGCCGAGGTACCGCCTGTGTTGCAAGCCGCCATTCGATTCGCGGGTGCGACCGCTTTGCTGTGGCTGTGGTGCCAAGCGCGTGGCATTGCCCTGTTTGAGCGCGACGGCACCTTGGGCGCAGGCTTGTTGGCGGGTGTGTTGTTTTGCGCCGAGTTTGTGTGCATTTATGTGGGCTTGCAATACACCAGCGCCTCACGCTTGACGATCTTTTTGTACACGGCGCCGTTTTGGGTCGCCTTGTTGCTGCCGCTGTGCGTCAAAACGGAGCGACTGGGCGCATGGCAATGGAGCGGGCTATTGCTGGCCTTCGTGGCCGTGGCCTATGCACTGCAAGACGGCTTACAAGCCGACACCACCAACACGGGGTGGTGGTGGGGCGATGCACTGGCCTTGGGCGCCGGTGCCTTGTGGGGTTTGACCACGGTGGTGATTCGCAGCACACGCTTGGCCACCATCAGCCCTGAGAAGCTGCTGTATTACCAAGTGGCGTTGAGCGGCTTCCTATTGCCTTTTGTGTCCTTGCAGCTGGGCGAAGTGTGGCAGTTTGAGCTGAGCGTGTTTGCCTGGGGCTCGATCTTGATCCAAACCGTGGCAGGGGCATTTGCCAGCTACTTGGTGTGGATGTGGCTCTTAGGCCACTACCCCGCCACGCGCTTGAGCGCGTTTGTATTTTTGACACCTCTCTTTGCCATGGTGTTTGGCACGTTGTGGCTGGGTGAGGCCGTGTCGGCTCACACCGTGGTCGCGCTGGTGGCGGTCGCGGCAGGCATTGTGTTGGTCAATAAAAAAGCGGGCTAAGCCCGCTTCTTGTTGCTGAAACCTTGAGGGGTTTCAGGTTTTCTTGGCCAAGCCCAAGCGCTCTACGGTGGCCTTCTCAGCCTCGAAGGTGCGCACGGCGTACTTGGTGTAGTCCTCGCTGTTCATGTAAATCACGGGTTGGTAGAACTTGTCCAAGGTCTCGATGACTTTGGGGTCGTCCAAGGTTTTCTTGAATGCGTCGTTGAGCACCCGCACCACCGCAGGGTCCATGCCCTTGGGGCCACCAATGCCAAACGGAGACTCAGAAATCGTATCCCAACCGCTTTCTTTGACGGTGGGCACATCGGGAAACGCCTTGGTGCGCTTGCTGCCCAAAGTCGACAACAAACGCAGTCGGCCCTCTTTGACCAAAGGAATGATCTCGGTGGTGCTGCTGGCCATGCGCAAGTGACCGCCCAAAATAGCCTGCATGATTTCAGCTGCGCCCTTGTAGGGAATCGGGTTCAACTCAATGCCCGCCTTTTGACTGAAGTCCTCAATCGCCAGATGCGGCGTAGTGCCCGTGCCCGTGTGGCCATATTCCAATTTGCCGGGGTTGGCTTTGGCGTAGGCCACCATCTCTTTGAGGGTTTTGAATGGCGCGTCCAACGAGGCAGCAATGCAGAAGGTGTAACCGGTCAAGCACGCGATGTGCGTGATGTCTTTGATCGGGTCGTAATTGGTTTTTTGCATGTGCGGCTGACGGTAAATGCCCAAGGGCAATTGCGTCAGCGTGTAGCCATCAGGTCGCGCACCCACCATGGCTGCGGCGCCCAAAGCACCGCCCGCACCAGGTTTGTTTTCACACACCACGGGCACGCCCAAAACACGACTGGCGCTCTCGGCAAACGCACGCAACACCGCATCGCTGGGACCCGCTGGCGTCCAAGGCACGATCAAGGTGATGGGCTTGGTGGGGTATTTGTCTTGCGCCAGCGCCGCGCTGCTGATGAAGGCAGGCGCCGCAAAGCTCGCCAAAGAACCGGCCAGGCCTTGCAGCGTTTGACGACGTGTCACATCGCGCGTGTCTTTGGGTTGGGATGCGTCGGTCATGGTGAGCTCCTGAAAAAATTCAGTTCGAGAATGCGGCGATGCCGGTCTGTGCGCGGCCCAAGATGAGGGCGTGGATGTCGTGCGTGCCTTCGTAGGTGTTGACCACTTCGAGGTTGACCAAGTGACGCGCCACACCAAACTCATCGCTGATGCCATTGCCACCCATCATGTCACGCGCCATGCGCGCGATGTCCAAGGCCTTGCCGCAGGAGTTGCGCTTCAAGATGGACGTGATTTCCACGCTGGCCGTGCCCTCGTCTTTCATGCGACCCAGGCGCAAGCAGCCTTGCAGGCCAAGCGAGATTTCGGTTTGCATGTCGGCCAGCTTCTTTTGAATGAGCTGGTTGGCGGCGAGTGGACGACCAAACTGTTGGCGGTCCAGCGTGTACTGACGGGCGCGGTGCCAGCAGTCTTCGGCAGCACCCAAAGCACCCCAGGCAATGCCGTAACGCGCGCTGTTCAAGCAGGTGAACGGGCCTTTCAAGCCCTGCACTTCGGGGAAGGCGTTGTCTTCGGGCACGAACACACCGTCCATCACGATCTCACCAGTGATGGAGGCGCGCAAACCCACTTTGCCGTGGATGGCCGGAGCGCTCAGGCCCTTCATGCCTTTTTCCAAAATAAAGCCGCGGATCGGGCCGACGTGGCCACTCTCGCTGACCTCTTTGGCCCATACCACAAACACATCGGCGATGGGGCTGTTGGAAATCCACATCTTGTTGCCCTTGAGCATGTAGCCGCCTGCTACTTTTTGCGCGCGGGTGGCCATGCTCGCCGGGTCAGAGCCGTGGTCAGGCTCGGTCAGGCCAAAACAGCCAATCCACTCGCCGGTGGCGAGCTTGGGCAGGTAACGGTGTTTTTGGTCTTCGGTGCCAAACTCATTGATCGGCACCATCACCAAGGAGGACTGCACGCTCATCATCGAGCGGTAGCCCGAATCCACGCGCTCCACTTCGCGGGCAATCAGGCCGTAGGCCACGTAATTCAAACCAGGGCCGCCGTACTCGGTGGGAATGGTCGGGCCCAACAAACCGAGCTCGCCCATTTCGCGGAAGATTTCGATGTCTGTCTTCTCATTGCGAAACGCGTTGAGCACGCGTGGCTGCAATTTGTCTTGGCAGTAGGCCGCCGCCGCTTCGCGGATCATGCGTTCTTCGTCGCTGAGTTGTTGGTCGAGCAAAAACGGGTCTTGCCAGTTGAAAGCGGCGTGGGCCATAGAGTTCTCCTGTTGAATCAATGTTTGGCGCTATCTTAAAGGCGGCAGGGCAGCGTCTGAAACGGTGATTTAACATCCAGATATGCGTTTGACTCATATTTGAACACCCCCATGCGCCGCAAAATCCCCTCGACCCAAGCCCTGTTGTGCTTCGATGCAGCGGCTCGCCACGAGAGCTACACGCGCGCGGCACAAGAGTTGGCCCTGACCCAAAGTGCGGTCTCGCGGCAGGTCACGCTGTTAGAAGATTTTCTAGGGTTGAAGCTGTTTCGCCGCACCCGCCATGGGGTGGCGCTCACGCCCGCCGGTGTGGATTACGCACACCAGATTGCCCAGCGTCTAGACGGGCTGGAACGTGACACCCTGGACACCATGACCCGCCAAGGCACGGGCGGGCACCTCACCTTGGCCGCTGTGCCCACCTTCGCCACCCATTGGCTGATTCCGCGCTTGGGTGATTTGGCCCAGACCCATCCCGACATCACGGTGCACATTGACACCCGCACTCGGCCCTTTTTGTTTGCCGAGAGCGCGTTTGACGCCGCCCTCTACACCGGCACCCCTGAGCAAGTGCGCAATTGGCCCGGCACGCGGGCTGAAAAAATTCTGGACGAAGAGGTGGTGCCCGTGTGCAGCCCGGCGCTGCTGGCCGGCCGCAAAAGCCTGAGCCCACAGGCCTTGAGCCAGATGCCCTTGCTGCAACAAAGCACCCGCCCGGAGGGCTGGCGTCAATGGTTCGACGCCCAAGGGGTGGAGGCGCCTCACGCATTGGCTGGGCCACGCTACGAACTGTTTTCCATGCTCGCCGTGGCTGCCACCCACCACCTGGGCGTCGCCTTGATTCCCAAGCTGCTGATCGCCGACGAGTTGGCGCGCGGCCAGTTGGTGGTGGCCTGCGCCAAGGCCTTACACGGCCAACGCAGCTACTACCTGGTCACACCTGACGGTGACCAGGAGCCTGAAGTGTTGACACGTTTCAGGGGCTGGGTGCAACAGCAGGCCGGGCGCACCCATTAGCCTGGCGGTGCATTCAACACATCGAACAACGCCACCACCAAATCACGCAGCCAGCGGTTGGCGGGGTCGTTTTCAAACCGTGGGCTCCAGTGCAAGGAGACGGTGAAATCGCTCAATGGCAGCGTGGGTTCGACCAGCACACAGTCGCCACTTTGGGCAAAGCCCTGCGCAATGTTGCGGGGCATGAGCACGGCCAAGTCGGTGGCCCGCACGATGTCGGGCAAGGCCAGAAAATGCGCCGCCGTTAGGCGCAAGCGGTCTTCAAGTTGCAGCAGTTGCAAGATGTGCAAGGTTTCGGCATGCGAGCGCACCGCCGCATAGTCGAGTTGGCGCAAGCGCGCGAGCGGCGTCAAGGCCGCCTCTGGCGAAGCGTCGGCCGCGCTCAACCACGGATGGTCTTTGCGCAGCAAGACGATGTAGCGGTCTTGCAGCAAGGCGTGTTGGCGCGTGCCTTGCACTGTCGGCAAAAAGCCAATCGCCATGTCCAAGCGCCCGCTGTTGAGGGCGGCGGCGATGTCGTCATGCGGCAAGGGCGCCGACTCCACCCGAATGCTGGGCGCTTGGCGTCGCACGGCCGAAATCAGGGCTGGCAAAAACCGCGCTTCGCCAATGTCGCTCAAATGCAAGCGGAAGGTTTGTGCCGACACCGCCGGCTCGAAGGAGGCTGATTCGTTGAGCGCCAGCTCCAAAGTGGTCAGGGCCGAGGCCACCGCTGCCGACAAACGATCGGCCTTGGCCGTGGGCTGCACGCCACCGGGCGCGCGGGTGAACAACGGGTCTTGGATGAGCAAGCGCAAACGCGTCAAACCCTGACTGGCGGCGGGTTGGGTCAGACCCAGCATCTGTGCGGCACGGCTGACGCTGCGGCTGCGGTAGACCGCATCGAACAAACGCAACAGGTTGAGGTCTACGTCTTTAATATGCATGAAACTAATATTGCTTAGTCGACTCATTGTATTGATGAATGAATCCAGCGCCACCACACTGCCGCCACAACAGGAGACAACACCGTGGAAGTTTCATTCAGCCAAGAAGTGGAAATGCTGCGCATGGGCGCGGGCGAGACCTTTCACGGCGAGGGCATTTTGGCCATCACCAAAGCTTTGCTGCAGTCGGGCGTGGCCTACGTCGGCGGCTACCAAGGCGCGCCGGTCTCGCACTTGCTCGATGTGATGGTGCAAGGCAAGGACTACATGCAAGAGCTGGGCGTGCATGTGGAGGCCTGCGCCAACGAAGCGTCGGCCGCCGCCATGCTGGGGGCGTCTATCCATTACCCCTTGCGCGGCGCGGTGACCTGGAAATCCATCGTCGGCACCAATGTGGCGGCTGACGCGCTGAGTAATTTGTCGTCGCCCGGCGTCAAAGGCGGCGTGCTGGTGGTGGTGGGTGAAGACTACGGCGAAGGCGCTTCGGTTATCCAAGAGCGCACCCACGCTTACGCGCTGAAGTCAGGCATGTTGCTGCTCGACCCCCGTCCCGATTTGAGCCGCATGGTGGACATGGTGGAACACGGCTTTCGACTGTCCGAAGCGTCCAACATGCCCGCCTTGATGGAGCTGCGCATCCGCGCCTGCCATGTGCGCGGCAGCTTTGTAGCCAAAGACAACCAAGCGCCTGCGATTTCCGCGCTGCATTTGATGAACGAACCGGCCAAGTTTGACTACAGCCGCCTCGCGCATCCGCCCGTGACCTTTGGCCACGAAAAACTCAAGCACCAAGAGCGCATTCCGGCCGCCCGCGCCTACATTGAAGCGCACGGCCTGAACGAGCACTTTGACGGCGAGCACGCCGACCTCGGCATCATCGTGCAAGGTGGGCTCTACAACACGCTGATTCGCGCGCTGCAACAGTTCGGCTTGGCCGACGCATTTGGCGAATCCAAAATTCCGCTGCTGGTGCTCAACGTCACCTGCCCCTTGGTGCCCGAACAAATTGCCAACTTCTGCGCCAACAAACGTGGCGTCTTGGTGATGGAAGAAGGCCAACCCGAGTACATCGAACAAGAAATTGCCACGCTCCTGCGTCGCCGTGAGGCGCCCACGCCCTTGCACGGCAAAGACTGGCTGCCCCAAGGCGGCGAGTACACCGCCGAGGTGATGGCGCAAGGCTTGTTGCAGTTTGTGAACCGTTATTTGGCCGTACCAGCGGGCCATGCATCTGTGGCCGACGCCACCGTCTCCGGCGCAGCGGATACAAACGCCACCGCAGGCGTGCAGCAGTGGCTGCAAAGCAACCAAGCGCGCCGCGCCGCCGTCACGCAAACCTTGAGCGCCAAGAGCCAAGCATTGCCCGCGCGCCCACCGAGTTTTTGCGTGGGCTGTCCCGAGCGCCCCGTGTTCTCGGCCATCAAACTGGCGCAGCAAGACATTGGGGCTGTTCACGTGTCGGCCGACATTGGTTGCCACGCGCTGGGCACGTTTGAACCCTTCTCCACCGGCCACACGATTTTGGGCTACGGCATGAGCTTGGCCAGCCGCGCAGGGGTGTCGCCGTCCATGCAGCGACGCGTGCTGTCCATCATGGGCGACGGCGGTTTCTGGCACAACGGTTTGTTAACCGGCGTGCAAAGCGCCCTGTTCAACGGCGACGACGCGGTGCTGCTGATTTTCAAAAATGGCTACACCTCGGCCACCGGCACGCAAGACATCATCTCCACCCCGGACGACGCGGCCAAACTCGCCGCCGCCGACAAATGGCAGAGCCTAGCCCACACCAACCAAACCATTGAACGCACCTTGCAAGGCTTGGGCGTGAAGTGGATGCGCACCGTGCACACCTACGAAGTGGCCAAGGTGCGCGAGACCTTGGTCGACGCCTTCACCTCTGACTTTCAAGGCCTCAAAGTCATCATTGCCGAAGGTGAATGCCAGCTCGAACGGCAACGCCGCATCAAGCCCTGGATTGCCAGCTTGCTCAAAAAAGGCGAGCGCGTGCAGCGCGTGAAATACGGCGTCGACGAAGACGTGTGCAACGGCGACCACGCCTGCATCCGCCTCTCGGGCTGCCCCACGCTGACCCTCAAAGACAACCCCGACCCGCTCAAGGTCGACCCCGTGGCCACCGTGATCGACGGCTGTGTGGGCTGCGGCCTGTGCGGTGAAAACGCCCACGCAGCCACGCTCTGCCCCTCGTTCTACCGTGCCGAGGTGGTGCAAAACGCCTCGCTGTGGGAACGCTTCATGGCCTCGGTACGCGGCCATGTGGTGCGCGTGCTTCAACCGGCTTAAAGATTTGTCATGACCCAACCTATTTCCATTTTGTTGTGCGCCCTCGGCGGCGAAGGCGGCGGCGTGCTGGCCGATTGGCTGATCGAGGCGGCACGTCACGCGGGCTACCCCGCACAAGCCACCTCTATCCCGGGCGTGGCGCAGCGCACGGGTGCCACCACCTATTACCTGGAGGTGTTTCCCACCCACAGCCGTGAGCTGGCTGGGCGCAAACCCGTGTTTGGCCTCAACCCCTTGCCAGGGCGACTCGATGTGCTGGTGTCGTCCGAGTTGCTAGAGACCGCGCGGCAAATCAGCAACGGCCTGAGCTCGGCCGACCGCACCTTGCTCATCAGCGCGGGCAACCGCGCCTTGACCACGCAAGAAAAAATGCAGATGGGCGATGGCCGCTTGGACGATGCCGCGCTGGTGCAGCTGCTGCAAGAACACAGCCGCGCCAGCCATGTGCTGGACATGACCCGCCTGACCCGCGAGGCGGGCACCGTGGTGAGCGCGGTGATGCTGGGCAGCTTGGCCGCCTGCGGTGTGCTGCCCCTGCAACGCGCTGACTACGAAGCTGCCATTGCCAATGGCACACCAAGCGACCAACTCAACGCCAGCCAACGCGCCAGCTTGCGCGGCTTCGCACTGGCGTGGGACGCCGTGCAACAGCAAAAAACACAGGCTAGTTATGTGGATGCTGTGCTGGCCCCCAAGACCACAGCCACACCGCACGCACCGACATTGCCTGCCGCGTTGGCAGCTCAGTTCCCACCCGCCATGCACGAAGTGCTGGCCTTGGGCGTGGACCG
>CANGIQ010000038.1 GCA_947453965.1 Comamonadaceae bacterium
GAAGTTTTGTTTAAAAAAATATTCAGTGCCATCCCCTATCACTTCAACAACGGTAAAACGAGTGCAACGAAGAGGTTCAGAATCTGACGTAGCGTGAAAACCGTATTCTGCGGTTGAAGCGATGCGTCAGTTTCTGAAGCTGTAAGAGCTGCGAGTCTCAGTACATCTGAGCAATCTTGGCGATACACCAAGTGATCCTGATTTCTAGAGGATGGCGTCAAGGATCATGCGACGATTAAGTGGCGCTGTCAACGATAAAATTTGTGTCCCATTTTATTTAGTGTGTCATGTAGTGAGCCACCCTCGCTAGAGCGAACCCCTAAACTAGGGCATCATTAATTTTCCTTAAAGAGTATTTGGGCGACTACAGGCTTTCTAACCCCAAAATCGAATCGCCACCTAGAGTCTTTGAATCTGTCAGGCTGTTAGGAGCCCCGCGAAATCGGCGACAATATTAATGAATTGATTTCTCTTTAGCTCAGACAATTACTCAAACAGATGGATAGCTAAATGAACCGCCAATTTAATGCTGAACTGGCCGCTGCTGAGTTACCATAAGTCACCAAATCTGACAAAAAAAATCAAAAGCTTGTTTTTGACATATTTTTAGGTATTTAAATAAAAAATGCTTTCTGTTGCACCCGGATCTCGAGCCGAAATCAGAGACGAAGAATGGCTCATTCGACGAGTAGACCCGTCTGCCGATGGCGGTTGGTTGCTGACATGCGATGGCATTTCAGACTTGGTTCGAGGTCAGTCGGCCCTTTTCCTGACAGAGCTTGAAGACAGTATCGAGATACTAGACCCTGCTAAGACTGAACTAGTACCCGACACCAGCCCCACCTACAACGCCACTATGCTTTATTTAGAGAGCCAGCGGCGGCGTAGCGTACCCAACGATGAACGCATTCACTTGGGCCATCGGGCGGTCATGAACCTAGTCCCTTACCAGTTAGATCCCGCGTTACAGGCCTTGCGACAACCGCGTGCGCGCATTCTGATTGCTGATGCCGTAGGTTTGGGAAAAACTTTGGAAGCAGGCGTTTTAGCCACCGAGCTCATGGCCCGTGGTCGCGGCAAGCGCATCTTGGTAGTCACCCAAAAATCCATGCTGACTCAGTTTCAAAAAGAATGGTGGAGTCGTTTTTCGATCCCCTTAGTTCGCCTCGATTCATTAGGTTTAGCACGGGTGCGCAACCGCATTCCTGCGAACCACAACCCATTCAACTATTTCGACCGAAGCATCATTTCCATTGATACCCTCAAGAGCAACCTCGAGTATCGCAACTATCTTGAGAACGCCTGGTGGGACATGATCGTGATTGACGAGTGTCACAACGTGGCCGCTCGCTCGGGCGAACAAGGTTTGGCCAAACGCGCGAAGTTGGCAAGACTATTGGCCACCCGCTCGGATACGCTCATCTTGCTGTCTGCCACGCCGCATGATGGCTCGGCACGAAGCTTTGCGTCGCTCATGGCGTTGCTCGATCCCACTGCCATTTCAGATCCGGACGACTACACCCCTGAAGACTTCAAAGACAAGGGCTTGGTGATTCGCCGTTTCAAGAAAGATATCAAAGATCAGGTATCTGCTGAATTCAAAGAGCGCGTCACCACCTTGCTGCGACAACCTGCTTCGCTTGAGGAAGAAACCGCTTACCGCCATTTACTTGAGATCCCCTTCACCCAAAGCGGTCAGCATAAGGGTGGCAAGCAGCAGGAATTGCAGCGCATCGGATTGCAAAAGGCTTTGTTTTCAAGCCCAGCGGCAGCCTTAGAGTCAACCCGCAAGCGCATCGAACTGTTACAAGCCAAACCCAGCACAACGCCTGACGAAGCGATCGAAGTGCAGGCGTTGCAAGTGTTGTCACAATCTTTGCAGGTCTTAACTACCGATACCCAAGCCACGAGTTTCAGCAAATACCAACGCTTTGTGCAACAACTGCGCAGCCCCGACTTTGGCTGGCAGGTAGACAACGCCAACGATCGGTTAGTGTTGTTTTCAGAGCGGATAGAAACGTTGCGGTGGCTGAAAGACCAGCTCACACAAGATCTCAAGCTTAAGCCCAAGCAAATCGAAATCCTAGATGGCTCGATGAGCGACACAGATCAGAACGAGTTGGTGGATCGTTTTGGCAGACAAGATGACCCCATTCGCGTCTTGCTTTGCTCAGACGTGGCTAGCGAGGGATTGAATTTGCATTATTTTTGCCACCGTCTGGTGCATTTTGACTTGCCTTGGTCGCTAATGGTGTTTCAGCAGCGCAATGGCCGTGTCGACCGTTATGGCCAAAAACATCAGCCAGAGATTATTTATCTTTACACCGAGGCTCAAAATGAAAAGATCAAGGGTGATATGCGCATCCTTGAAATTTTGCAAAATAAGGACAACCAAGCCAACTTCAACTTGGGCGACCCGTCTGCTTTTTTAAACGTCTACGATCCCGACAAAGAAACCGAAAAAGTATCGGGTTTCATGGCTGCAGGCATGACACCCGAGCAAGTCGAAGCCACCATGGACAAAAGCTTGTCCGATAAAGACAAAAAAGACGGTGAAAGCGACGGTAACTATATGATGCTGCTGTTTGGTGGCACACCAGTCGCGCCTTCGCCAGTGCTTAGCACTTCGCACATTGCCGAGCCGCTATCGCTCTTTAAGGGCGACTATCACTTTGCTGCCACCGCGCTCGCCCAACTAAATCAACTAGAGAGTTTATGCACTTGGTCTAAAGCCGAGGACGAGCAAACCATCAGTCTCACAGCGCCGCTAGACTTGCAAGATCGCTTAAAGCAATTGCCCCGCGAGGCGCAAGCTGCCAATGACCATTATGTTTTGTGCGCAAAGCCAGAGCGGGTCATTGAAGCCATTGAAACTGCTCGACAAAACAAAGCCGAAGAGGACACCTGGCCCGCGCTGCAATACTTATGGGCGCAACACCCCATTATGGAATGGTTGGGCGACCGGGTGCTGACCCATTTTGGGCGTCACCGTGCGCCTGTGCTTCAAAGCGGCAAGCTAGGCGTTAACGAGCAAGCATTCATCCTAATGAGTATCTTGCCAAACCGAAAAGGTCAGCCGTTGATGGTTGAGTGGCAAGTTGCCACACGCATAAAGTCTACAGAAAATTTCAAACTTGAGCCCTTCGAAGGCTTTGCACAGCGAGCGGGCTTACAAGCAAGTGGTCTGCCGAATCGGGGCGCCTCCGACACGTTGCAAACTACGGTTGATCAGATGCAAGCTGCTTTGCCCCAAGCGGTACAAGCGATGAGCGACTTTATGAACGCGCAACAAAAAACGTTTGCCGCCCAGCTCGACCAACGCTTGAGCTCGACCTTGAGCGAACTTAAGCATCTACAAGAGCGCCAAATTGAGCAATTAGAGCTGCGCTTAGAAAATCAGATTGAAACTATCAAACACGGTAAGTTTGAAAAACGAAGCCGTGAAATCGGTCTAGTGTTCAACGACTACCGCAAGTGGGTAGAGGACACATTAACTACCGAGCCCCAGCCGTGGATACAGGTCTTAGGCGCAGTCTGTAACCCCACCGCCAACAGTGGAGCCTAATCATGCCTGTGCTTGACGCTGTTCAAACGTTTGCCGGCATCTCTAACGAGAACGAGTTCTACAGCCACCACTACCTTGCCGAGGTGTTTCGTGGGGACATCAAAACCCGAATCGAAGGCTGGGACGCTGACGAATCATCCCACTCCGGTGACGACGCTCATCGCGCGCCGTACAAGCGTTTGCAGAGCTGTGCGCAAAAATGGTTTGCACTGCGTGGCCAAATTGGTCGCGCGAAAGACGACGCCGAAAAGTGGCGTTTGTTTGTTCAGCTACAGGCGGGCTTATTACAGGCGCTGGGCTATGCTGCGCCCGACACTCCAGAATCCATCAAACACTTAGAGCTAGTTGCGGGTCAGGCTATCCCCGTCTGGAGCCTGCTCGCTAAAGACGCTGCTGCTGGTGCCATTAACGCGGCGATTCAGCAACCCCAATTAGCGATCGTAGCGGCCTATCAACCAGGTTTTGAAAATGAAGACCTGTTAGACCACACCCTGAGTGCGTTGCACTATGGCGAACTCGAAATACCCAGCGCGGTGAAAGGGCAAAGCTGGGCTGACTTGGTGTCTGAAGCTGTGTTTTCAGCCGAACAAGCCCCTCGGTATGTGCTGGTGTTGGGTCTGGACGAATGGTTGTTACTCGACCGTTATAAGTGGCCCCAAAACCGAGCTTTACGATTTGTGTGGCCTGACATTCTCGACCGTAAAGACGCGTCCACTCTTCAAGCCGCTGCCGCCCTGCTCCATAAATCTAGTCTCGCACCTGGAAATGGCAACAGCTTATTAGAGAGTTTGGACGAAAACGCGCATAAGCACGCCTTTGGTGTCAGCGAAGATCTGAAGCACGCACTGCGCGAAGCCATTGAAATGCTGGGCAACGAAGCCGCCAAGCAGTTGCGCCAGTTGGCCGCCGATCAACGCAAAGGTTTTTTCAGTGGCAAAGACCAACTCGACCCTGGCGACCTGAGTCTTGAATGTTTGCGCATGGTTTACCGTCTTCTGTTCATGTTCTACATCGAGGCGCGACCCGAGCTGGGTTATGTACCCATTAGAAAGAGCGAGGTTTACCTCAAAGGTTATAGCCTTGAGTCACTGCGCGATCTGGAGATGAAAAAACTCGTGACCCCTGAGTCGCGCGACGGCCACTACTTCGATAAAACTCTGCGTCGCCTGTTCAGTCTGGTGGCGCAAGGCTGCGGCTTTGGCGACCAGCTAAATATTCAAGCCATGGCCGGTGCCAAAGACAGCTTTGCATTAGCGCCACTTGATAGTCGCTTGTTTGACGAAACCACCATGCCGCTATTAGCCAAGGTGAAGTTTCCGAACAACGTGTGGCAGACAATTATCCGGCTCATGTCTTTGTCGCGTGGTGGTGGTCGTGGCCAGCGTCGGGGTCGAGTGAGCTACCAACTGCTGTCAATCAACCAATTGGGTGCGGTGTACGAGGCACTGCTTAGCTATAAGGGCTTTTTTGCCACCGAAGATCTGTATGAAGTAAAAAAATCTGCCAAGGGCAGCAGTTCGAAGACTGACGATGATGACGAGGCTGACCCCGAAGACGATTTATTTGGCGACGATGGCACTGACAACTCAACAGATGACGACTCCGATCAAGGAGTATCTTCAAGCCGCCGAGGCGGCGAGAGTAGTGCTGATTTGTTGGAGAACGCCTGGTTTGTACCTGCTAGTCGCTTGGGCGACTATAAAGACGACGAAAAGGTTTACGACACTAACGAGGCCGGCCATAAAGTTTTACGCAAACACGACAAAGGCAGCTTTATCTATCGCTTAGCCGGTCGTGACCGCCAAAAAAGCGCCAGCTACTACACGCCACAAGTGCTCACAAAGTGCTTGGTCAAATACGCTTTAAAAGAATTGCTAGGAGGCGAACGCGTTAAAACCGCCGACGACATACTGACACTCACTGTATGCGAGCCCGCGATGGGTAGCGCTGCGTTCTTGAATGAAGCCGTCAACCAACTATCCGAGGCATATCTGGAGCGCAAGCAAGCTGAGCTTAAAACCCGCATACCCCACGAAAGCTATACGCAAGAACTGCAAAAAGTACGCATGTATATTGCCGATCGTAACGTATTTGGTGTGGACTTAAACCCCGTGGCCGTTGAGCTCGCTGAAGTGTCTATATGGCTCAATGCCATCTATGGCGAAACCGACGAGCAAGAACGCCCACTGCCCGCCCATGTACCTTGGTTTGGCTATCAGCTGTTCGCAGGCAACAGTCTGATCGGCGCGCGACATCAGGTCTACGGCGCTGGCGCTTTAAAACGCGGCGCTGATCCAGTTTGGCACAAAGAAGCCCCGCGTGATGTGACGTCAACTGCCCCGCGCCGTGCCGACGAGATATGGCACTTTTTACTGCCCGACCCCGGCATGGCCGACTACGGCGATAAGGTAGCCAAACAGTTATATCCCGAAGACTTTGCTCGCTTGAAAGCTTGGCGCAAAGATTTCATTAAGCCGCTCGAGCCCAATGAAATTGCCCGTTTGCAACAATTAAGCAAACAAATTGACAGCCTTTGGGACAAACACACCGAGGCAATGTCACGTGACCGCAAGCGCACCGAGGATAACCTGTATGTGTGGCCCAACCAGCCTGACCCTACCAAGCGTACTCTGACGCGTGCCGAAAAAGAAGCCGTGCGTCGCAGCGGGTTACTGAATGAAGATGGCGATCTCGCCACACCCTACCGTCGCTTGAAGCTCGTGATGGACTATTGGTGTGCACTGTGGTTTTGGCCTATTACGCAAAGTGGCAGCCTACCCAGCCGAGAAGCTTGGTGGATGGAGGTGGGTGCTATTTTAGAGGGTAGTGTGGTAGACATTGCACCTCAGCGCAGCTTTGATCTAAGCCCGACTGAACCGCAAGCAGCACAAGTCATCGTGCCTGACGTCCAAGCGACCATCGAGGGTTTTGAAACTCAATTGCCTTTGAGTCAAGCAGCTGATCAACCCAACCTGCACGACAGATTTGGTCATCTGCGCATCAGCCGTTTACGCGAGCACATGCCGCGTATTCCCCAAGTGGAACAGGTTGCCGAGACACGGCGCTTCATGCATTGGGGTTTATGCTTCGCCGATTTACTGCTAAGTCATGATGGTTTTGATTTGATTCTGGGAAATCCACCCTGGTTGAAGGTGGAGTGGAATGAAAGCGGGATCTTGGGTGAGCGTAACCCCATTTTCGCGGTGCGCAAAATCAGCGCCACAGACTTAGCCCGACTGCGAGCTGATGCATTTGAACGGTTTGGAGGTTTACAAGCTGCTTGGACGGAAGAGCTACAAGAAGCCGAGGCCACGCAGAATTATCTAAACGCGCAACAGAACTATCCGCTTCTTAAGGGCGTGCAGACCAATCTTTACAAGTGTTTCATGCCGGTGGGCTGGATGCTGGCGGGGCAGCATGGCGTTGTTGGCTATCTGCATCCGGAAGGCCCGTATGACGATCCGAGAGGAGGTGCGGTTCGAGAGGTGACTTATACACGGCTACGCGCGCATTTTCAGTTTACAAATGTTCGCTTGCTCTTTGCGGAAGTGATGATTTGGGTTCGGTACTCAATCAATATTTATGGTCCACCTCGTGAGGCGCCATTGTTCGTCACGCTTTCTAATTTGTTTGATCCGGTCACTGTTGACCGTTGTTTCGCTCATGGTGGTGAAGGGATTGCTGGGGGAATCAAAGACGATGCTGGGAAGTGGAACACTGAAGGCCATGCTGACCGCATTGTTAATGTTGATGACGACAAGTTGAAACTATTCGCCCAGATATATGATGAACCCGGCACGCCGGCACGCCGTGCTCGGCTACCGGCACTTCATGCTGGACGGCTTTTCAACGTACTTGCCAAATTCGCTGCCTACCCACGCCGCTTGGCTGATCTTGGTGCGGACTATTTTTCCACTGAGATGTGGCACGAAACAATGCAAAAGAATGACGGCACAATTGTGCGCAATGCTGATCGCAGCGCACCGTTTGCCATCGATCAGGAAGACTGGGTAGTTTCCGGCCCGCATTTTTTTGTTGCCAACCCTTTCTATAAAACGGCAAGAGCTATTTGTATTAACCCAAGAGCTTATGATCCACTCGATCTCATCACACTACCCGACGACTATCTGCCGCGTAGCAACCACCGCCCCATGGAAGATCGTACCGATTATGCCTCTCGGGCGCCGCTGGTAAGTTGGACCGAAGTGGAAGCGGTCACTGTGTCGTGGGATCAACTCACCACCGAAGAGCAAACTCAAAACACAAGCCGGAAAGGGCACCCTGTCGTGGTACAACGCTGGCGACAGAAACGTGTTACTGAGTTCTTTAGGCACATAAATCGACGTGCAATCAGTATCTCTTCGGAACGAACCGCGGTTGGTGCTTTAATACCGCCAGAAGCGGCACATATTGGGGGTGCCTTTTCGATCGCCTTTAGGAATTCGATTGACATGCTTAGCTTTTCATCAGGCTTGGCGTCTGTTCCATTCGACTTTTTAATTAAGAGCACTGGAAAAGGTGATCTTCGTGGTGATGTAGCTGACAAGCTACCCCTATTAGAACCATGTTTAAGACTGAGCTGTCGCTATCTTGCCTTGAACTGCCTTACAGCCCCTTACTCTCCACTCTGGGCTCAGGTATTCACTTCGGATTTCACTGCACAACGTTGGAGCCAGCCCGATAATCCGCGCCTTCCACAGAATTTCTTCGAGGAGCTCACCGCCGAATGGCAGCGACACTGTACGCTGCGCAGCGACTACGAGCGCCGCATGGCGCTGGTGGAAATTGACGTTCTGGTCGCCCAGGCATTGGGACTCACCCTCGACGAACTGCTGCTCATTTACAGCGTCCAGTTCCCGGTAATGCAACAAAATGAGCGCGACACCTGGTACGACATTGCGGGCAGAATCATCTTCACCTGCAACATTGGTTTGGTCGGCGTGGGTCTGCCCCGCAAAGGCGGCCGCACCACACCCAAAACCTGCATCACCACCCCTGACGGAAAAACCAAAGACGGTAACCACGGCTGGGAAGATCTATACAAAGATGGTCAGTTCCTTGTTCCTGACGGCACTACTGTCACCATGACTATCACCGACGACACCCTGCCCGGCGGCCCCCGCCAAGTAACCCGTACTTTCAAAGCTCCGTTCGCTCGAGCGAATAGAGAAGAGGACTATCGAGTGGCATGGGAGTTTTTTCAAAACCAAAGTCAATTAGCGTAAGTTGCCAACGAGATGCTGCCATCACTTTTAGCCCGCGACATCCAAAAAGGCCTTGAGCAATTTTTGCTCCACAGCTTCGAGGCCTCAGACGCGTTCATGCATGGTGTGATGCAACGTTTTGTCGCAGAACCTTCAGGTTGGCTAAAGGGCCCCTACCTGCAAGTGGGATTGCCCTTTACCCAAGGCGCAGCAGGCAAGAATTTTTTCAGCACTTTTGAAACGGATAACCCTGGCTACAGTCATCAAGAAGGGGCGTGGCAGCGCTTGTCCACCCTTCACAATGCAGCCAGCACACTAGTGGCTACTGGCACGGGCAGCGGCAAAACCGAATGTTTTGTATACCCTGTTCTCGATCACTGCGCCCGAGCAGTGGCTGCTAAAGAAGACGGCATTAAAGCACTAGTCATTTACCCCATGAACGCCTTGGCGAGTGACCAAGCGCGACGTTTTGCTGAGCTAGTCGCAAATATCCCTGCTTTTAAGAACCTGAGGGTGGGCATGTACGTAGGTGGCAATGTCGCTGAGTCAGGGATGGGCACGCGCATGACGCCCGAAAGCGTCATCACCGATCGCGACACGCTACGCAAAAATCCGCCAGACATTTTGCTGACTAACTACAAAATGCTGGACTATTTAATGCTACGCCCCAAAGACCGCAAGCTATGGGAAAAGAATAGCCCGCAAACATTGCGGTATGTCGTGGTTGACGAGCTGCACACTTTTGATGGGGCACAGGGTACCGATTTGGCCATGTTGCTACGCCGCTTAAAAGCTCGCTTGCAAGCCCCAGCTGACCACCTGATTTATGCGGGGACCTCAGCCACCTTGGGCAACAGCGCGGACACGGCGCCATTACGCGAGTACGCCCGGCAAATCTTCGGTGCGCCCTTTCCGCCGGATTCAGTCATCACCGAAAACCGTCAAACAGTTGGGGCTTTTTTAGAAGACGCCACAGTTGACTTCATGTACCAGCAGCCCGATCGCTTGCGCGAGCGTTTACAAAACGTCGACTTAAACGCACCTGACCAAGCCGTCGCGGCATGGTTTGGTCTGTTTTTTCCTGAGGCACCGACGCCAGAAGATGTCAACGACCTTGAGTGGCGTATCCATTTAGGCAAGTTACTCAGAAGCCACCAGTTGTTTGTGAACCTGCTCAAACATCTCAAAGGTGGAGTGGTGGCTTACGCTGATGTGTTAGACCTGATGCAAAAAAGTCTGCCCGACACCTCCAAACCCTTGGTGCGCGAGTTGGTCGACGCATTGTTGGCGTTGGTGGCCTGGGCCCGGATTCCGGGTGGTGCCAAAGGTCGGCAGTTGGTGAACTTGCGCGTCCAGTTGTGGCTGCGCGAGTTGCGCCGTATGGTAGCTAAGCTTTCGAGCGAGCCGAACAACGTCACATTGCGCAGCAGCGCCGACGTATCCGCAAATCCTGATGGGGTTTACTTACCACTCGTGCAATGCACGGAGTGCCGAACCACGGGTTGGTTATCTCGCTTGGTGCCCTCGAGCAACAAACTATCCACTAAGCTAGATGAGATTTACAACACTTGGTTTGCAGGTCGTCCAGAATCTGCTCGCTTGTATGCAAGTGCCAGTGTGAAGCGCAACCAAGTAGAAGGGATCAACCAATGGGCGTGCGTGGATTGCGGTAATTTGCAACAAAACAAGGATGCTTGCCAGGCCTGTGGCCAAGAAGACTTGTTGTCCGTATTCAGAGTCACGGCTGAGGGCCGCTTTTCGTTGGGCGGGGTTCCCTACACTAGACACGACGACACCTGCCCTGCTTGCGGTCAGCGCGATCGTTTGTTGCTGGTCGGTGCTCGTAATGCCACGTTAGGCGCGCAAGTGGTAGAGCACTCGTGGGCGAGCCCCTTTAATGACGATAAAAAGTTGATTGCCTTTTCAGATTCTGTACAAGACGCGGCACACCGCGCTGGGTTTTTTGGGGCACGCACGTATTTAAACAATATTCGCACGGCTCTGTCTAAGACGATAGACACTGTGGCCGCACCCGCCCTGTCGTGGACCACGTTTCTGCAACAAACCGAGCTGTTATTTGATACGCCTGGCTCGGTTTTGAACATGTCCCCAGAACAATTAGTGTCTGAGTTCATTGGGCCTAACATGACTTGGCTAAATGATTGGGCGGTGGAGCTCTTGCAAAAGGGTGCGTTACCCGCAAGGAGCCGATTGCCTGAGCGCGTGAAAAAACGTTTGCTTTGGCAAGCCTACAGCGAAATGACCTACCTCAGCCACCGCGGCCGCACCTTAGAACGGATTGGAAAAGCGGCTTTGACCGTGCCTTTGACCCGGTTGCGGCCTGTATTGGAAACCCTACTACCGCTTTTCAAAGAGCAGTTCGGTGCGCACGACTTAGACGAACAAACCCTGGCGCAATGGCTGTGGGGTGTATTAGCCCACATGCGCAGCAAAGGTGCGGTGATGCACCCTGAATTGGTGGATTACGCCGGTGACGGTAATGTGTATGGTTTGCAAAAATCAGGCGGTCGCAAAGAGTGGATGCCAACCATGGGCGATCGCACTCCACGCCCACTATTTGTGACGTTGGGCAACCAACGGGACTTTGAAAAGATCCGTCATGCCACCCACCCCAGCTGGTATGACCGTTGGGCAGAAGCTGCCCTAGGTCGCCAAATGTTGATGAGCAAGGGTTTGGCTACTGAGTTATTTTTTGCAGCAGCAGACGCATTGGTAACAGTTGGTGTCCTGATCAAAACCGAACACCACCAAGGAAACACGCTGGCCATTAACCCAGATGTATTGGTGCTTACTACCGATGTAGTATTTCTAATCACCCCTCAGGGCAAACGACGCTTAGCCGTCAGCAAAGACGATGCTCCAGAGCTTGTGGGCATGCCCTGTTTGGATGCCACCGATGAGTTTTATGAAGATACGGCAGAGACGGATGGTTGGATGGCTCAGCGGTTTAGCAGAGGCGATTTAAGACGAGTGATCACAGCGGAACACACGGGCTTGTTAGAGCGAAAGGTGCGCGAAGACATTGAGGGCCGATTTAAGTCCAAAAATCCACAACCTTGGTATGAAAACCTCTTATCCGCCACGCCTACCTTGGAGATGGGCGTAGACATTGGTGATTTATCGTCAGTGCTAATGTGTTCGGTGCCCCCTAATCAAGCCAGTTATTTACAACGTATGGGCCGTGCCGGACGCCGTGACGGCAACGCTCTAAGCACAACCTTGGCCGATGGTGCCAGCCCCCATGACCTGTATTTCTTTGAAGACACCATGGAAATGTTGGCCGGCGCGGTGGCACCACCCGGTGTATTTTTAAAAGCTGCTGAGGTGCTACGCAGGCAGTTGTTC
This sequence comes from Comamonadaceae bacterium, assembly GCA_947453965.1. Taxonomy (GTDB): domain Bacteria; phylum Pseudomonadota; class Gammaproteobacteria; order Burkholderiales; family Burkholderiaceae_C; genus Limnohabitans. Next base: position 12,136 of record CANGIQ010000038.1, read on the forward strand.
GCGTTTTGTATGGACGATTGGGTGAGTGGCTTGAAATCCATGACCGCGTTTCCAGACAAAACATCGGTGGCTTTGGATGCGGTGGATGCCAACAACCAAGATCGGTTTCCCTACAATTTCACAACCTATGTGGTCACGAATGAACTGCGTCTGTTGGACTCGTTTATCGCTTTGCTAGGACAAGACATAGATGACGCGGTTCGCCAGCGCTTGCAAGACTATATGCAAGGCCAAGGCGAAGCCGATGGCTTGCGACAAAAACTATTGAAAACCTTAGAAAGCTTAGTTAAAGAAAGAAGAACATACAAGGATCGCAAAACAACCATTGATACTTCGATTCGACAAGCGCAGCAACGCCCAAGCGATGAAGCTACGAAAGAAGAGATTGAAAACTACAAGCGCGAGCGTGAAAAAATGCTGGCCTTGATTGCAGAAATCAATCGTCGAGACCTGTTAGGTACCCTCACCGATGCGGGCTTGATTCCCAACTACGCCTTTCCTGAGGCTGGCGTGGAATTAATGTCGATGCTATGGCGAGAAAAAGCTAAGGACGAAAGTGGCGAGGGGCGATACATCGCTTTGCCTGCTCTAAAGTACGAACGATCTGCCAGCTCAGCCTTGTCAGAGTTTGCCCCTGAAAATCGCTTTTACGCTAATCAGCGTCGTGTGGAAGTCGATCAAATCAACATGAGCTTGGCCAGCACCGAGGAATGGCGTTTTTGCCCTTCGTGCCACCACATGCAAAACCTCGTGAAGAAAGTTGATGATTCACCAGTGTGCCCGCGTTGCCTAGACCCGATGTGGGCAGATGAGGCACAGAAACGAACGTTACTGCGCTTTAAGCAAGCCATCGCTAATAGCGATGACACTAAAGTGCGCATTGATGACAGCGCCGATGACCGCGAGCCCAAGTTTTATGTACGCCAGCTGATGGCTGACTTTGAGCAGCAAGACATTCGTGAAGCCTGGCAGATCAAAACAGGCGGCTTGCCGTTTGGCTTTGAATTTGTTTCCAAAGTTACGTTTAGAGATGTGAATTTTGGCGAGCTATCCAAGCCTGGTGAATCATTCAAGGTGGCCGATAAAGAAAACTCCAGACCTGGTTTCCAGTTGTGTAGACACTGCGGAAAGGTGCAAAAGCCTCCGAAAAACAGAAACGATCCGCCTGGTCAATTACACATTTTCGACTGCATCAAAAAGGGTGATGAAAAGCCTGAAAACCTTTTAGACTGCTTGTATCTATACCGAGAATTTGAGTCTGAGGCCTTGAGAATTTTGGTGCCTTACACCCGTACCGGTGTGGATGATCAAGTCATTCAGTCTTTTATGGCGGCATTGCAGCTGGGCTTAAAAAATCGCTTTGGCGGCAAGGTGGATCATCTACGTCTGGTGCTGCAAGATGAACCAAGCAAGGATGGCGGACCACGCAAATTCTTCGTGATGCTCTACGACTCAGTACCAGGCGGTACTGGTTATTTGCATCAGTTATTGGCCAGTGACGCCTCGACCTTAGCCGATGTGCTGCGCATGGCACTTGATACCGTCACTCAATGCAGCTGCAACCAAGACCCAGAAAAAGACGGCTGTTACCGTTGCGTATACCAATACCGTTTAGGTCGAGACATGTTGCAAGTGTCCAGAGACCGCGCTAAAGAAGTATTGTCCGAGTTGGTCGATGCGTTAGGGCAGTTAGAACGCGTAAAAACAATTTCTGATATCTATATCAATCCCGAGTTTGATTCGGTGCTCGAGAGCCGGTTCATCGAGTCATTCAAGCGCTTAAGTGGAGTGGGCGGCTTACCACCAGTCAAGCTCCTGCAAGACATTGTCAATGGTAAATCGGGATTCATGCTGGACTTGGCCGGACAGCGCTATCGCATCGAACCGCAACGTAATGTAGAAGCATCCGATGGTGTACTCGTGGCCTCAAAACCGGACTTCATCATTTGGCCGTGGGCGAGTGGTGGGCAGCGCAAACCGATTGCGATATTTTGCGACGGATGGGAGCACCACCAACACAGTATCCGTGAAGATGCACTCAAGCGCAGCGCCTTAGTGGCGAGCGGACGATTTTGGGTGTGGTCTGTCACTCACGATGATGTGACTGCAGCATTAGCAGGTAAGCCCACTTGCGACCTTGAGTCCCCGCTCGTGGCGCTCACCCGTCACAGTGGAGAAAAAAGTACCGTCGTATTTCCTAGAGCGCAGCAAGGAGCGTTCACACAAAATGCAATTTCCCAGCTCCTTCATTTTTTAGCTACACCTACGTCCGCAAGCGAGGATCCTGCCGCGGCACAACTGCAAAAAAATGCGATGTGGCTGAATTTTTTAATGATTGCGCATAACCCTGAAGAAAAGCAATCGGTGGATTCGGGTATAGCTCAATGGTCGCCGCTTCTTCCAGAAGCGATGCAGTCGATGGGTGGCGGCTACGCGCCCTGTTTGTCTCAAACGGATGTAATGCCGATGGTGCTCGCATGGTGGCCATTGTCTTACGTGCAATCGCAAGCAGTGACAGGCGAGGCGCCAGGCATAGTACTAATAGACGATATAAAAATTAGCGACAGCAAACAACATCGTTTGGATTGGCGCAGATGGTTGCAGTTGTTCAACACGCTACAAACGTTACCGGGGTTTCGCATGGCTAGCTTGGCTGGCTTGCAAGCCAAAGATTTGGACGCATTGGCCGACACTGGCACCCACGCTGTTGCCCCAGCGCAGTCAAACCAAGTAGCATTGGCGCAAGAGTGGCAGGAAGTGCTATCGCAAAGTATTTCAACGTTGGTAGCCGGTTTGCAGCTCATGGCAGCAGCGAACATCTCTCCCCCACTGGTAGGCCATGAAGTGGTCGATGCTAAAGGCCACGTGTTAGCCGATGCAGAGCTGGCTTGGCCTACAGAACTGTTGGTTGTATTGCGAGCCGATCAGGAGGATTTGACCTCAGTATGGCAAGCCGCTGGCTGGCAAGTGGCGTTGTTAGATGAAGATGGCGTTCATATTCAAGCGCAAGACTGGCATAGCGTAGTCTTGGACAAACTTGCAACCGCATCAAACCGTATGGAATCGATATGAGTCTGAAACCTAAAGTCGCGCTCGCGCAAGATTTTTTAATGCAGCTATCAAAGCTGCCTGCAAACATTCATTCTAAAGTCATGAAGTGGGCTATTTTATTTCAGACTGATCCCAAGAGCCCGAGCATCAATTACGAAAAAATTCATGCTGCTACAGAGTCTAATTTGAAGTCAGTGCGAATTGACCAAGACTGGCGTGGCATTGTGTTTAAACCCGACGTAGGCGACGTCTACGTGCTTTTGCATGTAGATCGCCACGACGCAGCATATCGCTGGGCTGAGAACCGGAAGTTAGCCATCAACCCAGTGACTGGAGCTATGCAACTGGTTGTAGTCGAAGTCGTAGCGGAACAGAAAGTTGATGCCGCCTTAACCGCGGTCGCGCAGCCAACGAAAGTCGCTAAGCCGGTAGAAAAGACATCTATATTCTGGGCACTCAGCGATATCGAGTTGATGAGTATAGGCGTACCGCAAGAGATGATCGCAACCGTTCGAAAAATTACATCTGAGACTGATCTAGATAGTATTCAAACCATTTTGCCTGTTGAAGCATACGAGGGCTTATTTTTAGTTTCCGCAGGCGACACGGTCAGTCAAGTGCTGACAGGACGTGAAACAAGGGTAGACCAAAACATTAATACCGAAGATTTTGTGACGGCCTTAGACAAACCAGAGTCTTTGTCCAGGTTTGTAGTGGTGGAAGACGACCAAGCCATGCAAGCCATCATGAATGCGCCTCTTGCGCAGTGGCGTATTTTTCTTCACCCAACACAACATAAGCTGGCGATGGGAGATCGCAGTGGCCCGGTACGAGTCTTGGGGGGGGCAGGCACGGGTAAAACCGTATTGGCGATGCATCGCGCCAAGTGGCTGGCTGAACACAGAACGCGGGATGGCCAGAAAGTTTTAGTGACCACGTTCACAAAAAATTTAGCCATCGATATTGAAGATAACCTCAAATCCATGTGCAGCAAAGAAATCATGGCAAAAATCGAGGTGCGCAACTTGGATGCTTGGGTCCATAACTACATGCGTTTTAATAAGTTAGAGCACCGCATCGTATATGGTCGAAGCACTGATGCAGCTGCGCAGGCTTGGCAAGCCGCTCTTGCCACAAAAGACGGCAGCCTCGGCCTGACAGATGACTTTTACGAGCAAGAGCTCGAGCAAGTGGTTCTGGCGCAGGGCCTCACATCTTTAGACGCTTACCGTATGGCTCGTCGCACAGGCCGTGGTGGCGTACTTAGCCGATCCAAGAGGGACAAAGTTTGGCTAGTGTTTGAGGAGTACCGTGGTCAATTAGCCTCTCGCAAGCTCAAAGAAGTGGACGACGCCTACAGGGAAGTCGCCGGATTTTTAATCAAAGAACTTGAATCTGGCAAAAAGATGCCCGCCTACAGTGCTGTGGTAGTGGATGAAACTCAAGACTTGGGACCTCAAGCGCTTAAGCTTTTGCGAGCCATCATCCCGATGGACAAAAACGATTTATTTTTCGTGGGCGACGGGCATCAACGCATTTACACTCGCAATCGCGCCGCCATGAGCAAGTGCGGCATTGATATCCGCGGTCGATCAAGAAAGTTGTACTTAAATTACCGCACAACTGATGAAATTCGGAGACAAGCCGTCGCATTATTAGAGGGTTGCGAGATTGACGACTTAGACGATGGCCACGACGAAACAAAACGCTACAAATCACTATCGCACGGCCCGTCTCCCCTGGTCATCGAACTCAAAGGCATTGAGCAAGCGACTGACAAGGCTGTTGAATTGAGCCGTCAATGGTTAGCTCAGGCCAATGAGCAGGCGACCACCTCCATTTGTGTCATTGCGTACTCCACAAATATCCGAGACGCAGCCTCAAAGGTATTTGCTAAGGCGGGTTTAAAAACCGCCGTGATCGATGCAAATCACAATATGAGCAAAAGCGCCGAAACGGTGTACTTCGCCACGATGCATCGCGCCAAAGGACTGGAGTTTGATCAAGTGATTGTGATCAGCCCGTCTGAGTACTTGGGTGATCCATTGGATACAGCGAGCAATCGGAAACTTCTTTACGTAGCGATGACGCGCGCTAAGAAAGAGGCTGCTTTGCTGTTGATTTAGACGTAGTGGAGCTGTTAATCATATCTTCTCTCTTGCGCAGGATGGTGACAGCAAACCACCATATTAAGTAGTCGGGCTTTTGGTTCTGCAGACTATCGTGTAAAAAAGTAAGTTAACAGGCTCGGTAAAAATACAAAACAACAGACTTCGCCAGTTAATCAATAACTGATCCAAGCTAGCTTGCTTATCTTGAGTGGTTCAGAAAACTTAAAACAGAAAAATTGGCACGAAATGAATTTCAACTCAGATAGATGGACCCTTACAGATTTAAACGCCTTAGTAACAGGAGAAGCAGAGGAAAGCTCAACTCTTGAATTTAAGCGATCAGATTCGTTAAATTTGAACCAGGAAAAGGCTAAGTCAGAACTTTCTAAAGATATCGCATCCTTTGCCAATTCCGCTGGGGGCACTATTGTCTATGGCATCATCGAAGATAATAATTGCGCAAGTGCGCTTGACGATGGCATCGATCCAAGAACTATCGATAAAGAAAGGCTTGAACAGGTAATCAATTCTCGGATTAAGCCTAGAATCATAGGCATACATATAAATCCAGTAAAACTTAATAACGCGCAAGACAACGTGGCATATGTGATAACCATTCCTCAAAGCTCCACGGCACATCAATCAGCCGACAAGAGGTATTACAGACGTTTTAATTTTTTGGCTACTGCCATGGAGGATCACGAAATTCGCGACGTAATGAATAGGAATCGTTTCCCTATCATTGAGCCGGAGTTTAGCAATGCATTAATCAAAAACAATTCCAATAGCGACGAACACGAATATAGTTTGTCCGTAACCCTTAAAAATTCAAGTTCTCTGAGAGCCAATCAGTTTAAGCTAGAGATATATTTTCCACAGAAACTATATATTGAGGGATCGTCAACGCTTGTTGGTGGTAAAAACTATTCTCTTACAGACAAAAAATACAAAGTGATCAAACTAAGTCTATTCAAATCAGATGAGCCCATTTTCCCGGATGATGAATTACGAATATCAATTTTGAGTTACAAAATTGATGAGACTCTATTTGGACTCGTCAAATTTGATCCAATGTTCAGCTGGAAACTGTATGCGGACGACGCGCCTTGCGTTGTCGGAGAAACGAGCATCAATGCAATACATAATTTTTAACAACACTGTAACTTTATCAGTAGGGACGATGGATGGCTTTTTGTCACTTGGCCCCACTTAACGGAGTAGCTCGGAAAGTGACATGCCTTCGTAAATAATGTCACCGAGAGCTTAGTAAAGTCATCTTTATATCGGATGACATGACATGACGAAACGATCCGCTGAAAAGCAGATCAGCGGCTTTCTAAAGGAAGCCGATTCTGAGTTGAGCCTAAAAGAGCCATACCGCAAACTCGGATTCAACGAAGCTGCGTTTTACATCTGACGCAACAAGTACGGCAGCACGAGCGCGAATCTTCAATTCAATCAAACCAGCATCACAAAATTAACATCAAAACGGCAGAAACTAATCGCAAATCACATACGAAATTTCATCCTAAGCGCCCACCTTTTTGGAGCTCATCATGCCTGACTCAATCGAAACATTAATCGCGTACTGCCGAGATAATTCCCGAGTTTGTCCAATGCCCCCACTTTGGAAGGAACTATATGAGCTTTTGCCTAATCGCCAACGTGTGGGCGGTGGATGGGAACCCGCGTTACCGCTAATTCTTGCTGCTTGGCACGACACACCTGCTATCTCGAAAATGCTCAGACTCGAAGAGCACATCAGGTGGGCAGCAGAGCATAATGCATTAGAGTCAATCGGAGTATTTATTCGCAATCTAGAAGAAAATGATTGGCTGCACCTGAGTCAATGAGAGCTGTCGGGTAATCTCAGACCCGGCCTCGCATGTAAATAAAATCCAATATCTTGCGAGTGTAGAAAGTTAGAGCAGTTTCTCTGACGATAAAGCTACCTTTGGTATTACAGCTCATACGTAAGCCGTCAGATGTACATTGCCCAAAAGGCCAGCCAACAATGACCGCCATCCTCTACTACAACACCAACGCCCCAGCACTCGCGCAACAATACGAGGCGCTCTCGGCCGCCTCAGTCCACCGTTGGCTGGTCGACCTGCTCCCCAAAACCAAAACCCTAGCCCTAGACGTAGGCGCGGGCTCTGGGCGCGATGCGGCGTGGTTAGCCAGCCTCGGCTTCGAAGTGATCGCCGTCGAACCCTCAGCAGGCATGCGGGCCGAGGCACAACGCTTGCATCACTCGGCGCACATCCAATGGCTAGACGATTCGTTACCTGATTTCCAAGTGACGCAGCGCTTAGGCTTAAGCTTTGATGTCATCCTACTCAGCGCAGTGTGGATGCACTTGCCGCCCGCAGAGCGCCCGCGTGCGTTTCGAAAGCTAATCACCTTGCTAAAGCCTGGTGGGTTATTGGCGCTTACGCTACGCTTGGGGCCCGCCCCGCCCGAACGCGCGATGTTTGAGGTGTCTGAGCACGAGATCGAAACACTGGCTAAAAATCATGGCGCGTTCATTGAAAGGCGTGTGCTGTCTAGTGACCAAGGTGGGCGCTCTGAAATCAGTTGGGTGCAATTGGCGCTTCGCCTGCCCGATGACGGCACGGGTTCCCTGCCCTTGTTGCGTCACATCATCTTCAATGACGACAAATCGTCTACCTACAAGTTGGCGCTTCTGCGAGTGCTGTGCCGCATCGCCGACGGCACGGCCGGTTATGCCCGCGTGGTTGAGGGCGCGCCCAACTGGGTCGAGCTTCCGCTAGGGCTGGTGGCGCTGTTTTGGTTGCGGCAATATATGCCGCTGCTCAAGGCGGGGTTGCCGCAGCAACCTAATAATCGCGGGCTCGACGGCCTGGGGTTTGTCAAAGAGGCGTTCAGGGGCTTGGTTGCGCCCGTCTGTAATACCTCTGCGCTTGACCTGCGCGTAGGCATGCGCTTTGAGGGCGAGCGTGCGCAACTGCTGCATCAGGCGCTGCGTGATGCCTGTAAAACGATTCAAGAAATGCCCGCGCGTTATCTGACGTACCCAGATGGCAGCAATATCTTGGCGGTCACGCGCCATGGACGTGTGGCGGGGCCTAAGCATCTGCTGCTTGAAGAGGCGTATCTGTCAAGCTTTGGGCACTTGCGCTTGCCGCAACATCTTTACACTGCCTTGCAACGTTTTGACGCGTGGATCGAACCGGCCTTGCTGGCTGAGTGGGCGCGGCTGATCAAAGGCTATGCGCTGCGCCAACACCGCACGGTTGACGAAAATACCTTAGTGGCTGCGCTGGCCTGGTCAGACCCCGCACGCGACGTCACCCTTGCCCGCGGGCAGGCGCTGCAACTGCTGCAAGGTGGTGGCTTGCAGTGTGTGTATAGCGGCAAGCGCTTAACTGCAAACACGCTCGACATCGATCATTGTTTGCCTTGGCATGCTTGGCCCTGTAGTGATTTATGGAACCTAATGCCCGCGTCATCGCAACTCAACCGCCAAAAGAGCGACCGCGTACCAAGCGAGGTAATGCTCTCGGGCGCGCAAACCCGCATCCAAAACTGGTGGGCGCAGGCGTATGACGGGGTGCTGGGTGAAAGGTTTAGGCTTGAAGCGCAAGCAAGCTTGCCGCTGGTGGGTGGTGGTGCGGGGGTTGAAGAGGTGTATGCGGGGGTGCGGGTGCAGAGGCTGAGGTTGAGGTTTGATTTGGGGGTGGGGGAATGGGGGTAGAGCCACACCACCGCGTTGATTTGTTAACTAGGGATTTTGAGCCGAAGCTTGAGGC
>CANGIQ010000039.1 GCA_947453965.1 Comamonadaceae bacterium
AAGGCTTGGCCATCGGCGTCAAAGGTGTGGATGTGCTTGCCAAGCGTTTTCAAAGACAGGGTTTGGTGCAGTGCCGGCGGTGCAGTGTCTTGCAACAAGGCTTCAATTTTGGTGCCGTCTTGTAAGGTGGCTTGCACCAAGGTTTGAGACCCCATGTACTCAGTGTTGGTCACCGTGACCGCTAACCCTTCATGTGCGTCACACCGCATGAAATGTTCAGGGCGAATGCCCAAGGTGTGTGCGTGTGCAGGGGGGGTGAACGAATCGGCGGGCTGGCCTGACAAGCTGGCCAGGGGAATGAAGTTCATGCGTGGACTGCCAATGAAGCCCGCCACAAAGGTGTTGGTGGGGCGCTCGTAGAGCTCTTGCGGAGAGCCGATTTGCTCAATACGACCTTGGCGCAACACCACGATGCGATCGGCCAAGGTCATGGCTTCGACTTGATCGTGGGTGACGTAGACCATGGTCGCGCCTAGGCGCTGGTGCAACTCACGCAACTCGCTGCGCATGGAGACACGCAGTTCGGCATCGAGGTTGGACAAGGGCTCATCGAACAAAAATATTTTTGGCTCTCGCACAATCGCGCGGCCAATGGCAACGCGTTGGCGCTGACCGCCCGAGAGTTGTGTGGGGCGTCGGTCCAGCAGTTGGTCCAAGCGCAACAGTTGCGCGGTGGTGGTCACTTTCTCGTCGATCAGGTCTTTGCGCATGCCCATGTTTTCAAGACCAAACGCCATGTTGGCGTGCACACTCATGTGCGGGTACAGCGCATAGGACTGAAACACCATGGCGCAACCCCGGTCGGCCGCAGACACGGTGTTGACCACCTGTTTGTCGATCAAGATGTCGCCCGAACTCGGGTCTTCCAAGCCGGCGATCATGCGCAGCAAGGTGGATTTGCCGCAGCCCGACGGCCCCACAAAGACCATGAATTCGCCGTGCTGGACGTTCAGGTCAATGTGTTGGATGACATGGGTGGCCCCAAACGATTTGGTGACGGCGTGAAGTTCAAGCGTGGACACAGCAATTCCAGAGTTATTTGACACCGGCGCTGGCAATGCCAGTGGTGATGTAGCGCTGCAAGAACGCAAACACCAAGGTGATGGGGAGCAAGGTGATGACGGTCATGGCCAGCAAGTAATGCCATTGGGTGTTGAGTTCACCTTGGAATGAATTCAAGGCCAGTTGCAAGGTGAAGAATTCAGATTTGGACAAGACGATCAGTGGCAACAAGAAATCGTTCCAGCGCCACATCACCGAGAAAATGGCCAACACCGCCAAGGCGGGCGCACTCAAGGGCAAGACGATGCGCCAGTAAATGCGCCATTCGCTGGCGTGGTCCATGCGTGCGGCTTCGAGCAACTCGTCAGGAATGGTGAGCATGTATTGGCGCAACAAAAACACACCGGTCGGAGTGGCTACGGCTGGCCAAATGACGCCCCACAAACTGTTGAGCAAACCGACCGAGTTGATGACCAAGAAAATCGGCACCAACACAATGGTGGGTGGAATCATCAAGGTGGCGATGATGAGCAGGAAGACGGTTTTTTGGCCCTTGAATTGGTATTTAGAGAGCGCAAATGCCGCCATCGAATTAAAGAGCAGGGTCAAGGCCGTTGCCACCACCGTGATGAAGACACTGTTGAACAAATATGTGCCAAAGGCAAACTTGCCGAACAGCTCGGTGTAGTTGCGGGTGGCAAAACTCAATTCACGCAGCGGTTGGCGTTGCTGAATGTTGACCTGAACCGTTTCGGTGGGATGCGCTGGATCCACCATGGTGGCCATGATGCCGATGCGGCTGACTTGCGCCATCGGTTTGACCTCGCCCTGTTCGGTGGTCACCGCGAATAAAGGCAAGGGTTGTGGGTAGTTGTCCAGCTGTACCGTGCGTTGGGCGTAGGGCAAGAAGGTGGGGGGGAACTCGCCAATCGCCGCTTCGGTTTTGAAGGACGACATGAACAGCCACACCACCGGTGCAAACAGGGTGAACAAGCCAATCACCAAATACGCATAACTCAAGCCATCGGTCCAGCCAAAGCGTTGGGCGTGCCGTGTGCGGGTTAGAAATTTCAGCCACATATCAGCGCACTTTCTGTCCCGCATCTTTGGCGCGGGTGAGTTTGAGTTGCAACAGCGTGAGCATGATCAAACCCGCAGCCAAGGCCAGCGACGCTGCAGCGGCCAGGCCGTACAAATGGATTTGCTCGGCAAACCCTGTCTGGTAAATGAATTGCACGATGAAGGTGGTGGCAGAGCCGGGGCCACCGCCGGTCAGCACAAACACCTCGTCAAACACCTGTACCGCACGAATCATGGCCAACACCAGCACCACGATCAAGTTGGGCATCAGCAAGGGCAGTGTGATGCGGGTCAGAGTGCGCCAGGGCGAGGCCTTGTCCATCAACGCCGCTTCGTACACGTCTTTGGGAATGGCTTGCAGCCCAGCCAGCAAAATCAGGGTGTAAAAGCCCATGTGCGCCCAAATGGACACAAAGACCGTCCAGAAGAAAGCCCAGTGCCGATCGGTCAGCCAATCGGCAGGGGTTTGACCGGTCGATACCAAGACCGCGTTGAAGACGCCTTGGCTTTGCAGCAGCCATTTCCAGATCAGTGCGACGACCACAGGGGACAACAGCACGGGGTAGAAGAACACGCCGCGCCAAAAGCCGCGGCCGATGATGTTGCGGTTCAGCACCAAGGCGGTGAGCAAGGAGAAAAACACCATCAAGCTGACCTGAATGCCACTGAACTTCAAGGTGTTGCCGATGGCACGCCAGAACACGTCTTTGCGGCAACTTTGAAAATCAAAGTAATCCCGGCATTCAAACAAAATTTGAAAGTTTTCCAGCCCTGAATAAGGCCGCTCTGACGGTAACAAGGCCACGCCCGCTGATGTGGCGTAGAAGACATTGATCACGATGGGCAAAAACGTGAACACCCCAAACACCAACAAATTGGGGGCCACAAACAACCAAGCCAGCCGCGACTGACCCAGCCATTTCTGGCTGAGTCGGAAGAGGGGTTCGAAAAGATTAAAGAAAAACGCGAGAAAACGCACAGGGCCGGCTTACTTCTGCGCTTGTTTCACGGCGTCTTGCATGTCGGCGTTGATTTTGCTGAGGGCTTCGTCGGTGCTCAACTCGCCCACCAAGGCTTGCGTGACGCGTGAGACGGTGGGCAACATCAGGGCACGGTTGTACTTGTAGCCTTGGAACTTGTAAGCCACAGGCGACAACTGAGCAACACCGGTGCCAAACACGCCGAGGGCGGCGCGTGCGGCAGGTTGTGCGTTGACGTAGTTCACGCCTTTTTTGGCCAATCCGGCGTGTGCAGGAATGTTGTTGGTCTTGGCGATGAAATCGGCATAGTTCGCCTCAGCCGCCATGAAGTTCAAGAAAGCCGCAGTCTCTTTGGGGGACTTGCTGGTTTTCAACGCCACCCAAGCGGCGCCACCAGGAATGCCGGTGCAGGCGGCTTTGCCGCAGGGGTTGGGCACGGCTACCCAGTCAAACTTGGTGCCAATGTCTTTTTGCAAGCGGTTGATTTGCCACGAACCCGACAACACCATGACGGTGTTGCCGTTGATGAATTCGCCAATCGAGTCGGCATAGGTGGAGCCACCCGAACCTGCCCACACTTCTTTGAGCATGGTGCCGTCTTTGTGCCAAGCGACAAACTGGTTGACGGTGGTTTTGTAGCCTGCATCGAGCGTGAGCTCACCTTTGGCATCGAAAATGGCCGCGCCGTTGCTGATCGCTGGGCCGGCAAAGCGGTGGCCGGATCGGTCCCAAGCCATGGCGGCTTTGGTTTGTGTGGCTTTGGCCACTTTGTTGGCGGCAGCCACCCACTCGTCCCAGGTGGCTTTGGGGCCTGGCAGCGCCACCTTGGCTTGTTCAAACAAGGTTTTATTGACATAAGGACCGGTCATGGTCAGCTGCGACATGAACCCGTGAATGCCTTTGTCACCCGGTGTGGGGCTCAACCAAGCGGCGGTGCTGCCGAATTGGGTGTCGAAGTATTTGCGGTCTTTGAGGTGGGGCGCAATGTCCATGTAGAACTTGGACAAGCCGCCCAAATCGGTCACGCGTGCAATGTCGGGGCCTTGACCGGCCGCCAATTGAACCGGGAGCTGCTCCACGATGGTTTTGTAGGGCACGGTGTCCACAACGATTTTGACGCCGGGGTTTTGCGCTTCAAACTTCTTGGCCAATTCGGCCGTGACATCGCACTCCACACCGTCTTGGTAGCACATGACGCGAACTTCTTGCGCTTGGACGGACAAAGCGCCAGCGGCGAGCAGCGCGAGGCTCAGGGCTTGAAATGTACGGCGACGAAATGGAAATGAGAAAGTGGACATGGCAGACACCTTGAATGATTCGTATGACGAATGATAGAGGTGTGCCAAGCCATGGCGGGCCCAGGTTTTCCCGGGAATACCCTGTGTGCTGATGCTTTACAGCGGCGCGTCTGGCGCTGCGCGTGAAATGCCGAGGGTTTTGACCGCTTCTGCCACGTCGCGCTTGTCGTCCGCACCGGCGAACTTGGAGTACTTGTGCAGCACGGGCACGAGTTGGGCGTAAATACGGGGGTTGGCCGCCAAGCACTCTTTTTGTTCGAGGAAGTTGGCGTCGCCCGTGAAGTTGCCCACCAAACCACCGGCTTCTGTTATCAGCAAAGCGCCTGCGGCCATGTCCCAAGGCTGCAAGCCCGTTTCAAAGAAACCGTCGCTAAAGCCTGCGGCCACATAGGCCAAATCCAGCGCGGCTGCGCCTGGGCGGCGCAAGCCGGCGGTGCGTTGCATCACATCGCCCATCAAACGCAGGTATTTGTCGAAGTCGTCTTCGGGGCGGAAGGGAAAGCCGGTGGAGAGCAAGCACTCGTTCAAGCGGGTGCGTTTGCTCACGCGGATGCGGCGGTCATTCAAAAATGCGCCCCGGCCTTTGCTGGCGGTGAACAAATCGTTGCGGGTGGGGTCAAAGACCACGGCCTGCTCGAGTTTGCCGCGCACTTGCAGGGCAATGCTCACGCAGTAGACCGGGAAGCCGTGGATGAAGTTGGTGGTGCCGTCCAGGGGATCGATGATCCAAATATGGTCTGCGTTGGGATTGCCGTGGGTCGAGCCAGACTCTTCGGCCAAGATGCCGTGGTCGGGGTAAGCGGTCAACAGAGTCTCGATGATGACGCGTTCGCTGTTTTGGTCCACTTCGGTCACAAAGTCGTTCACTTGCTTTTGCGAAATACGCACAGCCTCCACGTCCAGCGCAGCGCGGTTGATGATGGCGCCTGCGGCGCGTGCAGCCTTAACGGCCACGTTGAGCATGGGATGAATAGTGGACGACATAGATTGTGTGAAGAGCTGAGCCCAAGGGGCGAAAATGAAGCCCGGCGATGCGGGCGGCGACAATGGGAGAGATTTTACGCGCTCAGACTGACAAACGCCCATGAAAACCCGCTTCATCCTCATCAACACCAGCCACGCCGGTAACGTAGGCGCCACGGCGCGAGCCATGAAGGTCATGGGTTTCACCGATTTGGTGCTGGTGGCGCCCCGTTGGGACAATGTGCTGCGCCGCGAAGAAACCATTCAGCGCGCCAGTGGCGCCCTGGACGTGCTGGCCAATGCCCGCATCGTGGCCAGTTTGGAGGAGGCCGTGGACGGCCTGCACCACCTGTGTGCCACGGCCATGACGCCGCGCGACTTTGGTCCGCCCACCTTGGCCCCGCGTCCGCACTTTGCAGCCTTGACCGCTGAGCATGGCCGCAACCCAGACTATGGCGTGGGCTTTTTATTCGGTTCCGAGCGCTTTGGCATGCGCAACGAAGACGTGTACCGCTGCCACACCTGCCTGAGCATTCCGACCGATTCGACCTTCGGGTCTTTGAATTTGGGTGCAGCCGTGCAAGTGCTGGCGTATGACTGGCGACAAGCCCTAGGCGGCTTTTCTGCCGCGTCTGAAGCGGCTGATGCTGCGCCCTTGGCCGACGCCCAGCAAATCGCAGGCTTGCTCGACCACTGGCAACAATCACTGACGGACATTGGGTTTTTAGACCCCGAATCACCGAAGAAGTTGATGCCGCGTTTGAACCAGCTGTTCAACCGTGCACAGGTCACGCAAGAGGAAATTCACATCTTGCGTGGCATTGCCAAGGCCATGTCGCAAGCGTCCAGCAAACCTGCGGATGGGCAACGATAATCAAGTGACTATGTTTTCACGCCTACGTTCTGATGTTCAATGCATTTTGGACCGCGACCCGGCCGCACGAAGCCGCTGGGAAGTTCTGACCTGCTACCCCGGTTTGCATGCGGTGTTGTTGCACCGCTTGGCGCATGGCTGCTGGAACATGGGACTGAAATGGCTAGGTCGTTTTATCTCGCACCTCTCGCGCTGGTTCACGGGGATTGAAATTCATCCAGGCGCCAAGATTGGTGAGCGCGTGTTTTTTGACCATGCCATGGGCGTGGTGGTGGGCGAGACTGCCGAAATTGGCGACGGCTGCACGATTTATCAAGGCGTGACCTTGGGCGGTACCTCGCTGTACAAGGGAACCAAGCGGCATCCCACCTTGGGCAAGAACGTGGTGGTCAGCGCTGGCGCCAAGGTGCTCGGTGGCTTCGAAGTGGGTGACAACGCCAAGATTGGCAGCAACGCGGTGGTCATTAAGCCTGTGCCTGCTGGCGCCACGGCGGTGGGTATTCCCGCGCGCATCATTCCATCCAAGGCGGGCGAGAGCGCGGATGTGTCTGGTGCGCAACCAAAGTTCAGCGCCTACGGCATCACCCAAGAAGACGATCCAGTGAGTCAGGCTTTGCGTGGTTTGATTGACAACGCCTCGACCCAAGAACACCAAATTGCCTTGCTGTGGCAAGCGATTGAAAAACTCTCCGTTGATCAAGCCAAGCCCGATTGCGTGCCCAGCGATGCCGCGCGTCAAGAGCATTTTGAGGCTGCACGTATCAACCAATTGTTGGATTGACCGCATGCGGTTCTTGAATATCTACCCCTTGCGCATCTTGGCCACCTTGGGTCATGACGGCGTGTTTGAGGGGCAGTTCACATTCAATGTGGAGCAATACGGCTTGATGTTTCAAGAGACCGTCTGTGACGTGACCTTCAGCCCCAACCCCCTGAGCATTGACGAATGGCAACTGCATGTTGAGCCGATTTCAGCGGTGGAGATTCAATTTTTCGACAAGTTTGTTCAGGCGCTGAACCACTACTTGTTCCATGTCCTGCATTTCGTACCGAACAAGTACGTCTCAGGCAAAGAGCTGCCCAGCATCAAGCTGTTTTTTGACGATATTTACTTCGACATGTCGGGCGACGAGCCCAAGCTGGAAAAGATCAAAAAGCCTTAAACGCGTTTGGCTTAAACCCGTTTGCTGTTGAGCGCGGTTTTAGGACGCCAGCCTTTGCAAAACTCGTCGCGGGTTTCCATATAAGGCCCACCGATCAAATCGATGCAGTAGGGTACCGCAGCGAAGATGCCATCCACCACTTGCTGACCCTGCGCGTCCTTGAGTCCACCCAAGGTTTCTTGAATCGATTTGGGCTGGCCGGGCAGGTTGATGATCAGGCATTCGTCACGAATCACCGCCACTTGGCGCGACAAAATCGCTGTGGGCACAAAACGCAAACTGATCTGGCGCATTTGTTCACCAAAGCCTGGCATTTCTTTGTGGGCCACGGCCAAAGTGGCTTCAGGCGTCACATCACGTTTGGCCGGGCCTGTGCCGCCGGTGGTCAGCACCAGGGCGCAGCCCATGTCGACCAACTCAATCAAGGCGGGGCTGATGATGGCTTTGTCGTCTGGGATCAGGCGTTCCACAAACTCAATCGGGTTGTACAGGGCGTGGCCCAACCAATCGCGCAAGGCGGGCAGGCCTTTGTCTTCGTAGGTGCCGCTGGAGGCGCGGTCGCTGATGGACACAATGCCAATTTTGAGGGTGTCGCAGCGCGGGTCAGGGGTAGGCAAAGCAGGGGTGGTCATGGCTTGTAGGCCTCGTCGTCTTCTTCGGGCGTGTGGGCAGCGTCTTCGGCTTGGTTGAGGTGCTCTTTGACGAGCTGAAAAATTTCCCGGTACGCGCGGCCTTGGCGTGGCAACAAACCTTTGGCCACATCGGCTTTGGAGGTGGTGTCGTCTTTGCGTGCTTGGCGCACCAAGGCGCGCAGTTGCTGGCTGTCGGTGTTGGGGTATTCGGTCATCCATGCCAACACGGCTTGGTCATCGGCAATCAGGCGATCACGCCAGTGCTCGGCCAGGTGCAGGGCCAAGGTGTCGCGTGTGCTGCCCATGCGTTGTTCGTTGAGGGCGTCTTGAACTGCCGCGATCGCGTCTTCGCTCAACTTGCGCATCAGCTTGCCCACATACTGCATTTGACGGCGCTTGCCTTCAAAGTTGGTGATGCGGCGGGCTTCGGCCAGCGCCTCGCGCAGCTGGTCTGTGATGTGGCCTTGCGCATGCAGGCGTTCCGACAAGTCGTTGCGCAGTGTGAGCATTTCGACGCCAAGGTCTTGGCGTTCGTCGCTGTCTTTTTTGCGATCGGTTCGGCTCAAGCCCTCGGTGCCTTTGAGCTCGGCTTTGAGTTCCAGGTCGAGTTCGCTGCCTTCGGCCACAAATTGGCCGCGGACGAAATAACCTTTTTTGGGTTTACGTGACATAAATAGGGGAGCTTGGGGTGGGCAGTTTGACCTTCAACACGAAGGGAAACGCAGTGACAAGTATCATAGCCGCCGATATGACCCAAGCCTCCAAAACACCCGCACCTTCCCACACGCCTGCCCAAGGTTTCAGCTACAGCCGCGAACATTTCGAATCGCTGGTCGATGCGGCCTTGAAGCACGCCAAAAAACTGGGCGCCACCGATGCCGGTGCCGAAGCCTCTGAAGGCTGCGGTTTGAGCGTCTCTGTGCGCAAAGGCGAGTTGGAAAACGTGGAACGCAACCGCGACAAATCGCTGGGCGTCACGGTGTATCTGGGTAACCGCCGCGGCAACGCCAGCACCTCTGACTTTTCTGAGGCTGCGATTGAACGCACCGTACAAGCCGCTTACGACATTGCGCGTTTCACCGCCGAAGACCCCGTGGCGGGTTTGCCAGACGAAAAAGACATTGCCCAGCAGCAACCTGATTTGGATTTGTTCCACCCCTGGAACATCACCAGCGCCGATGCGGCCACCTTGGCTTTGCGCTGCGAAGCTGCGGCCATGCAAACCGACAAACGCATCACCAACAGCGAAGGGGCTGCGGTGTCGGCCCAGCAAAGCCATTTTTTTAGCGCGCACACGCACGGCTTTCGCGGTGGCTACGCCAGCTCGCGTCACAGCATTTCAGTCGCCCCCATTGCGGGTAAGGGCGACGACATGCAACGCGACGCCTGGTACAGCTCCATGCGTTCAGCCGCAGAGTTGTCTTCCCCCGAAGCCGTGGGCCGTTATGCGGCCGAGCGCGCCTTGAGCCGTTTGAAGTCACGCAAGATCGCCACCACCCAATGCCCGGTGTTGTTTGAAGCCCCCGTGGCCGCAGGTTTGCTGGGTGGTTTTGTGCAAGCGGTGAGCGGAGGTGCGCTGTACCGCAAGAGCACGTTCTTGCTCGATTCCTTGGGAAAAACTGTGTTTCCAAAACACATCGACATTTTGGAAGACCCCTTTGTGATGCGCGGCAAAGGCAGCTCGCCCTTTGACGAAGAGGGCGTGACCACCCGAGCCCGCCGCGTGGTGGATGCGGGCCGTGTGGAAGGCTATTTCTTGAGCACCTATTCGGCCCGCAAGCTGGGCATGCCCACCACCGGCAATGCCGGTGGCTCGCACAACCTGGTCATGCAATCGCGCCATACAAAACAAGGCGACGATCTGGACGCCATGTTGAAAAAACTCGGCACCGGTTTGTTTGTGATTGAGCTCATGGGTCAAGGCGTCAACTACGTCACGGGCGACTATTCGCGCGGCGCCAGTGGTTTTTGGGTGGAAAACGGTGAAATCGCGTTTCCTGTGCAAGAGATCACCATCGCCGGCAACCTCAAAGACATGTTCCAAGGCATTCAAGCCATTGGCGCAGACGCCTACAACATGGGCGCCAAAACCATTGGCTCTGTGTTGATCAACCGCATGAAGGTGGCGGGCAGTTGATGCCCGAGGTTCGACTGGCACACCTCGGCGTGGCGCTGGTTTCGGGCTTGGCGTTCAGCCTGTCTTTTCGGCTGAACCAGTATTTTGATGATTGGTTTGTCTACACCCCGGGCATCAGTTTTTTATTCATTCCTGCGGGGGTGAAGCTGCTTGCAGTTTTGGTCGGGCGTTGGCCGGCCATCCTTGGTCTCTTGGTGGCTGGTGTGTACCTAGGCGCTGGCATTTGGCCAGATTTGTCCAGGAGTGCGGTGTTTTACTTCGCCTTTGTCAGCTTGATGACCTATCCCATTTCCGCATTTTTGGTGATGCGTTGGCTTCACATTCAAACCGATTTGAGCAACTTGCGTTACCCACATATCGTGGTCTTGTCGTTGGCTGCCAGTGTGTGCAATGGGGTGGTTCACAACTGGGTTTATATGGTGCAAGGCGTGAGCTCGGTCGATGTTTTGTGGTCGCAAAGTGCTGCCATGGCACTGGGTGACTTCATGGGGTGTTTTGTGGTGGTGTCGTTGTTTCACACCTTGGCCGTGCTGTTGAAAATGCAGCGCAGCCGGATGAAATAACGATCAATCCGACTGCGCGCTACACACGTCGACGCAGCATGCGTCGCAACTCTGCGGATTGGATGGATGCCACCTCGAAAGCGGGTGAGTCCAACGCATCATTGATCGTTTTTTTGAGAAAACGTGCGGTTTCCTGATTCACTGTCTCGCGTTCATTGTCGACCGTGATCATGTGGTAGCTGTCACCTAAATAGAGAATTTCTTTGTGCTGCGATGCAATGTGCTGGTAAGCCCATTCGGCATTGCGCATGTGCACCGTCTCATCGTCTGCGGCATGGATGAACAAGGTCGGGCAGTCAATTCGCTGCACATGGGCACGCGCTTCTCGAATCAGTTGTCGCCCTTGCGTGACGTTTTCAAAAGGCAAATAATCTGCCCCTGACTCGGAAATATGGTCGTTGGACAGGGCGCGCTTGACCATGGCGCGCATCTCTGGATTTTTGATGCCGTAAGGTTCCGCTTCTGCATAACGGTAACGTTCGGCAAACGGTAACCAATTGGAAATGTTCAGCAAAAAGCTGTACCAAGGAATGGCCCAGCCGTCGTAGGCCAGTGCAGTCGATAGCAGCACCATGCTGGTGATGCGTTCGCGTTGTGCCAGCACCATGGCCAAGGTCGCCCCCATGGACAAGCCCACGACTGACACAGTCTCATAGCGCTTGCGAAGGTCCCACACATACTGCTGTGCTTGCTCTACCCAGTTCTGCCATGTACCGCACTCAGTACCGAAACAGTAGGTCGGAATATTGGGCGCAAACACAGACAGTCCGGCGTGATGCAAATCCTTCGCGAGCCGTGAAAGTTCCAGCGCATTGGCACCCAGCCCATGTAACATCAAGACGCAGTGGTCACCGCCAACGAGGTCGATGTCTTCATGCGGTTTGATAAGGTGGTTCATGCGTATTCAAAATTCAAAATCGTGGGTCAGGTTTTCGTTTCAACAGTCCGTCTTGGGCACTTGCTTGATGTTGGTGGGGGCATTCTTGATTCGGTATCTCTTACAACCCTACATTGAGCCCTATGCACCTTTCCACTTTTTCATCGTAGCATGCCTATTTATTTCATATTTATATGGATATAAGTTGGCGTTGATCGCAACCGTGATCAGTTCTTTATTAGGCAGTTATTTTTTTGTCAAACCTTATTTCACGCTGGGCCCTGCCTCGGTGAGTGATGTGATTCAGTTTTTCAATTTTTCATTCGTCACGTTTGTTTCCATCTTGCTCATTGAACACTTGCAACGTACTGCGTATGCACGCGACATGACGCTCAAAATCATGGATTCACGCCACAAGATCACGCTGTACCGTGAGAACGACCGGATTTATTTTTCTAAGAAAAACAGCGAAGCATGGGCGATTTTGGAAGAAATTCTCACGGACTTTGACGACATCATCTTGCTTCAATTTGCCCAAGCACCGGTCAAACTAGAGCCCTTGTTCCTGGCGTTGGCAAACAGCCCCACTCGCTTGGAGACTGAAACTCAATGGCAGTCCTTGCTACACCCCGAAGACGTAGGCGTTTTGATGTCTCGTCTGGCAGCGCCGGTCCGTGCCATCGGTGAAACAGCCAACTTCACACTTCGTTTTGTGAACCAAACCACGAGCGCACCGTGTGCGGTGCAAATGGAGTCCTACAGCTTCATGGGGCAACCCTTGAAGATTTTGCGAATTGTCAGAGACTGATATGCATGCTTGGCATCGTTTCATGGCTGTGTGGTGCGCTGCGCTGGGTGTGTGTGTGAACGTCTGTGCGCAACAAGGCATGACGCTGCCCGATAAGAAAGAAGTGACGCTGGGGCTGAGCCGTACCAATCAATCGTTGTTGCATGGTGTGCTGATCAATTACAAAAATGACCTCACGCTCAATGTCAACTATGAAAATGCAAAAGGCTTTGCCAGCATTCAAAACGGTGTGGGCGTGTGGCTGGTGCGCGAGGAGCTGGTGAAAGCCGGTGTCGGCGTGAACTACATGATGGGCCGGCAAGAGGCAGCAGATCGTCGTTACAGTGGCATGGGCGATGTGCCAGGATCGGCCATGAGCTATGTCTGGGGCGAATGGCAGCCCATTCAAGACGCGATCACCCTCTACGGCAACTTCGGCGACTCTTGGAACTCGTCCAACGGCAAGCTGGCCCAATGGGGCATGACCTTAGGCTTTCCGGTCTTGCAAACGGTCAACGGGTTTGCCGATGTCTCGCGTTCATGGGGCGATCAGCGCTATGTGCAACGCTTTTATGGCGTGAGTTCAAGCCAAACCACCTTGTCGGGCTATCGACCTTTCACAGCCCCAAGCGCGGGCACTTTGTACCGCAACACGCAGGTGGGTTTGGTGTTTGCCTACGACGCGCAAACCGACGTCATCGTGGCCCGCGGCAAATCGAGCGCCACGAGCTTTCTGATGGAAAGCCCCTTGCTCGATAGAAAATCTCAGGCCCTGTCCGCCGTGGTGCTGAGCCAGCGCTTCGATTAACTTGCCAATGCGGCTTTGACGGCGGCAGACACCAGGCCCATGTCGGCCTTGCCCGCCAATTGCGTTTTGACTGCGCCCATCACCTTGCCCATGTCGCCGGGACCCGTCGCGCCTACCTCCGTCACGATGGCTTTGACGGCAGCCGTGATTTCATCGGCGTTCAAACGCTGCGGCAAATACACCTCCAGCACTTTGATTTCGGCGCTTTCCACATCGGCCAAGTCTTGGCGTTGGGCTGACACATAGGCGGCCACCGAATCCTTGCGTTGCTTGATCAGCTTGTCCACGATGGCGATCACCATGGCGTCGTCCAACTCAACCCGTTCGTCCACTTCTTTTTGCTTCATCGCGGCTTGCAGCAAACGGATGGTGCCCAGGCGCACGCTGTCTTTGGCGCGCATGGCGGTTTTCATGTCTTCGGTGATGTGTGCTTTGAGGCTCATGGGGAACTCCTGTGAATCAGCAAAAAAGTCGATCGAAAAAAAAGCTCGCTGAGGCGTCCCTAGCGAGCTTCTTGCATGTGGCCCTGAGGCCACAGCAGGTCAGAGGCTGATCAATACAGCTTCTTGGGCAGCTGCATGCTGCGCACGCGCTTGTAGTGACGCTTGACGGCGGCTGCTTTTTTGCGTTTACGTTCAGCGGTGGGCTTCTCGTAGAACTCGCGAGCGCGCAAGTCGGTCAACAGACCCAATTTTTCAATGGTGCGCTTGAAGCGACGCAGGGCGACGTCAAACGGTTCGTTTTCTTTTACACGGATGGTGGTCATTACCAAAATTTCCAAATATTGCAGCCAGCGGGTGTTTAAGAAGATCGGGCCTAAACGCCATGTCTGCGGGGTTCCCCAACACAAAGTTGATCAGGCCGTTGGGGTTTTGCCAGCAAAGACGAAGATTATAACGATTTTGAGCGCGCGCCCAAAGCCAGAGCGCAGGCATGTGCGCTGGCCCACGCCCACTGGAAGTTGTAGCCCCCCAGCCAGCCCGTGATATCGACCACTTCGCCAATGAAATACAGCCCAGGTTGCTTGGATTCCATGGTTTGTTGCGACAGGTCGCGGGTATCCACCCCGCCCACGGTGACTTCGGCCTTTTTGTAGCCTTCGGTGCCGGTGGGCACCAGGGACCAGGCGCTCAAACCTTGGGCCAATTGGGCCAGGGCCTTGTCGCTGGCCTCGATCACCGGGCGTTGCCAGGCCTTGTCCTGACGTGTCCAGGTGTCTGCCAGGCGCGACGGCACCCAGGCGTTGAGCTCATTGGCAATCAATTTTTTAGACAGCTGCTTGGCCTGCATCAGTGCTGTGTGCAGATCGACCTCAGGCGCCAAGTTGATGCGAATGTCTGTCCCAGCTTGCCAGTAGCTTGAAATTTGCAGCACACCCGGGCCAGACAGGCCGCGGTGGGTGAACAGCAAATCTTCGTCAAAAGCTTGCAAGGTTTTCTTGGCGCCTGTTTCAAGACGAACCGGCAGCGACAAACCCGAGAGCTGGGCGTAAGGCGCCCAGGCCTGGGCGTCGAAAGTCAGCGGCACCAGGCCTGGGCGGGGCTCCACCAGACGCAGTTGGAACTGCTGGGCCAAGCGGTAACCCAAATCGGTGGCACCGATTTTGGGAATCGACAAGCCGCCCGTGGCCACCACAACGGCGGCTGTGTGCACCGTCCCCTGCGAGGTGCCTACTTCGTAGCGCTGGGCCTCGGGGGCTGCGTCTGAGTAACGCAGGCCTTTCAGGCTGCAAGGTTGCCAGCGCGTCACGCTGCCGCCGTTGGCCGATCCGTGGCACTCGGCCAGCAGCATTTGAATCAGGTCTTCCGCCGAGCGGTCGCAAAACAGCTGGCCTTTGTGCTTTTCGTGAAACGGGATGTGGTGCTTGTGCATGAGCGCCACAAAGTCTTGCGGCGTGAAGCGCGACAGGGCGCTGCGGCAAAACTGTGGGTTGTTGCCCAAAAAGTGCTTGTGCGGCGCGCGCACATCCAGTTCACGGTTGGTGAAGTTGCTGCGGCCACCGCCGGAGATGCGAATTTTCTCGGCCACCTTCTCGCTGTGGTCCAGCACCAAAACCTGCAAGCCTTGTTGCGCGGCGATGCCGGCGCAAAACAAACCGGCCGCACCGGCCCCCACGATCACCACATCAAACAATTTCATGCGGTGAGTTTAGTGGGGCGCTAGCGGGGAGCGACTTCAGTACTGTTTATAGGGCAAGAACTTGCCTGACAACACCACATTCACCCGGTCGCCTTTGGGGTCGGGCTGGCGCACGATGTCCATCGAAAAATCGATGGCGCTCATGATGCCGTCGCCAAACTCTTCATGAATGAGCTCTTTGATCGTGGTGCCGTAGACGCTGACAATTTCATACCAGCGGTAAATCAAGGGGTCGGTGGGCACGGGGCTGGGCAGCGAGCCTTTGTAAGGCACCACCTGCAACCACTTTTGCTCTTCCGCGTTGAGCCCAAAGATCTTGCCCACGATCTTGGCTTGCTTCGCATCTAACGTCATTTGGCCCAAGCAGGCGGCGGTGGTCCATTCTTTGGACAGGCCCAGCTTCTTGGCCACGTCCTCCCACTTGATGCCTTTGGAGACTTTGGTGCTGATGATTTTTTCGGTGACGTCGAGTCGGTTCATGGGGCGCATCCTTTGCGTGAAGAGAAGATGGGTTGTTTCTAGCTTCTCTCTAGCAAAGGACGCGCCAGTTTGCGCCCCAACTGATTTATTTGGCCGGAGGTGTTTCCAGGCCGCCTAAATAAAAACGGTTGAAGGTGGGGGAAATGATCAATTCGTTGATGCACGTGCGTCCGGGCATTTGGGCCAAGAACAAAATCGCTTGGCCCATGTCTTCGGCTTGCACCATGCGGTCGCGCTGCTCTTGTGAGGGCGGCACGGGGCGCTTGTTCAAGATCGGCGTCGCCACCTCACCCGGCAACACCGAGCTGGCGCGGATGCCGTGTCCGCCTTCTTCCATGTTGATCGACTCGGTCAAGGCCAACACCGCGCGTTTGGTGGCGTTGTAGACAGGGCCGGTGAGTTTGGAGGCGTACAAGCCGGCCCAAGACGACACGTTGACGATGAGGCCGTTTTTGCGTGCGCGCATGCTAGGCAGCACCGCATGCACACAGTAAAACGAGCCCGATAGGTTGATGGCCACCACATCGTCCCAGGCGTCGGTGGTGAGCACGTCGAAATTGCGTTGCGTAGCGTTGGTGCCAGCGCTGTTGACCAAGATGTCAATGTGCCCGTGTTGCGCCAAGATTTGGTCGGCCACGGCTTTGACGGCGTGCTTGTCGGCCACGTCCAGCAACACCGCTTCTGCGCTGCCCACCGCTTGCAAAGTGGCCAAAGCACTGGCGTTGGTGGCCGCGTTGCGCCCCGAAATGATCACGTGTGCACCGGCTTTGACCAG
>CANGIQ010000040.1 GCA_947453965.1 Comamonadaceae bacterium
ACCGTGGAGGCCAAGGACATCTTGGACTACCTGTCGAGTCGCATTGCCAAATGGTGGTTGCCCGATGACGTGGTGTTCGTCAATGAGTTGCCGCACACGGCCACGGGCAAGTTGCTCAAAACCAAGCTGCGCGATCAGTACCGCGATCACCGATTGCCTGGGGCTTGAGCTGAGCGCCTAAACCTCAGGCGCCGACCACGGCGGCGGCGCCACCATCCACCGGCAACAGCACGCCGGTGATGTGCTTGCCTGCATCGGAGGCCAGCAGCAGCACCGCGCCTTTGAGGCCCTCGTCATCGCCGACATGGCGCAGGGGGAGCATGGCTTCGATGTGCTCCAAAGTGCCGGGCTCAGTCAAGGATTTGGCCATTTTGCTGGGGAATACGCCGGGCAAGATGGCGTTGACCGTGATGCCGTGTGCTCCCCATTCGCAGGCCAGCGCTTTGGTGAGTGTGGCCACTGCACCTTTGCTGGCATGGTAGGCCGCCGCTTGCATGGAACCCACGGTGCCGCCCAGCGCCGCAATGGATGAGATGTTGACGATGCGCCCGTAGCTGCGCGGCTGCATGCTGCGTTTGACCACTTCGCGCGAGAGCAAGAACACGCTGCGGGCATTCAAGTCCATCACCTTGTCCCAAGCATCCATGGGATGCTCGGTGGCCGGTGCGCCCCAGGTCGCGCCGGAGTTGTTGACCAAGATGTCGATGTGGCCCAAGGTGGCCAGCGCGTGATCGACCAAGGCCAGCACTTGGGCATCATCACGCCCGTCGGTGGCTAGCACATCCACCGTGTGACCGGCGCTGCGCAATTCGCTGGCAGCGGCGTCGAGCTCGGCTTGTTTGCGTGAGGTGATCAGCAAGCGCGCCCCGGCTTCGCCCAGCGCATGCGCCATTTGCAGCCCCAAGCCACGAGAGCCACCAGTGATGAGGGCGTTGCGTCCTTGCAGGTTGTGCAATTGTTGGATGGTGCGGGCGGTGGTCATGCGTGTCTCCTGAAGTGGGCGTGAACTGTGAAACCCAGAAGGTACCACCAGATGGCCCTGTGCGAATCGTCCGATTCGACGATGGCAGGCATCAGGGGTTTGATTAGCCTATGTCCATTCAACATTCGAAGCGAAGGACTTTTGGCATGAAAACCCGCATCACCGAACTCTTAGGCACGCGCTATCCCATTGTTCAGGGCGGCATGATGTGGGTGGGCACTGCGGAGCTGGCGGCGGCGGTGTCCAACGCGGGCGCTTTGGGCATCTTGACTGCGCTGACCCAAAGCACGCCCGAGGGCCTGGCGCGCGAGATTGACCGTTGCCGTGGCATGACCGACCAGCCCTTTGGCGTCAACCTGACTTTGCTCCCCACCGTCACGCCGCCACCCTATGCCGACTATGTGGATGTGGTGATCGACAAAGGCATCAAAGTGCTAGAGACCGCAGGCAACAGCCCCAAAGCCTTCATGGACAAACTCAAGCAACATGGCGTGCGCGTGATCCACAAATGCACCAGCGTGCGTCATGCCCTGTCGGCCGAGCGCTTGGGCGTGGATGCGGTGAGCATTGACGGCTTTGAATGCGCCGGCCATCCCGGTGAAGATGATGTGGCGGGCCTGGTGCTGATTCCGGTAGCGGCCAGCAAGCTGCGCATTCCCATCATCGCCTCAGGCGGTATTGCCGATGGCCGTGGCATGGCGGCGGCGTTTGCGCTGGGCGCTGAGGGCGTGAACATGGGAACCCGTTTTTGCGCCACGAAAGAAGCGCCGATTCATGACCAGATCAAGCAAGCCTATGTGGACGCGAACGAATGCGACACCCAATTGATCTTGCGCAGTTTTCGCAACACCGGCCGGGTGCTGAAAAACGCGGTCTCGGATGAGGTGGTGGCGATTGAGCGCCGAACTGAAGGTTGCGAATTTGCCGATGTGCAGCCCTTGGTCTCAGGCCGGCGGGGGCGCGCCACCTTGCAGTCTGGTGAGGCCCAAGCAGGCTTGGTGTGGGCTGGCCAAGTGGTGGGTTTGATTGACGATATTCCCACCTGTGCAGAATTGATAGAGCGCATGGTGGCCGATTGCCGAGCCAGCCTTTCGCGTGCGAGCGCCTGGGCCGCTTGAGACTAGTGCCGGGCTGTTGAAAGCCCGCACATCCGCAAAGGAGCAGCTTCGCTCAAGCTAAGCTATGCGCGTGCTGAATGAAGCGGTCTACCAAGCGGTTGCGCGACTGACGCACCGTGGCCAAGGCAATGCCGATGTTGAGTTTTTCGGGGTTGTCTGACAGGCTCAAAAACCGCACGCCTTGGTTGCGGTAACGCCTGGCCACACCCGGCACCAAGGCCACGCCCAAGCCGCTTTCGACCAAGCTCACAATGGTTTGCACCTGCACCGCGTCTTGCGCAATGCGTGGGCTAAAGCCCGATTGCTGGCAGCGCAACATGGCCACCGCAAACAAATTGGGCACCGACGCTTCGGTGTACATCACAAACGGCTCGTGCGCGAATTCGGACAACGCCACCGAGCTGTGTTTGCGCCAAGGACTGTCGGCGGGTACGGCCAACACAAACTCGTCGTTCTCGACCAGGGTGAGTTCAAAGTCACCCGGGTGCAGCACCGGAAAGCGCACCAGCCCCACGTCCAGCGTGTTGGCTTCGAGGCGGTTCAAGATGTTGGCGGTGGTCGATTCGTCGAGCGCCAACTCCACCTTGGGAAAGCGCTGCCGGAAGCTGGGAATCAGCTGCGGCAGCAGGGCGTAGGTGGCCGAGCCAATAAAGCCCACCCGCAATACGCCGCCTTCGCCGTGCAGCGCAGTGGTCACAGCTTGCTGGCATTGCTGGGCATGAAAGATGGCCAGCCGCGCATCGGCCAGCATGGCTTGCCCGGCGGGGGTGAGCTGCACGCCAGTGGGTAAGCGCAGAAACAGCGGGCCGCCCAGTTCTTCTTCGAGCTTTTTGATTGACACCGACAAGGGCGGCTGCGCCATGTGCATGCGCTCGGCTGCTTTGTGAAAGTTACCGGTCTCGGCCAGGGCCACAAATTGTTGGAGTTGGCGCAAGTTCATGTTGATACTGTTTGAGTATTGGTTTGTAAATTATTAATATTGGACTGAATTATGCCGGGGCACTAAATTCAGCCCACAACAGAGTCAAACAGGGAGACAGACCAATGAGCATCTTGCCGCTGCAAGGCATTCGCATCGTGGACGCCAGCGTCGTGGTGATGGGGCCGTATGCCAGCCAGTGGCTGGCCGATTTGGGGGCCGAGGTCATCAAAGTGGAGTCTCCTGAGGGCGACTCCACGCGCTACACCGGGCCGGGGCATGAAGACGGCATGTCGGCTTTGTTTTTCGGCGTGAATCGCAACAAGAAAAGTGTGGTGATTGACCTCAAAAAACCAGAGGGCCCTGCAGCCTTGCACCAACTCATTGCCACCGCCGATGTGTTCATGCACAGCATGCGTCCGCAAAAACTCGGCGCGGTGGGCTTGGACCCCGAGGCTCTGCTGGCCAAGTTTCCGAAACTGGTGTTTGCCGGCTTGCATGGCTTTACGGCCTCAGGCCCTTACGGCGGCAAACCAGCGTATGACGACATCATCCAAGGTCTGTCGGGCAGCGCTGCGCTGATGGAACAACAAAGCGGTGTGGCGCGTTACTTTCCCAGCATCGCCGCCGACAAAACCAGCGGCTTGGTGGCGGCCATGGCCATCATGGCGGCCTTGATGAAGCGCCACACCACCGGTGTGGGCGGTAGGGTGGAGGTGCCCATGTTTGAAATCATGGTGGCGTTCAATTTGGTCGAGAACTTTTACGGCCAACACTTTGAGCCGCCGCTGTCGGCCCCGGGCTACCCACGCGTGTTGGTCGATTGGCGCAGACCCTACCGCACCCGCGACGGCTATGTGTGCATGATGCCCTACACCAACGCGCATTGGCAGAAGTTCTTCCAGGGCGTGGCACGCCCCGAGTTGGCCAGCGATGCGCGCTTTACCAGCATGGCCGCGCGCACCCAGCACATCGAGGCCTTGTACGAAATCACCGGCCAGATCGTGGCAGAGCATGACACCGCGCATTGGCTGGCGCTGTGTGAGCGACTGGAAATTCCGGCTGCACGCATGAACACCTTGGCCGATCTGAAGACCGATCCACATTTGCAAGCCACCCAGTTCTTTGCCGAGTTGGACGACCCGGCCATGGGCGCGCTGCGCTTTCCGGGCGTGCCCGTGTTGTTTGACGGTGAGCGCCCGCCCGTGCACGCGGTGCCGCGCTTGGGCGAGCACACCCAAGCGGTGTTGGCGCAAGCCGGTGTGCCCGCCGACACGGTAGCGGCTTGGTTGGCCAGTGGCACGGTGCAAACGCATGCTGCGCACAAAGCATCCAAGCCCTGATTCCTAAACCCACGCAGATCCGTTTGGAAATTTTTATGACATCACCCGTAGCTCCACTCACACGCCTAGGCCAAGGCTTTTATTGGCAAGACATCGCAGTCGGTCAACGCTTTGACACCTTTCGCCGCACCATCACCGAAACCGATTTAGTCAACTTCATCTCCTGCACAGGCATGCTCGAAGCCATCTTCATTGAAGAAGGCTACGAGGGCGGCGCCATCCAAGGCCGCCCCGTGCCGGGCGCGTTGACCTACACCTTGATCGAAGGCTTTATTTTGCAAACCATGATCCAAGGCACAGGCTTGGCCATGCTGGAGTTGGTGCAAAAAATTCTGGCGCCTGTGCTGGTGGGCGACACCATCCATGCCGAGATTGAGGTCACAGGCGTGCGTCCCACGTCCACCAAAAACCGCGCCATTGTGAGCTCTGACATTCGCGTCTTCAACCAACGCGGCGTGTTGGTGATGACCTACAGTGCGACGCGTTTGCTCGCTGGTCACCCAGCTTCACAGGGCTGATTCAAGCCACGCCTTCAGCCCTCAGAATACAGATTGAAAAACAGGAGACACCCATGAAGCACATCACCCGTCGCACCGTCTTAGCCGCTGCACTGACCGTGGCCACCCTCAGCACGGGCGTGGCGATGGCGCAAGCCAACTACCCCGACAAACCGATTCGCATGGTGATCGCGTTCCCACCCGGTGGCCCCACCGATTTGGTGGCACGCGTGCTGGCGCAAAAGCTGACCGAACAAATGGGCCAGCCCGTGGTGGTGGACAACAAGCCCGGCGCCAACGGCAACATCGCTGCTGAATTGGTGACCAAGGCACCGTCAGACGGCTACACCTTGTTCTACAACACCTCGGCCGTGGCCTTGAGCCCGGCCTTGTATAAAAAAATGAGCTATGACGTGCGGGCCGACTTTGCACCCGTGGCCCTGACAGCGGTGATTCCGCTGGTGCTGGCGGTGCATCCTTCGCTGCCGGTGAACACGGTGCAAGAGTTTGTGCAATACGCCAAAGCCAACCCCGACAAACTGAGCTACGGCTCGGCCGGTAACGGCAACATCACCCACCTCGGCGCCTACTTGATCTTGCAAGACAAAGGCCTCACGGCCGTGCATGCGCCCTACAAGGGTAGCGCGCCGGCCTTGACTGATTTGGTGGCGGGGCAGACTCAGTTCACCACCGACACCATCAACTCGGCCTTGCCCTTCATCAAAGAAAAACGCCTCAAGGCCTTGGCCGTGACCAGCCTCAAGCGCACCAGTGTGTTGCCCGATGTGCCCACGCTCAACGAAACCATCATGCCCGGCTTTGAAGTGGGTGCGTGGCAAGGTCTGTTGGTGCCGGCCAAAACATCACCCGAGATCATTAAACGTTTGAACGCCGAGGTCGTCAAAGCCTTGGCTTCTGCCGATGTGCGCGCCAAGCTGGCCGTGCAGGGCGCCGAGCCCTTGGGATCGACCTCGGCTGAATACGGCAACTACATCAAATCCGAGTTGGACCGTTGGAGCCGCGTGGTCAAACAGACCGGCGCTTCTTTGGATTAATCGCTTCGCAGGAGACTTGGCATGAACCGTTCTTTTTTCTTCAAAACCCTGGTGGCTGCCTGTGTGTCGGTGCTGGGCACTTTGGGTAGCAGCGCTGCGCTGGCACAAGCGACAGACTTTCCTTCTAAGCCGGTGAAGTTCGTCGTGCCGTTTCCGCCTGGCAGTGGCACCGACACCTCGGCACGCTACTTCGCCAAGAAGTTCACCGAACTCACGGGGCAAACTGTGGTGGTCGACAACAAACCTGGCGCCAACGGCTTCATTGCCGTGCGCAATGTGCTGAGCGCGCCTGCTGATGGCTACACCGTGTTTGTGGGCAGCAACTCCACCTTGGCAGTGAACGTGGCCTTGTTTAAAAGCTTGCCCTACGACCCGGTGACCGACTTCGCCCCGTTGTCGATGATGATGCGTGCGCCCGCTTTGTTGGTGGTGCCCTCACAGTCCAACTACAACAGCGTGAGTGAGTTGGTGGCTGCCGCCAAAGCACAGCCCGGCAAGCTCGACTACGGTTCGGGCTCGGCAGGTTACCAGCTGATGGCCGAGTTGTTCAACGATGTGGCGGGTGTGCAGCTGTTTCACGTGCCCTTCAAAGGCGCGTCCGAAGCCATGACCGCAGTGGCCTCTGGCACCGTGCACATGGCGTTTGCCGATGTGACGGGTGCGTCTGAGTTGGTCAAAGGCGGCAAGCTGCGCGCCTTGGCCGTAGCCAGCGATCGCCGTGTGCCGGCTTTGCCCCAAGTACCTACAGCCATCGAGGCGGGCTTGCCCAACTTCACCGCTTACACCTGGGTGGGTGCCATAGTGTCGGCCAAAACACCCAAGGCTGAGACCGACAAGCTGGCTGCGCTACTCGCCAAGATTGAAGCCATGCCCGAGACCCGTGAGTTCTACGAAAAACTCGGCGCCGAAACCATGCGTGGTGGCGCCGATGAAATGCGCGCGTTTCAAAGCGCTGAAATTCAACTCTGGAAACGCATCGTCACCAAAGCGAAGGTAGAACAACAATGAGTGCAAACACAGCTGCAACCCACGCACCGTCAGCGGCGCGTCCAGGCGCCTTGTCCCATGTGCGTGTGTTGGACCTCTCACGCGTGTTGGCAGGCCCTTGGGCCGGGCAGACCTTGGGCGACTTGGGCGCGCATGTGATCAAGGTCGAGCGGCCGGGCACGGGTGACGACACCCGTTTGTGGGGCCCTCCGTTTCTCAAAGACGAAGAGGGCAACGCCACGCGCGACTCGGCCTACTACCTGTGCACCAACCGCAACAAGCAATCCATCGCGGTGGACTTCACCCAAGCAGCGGGGCAGCAACTTATCCGCGAGTTGGCCAAAACCTGCGACATCGTGATCGAGAACTTCAAGGTCGGCAGCCTGGCGCATTACGGGCTGGACTATGCGTCGCTGCAGGCCATCAACCCGCGTTTGATTTATTGCTCCATCACCGGCTTTGGTCAAACCGGGCCGTATGCCAACCGTGCAGGCTACGACTTTTTGATCCAAGGTATGGGTGGCTTGATGAGTGTGACCGGGCGCCCAGACGGTGAGCCCGGCGAAGGCCCCATGAAAGTGGGCGTGGCCTTGACCGATATCTTGACGGGTCTGTACGCCAGCACCTCGATCTTGGCCGCCTTGGCCGCGCGCGAGCAAACCGGACGTGGTCAGCACATTGATTTGGCCTTGCTCGACGTCGGTGTGGCTTGTCTGGCCAACCAGAGCATGAACTACCTCTACAGCGGCAACTCGCCCAAGCGCATGGGCAACGCGCATCCCAACACCGTGCCCTACCAAGACTTTCCGACGGCCGATGGCTACATGATTTTGGCCATTGGCAACGACAGCCAGTTCGCCAAGTTTTGCCACGCAGTGGGCAAGCCCGAGTGGGCCACAGACGAGCGATTTGTGTCGAACCAAGGACGCGTCATCCACCGCGATGCGCTGATTCCCTTGATGCGCCAAACCACGGTGATGCGCACCACGCGTGAATGGATTGAGCTGTTCGAGCAAGTGGGCGTTCCCTGCGGGCCGATCAATACCTTGGCCGATGTGTTTGCCGACCCGCAGGTGCAAGCGCGCGGCTTGAAATTCACCATGCCGCATCCAGTGGCGGGTGACATACCGCTGGTGGCCAGCCCGATTCGCATGTCGGACACCCCGGTGCAATACCGCAGCGCACCGCCGCAGCTCGGGCAGCACACACGTGCAGTGCTGAGCGAGGTGCTGGGTTTGTCTGAGCAAGCGATGAACGATTTGCAACAACAAGGTGTTCTGGGCAACATAGAGGGAGGCGTGTCCGAATGAGCACGCTGGACTCCCTCAACCTCACCCGCATTCCAGCGGACGATGAAGCCCTGCGCACCGAGGTGCGTGCATTCTTGAGCGATGCCATGCGCAAAGTACCTGCGCACATCCGTGCCAAGTCGTGGTCGGGCTATGACCCGGCCTTCAGCCGTGAACTGGGTCGACGCGGTTGGTTGGGCATCACCTTGCCTACCGCATACGGTGGTGGCGGGCGCAATGCGTTCACGCGTTTTGTGTTGGTGGAAGAGTTTTTGAATTTCGGCGCGCCAGTGGGTTCGCATTGGATTGCCGATCGTCAAAGCGGCCCCTTGATTTTGAAATACGGCACCGAAGCGCAAAAGCAGTTTTACCTGCCCCCCATTTGTCGGGGCGAATCGTTTTTTTGCATTGGCATGAGCGAGCCCAACTCGGGCTCCGACTTGGCTAGCGTGAAAACACGCGCCACCAAAACCGATAGCGGTTGGTCTTTGAGTGGCCAAAAAATTTGGACCACCAATGCGCACCACTGCCACTACATGATTGCCTTGGTGCGCACCTCGGGCGAGGCGCAAGACCGCCACAAAGGCTTGTCGCAAGT
This sequence comes from Comamonadaceae bacterium, assembly GCA_947453965.1. Classification (GTDB taxonomy): domain Bacteria; phylum Pseudomonadota; class Gammaproteobacteria; order Burkholderiales; family Burkholderiaceae_C; genus Limnohabitans. The sequence goes on from CANGIQ010000040.1 coordinate 8,789, forward strand.
GATTGTGGATTTGTCCTTGCCCGGCGTCACTGTGCGTCCCATCACCGACTTATCGGGCGACAGCCATTTCTGCGAAGTGTTTTTCGACAATGTGCAGCTCAAAGACGATGCCTTGATCGGCGCTGAAGGGCAGGGCTGGGAACAAGTCACCGCCGAGCTGGCGTTTGAGCGCAGCGGGCCTGAGCGTTTGTATTCAAGCATTGTGTTGTTTGACGAATGGCTGGCGTTCATTCGCACCCCACAAGGACGCACGCCTGAGTCTGTGCGCTTGGCTGGAAAAATTGCCAGCCAGCTCGCGCCTTTGCGTGCCATGTCGGTGGCCATCACCGAAAAGCTCACCCGGGGTGAAAGCCCGGTGGTGGAAGCCGCTTTGGTGAAAGACTTGGGCACCGGCGTGGAGCAGCTCATTCCGGCCGCGATTGCCGATGATGTGTTCTCGCGTGAATCGCAGGACATCCCGTTGGAACTCTTGCACACCCTCAACTACGTGACGCAGGTGGCGCCCTCGTACTCGCTGCGTGGTGGCACGCGTGACATCTTGCGCGGCATGATCGCGCGCGGCTTGGGCTTGCGTTGAAAGGCATGTGATGGACGATCTTTTTTCAGACGCCCTGCGTCAACTGCTGGACGACCAATGCACCCCTGCGGTTGTGCGTCAAATCGAAGCCTCGGGCGACGGCGCGGCCTTGTGGGCGCAAATCGACACCTCGGGCTTTGCCGACGCCCTGGTGCCCGAGGCCCATGGCGGTGCAGGTTTGTCGCTGCAAGAGGTGCAAGGCGTGATGGCCTTGTGCGGACGCTACACCGTGCCCGTGCCTGTGGCTGAAACCATGATGGCGCGCAGCCTGCTGGCTCACGCCGGCGTGGTGGGTGTTCCTCACGGCAGCATCACCCTGGCGCAAGGTCAACGGGCGGCCGATGGTAGCTTGGCGTGCGCTGGCGTGCAGCTAGGGCGCGTGGCCGATGCGGTGTTGGTCAGCGATGACCAGCACATGTGGTTGCTGTCGACGCAAGACGCACAACGCACACCTGCCAGCTTTGTGCTCGATGCCGATGTGCATTGGTCGGCACAGCAGGTGACGGCAGGTTTGCAATTAACGCAGCACTTTGACATGCGCTTGCTGTTGGGGTGCATCAACGCGGCCCAGTTGTCGGGCGCTTTGTTGGCGGTGTTCAACCAAACCTTGCAATACGCCAACGACCGGGTGCAGTTTGGCAAACCGATTGGCAAGTTCCAAGCCATTCAGCACCAGCTCAGCGTCATGGCCGAGCACAGCTTTGCGGCCCACATGGCGGCGCAATTGGGATGTGCCAGTGACACTGTGGTGCCAGATCGCGTGCGTGTGGCGGTGGCCAAAGCGCGCACCAGCGAAGCAGCACTCGAGGTCGCAGCGCTGAGCCATTCAATCCACGGTGCGATTGGCTTCACCCACGAATTTGATTTGCAACTCTTCACCCGTCGCTTGCACGCCTGGCGCCAAGCGGGTGGGGCGGAATCGTATTGGCACAGCGTGTTGGGCCGCGAATTGGTCGACCACCGCAACGGCTTGGCACTCGATCTGATTCGCAGCGCCACCGATGTGACCGCTTGATAAACACACAGGAATTCACCATGACACAATTTTTGAAAACCGAGCGCGAAGGCGCTGTTCTGATCTTGACCATGAACCAGCCCGAGACGCGCAATGCGCTCACGGGCAACAGTGCGGTCGAAGAGTTTGTGCAAGCCTGCCATGCGATTCGCTTGGACACATCGATCCGCTGTGTGATCTTGACCGGCACAGGCCCCGTGTTCAGTTCGGGTGGCAACGTCAAAGACATGCAGCGTTATTTCAACGAGAGCCTGACGCCCGACACCATTCGCGAGGAATACCGCAACGGCATTCAGCGTTTGCCCAAAGCGCTCTACAACCTGGACGTGCCCGTGATTGCCGCCATCAACGGCCCAGCCATTGGCGCAGGCTTGGACTTGACCTGCATGTGCGACATGCGCATCGCCTCCGACAAAGCCACCTTTGCTGAGAGCTTTGTCAAAGTGGGCATCGTGCCCGGTGATGGTGGGGCTTGGTTGCTGCCACGTGTGGTGGGCATTTCCAAAGCCAGCGAAATGGCTTTCACGGGCGAAGCCTTGACGGCACAAGAAGCGCTGGCCTGTGGCCTGGTGTCGCGTGTGGTGACACACGACACCCTGTTGGACGAAGCCCGCAAGCTGGCGGCCAAAATTGTGGCCAACCCCGGTGGCGTGCTGCGCATGACCAAACGCTTGTTGCGCGAAGGCGAGCACAGCTCCTTAGAGTCGTTGTTAGAGCTGTCAGCCGGTTACCAAGCGATTGCCCACATGACCACCGACCACCACGAAGCGGTGCGTGCGTTTGTTGAAAAACGAGCACCGAAGTTCAGCAACTGAGCGACAGACAACTTCAGTTCATCAGCCAACAATGAAGACACTGTGCTATCTGCACACCCCAAGGAGAACGCTTTGAAATGGATCAAGATGCTTGCGATGGCTTTGCCGCTCGCCTTCAGTGTGGCGGTGTCTTCTGCTGTTGCCCAAGACTTTCCCAAAGGGCCGGTGAAGATCATCGTTCCTTTTCCTCCTGGTGGGCCTACTGACACCGTGGGACGTTTGCTGGCGCAAAAGCTGCAAGAAACCTGGGGACAAACCGTGGTCATTGATTACAAGCCCGGTGCGGGCACCACCATCGGTGTTGACTTTGTGGCCAAGTCAGCGCCAGACGGTTTGACGATTGGCATGGTCAATTCCTCATTGGCGGTCAATCCCACGCTGCGCAAGAAACTGCCTTACGACACTCAAAAAGACCTGGCGGGCATCACGCAGTTGTTCAATATGCAACTCGCCATCGTGGCGCGTCCAGAAGCCCCGTATAACAATTTGAAAGAGCTGATTGAGTACGCCAGAAAAAACCCAGGCAAGCTCAATTACGGCACCCCTGGGGCTGGCAGCACCACCCATTTGGGGGCGGAGTTGCTCAAGCGTGAGGCAGGCTTTGAGATGCAGCACATTGCCATGAAAGGCAGCGCACCGGCACACACCGAGCTGATGGGCGGACGGCTCGATCTGGTGGTCGATCCTTTCTTGTCGATCTTGCCGTATGTGCAAGCTGGGCGCATGAAGGTCATTGCCACGATGGGGGACAAGCGTGTAGCCGGGCACGACTACCCCACGGTGGCAGAAACCTTGCCGGGCTTCAATGTGGGGGCCTTGCTCGGCTTCATTGCGCCGGCAGGAACGCCCAAGCAGATTCTGCAAAAAATCCAAGCCGATACCAGCAAGGCCTTGGCCACCCCTGAGGTGCAAAAGCGCGCGCAGGATTACGGGCTTCAGGTGGTGGGCTCACGTCCAGAGCAGTTCGATGCCTTCATTGGCGCGGAGATGAAGCGCTGGGGCCGCATCGTGACCGAAGCCAAGATCGAACAGGAATAAAGGAAATTCACCATGAGCCTGCAACTCAAACCTCTACACAAAATTTTTGCGGCCCAAGCCAGCGGCATTGACCTGACACAGCCTTTGTCAGACAACGATGTGAAGGCCATCAATGCGGCGATGAATGAGCACGCGGTCTTGGTCTTTCGGGGGCAACCCCTCACGGCGCAGCAGCAATTGAATTTTTCAAATGCATTTGGGCCATTGGACATCGGACTCAAACGCGTCTTCAAGCGTCCCGAGCGTCTTGAGGACGAGCGCTTGATTGACATCTCGAATGTGGATGCGCAAGGTCAAGTGGCCAAACGCGACTCGCCCAAGAACCTCTCGAACTTTGCCAATCAGCTCTGGCACAGCGACAGCTCCTTCATGAACCCGCGTGCGGCGTACTCCATGCTGCATTGCCTGATCAAGCCCAGCTGGGGCGGCAACACCGAGTTTGCCGATTTACGCCATGCCTACGACACCTTGGATGCGCGCACGCGTGAAGAAATCAAAGATTTGAAGGCTGAGCACTTCGCACTCCACACACGGATTTTGTTGGGTGATGACGCTTACACCGATGACCAAAAAAAGCAAATCCCTCCCGCTGTCTGGCCGCTCACGGATGTTCATCTGGGCTCAGGCCGTCGCGTGCTGTTTGTGGGTGTTCATGCGCGTCAAATCATAGGTTGGCCCACCGCAGAAAGTCGCATGTATTTGCAAGATTTGCTCGAGCATGCGACCCAGCGTGAGAACGTTTACGTGCATGAATGGGAGCCCGGTGATTTGGTGATTTGGGACAACCGCAGCACCTTGCACCGCGGGCGTCGTTATGACATTGCGGAGCGTCGCGAGCTGCGTCGCACCACGATCAACGACACGCCCGAGGCCCATCTGGCTGCATCTTAAAAGACGGTGGGCGTCATCACCCCATCCATGGTGAGTGACACGCCGCTGATGTAGCTCGCACGCGGTGAGGCCAGAAACACCACGGCATCGGCAATCTCGCGTGGCTCAGCCATGCGGCCCAGTGGAATGCGCGCGGTGGTGCGTTTCATCGCTTCTTGCTCGCTGATGCCATTGGCGCGTGCATCGGCTGCAAAGCCTTCTTTGAGACGATCGGTCACGGTGGCGCCGGGGTTGACCGCATTCACGCGCACGCCTTTGGCGGCATAAGCCGTGGCCAAGCCTGCGGTGGCCAGCATGAGTGCGGCATTGGCGGCACCACCCGGCATGTGGATGGGGCTGGCCACTTTGCCGCCCGCGCCAATGACGTTGACCACCACGCCCGAGCCGCGCTGGCCCATGCGCTGGATGGTTGGGTCGATCATGTGGATGTAGGAGAAGTACTTGGCTTGCATGGCGTCGTGCCACACCTGTGGGTTCAACTCTTCGGGCGGTGTGCGTTTGGCCGCACCGGCAGAGTTGACCAACACATCGACAGGACCAAAGTGCGCTTCCGCGTTGTTCAACACCGCCAAGCCTGAGGCGGCTTCACGCAAGTCGGCGGCGATGGTGTGGATAGATGCAGCAGTATGGTGAGCGCTCAAGGCTTTCATTGCGACATCTAAATTGGCACGATCGCGCGACACCAGGGTGACGCGCGCGCCTTCGTTCAAAAAAGTCTCGGCGCAGGCCAAGCCAATGCCTTTGCTGCCGCCGGTGATCAAGACGTGTTTTTGGGTGAGCTGCAAGTCCATCGGTGTTCCTCGGTGTAAGTCGGCTGTCTGATCGCTGATTAAACCGCGTTCATCGATTGATGCCTATGAACATACCTTCAAAACTGTCGCGCGTGAGATTTTCCATGACGATTGCCCCACATCCGTCGAAATATTCAGGCATCGCGGAGAATTGCATTCTTTGAGGCCTCACACCATGCAAAGCTTGGGTCATTCGTTTCGCGCCTTGGTCATCGGCTCGTCTGGCGGGATTGGCGCTGCATTTGTGCGCGCCTTGCAAGCCATGCCGCACTGCCAAGAGGTGATGACGTTGTCGCGTCACACCCATCCCTCTTTCACGCTGGAAGACGAAGCCAGCATGGCGCATGCAGCCGCTGTGTTGCAAGCCTCTGGCAGCTTTGCGTTGATCGTCGATGCGACGGGTGTGCTCAGCTTCGATGCACACAAACCAGAGAAAAATTTAAACGCGCTGAATACCGAGGCCTTGATGCGCAGCTACCACCTCAATGCGGTGGGGCCGGCCTTGCTCATCAAACACTTTGTGCCTTTGCTGAGCATGGGGCAGCGGGTGGTGTACGCCAAGTTGTCAGCCCGTGTGGGCAGCATCAGCGACAACCACAAGGGCGGCTGGTATGGCTATCGTGCCGCCAAAGCGGGCTTGAACATGTTGCTGCAAACAGCAGCCATTGAATGCGCGCGCAAGCGTCCCGAGCTCGTGATGGCAGCCCTGCAACCAGGCACGGTAGCGTCTGCTTTGTCGCAGCCATTTGTGGCGTCTTCAGACGCCATCACGCCCGATGTGTCTGTGGCTGGACTGTTGCAAGCCCTGGATGCCTTGCCTGCGCAAGGTCGGGCGCACTTTGTGGATTACCGAGGGCAGTCTATTGCCTGGTGAGCTGCTTGGTGCGCCGCTTGATGAGGTGCTGTGTGACTTGGCGCATCAGCTCCAGCCACAGCATGCACAGCCCCAAGAGCACCGCACAAACCACCCAAGCTTCAGACGGTGGTAAGTCCAAACCCATCAACACGCGCAGCCACGGAATGCCGAGCATGGCGAGGAACAAGGCCCCCATGCCCAGCACCATATGGGGCAACCAGGGGTTGGGTGCGGTCACGCTTTGCCAGATCGAATGTTGGGCATTGCGGTGCGTCAAGATCAACAGCATCACGCCCAGCATCAAGGTGCCAAACACCACACTGCGGCCTTGCGCCGTGTGCCAGCCTTGATGTACCAACCAGTCTTGCCCCAGCATCAGCACCCCCGCCATGCCCAAGCCTTGCAGCATGGCGTAGAGCAAGCCCCACACCGCAAAAGGTGAGTCGGAAGTGGGGCGTGGTGGCCGTGCCATGACCTGCGGGTCTGCGGGCTCGGCTTCAAACACCACGGCGCAGGCCGGGTCGATCAACAACTCCAGCAGCACGATGTGAACAGGCAGCAGCAACACCGGCCAGTGCAGCAGATTGGGCACCAGCGACAAGGCGACGATGGGCACATGCACTGCAAACACAAAGCGTGTGGCTTTGCGGATGTTGTCGTCGATGCGGCGGCCTTGCGCGACAGCTGCCACGATGCGTGCAAAGCTGTCGTCCAACAACACCAAGGCAGCCGCCTCGCGTGCCACATCGGTGCCACGCTCGCCCATGGCAATGCCGACATCAGCGGCTTTGAGCGCGGGGCCATCGTTCACCCCATCACCGGTCATGGCCACCACATGGCCATCGGCACGCAGCAGCTTGATCAAGCGCAGTTTGTGCTCGGGTTTCAAGCGCGCGCACACATCCACATGGCGCAGCCGTTGGGACAAGGCGTTGTCGTCGAGGGCATCGATTTGGGCGCCAGTGATGATGTCGGGCCGCTCTGACAAAGCCACTTGTTGCGCAATGGCCAAGGCGGTGGCGGGGTGGTCGCCCGTCATCATGATCACGCGTACACCGGCCTGTCGGCATTCGGCCAGTGCCGCGGGTACGTCCGCACGGGGTGGGTCGATCAAGCCAATCAGGCCTAAAAATTCAAACTCAAACTCATGTTGGCTGAGGGGCCACTGCGCCGTGTCGTGTGGTGTGTGTGTGCCCGTCCAATGGCCACGTGCCACGCCCAAGACCCGCAAACCTTTGGCTGCCATCTGTGCCACTTGCTGTTGCATGGCTTCTCGTTGCGCAGGGCTCCAATGGCACAAATCAGCTACAGCCTCTGGGGCCCCTTTGGTGGCCAACAGATGTTGGTCGGGTTGCGCGCTCGCAAACACACGGGTCATGGCCAAGATGTCGCTGGACAGGGCGTATTCCCGCAAGGGTTCTCGCCCGTCATGCACGTGCTCAGTGCCCGCCAGCCACTGATGACCAAATTGCTGGATGGCTTTTTCCATCGGGTCAAACGGATCACCCGGGGTGGCCAGCATGGCAAATTCCACCAAGGCATGAAAGTGTTCGGGCAAGCGGTCTGCACCGTCAATGCTGAAGTGTTGGCCGTCGCTGGCCAGCGCTGCCACGGCCATGCGGTTCATGGTCAGCGTGCCGGTTTTGTCAACCGCCAACACGGTGATAGCCCCCAGCACTTCCACCGC
>CANGIQ010000041.1 GCA_947453965.1 Comamonadaceae bacterium
AACCAATCGGCCAGTTGGTGAATGGCTGAGCCGGGGTTCGAACTGTCGGCCTTGCCTGCAAACGCATAAATGCGCCAGCGTGCATCGGCTTCGGCCACATGGCCGAGCTGCATTTGCTTGGCATCGGACACACGCACCACGGGCGCCGACTGGAAACGGCGCCCCACCTCTTCGCCTGTGGCCAGTGCTTGGTGGGCACTTGCCGCGAAAAGATAAGACGTGTCGTACTTCACAGCGGTGCCACCCGTGAACTCGAGGTTGGCTTTGAACTGACGAATGATGCGGGGTTCTTCTGTGCCATCACGCTCGGCCTGCGTGGTGGGCGCCGACATGACGCGCGCCCAGGCGTGGTCGGTTTCCACCAAGCGTTTGGCTTCGGTCAAACGTTCTTTGGAATAGCTGCGCAGCAAGCTGGCATTGGCACGGCCTTGCAGCACGTGCACCAGTTTCCATCCGAGGTTGAAGGTGTCTTGCATCGACACGTTCATGCCTTGACCCGCTTTGGGCGAGTGGGTGTGACAGGCATCACCCGCTGTAAAGACACGTGGATTACGGTCCGAACCTTCGGGCACATCATCAAATCTGTCGGTGATGCTGTGACCAATGTCGTAGATGGACCACCAGACCACTTCTTTCACATCGATCGAATAAGGTTTGATGATGCGGTTGGCTGCAGCAATCATGTCGTCTTGGGTCAACTTGCGTTGCGCTGCTTTTTCGCCCACATTGAGTTTGTCGAGCTCCACATACATGCGAAACACATAGCCGCCCTCGCGCGGCAAGATCAGCACATTGCCCTCGTTGGCAGAAGAGATCAAACACTTTTGACGCACATCGGGGAAATCGGTGTTGGCCAAAATATCCATCACGCCCCAGGCCTGGTGCGCGGCATCGCCATGTAGTTCACCGCCGATCGATTTACGCACCGCGGAGTGCGCGCCGTCGCAACCCACCACATAGTTGGCACGCACCGTACGTGTGGCCCACCAGTTGATGCCGGTCGCGTCTTTCAAGGTCACGGTAACGGGATGATCTTCCGTGGTGGGGTCCACCACCACACTCACTATTTCCCAGCCATAGTCAGGCTCAAGACGTGAGGGCGAGTTTTTCATGACCTCGATGAACAGCTCGTGCAAGCGCGCTTGGTTGATCAGGATGTGAGGCATCTCCGAACTGTCGTCTGCCACGTCTTGCACACGACCCACGCGCTTAATGTGGTCGGGGTTCTTGGGGTCTGGCATCCAGAAAGCGGTTTGGTTGACCCAATAGGTTTCGCGCTTCACCTTGTCGGCAAAACCGAAGGCCTGGAACATTTCCATGGTGCGTGTGTTGATGCCGTCGGCCTTGCCCTTGATGATGTTGGCGGGCATGCGCTCGACGATCAGGGTCTCGATTTCCGGGAACTGCGACAGCTGCGCCGCCAGGCACAAACCCGCTGGGCCGGTGCCCGCAATCAACACGTCGACTTTCTCGGGCAGGGGCTCGTTCACGCCACGGTTGCGACGATTGGGTGCGGCTTCCTTGACATCAGGATTGCCACCACGAAAGCCATCTTTGTAAAACTGCATCTCTTGTCTCCATGAGGTTGAAAGCGCCAAAACTTCGGCATGGCCAAATAATAACTGTACTTATCATTATCTGTCAACATGGTATGTATGATTACTATTTTGACTTCTCAAAAGGAGTGCAGACATGTCCGTACTCGACATGGCGGGACATCTGATCCGTCGCCTTCATCAACAATCCACCCAGGTGTTTGTGCAGCGCACACAAGCAGCGGGCTTTGACCTCACGCCCGTGCAATACGCGGCCATCGAAGCGATTTATGAAAACCCGGGCATCGACCAAGCACGCGTGGCCGAAATGATTGGCTACGACCGCGCCACCATTGGCGGTGTGATTGAGCGGCTGGAAAAAAAAGACTGGATCAACCGTGAGGTCAGCGAACAAGACCGCCGGGCGCGGGTGCTGTCCTTAACCACCAAGGGAAAAAAAATTCGATCCGCCTTAGAACCCATCGTGCAAGACCTGCAAAAAGACATCCTCCAGCCTTTGAGCGATGAGGACCACGCTTGCTTTATCAACTTAGCGCGTCAGGTTGTCTTGCAAAGCAGCGATTCAGCTGAAATCTGATCAGGAAGCAATTTTCTGATCACTTACTCAAGCCAAGGGTTAATCAGCGTTATCACTTGCTGTGGAAGAGGGCAAGCTAGACACTCAGATTGAAATTGCTAGTGAGAGTGTGCGAGCTAAATTTACAAAATATAAAAGCGTCTAAATGACGCTTTTATTGAGAATTTATAGAATTGATTTTTTCATTTTGGCAAATCTACTGCTTTTTTATTGGCATATTCTAGAAACTCTGCATCAGAGTAGAAGTACTCTGTTGAGTGTTTGCTTGAGACAGTAAATTTTCCATCTGATGACTCTCGTACATCAACGCCAATGAGTCCTAAAAATGAAATTGCTTCACTTTTATCTGTGTAGTAAATCCTCATCGTTGCAGTTTGACTGACAACAGATTCACTTTCAAGTTCAACTTGATAGACAGCTACTAGCGCTTCATCAACTGTGTCAAACAACTTGTCTTTAAAGATGTATTTCTTCAACACATCATTAAATTCCAATGGGTACTTTTTGACAAGATAAATCTTGTACGCATCATTAGTCAGTGTCTTGTCTTCATTCTTAAACTTTGAAGAAGGAGATGTAGATGCAGTTTTCACTGTTGGGCGCTGCTCTTGACGATTCTCTATTTCTGTTGAGATTGAGACTCCTAATGTCCTTGCGGCCTCTTCATTTATGTGCTGAAAATCTGAGAAGACATAACCTTTTTCTAGTAGTTTTTTTGTGTAGTAGCTGTTGTAGAAAAACGCCCATATGAACATTGCAATGAATGCGCCAACTCCAAAAGTTACAAAGCCAATCAAAAACAAGACTGCAAAGATTCCAATGAAGGTAAGGAAGTCACCTCTAAACAAAGCTGGAAAACAACCAAAAAACAATGTTGTCCATGAAAAACCGTAGTAACCCGTTTTCATGATTCCCGAGTTTTTATGTTTGAGTTGAATAGACTTTGCCATGGTAGTCACGCTTTGCTTCTGTTGATTTTTCTAATTATGACACTCGTATTTTGAAATGCATTTGTTCATAAATACATCTATGAGACTTTAGGAATTCACTTCACAACTCAAGATTTTCATTGCAAGAGTAAAGCTGAAACAACAGAAAAAACAGCTTGTTGCTAGACAAACATTGACCAAAGCACAAGAGAAGATGCGCAAACTAGCTTCGTCAAAATTACTAACTAGCAAGACTACTCTACGGTGACCGACTTCGCCAAATTACGCGGCTTATCCACATCCGTCCCCCGCGCGCACGCGGTGTGATAGCTCAGCAACTGCAGTGGCACCACATGCAAGATGGGCGAGAGCACGCCATAGTGCTCGGGCATGCGAATCACGTTCACGCCTTCGCTGCTCTCGATCTTGGTGTCGCCATCGGCCAAAACATACAGCACGCCGCCACGGGCGCGCACTTCTTGCATATTGCTTTTGAGTTTTTCCAGCAGCGCATCGTTGGGCGCTACCGTCACCACGGGCATGGCGCTGGTCACCAGCGCCAAGGGGCCATGCTTGAGTTCGCCTGCGGCATAGGCTTCGGCGTGGATGTAGGTGATTTCTTTGAGCTTCAAGGCGCCTTCAAGCGCGATGGGGTAATGCGTGCCACGGCCCAAGAACAAGGCGTTTTCTTTGCTGGCGAACTCTTGTGACCACGCGATGAGCTGCGGCTCCAGCGCCAGCACGGCTTGCAAGGCGGCAGGCAAGTGGCGCATTTCTTTGATGTGGGCGGCTTCTTGCGCGTCGCTCAAACAACCTTTGGTTTGCGCCAAGGCCAAGGTGAGCAAGAACAAACCGGCCAACTGCGTGGTGAAGGCTTTGGTCGACGCCACGCCAATCTCAGCGCCGGCGCGCGTGACATAGGCCAACTTGCACTCGCGCACCATGGCGCTGGTAGACACGTTGCAAATGGTGAGCGTTTTGTCCATGCCCAAACTTTGCGCATGGCGCAGCGCAGCCAAGGTGTCAGCCGTTTCGCCGGACTGGCTGATGGTGACCACCAAGGTATTGGGATTGGGCACCGATTCGCGGTAGCGGTACTCGCTGGCAATTTCCACTTGGCAAGGCACTTTGGCAATGGCTTCAATCCAATACTTTGCCACGCAACCGCTGTAGTAGCTGGTGCCGCAGGCGAGGATGAGCACGTTGTCGATGGCCTTAAACACCGAGTACGCGCCGTTGCCAAACAGCTCAGGCGTGATGCCCTCGATGCCTTCAAGCGTGTCGGCAATGGCGCGCGGTTGCTCGAAAATTTCTTTTTGCATGTAGTGGCGGTAAGGGCCCAACTCTGCTGCGCCGCTGTGCGCTTGCACGGTTTTGACTTCGCGCGTGACGGCTTTGTGGTGGCGGTCTTGCACCCAGTATTTGCCGATTTGAATGTCCACCACGTCGCCCTCTTCGAGGTAGACGATTTGGTCGGTCACACCGGCCAAGGCCATGGCATCGCTGGCCAGAAAAGTTTCGCTGTGCTCTTTGCCCACACCCAAGATGAGCGGAGAGCCCGCGCGCGCGCCAATGACGCGGTGCGGTTCGTCTTTGTGGAACACGGCAATCGCGTAAGCGCCATGCAACTGAACGATGGCGGCTTTGACCGCTTCAAACAAGTCACCGTTGTAGAGACTGTCCACCAAGTGGGCAATGACCTCGGTGTCGGTTTGGCTCAAGAACTCGTAGCCCTTGGCTTGCAATGCAGCGCGCAGCTCGTCGTGGTTTTCAATGATGCCGTTGTGCACCAACGCAACGCGGCCCACCTTATTTGGCACATCACCTGTGTACACACCCGCGCCAGCACCCGTGCCGTGGCTGAAATGTGGATGCGCGTTGTGCACCGCAGGCGCACCGTGCGTGGCCCAGCGTGTGTGAGCAATGCCAATGCCGCCTTCAATGTGGTCCGCCTTGACTTGGTCCATCAGCTCAGACACGCGGGCCGTGCTGCGCGCACGCTGCAAGCCACCTTGCTTAGCGCCCAAGCTGGCCGAGTGCACGGCCACGCCGCACGAGTCATAGCCACGGTATTCCAGCCGCTGCAAGCCTTGCACGAGGATGGGAACGATGTTGCGGGTAGAAACTGCGCCGACGATGCCACACATAAAGAGCACTCCTAAATTGGGTTGCCCAGATATTAAGCAGACCCAAAAGAAATTTCTTGTTTATTTTTTATATTATTTGAACGAAAATTCCATTCATTACTTAATTTGGAATTAAATTTCAAATAATTAAATTTTATGAAACAAGAATTTTTAGATGAAACCGATTTGAAGGTGCTTGATGCTTTGCAGCACGACGCCACACTCAGCAACGTGACCTTGGCCGAGCGTCTGAAAATTTCACCGCCTACTTGCCTGCGCCGCGTCAAGCGCCTGGCAGATGAAGGCTGGATTGAGCGACAAATCGCAGTACTCAACGCCGACAAATTGGGCACAGCACTCGGCCACGGCCTGACTTCTTTGGTGGAAGTCACCCTAGACGCCCAAGGCGTTGAGTACCTCGACGCGTTCGAGAAACGCGCGGTGGCAGACGACGCCGTGCAGCAATGTTGGCGTGTGTCGCCCGGACCCGACTTTGTGTTGGTGGTGCAAGCGGCAGATATGCCCGACTACCTGGCCATCACCCAACGCTTGCTCACGCAGGATGCGAATGTGCGCAACGTGAAAGCGTTTTTTGCGACCAAGCGGGCGAAGTTCACCAGCACGTGGCCGGTGTTACGCCGACCTTAAAAACCCAGAACATCCAACGCCTGCTGCGCAGAAATAATTTTCAACGCCGTGAGCTCTCCGGTTTGAAGCAAATCGTTGTCACCACTGATGAGGTAAGGCGCTTGTGCCACCAACGCAGTCTCGATGAACTTGTCATCGTCACGATCACGGCAATACAACGCTGGCTCGCCAATGTCCACCCAGTGCGCACACGCATTGAAGTCATGCAACAAGCGCTCACGGCTCTCCAAGCTGATGTAACGATCAAATTTAGGACGGTAAATTCGAGTCCGCAACTCGTCAAACGTGGGCTGTGAGAACACCAGCCGATGCTGCGCTAACGCACAACGCACCAGCCTGGCAGGAGCCCCCTGCGAGGAAAGCGCGGCGCTGATCAAGATGTTGGTGTCAATAACAAGCTTAAGACTCGTCACGCAGCAAGTCTTCCAACAACTCAGGCGTCAGCCCTGCACGTTCAGCCTGCGCTGATGTTTCTGCCAGCGTGTGCTGCAAGCGGTTGGCATAAAACTCGCGCATGGCTTCGTAATCTTGCGCAGAAACCATCACACCCACCACGCGATCACGCCGCACCACGCGCACAGGCTCCCGCTGTGCGAGATCAATGAAGTGCCCAAACTGGGTTTTCGCTTCGTTAGCGGAAAATGTTTGCATACCGAAAATATAGCACGAAACATTCGAATCGAACGATTCGATCGAATTCAAATTTTCAGCTTTTTCTCAGGCCGCTTGTAGTTGGCAATGCTCACTTGCTTGCCACGCGCCACGCTCAGTGCCCCAGGCTCGGTGCTCTTGGTAATGGTCGAGCCACCACCCACCGTGCCACCTGCGCCAATGGTGACAGGCGCCACCAACACGCAGTTGCTGCCCACATGCACATCGGCCTCAATCACGGTGCGGTGCTTGTTGGCGCCGTCGTAGTTGGCCGTGATGCTGCCTGCGCCGTAGTTGACGCGCTCGCCCACGGTGGCGTCGCCCAAATAGGCCAAGTGGTTGGCTTTTGAGCCTTTGGCCATGGTGGAGTTTTTCACTTCCACAAAGTTGCCAATGTGCACCTCGGCGGCCAGTTGTGCGCCAGGGCGCAAGCGGGCGAAGGGGCCAATCAAGGCGCCTTCGCCCACTGTCACGCCCAGCTTTTCTCCGTCGATGTGGGTGAAGGGGTGAATCACGGCGCCAGCTTCAATGTTGCAGTTGGCAATCACGCAATTGGCGCCAATCTTCACGCCTTGGCCCAGCGACACATTACCTTGGAAGATGCAGTTCACATCAATCTCGACGTCTTGCGCACAGGTCAACGTGCCGCGCACATCAAAGCGCGCAGGGTCGATGATGCGCACCCCATCGGCCATGAAGGCGTGGGCTTGGCGCAGCTGGTAGGTGCGCTCCAGCTCGGCCAACTGGGTGGGGCTGTTGACGCCCGCGACTTGCGCCACGTCGGTGATTTTGTGTGCCAGCACGGGCACGCCATCGGCCTCGGCAAACTTGACCACATCGGTCAAATAAAACTCTTGCTGGGCGTTGTTATTGTCCAGGCGCGCCAGCCAGGGTTTGAGCAACTTGGCGGGCACGGCCATGATGCCGCTATACACCTCGTTGATCGCGCGTTGCTGATCGTTCGCGTCTTTGTGCTCGACAATAGCATGCACTTGCCCACTGGGGCTGCGCACAATGCGGCCGTAGCCTGTGGGGTCGGCAAATTCAATGGTCAGCAAAGCGAGTTGTTTGCCATCGCACAAGTCGATCAGCGCTTGCAAGGTGTCAGCTTGGGTCAACGGCACATCGCCCGAGAGCACCACGACCACCGCGTCATCGTCTAGCAAAGGCACGGCTTGTTGCACCGCGTGGCCGGTACCGAGCTGGGGCATTTGGCGGGCGAACTGCAATTTGTCGTTGGGGTTGGCCAACAGCAGCGCTGGCTCCACTTGCTCAGCGCCATGCCCTGTGATGACGATGGTGTGGCGTGCCTGGAGTGTGCGTGCGGTATCGATCACATGCTGCACCAAAGCCTTACCCGCCAAACGGTGCAAGACCTTAGGCATACTGCTCTTCATACGGGTGCCTTTGCCGGCAGCCATGATCACCACATCCAACGCTGTCATGTCATTCATCCTTTTATTGCGAAGAATTATCCGCCAAGCCATGCGCGCTCTGCCTGTGTTGGTGCTGGCTGCGCTGGGCGGGTGCAGCACGATCCAACTGGTCTACAACCAGAGCGACGACCTGCTGTACTGGTGGATGGATGCCTATGTGGATTTCCAAGACAACCAAAAGCAGTTCACCCGCGACGCGCTGAGCAATCTGCAGCGCTGGCACCGCCAACAGCAATTGCCCGAGTACGTGGCTTTGCTCAAGCGCCTACAAACCATGGCGCCGAATGACATCACACCCGCCCAAGTGTGTGCCGTGACGGAAGACATGAAAAACAGCTTTACGAGCGTGCTGCGTTTCATTGAGCCCGAGGCCACGCGTTTGGGCGTGCAGCTCACGCCTGAGCAGTTGCGCAACATGCGCAAGCGTTACGACAAAACCAACAAAGACTGGCGCGAAGACTGGTTGGAAGGCAGCGCTGAAAAGCGGCTGAAGTACAGGACCAAGCAAGCGCTGAATCGACTCGAAGATTTTTATGGCCGCCTCGACGCACCGCAACGCGAGGTGCTGAACCAATGGCTGAGCGAATCGGTATTCGACGCAGCCACTAGCTATGCAGAACGTGAGCGCCGCCAAGCCGACAGCCTGCAAACCCTGCAACGCATGGCACAAGTGGGCGAAGCTTCTGCCACCACCCAAGCCCTGTTGCGTGGCTGGATAGAACGCAGCTTCAACTCCCCCGTTGAGCGCCACCGCGCTTACGGTCAAGCCTTGTGGCAAGAGAACTGCGAGGGCTTTGCCAAGCTGCACAACAGCACCACGCCCGCACAGCGCCAACGCTTGTTAGAAAGCTTACGCGGCTACGAAAACGACTTTCGCGCCTTGATGAGCAAGAAGTAAGAGCCAGCAAAAAGCCCGTGAGCCTTGACAGGCCACGGGCTTTTGACGTTTGGCACGAAGCGGGTTTACGCCTGCAAAGCCGCCCACATTTCTTTGTCACGCTCTGCCGTCCAAATGCGGGGGTTCTTGATGCCTTTGGCTTCGTCGTAAGCACGGCTCACGTCAAACGGCAAGCAGTGTTCGTAGATGAACACATGGCCAAAAATCGGGTCCATGCTCTTGCGGGTGTGGGCCATGGATGCTTTCAAATCCAGGCCTTGCGCAGCAGCTTCTTTGCCGCAACGGAACAAGGTTTCCACCCAGCGCTTGGTGTAGTCCAGCGCCTTGTTCACATCGGCCTGTCCTTTCATGGCCTCGCCACGACCGGGGACGATGGCTTGCGCATTCAAGGCGCGCAAGGCTTCCAAGGTGGCAGGCCATTCTTCGAGTTGGGCGTCGCCGGTGTACACGCCAGCTTCGTATTCCACCAAGTCGCCGCTGAACAGCACTTGTTCTTCTTCCACCCAGGCGATGGTGTCGCCACGGGTGTGGCCTGAACCGGGGTGCCAAATTTCAACTTTGACGCCACCCAAATCAACCGTCAACGAGCCTTGACGACCTGGCTTGCCGTCGCCCACCACCAAGGTGGGCCAAGTCAAACCGGGAATGCCTTCGACGCCACGGAACAAGCGGGGGAAACGCTCGATCTCGCTTTGCATGTCTTGTGCGCCACGCTCAACGATGAGCTCATACGTGCCGCGGCTGGCGATCACCTCGGTGGCGCCTTCGGCCGTGTAGGCGCTGGCACCCAGCACGCGCACAGCGTGGTAATGGGTGAGCAACACGTATTTGATGGGCTTGTCGCTGACGGTGCGGATCTTGGCAATCAAGTCGCGCGCCATGTCGGGTGTGGCGGTGGCGTCGCTGACCATGATGTATTTGTCACCAATGATCACGCCCGAGTTGGGGTCGCCTTCGGCGGTGTAGGCCCAGCAGTGCTTGCTGAGTTGTTCAAATTTGATGGTTTTGTCAGCCAAGTCAGCTTGGCTGGCAAAAGCTTTGGTGGGTGCATTGGACATGGTGCATGTCTCCTGGTTGTGGTTTTGCAGATCGCGCGATTTTACCTAAACGAAACGAGTTACGGATTGGTAAATTACCCCAAACCGTGCTCCAGCATGGCAATCACCTCATCGGCAAAGGCCGAATAGCTGATGGGGCCGTTGGGACGCAACCAGGTGAAGGTCCAGTTGATCATGCCAAACAGCATCATGGTGACTGCGGTTTGGTTGGTGGCTGTCAGCCGATCGGGGTAGGCACGCTTTAGAAACCGGGTGAACGCCGCCACCACATCGCGCTGGCGGGCCACGATGAGTGCGCGCTGTTCATCGCCCAAGAATTGGGTGTCACTCAATAGCGCCACATGGCGGGTGGCCGAGTTTTCGTACTCTTGCAAAAAGCGGCGAATCAGCTCGTGCAGGCTGGCCCGGTCGTCCAGGTTGCGTCGCTCGGCCACCGCTTGTGACTCTCCAATCAGCGCCAGCAAGCGTTGGGTGTAGCGGTCGAGCAGGTCAAACAAGATGGCTTCTTTGCTGTCGTAGTAGTGGTAGAGCCGCGCCTTCGAGGTGCCACCCGCTGCGGCAATGGTGTTCATGCTGGTGGCGGGGTAGCTGCCATCGGCAAAGCATTGGGCTGCGATGTCTAAGATTTCATCGCGCTTGAAGTCGTGGGTGGCAGATTTGGGGCGGGCCATACAACGCAGCTCACAACATCATCAGGCCATGGGCCAGACCACGCCGTTGTCGTTCAACAAGGCGTCCAGCGGCATGTCATGCGCTTCGGGCATCAGGTCGGGCAAAAATCCGTGCGTGAAACCCAGGCCCACGGTGAAGGGTTTGGGCTGCAAGGTGGCCAAGGTGCGGTCGTAAAAGCCGCCGCCATAGCCCAAGCGGAAACCTCCTGGTCCATAGCCGACACAAGGCACAAACAACAAGGTCGGCACGATGACTTCGGTGTCTTTGGGTTTGGGGATGCCATAGGCATCTTCTTCCATGGGGCAACCGGGGTACCAGGCATGAAACGTCAGGGTTTTGTGCGCTTTGTCGACCACGGGCAGGCCAATGCGGCGGCGCTGGGGTTGGTCCAACAATTCGCCATCTTCTTTCCAGCGGTGCAAAGCAGGCAAAGGGTCGAACTCGCCTTTGATGGGCCAGTAGGCGCCAATCACTACGTCGGAGCGGCCGAACAACCAAATGCGCATTACGCGCTGCAACATATCGGCCCGTTCCAGCCTGTCGGGCAAATTCAAACGCTCTTCAATGAGCTGCTGGCGCAAAGTTTTTTTGTCCACAGATAATCAGTGCATGAAGTTGTCTGTCATTGTGTCATTGTTTACCAGCGCCCTGATGGCCCTGGCTCCCCTCCCCGCCGCACATGCTGCGCCGTCGGCCACAAGCGCCAACGCCGATGCGGTTATCACCGACATGGCACAAGCCTTCAAGCGCGGGGACCGCAAACGCCTGAGCGCCCTGCTGCCTCAAGCCAAAGGCCACTCGCTGGAAGCCTGGGCCGCTTATTGGGAACTCAAAGCACGCCTGGATGAAGCCTCCACACAAGAAGTGCGCAGCTTTTTTGCCCGCTATGACGGCACCTACCAAGAAGACCGCTTGCGCAACGACTGGCTGATTTTGCTGGGTAGCCGCCGTGACTGGACCAACTTAGAGAGCGAACACCCCCACTACCGCATGCGCGATGACAAAGAGTTGCGCTGCTACATCTTGACGGTGGATTTGCTGCAAAAAGGCCCGCAAGTCGGCAGCGTGGTGGCCGATGAAGTGCGCCGCAACTGGATGGCCATGCGCGAAGCCGATGATGGCTGCACCTTGGCAGCCGACCGCTTGTACGACGCCAAACTCTTCAACGCCTTGGACATTTGGCGCAAAGCCCGTTTGATGATGGAGCACAACCGCCCCCGCACTGCGCGCAATGCGGTGCAAATCGTGGCACCGGACGCCGCTACCGCCGTACAAGACATCTACAACAACGCCGACAAGTTCCTGGCCAAACACATTGCCGCACCCCAAAAAGTGCGCCAAGAATTGGTGGTGTTGGCCTTGGTCAAAATCGCCGCTGCCGACCCAGATGCCGCGCACAAGCTGATGCGCAGCAAATGGCAGCCCTACCTCACCACCGAAGAGCGTCATTGGGTCTGGGGGGTGATTGGCCGTCAATCGGCCATGCGCCTGGACAACGACACGCTGGATCACTTTGCACAGGTGGCTCACGACAAAGACCTCAACGACGACATGCTGGCCTGGAAAGCACGTGCCGCCTTGCGTGCGGGTAACACGCCCAAGTGGACGGTGGTCGAATCAGCCATCAGCGCCATGAGCGCCGAGGCACGCAAAGACCCGACTTGGATTTACTGGCATGCGCGTGCCCTGTTGGCGCGTAAAAAAGCGACGCCTCAAATTCAGCAAGAAGCCACTGCCATGCTGGAAAGCATTGCGGGCGTGCGCGGTTTTTATGAACAACTCGCGCTCGAAGAACTGGGCCGCAAAGTGGTTGCCCCGGCGCGCCCTCCAGCACCGACAGTTGAAGAAATGGAAATCGCACGCCGCAACCCCTCGCTGCAACGCGCGCTGTACGCGATTGGCATGGGCCTGCGTTCAGAAGGCGTGCGGGAGTGGAACTACGCCACCAACCTCGTCAATGCCCAAGGCCAGGCGGGCCTCATGAGTGACCGCGAGCTCTTGGCCGCGGCCCAGCTCGCCTGCGAAAACCAAGTGTGGGACCGCTGCATCAACACCAGCGAACGCACCCGTCAGGTGATTGACTTTGAACAGCGCTTCCCCATGCCCCACAAAGATGCAGTCATTGCACGCGCCCGCCAAATCAACCTCGACCCTGCGTATGTGTATGGCCTGATTCGCCAAGAAAGCCGCTTCATCACCGACGCGCGCTCGGGCGTCGGTGCGTCGGGCCTGATGCAGGTCATGCCAGCCACTGCGAAATGGACCGCACGCAAGATTGGCCTGACCAACTTCACGCCAGACCAAATCACCGACCGCGATACCAACATCGCCATCGGCACAGGCTATTTGAAATTGGTGCTCGACAGCTTTGAAGGCTCCATGCCCTTGGCCGCAGCAGCGTACAACGCAGGCCCCAGCCGCTCGCGCCGCTGGCGAGCCCCCAACGATGGCACAGGCCCCATGCTCGAAGCCGCCATTTGGGCCGAAAACGTGCCGTTCAACGAAACCCGCGACTATGTGAAAAAAGTGCTGTCTAACACCACCAACTATGCGGCGCTGATCACCGGTCAGCCCCAGTCGCTCAAAGCCAAACTGGGCATGGTGGGGCCACGCGATGCGTCGGCTGCGGCGGAAAACTTAGAGCTGCCTTGAGGCTATTAACTGCCGACCACCGACACAGCAATACCCTTACAACGAAGTTTGACTAGGGTTAACCCTATAATTCTTCCTTGCTTCAGCCTGACTCAGGCATTTAAGGAATTAATATGACTACATTCGTTAACCTCAGCTACACCACCAGCCACCCTGGCGTTGCCCGCTTTGAGCGTGCCTACGCATCTGCGAAAAATATCGTCCAACGCCTGCAACAAGAAAGCACCTACGCCGCAGCCCTGTGGATGTTTGGCGCCTTGAGCTTGATGGCTTCTATCTACGACATCGTCGATGCCTCACAAGAAGGCCAAGAGTTGGGCGCTTGGGTGGTGTTGTGGACCGCAGTTTTTGTGGGTTTGGCTGGCTTTGGCCAATACAGCAAACGTCAATTCGTGGCTTGGATCAAAGCCGAGCGTGAAGCCCGCATGTGGGAGAGCGCCATGACGGATTACCGCGTCATGGCTGACATTCGTTGCGCACAAAACCGCAGCGAATAACAACGGCAAAGCCTGGCTCATGCGCCACACCCGAAAAAGCACCGCAATGTCGGTGCTTTTTTCATGGGCCTGGCTCTTGAAATCCTCTCAAATGACCTAAAATTAGCACTCAATGGCATGGAGTGCTAACAACTCCACGCCAGTGGCTTCATCAGCGTCCAGCTTGCCTGGGCGCTTGCTTTTAAACCCTTAGTTCCTATTTGGAGATGCAATGAAACTTCGTCCTCTCGGCGACCGCGTGATCGTGAAACGTATCGAAAGCGAAACCAAAACCGCCTCTGGCATCGTGATTCCTGATTCAGCCGCTGAAAAGCCTGATCAAGGTGAAGTTGTGGCCGTCGGCCCAGGCAAGACCAATGACAAAGGCGAGACCAAAGCCTTGAACGTGAAAGTCGGCGACCGCGTGTTATTCGGCAAGTACAGCGGCCAAACCGTCAAGGTGGCTGGCGACGAACTGTTGGTCATGAAAGAAGAAGACCTCTTCGCCGTAGTCGAATGATTTGCGGGACAGACCGACTGACGCGCGAAGCGCATAGTCGCTCTGTCCTCAACTGATTAAATTTGAATCTAGTTAAGGAATATCAAAATGGCAGCAAAAGACGTAATTTTCGGCGGCGAAGCCCGCGCACGCATGGTTGAAGGCGTGAACATTTTGGCCAACGCGGTCAAAGTGACTTTGGGCCCCAAGGGTCGCAACGTGGTGTTGGAGCGCTCGTTCGGCGCCCCTACCGTGACCAAGGACGGTGTGTCCGTGGCCAAAGAAATCGAACTCAAAGACAAGTTGCAAAACATGGGCGCTCAGATGGTCAAGGAAGTTGCTTCCAAAACTTCTGACAATGCTGGTGACGGTACGACTACTGCTACCGTGTTGGCGCAAGCCATCGTGCGCGAAGGCATGAAGTATGTGGCCGCTGGCATGAACCCCATGGACTTGAAGCGCGGCATCGACAAAGCAGTTGCTGCGTTGATCGAAGAGCTGAAGAAAGCCACCAAGGCCACCACCACCAGCAAAGAAATCGCCCAAGTCGGCTCGATCTCTGCCAACAGCGACCACAGCATTGGTGAAATCATCGCCAACGCCATGGAAAAAGT
>CANGIQ010000042.1 GCA_947453965.1 Comamonadaceae bacterium
CATGGCAATGGCTTGCGATGGCGTGGCGTCAGACACCGCGCCCACATCGCCACGCAACACGGCTTTGGGCAAGCTGGCCCAATGTGCGGCTTTGAGACCGTTCTGGGCCAAAGCCAGCGCATCTTCAGGGCGGCCGCCTGCGGCGCGCAACAAAGTGGCGGCATCGGCTCCAGGAACGCCCTGGCTTTGCAGCCAGCTCAAAGACTCGGTCTCGCTGGGCCACACCAGGGTATGGGTTTGGCAGCGGCTGCGGATGGTGGGCAGCAACAAATGGGCGGCCTCGCTGGCCAACACAAAGCGACACTCGCCAGGCGGTTCTTCCAGCGTCTTCAAAATCGTGTTGGCGGTGACGTGGTTCATGCGCTCAGCGGGGTAGACAAACACCACTTTGGTGCTGCCACCGGAGCGGGTTTGCTGGCTGAAACTCACCATGTCGCGCGCAGCTTCGACGCGAATTTCTTTGCTGGGCTTGCGCTTTTTGTCGTCCAGATCTTTTTGCGTTTTCTCGTCCAGCGGCCAGTTCAAGTCGAGCGACAGGGTTTCGGGCATCAAGGTGCACAGGTCCGCATGGGTGCGCACATCGATGGCATGGCAGCTTCGGCACTGGTAGCAGGCACCGTGCTCAGACGGGTGTTCACACAGCCAGGCCCGGGCCAGCTCCAGCCCCAGCGTGTATTGCCCCAGACCCGAGGGGCCTTGCAGCAGCCAGGCGTGGCCACGGCGTGCCAACAGTGTGGTGAGCTGGCCTTGCAGCCAGGGGCTCAACACGGGCCGTTCTTGGGTGGTGACCTCACTCATGCGTTGCCGTGGCTTGAAGCCTTCAACCAGCCACGTTGGACAAAGTGGTGATGGAGCTGCTGCCACACCACCTCGCGGGTTTGCGCGGCATCGAGACGAACAAAACGCTGGACATCGGCCTGTGCCCGCTGGGCGTAACCGTCAGACACCTTCTGGAAAAAATCCACCGGCTGCGACTCAAAACGGTCTGGCACCCGCGCGCCCGCCAAACGCACAGCAGCGATTTGGGGATCGAGCTCAAACCAAACCGTCACATCAGGTTGGCGCAGGCCGTTGGGGGCAGACACGCCCGCAGGCAAGGTTTGAACCCAGGCCTCGAGCTGCTTCAACACCGCCAAATCAAAGCCTCGCCCACTGCCCTGGTAAGCAAAGGTGGCGTCGGTGAAGCGGTCGCACAGCACCACCTCGCCGCGCGCCAAGGCCGGTTCAATCACCTGTTGCAGGTGGTCGCGACGGGCGGCAAAAATCAGCAAGGCCTCGGTCAAGGCGTCCATGGCGTCATGCAACACCATATCGCGCAGTTTCTCGGCCAGGGGCGTGCCACCAGGTTCACGTGTGAGGGTGACCGTGCGGCCCTGGGCCTTGAAAGCTGCGGCCAAGCCATCGATGTGGGTGGATTTCCCCGCCCCATCAATGCCTTCAAAACTGATGAACAGACCTGTGTGTGCCATGCGCGCCTAAACAAAAACGACGTGAGTCAAAACTGCGTGTGTAAGCGGCTATTTTGCCTGTGAAGCAGCCTCGCCCAAGCGGCGTTGGTAACGGTTAACGGCCGCGTTGTGCTCATCCAGCGTGGCGCTGAAATAGCTGGTGCCGTCGCCCTTGGCCACAAAGTACAGCGCATTGCTGCGCGCGGGCTGTACAGCGGCTTTGAGTGCATTGCGTCCTGGCATGGCAATGGGTGTGGGCGGCAGGCCTTTGCGGGTGTAGGTGTTCCAAGGGTGGTCGGTGCGCAAGTCGATGCGGCGCAAATTGCCATCGAAGGACTCGCCCAAGCCGTAAATCACGGTCGGGTCGGTCTGCAAAGGCATGCCCAAGGCCAACCGGTTGTGAAACACCCGGCTGATGGTGGTTCGGTCGCTCTCACGACCCGTTTCTTTTTCGACGATGCTGGCCAAAACCAAGGCGTCTTCGGGCGTTTTGACTTGAATATCGGCGCTGCGTTGGGCCCAGGCCGCGGCCAGTTGCTTGCTCATGGCTTTGGCGGCACGTGCCATCACATGCAGCTCGGAGGTGCCTTTGCCATAGGTGTAGGTATCGGGGAAAAAGCGTCCTTCGGGGGCTATGCCGGGCAAGCCCAGTTGGGTCATCAGGTCAGCATCGCTCAGCCCTTGGGTGTCGTGCTTGAGGCCTTCGGCCTTGGCCAACGCAGCGCGAAATTGGCGAAATGTCCAGCCGTCGATCAGATTGACCGCTTTGAGGCTTTCTTCGCCGCGGCTTAACTTGCGCAGCACATCCAGCGCCGTGTTGCCTTGGCTGATTTCATAACTGCCTGCACGCAATTTGCGCGATTGGCTGCTGAGGCGAAAAAAACCATAGAGCAGCGTGGGATCCACTTGAACGCCTGAATCGACCACCACCTGGGCAATGCCGCGCACCGGTGTTTGCGGTTCAATCGACACATCCACCGTGGGGCTGGCCAGAGGCAAGGGGCGTAAAGCCCACCAACACGACGCAGCCGCAACGACCAAAGTGAGGCTGAGCAATGACCCAACGATTTGCTTGAGGCGTCCCATCTCAACCCTGTTCTCATCACGTTTATGAAGCGGGGATGATAATTCAGCCATGTCTTTGAACGCTTTCTCTCCTTCCGCACCTTTGCAGGGTGTGAGTCCCCTGTCCCACTTGGGCCTGATGCGCGCCGCGGGCGCAGATGCCGCCAACTTCTTGCACAACCAACTCACCAACGACGTGTTGTTGATGAAGGCCGAGCAATGCCGCTTGGCTGCGTTTTGCAACGCCAAAGGCCGCATGCAAGCGAGCTTTGTGGTCTACAAACGTTCGGCGGAAGAAGTGTTGCTGATTGGCCGTCAAGATCTGATGGCCCAAACCATCAAGCGCTTGTCGATGTTTGTG
Source organism: Comamonadaceae bacterium (assembly GCA_947453965.1). Classification (GTDB taxonomy): domain Bacteria; phylum Pseudomonadota; class Gammaproteobacteria; order Burkholderiales; family Burkholderiaceae_C; genus Limnohabitans. The sequence continues at coordinate 2,875 of CANGIQ010000042.1, forward strand.
CTGCGCGCCAAAGTCAAACTGACCGATGCAACGCAAGAATTTCAGCTGCTTGGATTGGCGGGAGACGCCGTTTCGCAAGCGCTGGGCGGAGCTGCTCCAACCGGCGCACTGACAACACCTTGGCAACGTCTGACCGCAGACAGCGCCGATGTGCTGACCCTCTATCCGGCTTTAGGCCAAGCACGTGCGTTGTGGCTTGCCCCTAAGGACTTGGCAGCACCTGCCGCCCCAGCACTGTCTGCCGACTTGTGGCAAGTCGGTGAAGTGATGAGTGGCATTGCTTGGGTCGAGCAAGCGACCTACGAAGCCTTTGTGCCCCAAATGCTCAACTACGAATCGGTCGACGGCGTGAACTTCAAAAAAGGCTGCTACCCCGGCCAAGAGGTGGTGGCACGCAGCCAGTTTCGGGGCACCTTGAAACGACGCGCCTTCATCGTGCAAAGCGATGTCGCGATGCGCGCTGGCCAAGAGGTGTTTTCAAGCCAAGACGCCAATCAGCCTTGTGGCTTGATTGCCCAAGCAGCCCAGGATGGCTCGCAGCATGTGGCAATTGCTGAGCTGCAACTCAGCGCCACAGAAAACAGCAGCTTGCATCTAGGTGCGGCAGATGGCGCAACACTGACCTTGTTGCCTTTGCCCTACACCTTGCGCGAAGACATTTGAACGCAGCTTACTGCCCGAATCAGAGCGATTGTTTCGGCGCTGTATGACGCGAGACTGTGCTCATCCCGTGTCGTTACTTCAGGTTGCGGCGCATGGCGATGTGCGCAATCCCCACTTCGTCAAACGGCTCGCCATAGGCTGCAAAACCTTGGCGTTTGTAAAAAACTTCGGCACTGCGTTGCGCATGCAACCGCACTTCGTGGTCGCCCCGCTCGCGTGCCGCCTGCACCAACAATTCCAACAACTGATGGCCCAAGCCTGAACCACGCATCAAGCGGGTGACGGCCATGCGGCCAATTTGTGCCACACCTGCTTCAGCTTGCAGCAAACGCGCGGTGCCCATGGGCACACCGTAACGGTTGTTCAGCACCACATGGAGGGCCGAGGCGTCGGCTGCATCCCACTCATCCTCGGGGGCAATGCGCTGCTCTTGCACAAACACCTCGGTACGCACCGTTTGAGCGGCTTCTTGCAACTGATCCCAGGTGCCGATGTGCGCCGTGGTCACAGGCTCGCCCGCTTCAAAGCCCAGCATGATGTCGCGCAAGCTTTGCGGCACAGGCAGCGAGGTTTGGGTGGCGGGGTTGGCATAGACGTACAGCAACTCGCCGGTGATCAGCAATTGATCACCGCAAAAAATCGCACCCACAAATTGAATCGACGAGTTGCCGATGCGTTGGCACTTCAGCCCCACCTCCAGCTGATCGTCGTAACGCGCTGAGGCGTGGTACTCGACTGTGGCTTTTTTCACATACAAGTCGCCACCTAAGGCGTGCATGGTCTGCTCGTACGGCAGTGCCAAGGCGCGCCAATAGTCGGCCATCGCAGTGTCAAAGTACATCAGGTAGTGGCCGTTGAACACAATCTTTTGCAGATCCACCTCGACCCAGCGCACGCGCAGGCGGTGGAACATCTTGAAATCTTCACGCTTCATGGGGTTGTCCTGTCAATTCAAGAGGTGGCAAACGCGTGGCGCAAGGCCCGTGCGGCATCGGCGTGTGCGGTCAGGGCTTCTGGAATCACACGGCCCATTTGGATGAAGCTGTGCACCACGCCTTTGTAAATTTCCAAATCCACTGGCACGCCGGCCATGCGCAAGTGGTCGGCATAAGCCACGCCTTCATCCACCAAGGGGTCGCATTCGGCCAAGCCTAACCACGCCGGGGCAACGCCCGTTACATCGGCCAACAGGGGGGAAAACCGTTTGTCGTGGCGGTCGGCCAAATTCGGCACATAGTGGTTGTAAAAGTACTCAATGCTGGCTTTCTCAAGCAAAAAGCCTTTTTCAAACGTGTGGGCCGAAGGCATGTACTCGGGCGAACAGCCGGGGTAGAACATGAGCTGCAGCTTCAAGGCAATGCCTGCATCGCGCGCGGCAATGGCCGTGGCCGTGGTCAACGTGCCGCCTGCGCTGTCGCCACCAATGGCCATGCGGGTGACGTCCAGTCCAAGATTTGTCGCGTTGGAAGCCAACCATTGCAAGGCATCAAAAGCATCGTTGTGCGCGGTTGGAAAGGTGTGTTCGGGGGCCAACCGATAGTCCAGCGACAGCACGGCACATTGCGCCAAATGAGCCACATGTTTGCACAAAGCCTCGTGCGTTTCGGGGCTGCCCACGGTGAATCCACCGCCATGAAAGTACAACAACACAGGTAAATTGGGCAAGGCATGTTCGGCCCACAACTTGGCGCGAATCGTGGCGCCATCGCGGGTGGGAATGTGCAAGGTTTCATCCCGTGCCATTTTTTGCGGATTGATGTCCAACACCGCGGCGCCCAGGGCGTAACCTTGTTTGGCTTGTTCGGCGCTGAGCAAGGCAATGGGTGGTCGGCCTGCTTTGGCAATGGCGTGCAGCACATCGCGCATGGCAGGGGTCAGCAGGCTGTGTGGGTTACGTGGGTGACTCATGGCTATTTGCTTCTTGGGACAGGGCTTTTATAGTGTGCCATGGCTCAAATTCTTTACCTCACCAACATTCAGATTGATTTTGGCGTGCTCGCCACCCTAGGCGCCGAGTGCGAAAAGGCCAATATCAAACGTCCCCTCATCGTGACCGACCAAGGCGTCAAAGCCGTTGGCATCTTGCAAAAAGCGCTGGACGCCTTGCAGGGCTTGCCGGTGGCGGTGTTTGACCAAACCCCATCCAACCCCACCGAAGCCTCGGTGCGTGCTGCGGTGGCTGTGTACCACGCGAACCAATGCGACGGTTTGATTGCGGTGGGCGGAGGCTCTTCCATCGACTGTGCCAAGGGCGTAGCGATTGCCGCCACCCACGAAGGCCCGCTCAAAACCTACGCCACCATCGAGGGCGGCTCGCTCAAAATCACGCCCGCCGTGTCACCACTCATCGCTGTGCCGACCACCGCAGGCACGGGTAGCGAAGTGGCGCGTGGCGCCATCGTCATCGTCGACGATGGCCGCAAGCTCGGGTTTCACTCCTGGCACTTGGTGCCCAAGGCAGCCTTGCTCGACCCTGAATTGACGCTGGGCTTGCCCCCTGCCCTCACAGCCGCCACCGGCATGGACGCCATTGCGCACTGCATGGAAACCTTCATGGCTGCGCCCTTCAACCCGCCCGCTGACGGCATTGCACTTGACGGCTTAACCCGAGGCTGGGCCCACATTGAACGTGCGACCCAAGACGGCCAAGACCGCGAAGCCCGCCTCAACATGATGAGCGCCTCCATGCAAGGCGCCATGGCGTTTCAAAAAGGCCTGGGCTGCGTGCATTCACTCAGTCACAGCCTGGGCGGTGTGAACCCACGTTTGCACCACGGCACTTTGAACGCCATGTTCTTGCCAGCAGTGGTGCGTTTTAATGCAGCGGCCGAATCGGTGCAAAAAGATCGCCGCATGGAACGCATGGCCTATGCCATGGGCTTGGGTGAAATCAAAGGTGCGGTGCAAGCCGCTGAAGCGATCGCGCAAGCCATCACCGCCATGAACGCACGTTTGGGCTTGCCCAAAGGCTTGGCGCATATGGGCGTGGACCGCGCCTGGTTCGACAAAGTCATCGAAGGTGCCATGGCCGACCACTGCCACAAAACCAACCCGCGTTTGGCCACGGCGCAGGAATACCGCGAGATGCTCGAAGCAGCGATGTAAGTCAGCCTGAGCGGAGGTTCATCCGCTTGCTTGATGATTCGTTCACAGCAGCTCGTAGGATGACTTCTTAAAGCTGATGCACAGCAGCCATATCTGGTTTGATCAACCAGTCGGCAAACTCATCTGCCATCTGCTCACTCGCCCGCACAGCTTGTTGCCAAACTTTCACCCGCCCCTCAAAATCAGTGGCATAGGTGATGAAGTCGCTGCGGTCTGGCAGCTTGCCGTTGGGCAAGGTTTTGACCCACTCGGGGTTGGGGGCCAAAACGATGGTGTTGTCTAAAAACGGGGTGGCTTTATGCCGCCACTTCAGCGCCTTGTCTAACCAGCCGGGCACCACGGCTTGTTGAAAATGCGGATAAAGAACCAAAGGACGCTTGGTCAGTCCGTTGTAGTTGAGGTGCAAGTGGTAATCGGTGATGCCGCCGTCCCAATAGGCGCCGGTGGGCGCGTCGGGTATGTCATGCACGGCTTGCAGCACAAACGGAATAGAGCAACTCGCTTGCAGCGCGGCCATGAAGTTGCGCGTATTCAGCGGCATGTGCTGGGTGGCAAAGTCGCCCGCATCGAACGGCAGCTCGCCTCGGCTGGAAAACACCACGCGCTCCAGCCATGCACCCATGGCTTTGCGCTGCACGGCGTTGCACAGATAGGCACCCGCGTAGCCCAAAGGCGTGAGCAGCGGGTGTTCGCGGTGCAAGATGTGTTTGCCACGCGAGGTCACCACATGCAAGCGGTAGCGCGGGTGGTTCAGCACCTCGCCAATTCGGCCGCCGTAAAAAGCGTTCAGGCTGTTGCCAAATTCGTCGCTCACCTGCTTGGCGCTGGGACGCTTTTGCCCTTCAGGCACTTGGTAGTCTTGGTGGATGTAGTCGTGCTCTAAGCGCTCAAAACCAAGCACTGCGTTGTCCAAGCAGGCTGTGGCCATGCGCCAGGCGCCGATGGAGGCGCCAACGAGGTCGATGGGTTGGGGGCTTTGGGGCAACCACTCGCCAAACAAAAAGCGATCCAGTGGACCGAGGATCAAACCTTTAGGACCGCCCGCTGCCCCAGGAATGACGCCAATATGCTCGGGCTTCAAGCCATGGGCTTCGATATGGGCCAGCGCTTGAGGGCCGGCGTAGATGTGAAGGGCTTTCAACGCAGTTAAACCTCAAACAGCTCTTGGAGCTTTTGCAAGGTCGTCGTCAATGTTTTAGGTTGAAGTCGACCCAATTTTTTGATCAACCGAGATTTGTCGATGGTGCGTAGTTGGTCGAGGAGCACCAAACCTGTGGTGCCTTGAAATGTCAGCGACACGCGAAATGGCGCTTGAAACCCTTGTGAGGTCATGGGGGCAACGATGACAGTTTTCAGATGGTCGTTCAACTCAGATGGCGAGATCACCACACAAGGACGTGATTTACGAATTTCACTGCCTACTGTTGGGTCTAAGTTGACAAGCCAAATCTCACCCCGGCTCACCACGTCAAATCCTCATCGTCCTCGTTGCCAAAGTCACCCATGACCAGTGCATCGTCATTGGCTTGGGCCAACGCTTTGGCAGCCTCTCCCCATCCTGCTCTTACTGCTTGGGTTGGCTTACGAATCACCAAGGTATTGTTTTCCACACTCACCTCAGCCTCGTCCTCTAAGCCCAATTGCGTAAGCAAAGGCTTAGGAATGACGATGCCGCGTGAATTACCAAAGGGGCGGATGGCGATGTGCATGGAGAACTCAATGTGATTGAATAAAGACAATCAAATGTTATTACTAAGTAATAACACTGTCAACCCCTTCCTACTTCTTGAGCCCCTGCAGCTTGGCAAACGCACTCGCCATGGCCGATCCACCTGCGGCTTGCGGTGGTGCGGTGTAGCCACTGCTGTAGCTGCCTCCACCGGCCCCGCCGCGTTGGCGGTTGTCGCGGCCCGCATGCTCAAAGCGGTTGTCGCGTGGACCATCGCGTTTGGCAGGTGCGCCATCCATCTTCATGGTCAAGCTGATGCGTTTGCGGGCCACGTCCACTTCCAACACTTTGACCTTGATGATGTCGCCGGTCTTCACCACTTCACGGGCGTCGGTGATGAACTTGTTGCTCAGTTGGCTCACATGAATCAAGCCGTCTTGATGAACGCCGAGGTCCACAAACGCGCCAAAAGCCGCCACGTTGCTGACCGTGCCTTCGAGCACCATGTCGACCTTGAGGTCTTTGATGTCTTCCACGCCGTCTTGCAGTTTGGCTACTTTGAAGTCGGGGCGTGGGTCGCGGCCGGGCTTTTCAAGCTCGCTCAAGATGTCTTTGACGGTGATCACGCCCACGGTGTCGTTGGCAAACAGCTCAGGCTTCAAAGTTTTGAGCATGTCGGCACGGCCCATTAACTCGGCAACCGGCTTGCCGGTTTGCGCCATGATGCGTTCCACCACCGGGTAGGTTTCGGGGTGAACCGCCGTCATGTCCAACGGGTTGTCGCCATCACGGATGCGCAAGAAGCCCGCACTTTGCTCAAACGTTTTCGCGCCAAGGCCTGTGACTTTGAGCAACTGCTGGCGGTTGGCAAACGCGCCATTGGCTTCGCGCCAACGCACCACGGCTTTGGCAGTTGTGGTGCTCAGGCCCGACACGCGAGTCAGCAAGGGCACGCTGGCGGTGTTGAGGTCGACCCCCACTTTGTTCACGCAATCTTCCACCACGGCTTCGAGGGTACGGGCGAGTTCGCTTTGGTTCACATCGTGTTGGTACTGACCCACGCCGATGGATTTGGGGTCGATCTTGACCAGCTCAGCCAAGGGGTCTTGCAGGCGGCGTGCAATGCTAGCCGCACCGCGCAGGCTCACATCCACATCGGGCATCTCTTGGCTCGCGTATTCACTGGCGCTGTACACCGACGCACCGGCTTCGCTGACCACCACTTTGTCGATGACTTTGCTTGCGTCATGTTTGGCCATGAGCTTGATGAGTTCACCCGCCAGTTTGTCGGTCTCACGGCTGGCCGTGCCATTGCCAATGGCAATCAGGTTGACGCCGTGTTTCTCCGCCAACTTGGCCAAGGTGTAGAGCGAGCCGTCCCAGTCTTTGCGGGGTTCGTGGGGGTAGACGGTGGACGTTTCCACCAGCTTGCCCGTGGCATCCACCACCGCCACTTTCACGCCGGTGCGAATGCCTGGGTCTAGGCCCATCACCACGCGTGGGCCAGCGGGGGCAGCCAGCAACAAGTCACGCAGGTTGTCGGCAAACACTTTGATGGCGACTTTTTCAGCCTCTTCACGCAATCGGGTAAACAAGTCACGCTCGGTGGACAGACTGAGCTTAACGCGCCAGGTCCACGCCACGCATTTGCGAATCAGGTCGTCCCCTGCCCTGCTGGAATGGCTCCAGCCGAGGTGCAAGGCAATCTTGACTTCGGCCAAGCTGGGTTTGCCGGGTTCGGGTTCGACAGGCAAGACCAGTTTGGCATCCAACATTTCCAGCGCACGAGCACGGAACACGGCCAAGGCGCGGTGCGAGGGCACACGGCCAATGGGTTCGTCGTACTCAAAGTAGTCCCGAAACTTCGCCACGTCAGGATTGTTTTCATCTTTGCCAGCGGCCAGCTTGCTACGGAATAAGCCTTCGGCCCACAGCCATTCGCGCAAGGATTGAATCAGTGTGGCGTCTTCGGCCCAGCGCTCGCTCAAGAAGTCGCGCACACCGTCCAACACTGCGGCCACCGTTGTGAAATCGGCCCCCTCCACTTTGCCTGCCGGCAGGATGAACGCTTCGGCTTCCACATTCGGGTTCAGCGTGGGGTCGGCAAACAGTTTGTCGGCCAGTGGCTCCAAACCCGCTTCTTTGGCAATCATGCCTTTGGTGCGGCGCTTGGGCTTGAAGGGCAAGTAAATATCTTCCAGCTCTTGCTTGGTGGGCGCCGCTTCGATGGCGGCCAGCAATTCAGGCGTGAGCTTGCCCTGTTCTTGAATGCTCTTGATCACTGCTGCGCGGCGGTCTTCCAGTTCGCGCAGGTAGCTCAGGCGTGCTTCGAGTTCACGCAGCTGAATGTCGTCCAAGCCACCGGTCACTTCTTTGCGGTAACGGGCAATAAAAGGCACGGTGGCGCCACCGTCGAGAAGTTCCACCGCAGAGCGGACTTGAGCCTCGGAGATCTTGATTTCATCCGCCAATTGGCGGGTTATTTTTTGCATGTTGTCAGTCGGTCAAATTCATCAAAGCGGGCAATTTTGCCTGATTCACAGAGGGGAAAAAACCACCTCAGGGTCACAAGGGAGCAGGCCCAAAACAAAGCCCCGCCAGAGCGGGGCTTTGTGATCTCAGGCACGACAACTTAGGCGTAATGGTCAAGCGTAATCGTCAGGCGCAATATTCAGGCACGCAAGTCGGCCTTGAGCTTGGCGCCCACATCGGGGCGTGCCGCAAACGGATCAGGTGGGTTGTGTTGCTGCACGATGGCTTCCATGCGGCTTTGCACATTGCCCAGCGCTTGTGGGTGGCTGTAGATGTAGAACTGGTCAGCGGCGATGGCATCAAACACCATGCGCGCCACATCTGTCGCACTCACCTTGCCGCTGCCCACGGCCTTGTCGCTCATGGCTTGGCCAATGAGCTGGCTCTTGGTGGGTTTTTCTGCTTTCAGGTCCGCGGGGCGGTTGCGGTGGCTTTGGCTGATGCCTGTGGGCACAAAGTACGGGCACAACACACTGGCGCTGACTTGGTCGTTGACCAGCTTCAAGTCTTGGTACAACGTTTCGGTCAAGGCCACGACGGCATGTTTGCTGACGTTGTAAATGCCCATATTGGGCGGTGTGAGCAAACCGGCCATGCTGGCGGTGTTGACGATGTGGCCTTGGAACCCTGGGTCTTTGGCTGCCGCCTCCAGCATCATGGGGGTGAACAAGCGCACGCCATGCACCACGCCCCAAAGGTTGACGCCCAGCACCCAGTCCCAATCGGCTTGGGTGTTTTCCCACAGCAAACCACCTGCGGCCACGCCTGCGTTGTTGAACACGAAGTTGGGCGCACCAAAGGTCGCTTTCACATCATCGGCCAGGGCTTGCATCTGCGCCGCATCCGACACGTTGACCAAACGTGCCATCACTTGCGCGCCGGTGGCTTTGAGCTCGGCTTCGGCCGCATCCAGCGCGTCTTTTTGCACATCCACCAAGACCAGGTTCATGCCCAGCTTGGCGCCGATGCGTGCGCACTCCAGGCCAAAGCCCGAGCCTGCGCCTGTCAATACCGCTGTTTTGCCTTTGAAGTTGGAAATCATCACTCTGCCTTTTTCAAGATAAAGCCCACGCGTGGGAAATGCACATGCACGGTGCCTGCGCGTTCATCGGTGCGACGCACGGTGTAGCGGGTGCGGGTGGCGGCCACCAGTTCGCCAGCCGTGGGCTCTAAGCCAAACGATTCGGCGGTGACCACCACTTGGCTGCCCAAGGCAATGCCGTGGTGGTCGACGAAAGTCTCGTGCGACACATCGAAAGGCGTGCTGTCGTGGGCGATTTGAATCGCTTGGGTGGACGAGATGTCGGTGTGCTTGCCATGACCCAGTTTCTCCATCCGAGCCAGCCAGTCGCGCACATGGGGCGTGGCGTCCAGAATGCCCGCCAAGGGCTGCACCTGACGCCAGGTGTACCAGGTGGGGTGATAGGCCGAGAAGTCAGCCACGCACGGTGCGTCACCCAGCAAGAAGGGATGGTGTTCCAACATGCTCGACAAACGGCGCAAATAGCTTTTGTACATGCCCAAGGCATCGGCGGGTGGCATGCGTGGTGCGCCGCCCCGCATGCTGGTGCGGTCTTGCACAAACACTTTCACATCTTCAGGCGACCAGCCCTGCAACACATGGGCTGCACCTGCGGGCTGAAAGTTGTAGGCCATGGCTACCGGGAACAACATGCTGTCAGCCCATTGCGCCACGATGCGGGCTGCACCTTTGACTGCATCTGGGTACAAGGTGGGTGTAGGTGCCAGGTGCTCCAACACATCACAGATCAAACTGGTGTCGCAGTAAATATCGGCACCGATTTGCATAAACGGCGTGCGACGGTGTCCGCCCGTCAGTGCCACCACATCGGGCTTGGGCATGTACATGGGAATGTGCACGCTTTGCCAGCTGAGTTGTTTGTAGCCCAGGATGAGCCGCACTTTTTCAGCAAACGGGGACAGAGGGTAATGATGCAGGATGAGTTGAGACATGGGCGCCTTGTGCGTTAGATCAACTTGACCAATTGCTTGCCGAAGTTTTTGCCTTTGAGCAAACCCAAGAACGCCTGTGGCGCCGATTCCAAACCTTGGGCCACGGTTTCACGCGGACGCAGCTTGCCAGCAGCGACCAAGTTGCCCAGTTCTTGCAGAGCCTCGGGCCACACCTCCATGTGCTCGCTGACGATGAAGCCTTCCACACGCATGCGGTTGACCAGGATCAGTGCGGGATTGGCCATGGCAATGGGCGCACCGTCGTAGCCGGCGATCATGCCGCACACCGCAATGCGGGCAAAGGCGTTGGTGCGCAGCATCACCGCATCAAGCACCATGCCGCCGACGTTTTCAAAGTGGCCGTCGATGCCGTTGGGGCACGCATCGCGCAGCGCTTTGGACAGTGAGAGGTAGTCCTTGTGTTCTTTGTAGTCGATGCAGGCATCAAAGCCGAGCTCGTTGACCACGTAGTCGCATTTGTCTTTGCCACCGGCAATGCCCACCACGCGGCAGCCGCGGGCCTTGGCCAACGCACCGTAGGCGCTGCCCACAGCGCCACTGGCCGCACTGACGGTGACGGTCTCGCCCGCTTTGGGGTTGATGATTTTGACCAAGCCATACCAGGCCGTGACGCCGGGCATGCCCACGGCACCGAGGTTGTAGCTCAAAGGCACATGGGTGGTGTCGACCCGGCGCAGCATGCCCACGGCATTGCCATCGACCACGCTGTAGAGTTGCCAGCCGCCCATGCCGACCACGGCATCGCCGACCTTGAATTTGGGGTGACGGCTCTCGACCACCTCACCCACCGTGCCACCAATCATCACTTCGCCCAAGGGCTGGGGCACAGCGTAGCTCTTGCTCTCGTTCATGCGTCCACGCATGTAGGGGTCCAGGCTCAGGTAGTGGTGGCGCACCAGCACTTGGTTGTCTTGCAACGCAGGCGTGGTGGTGTTGACCAGCTTGAAGTTGTTGACGGTGGCTTCACCCGTGGGGCGGTTGTCGAGCACGAGTTGTTGGTTGTTTGGCATGGTGTTGTCTCTTAGGTTGGTTTTGGTTTGGAAAGGGTGGATCGACCGATCAGTCGGTCGATATTTCGTGCAACTCGGTCGGTTTGTGGGCGCCAGGGTCTGCGCGGTTGACGTACTTGAAGGTGCCGGTGGCGTGTGCGCAAGCGTTGCCTTCAGTATCGAAGATCGTGCCTTCGGTGAAGGCCATGCTGCGGGTGCGGTGCAACACACGGCCTTTGCCTATGAGCGTGCCGCGTGCAGGACGCATGAACGAGGTTTTCATTTCGATGGTGACCACGCCAATCGCTTTGTCCACGCTACGGGCGGCAGTGGCCATGGTGACATCTAAAAACGTCATCACCGCGCCGCCGTGGGTGACGTTGAAGGAATTGAGGTGTTCGTCTGCGGGTGCGTAGCGCAGTTCGGATTGCCCTTCATCGAAAAACACCATCTCGAAACCGAGGTGGTCCACAAAGGGAATGTAGGCACCAAAACTTTCTTGCATCGCGAATCCTTGAGTTTAAAAAGCGTCTTCGGGTGTGTCTGCGCAGGTCATGTCGCGCGACTCCACCACGTTGAGCCAGGCACCAATTTTGGGCAATTCGTAATTGAAAAAGAAGTGCGCGGCAGCACGGCGGCCCAGATGCGAGGCTTCTTGCGCCTGGCTGGCCAGCTCAACTTCCAGCCAGATCCAGGCCAGCACGGTGTGCCCAAACGCTTGCATATAAGGCACGGCATTGGCCAGTGCTTCGCCGGGCACGCCGGTGCTCCAGGCCATTTTGGTGGC
>CANGIQ010000043.1 GCA_947453965.1 Comamonadaceae bacterium
AACCCTCGTTGCCCTCGCGGCACTGACCGCAATCGCAGCATCTGCACAAACTTCAACTAACAAGCCTGGCTTCGAAATCAACGGCCTGTTCAACGCTGGCTACCAAGCCAACAGCTACAAAGGCGTGAACGTCAAAGGTATCGACCAAAACGGTTCCGGTACTACACAGATCAACTTCCGTGGCTTGGAAGATCTGGGTGGCGGCATGTCTGCTTACTTCCGCGTTGAGAACGACCTCAGCATCATGAACAACGCTGCTAACACAGGCATCATCCCTGCTTACTCTGCTAGCACAGCAGCTGCTTTGACCCCTGGCGGTAACTCCACCGTGCAGAAAACAACCTACGGTGTTGCCGGCACTTTTGCCAACAGCGAGATCTTGGTTGGTTTGCGTTCACCCGTTGGTGACGTTGCATTCGGTCAAATCCACAATGCTGGCCTGACCATGATCCAAGGTACTGTGTCGCCTTTGGCTGGCACAGCATTTGGTGGCGGCTACGGCACCATCATCGGTGCAGACCCAACAATGACAACAACTCGTTGGGCCAACAGCTTCCGTTACATCACGCCTACCATCAACGGCGTGACTGCACAATACATCAAAGCCTTCAAGCAAGACTCGGCTAGCGTGCCTGTCTCTGCCACATCAGGTGTTGCTATTACCACCACATCTCTGGGCGTTGGTTTGAACAACCAAGTAGGCGCAGATGAATTGGGTATCAAGTACTCCAACGGTCCTTTGAACGTTGCTTACGTCGCCAGCAAGACCAGCTTCGCTTCTTTCTGTGCAGCACCTTCGTCTACTCACTACCTGACAAATACTGATGCGACAGTCAACCCATGCTACTCGACAGGAGCGTTGACAACCGGTTCTGCAATCAGCACAGCTCAAGACAACAAGCAAAATTCGCTTGCTGCCAACTACAACTTGGGCAATGGCTTCTTGGTGGCAGGTGCTATGCAAAAGACAACTTTGGGTAATGTGGGTTCCACCACTGGCAACCAATCTGACCGTTCTGCGCAAATGTTCACTGTTCAGTACACAAGTGGCGCAAACACAGTGTTTGCAACCACCGGTTCTGTCAAAGAAAACTCATCGATCAACAACAGAAATGGTCAGAAGTCGACATTCACAGGTATTGGCTACAACTATGCTTTGAGCAAGACCACTGCCTTGGTCGCTCGTTATGAGTCGCTTGATGACCAAGCTAAAGTGTTGGACTTGACAGCCACTACTGCTTACAGTTCACTGCAAAGTACTGACTCCAGCACCAAGCGCACACGTAGCATGTTGGGTCTGCACATGGCCTTCTAATCCCCACGCTGGCTTAGCCAGTTAAGGATTTCAAAGTCTGAAACCCCACCGTGGTAACACGGTGGGGTTTTTCATTTTTATGGTTTGTTTTTTGCACGCTACCGCCACAACATGACATGTGCTGTTCGCAGGAAATAGTGCGTTACGCGTTACGCTTTTGTGAAAGTTATGAAGCAAATTTGTGACACGCGCCTGTCCGACTCTAGTCACACGCGTATTTGACGTCTCTAGATCTTTGGTTCTATGGGCTGAAGTTCGATCAACACGGCTTAACGGCATCGAAGACATTGATGCTTTATATGAAATGCAGACACACGATGGGACCATGCTGGTTCGTGTGTGGCAATTGAAAGTGTGAAGCTCGCCGATACGCCGGATTCTGTGCACAACGGTTGCCCGTTGTGTGACCGTCATTAATCTGGGCCGAGGGTCACCCACTCGGCTCGGTGCTACCTACCCGCCAACCGTTCCTGCGGATCACAAGATCGAGGTGATGCGGCGAACCGCACCCCTCGGGGCTGGCCTACTTGGTATTGCTGCGCGCAGAGATTGCCCGTTTCACCCGCACTCAAGCGGCTCGTCTCTGTTGCTCTGATCCTCACCTCACGGTGGAGAGGTGTTACCTCTTGCGCTGTCCTATGCAGTCCGGACGTTCCTCCCGTGCCTGGTTTCCCAGATTGCACCGGCGACGGCCTAGCGAGCTTCACACCTTGATTATCGCTAATGCGCCCATCTTTATCTTTGAAAGACAAACTCAGCGTGGTTCGAATCGTGCGCTGGAAAATCCGTGGTGATGAAATCGTTTGAGAAAGAAGGTAAAGTTGAACCCTAAGCATCAACAAATATGGTGGACACCCGTTGTGCACTTTGGTGTCCATATTGTGGTGGGTTCTTTGATTTTTGTCCTGATATCGCTGCCTGCTTTTGGCTTAGGTTTGCTGGTTCAGTACTTGGCGATGAAGGGGACCGCACCTTATGTCGTTCAAGTGCTGACGTTGTTGGAATATGCCATCGTGACCATTGATGCCATGGCTTTCTTCGCCTACTTGGTAATCACTGGGATCAACGCTGTGAGGGAGATGACAGAATGAACAGACTGTTGTACGAAATGAAAATCGCTGCAAAGCAAGCACCTCGTCTTTACTTTGCGCCGTTCGTTGGCGCCGTGATGGCCATGAAGAAAGAGATTCGTGCGCTCCGTCGTGCTTCACATCAAGCGTCGGCACAAGAGGCCACAAACAAAGTGCCTGTTTAACCAACGTTGATTCTCCGCCCCACTGCCTTACCAAGCGCTGGCAAGGCTTTTTATCCTCCATGACTTGCCCGATCACCACGGGCCACCGCCATGATTCGACTCTCTGAACTCAAACTCCCGCTGACAGACTTGCCCGTTGAAGCACGCCGCGCCGCCGATGCACCGGCCGAAACCGACGAAGACCGCAAGCTGCCGCCACACCCCATCGAGGCTTTGCAACGTCTGGCGGCCCAAGCCTTAGGCACTGCACCAGAGGCTATTGCAGAGCTCACTGTTTTCAAACGCAGCTTTGACGCTCGCAAACAAAACCTGCTGGTGGTCTACATCGTCGATGTGACGCTGCAAGACCCGACGCTTGAAACGCAGCTGTTAGCCCAACATGCCAAGAACTCACACATTCAAGCCACGCCTGATATGGGCTGGCAAATGCCTGCACATGCCCCCGGCGATTGGGGCGCACACGCAGGCGAGCGCCCGGTGGTGGTGGGCTTTGGGCCCTGCGGTATTTTTGCGGCCCTGGTGTTGGCGCAAATGGGCTTCAAGCCCATCGTGATCGAGCGTGGCACCACCGTGCGTCAGCGCACCAAAGACACCTGGGGCTTGTGGCGCAAAAAGATTTTGAATGCCGAGAGCAATGTGCAATTTGGCGAAGGCGGTGCAGGCACCTTCTCGGACGGCAAGCTCTACAGCCAAATCAAAGACCCGCGCCACTTGGGCCGCAAGGTCATGCAAGAGTTTGTGAACTTTGGGGCTCCCGAAGAAATCATGTTCGTGGCCCATCCCCACATTGGCACCTTCAAACTGGTGAAGGTCGTTGAAGGGTTGCGTGAAGAAATCATCCGCCTAGGCGGCGAAGTACGGTTTGAGCAACGCGTGGTGGATGTACTTTACGAAGGCGAAGGTGCGAACAACAAGTCCAGCCGCCAACTGCAAGGCCTGCGCATTCACAACAACGCCACAGACGAGACCTACACCTTGCCCGCACGTCATGTGGTGATGGCGCTGGGACACAGCTCACGCGACACCTTCACCATGCTGCACCGCCATGCGGTGGCGATGGAAGCCAAACCTTTCTCGGTCGGTGTGCGGATTGAACATCCGCAAAGCGTGATTGATCGCGCACGCTGGGGCCAACATGCGGGTCATCCGCTCTTGGGCGCGGCCGACTACAAGCTGGTGCACCACGCTCACAACGGTCGTGCGGTGTACAGCTTTTGCATGTGCCCTGGCGGCACGGTAGTGGCGGCCACCAGCGAGCCAGGACGCGTGGTAACCAACGGCATGAGCCAGTACTCACGCAACGAACGCAACGCCAACTCCGGCTTGGTGGTGGGCATTGACCCCAGCGACTACCCGAGCGACCCAGCAGCATTTGAAGCCGAACTGGGGCAAGAGTTGGGCAACGCCGTGCGCCATGACACGCACGATGCACCCGGCGGCTACCACCCGCTCGCAGGCTTGGTGTTGCAACGCCAACTCGAAGCCCATGCCTACACCTTGGGCGGCAGCAGCTACGAAGCCCCCGCCCAGTTGGTGGGGGACTTCATCGCCAACCGCGCCTCGACCGCGCTGGGCAGCGTAGCCCCCTCGTACAAACCGGGGGTGAAGATGGTCAGCTTGAACAGTGCCTTGCCCACCTATGCGATTGACGCCATGCGCGAAGCCTTGCCTGTGTTTGGACGCAAGATCAAAGGCTACGACATGCACGATGCCGTGCTGACAGGCGTCGAGACACGCACTTCGTCGCCCCTGCGGATTGACCGCGACAGCACCACGCTGCAAAGCCCCACCTTGGCAGGGCTGTATCCGGCAGGTGAAGGGGCAGGTTATGCAGGCGGTATTTTGTCGGCCGGCGTGGATGGCATTAAAGTAGGCGAAGCTGTCGCACAACAACTCATTTCTTCAAGGAGCACCCCATGAAAGCCAACAACGTTTTAGACACCATCGGCCACACACCGCATATTCGCATCAACCGTTTGTTTGGCAGCAGCCACCAAGTGTGGATCAAGTCAGAGCGCACCAACCCCGGTGGATCGATCAAAGATCGCATCGCCTTGGCCATGGTGGAAGCGGCTGAGAAATCGGGGGCGTTGAAAGCAGGCGGCACGATCATCGAGCCGACATCAGGCAACACCGGTGTCGGTCTGGCCATGGTGGCTGCGGTCAAAGGCTACAAGCTGATCCTGGTCATGCCCGACAGCATGAGCGTGGAGCGCCGCCGTTTGATGCTGGCCTACGGCGCTTCGTTTGATTTGACGCCACGCGAAAAAGGCATGAAAGGCGCCATCGCACGCGCTGAGGAGCTGGCCGCACAAACACCCGGTGCCTGGATTCCACAACAGTTTGAAAACCCCGCCAACATTGACGTGCACATGCGCACCACAGCGCAAGAAATCATCGCCGACTTCCCCAACGGCCTGGATGCACTCATCACCGGCGTCGGCACAGGTGGCCATTTGACAGGCGTGGCCAAGGTGCTCAAAGCGAAATGGCCGCAACTGAAGGTGTATGCGGTGGAGCCTACGGCATCGCCCGTCATCTCTGGCGGTGCACCGGCACCGCATCCCATTCAAGGCATTGGCGCTGGGTTTATTCCTAAGAACTTGGACACCGCCTTGCTCGATGGCGTGATTCAAGTCGAAGCTGACGCCGCCCGCGAAATGGGTCGTCGCAGCGCAGCGGAGGAAGGTTTGTTGGTCGGTATTTCGTCAGGCGCCACACTGGCTGCGATTGCACAAAAACTGCCAGAGCTGCCAGCAGGCGCGACTGTGCTGGGCTTTAACTACGACACCGGTGAGCGCTACTTGTCGGTGGAAGGTTATTTGCCAGTTTGAAGATGACAGACTTCTTGTTGAAAGGGCTCGTCATGAGCCCTTTTTTCATCTTCGCAGCAAACGATCCAGATCGGTCAATTCCGCCCGCGCCTCTTTGGCCAATTGCGCTTGCTCTTTGAGCCAACGTTTCAGCTCTGCGTCGTTTTGAATGCGGCGCAAGTCACGCTCTAGCGTGTCCACCTCGTGCTCTTTGTCACGCAGTTGAATGGCCAGTGCGCGCGCCAAACTCTCGGCGCTGATGTGGTCGAGTTCGTTCACACCCAGGTAATGGCGAATTTCAAACTGAGCTTGCGCTTCGTCCTCCTCCAAGGCGTCAATTTGTTCTTTCAACAATAAGCACATGGCATTGAGTTTGTCGTCAGCGATGCGGCTCAATGCGTGGCTGTCAATCTGCGCTATTTGCATTTGCAGCTTTAGCAACTCGGACAAGTTTTTGTGGTCATACGCAGCGTTGACCTCACTCATCAACGCGGTCTTGCGCAAGCGCTCCGTCTCATCCGGTTCGCGATCCGGATGCAAGGCGCTGGCCAGTTGGCGATACACCGTGCGCAACGCGGTGTTGGCATCCATTTTTTGCTGGGCGTCTTTGAGTTGCCGCGTCGCTGGTTTTTTCTTGGCCTTCTTGGCTTGACGTTTGTCTTCCAAGCGTTGTTGTTGCTCACGGTATTGGCGCAGGCCCGCTTCAAACACCGCCTCGGCGGTGTGTAAATCATCCGCGCCGTACAAGGGTTTGCCGAACAGATCTTCAAACA
Source organism: Comamonadaceae bacterium (assembly GCA_947453965.1). Classification (GTDB taxonomy): domain Bacteria; phylum Pseudomonadota; class Gammaproteobacteria; order Burkholderiales; family Burkholderiaceae_C; genus Limnohabitans. The sequence goes on from CANGIQ010000043.1 coordinate 6,157, forward strand.
CCGCTTTGGCGTGTTCGGCAGCGGCACGTTCCTCTTCAGCCAGTGCTTGGGCATCTTCCTCGCTGTGGTGTTGATTGAACACGGCTTGCACTTGCACATCGTTCTTGTGCGCCAAGGCTTCACACAGCGCGAGAATGATGCGCGTCGCACTGCGACGGTGTGCAGTGGTGAGTTCTGCTTGGTACAAACACGCGTCTAAAAACAGCAGCAGATTTTTACGCGCCATATCTTCTTGCTGCTGCAAAGCGGCCATGGCTCTCAAATGGCGGCTGCGGTGCTGCGTCGACAAGGCTTCCAGCATGTCGATGGATTCAGACAGTTGCGACACCCGCGCCAACAAGGTGTTGAAACGTTGTTGCGCTGGCGTTAAATCTGCTGAGGGCTGAATGGCAACGGTCGCCACTGCCTGTGCAGGAGCGACCGTCCAAGGAGATTCAGGGCGGGTCAAAAATCAGCGCGCCGCTTGCAGTGCAGCAATGCGCTCTTCAAGCGGTGGGTGCGAAGCAAACAGCTTGCCCATCCCCCCGGTGATGCCCATCGCAGCGACACTGGCAGGCAGCTCGCCCGCTTGCATGCTGTTCAAGCGCGCCAAGGCGTTGATCATGGGCTGCTTGTTGCCCAAGAGCTGGGCCGAGCCTTCGTCCGCACGGAATTCGCGGTAGCGGCTGAACCAGGCCACGATCATGCTGGCGACAAAGCCCAACACGATGTCGAGCACAAAGCTGGTGATGTAGTAGCCCATGCCGGGGCCGCTGGATTGGTCATCTTTGCTGCGCAGCATGCCATCGACAAAGTAACCGATGACACGGCTCAAGAACACCACAAAGGTGTTGAGCACGCCTTGAATCAGCGTGAGCGTGACCATGTCACCGTTGGCGACGTGGGCAATTTCATGGCCGAGCACGGCTTCAATTTCCTCGTGCGTCATGCTTTGCAGCAAACCTGTCGACACGGCGACCAAGGCTGAATTCTTGAAGGCCCCGGTGGCAAACGCATTGGGCTCACCTTCATAAATCGCGACTTCAGGCATAGCGATGCCAGCGCGCTCCGACAAGCGCTGCACCGTGCTGACGATCCAGGCTTCATCTTGATTGGCAGGTTGGTTGATGACGTGTGCGCCAGTGCTCCATTTGGCCATGGGCTTGCTCATCAAGAGCGAAATGATGGCGCCGCCAAAACCCATGATGAGCGAAAAACCCAGCAAGGCAGACAGGTTCAGGCCATTGGTCGTGAGGTAGCGGTTGACGCCAAGCAAACTGGCGACGACCCCCAGCACCACCATGACGGCGAGGTTGGTGAGGACGAACAGAAGAATGCGTTTCATGGTTTCCTTTTCAGCGGGGAATACGAAAGCCCGCTGTTTGCAATGGTAGGGATGAATTCTTGGAATTCAATGTGCACGCATTGAAAAACCACATGAAAACTAGGCCAAGGTGGAGGTGGTTGAGACGTCGGCATGGCCCCGCTTGGGTCGAAACACCTGCGGGTCTTGGTAAAACACGCGCTCGGCATTGACTGGCCACCAACCGGGCACACCCAGCACAGGCAGCGGTTCATAGGGTTTGGTGGCGAGTTTGGCGGGCTGCAGATCGTCCACCAACCAGGTGTCGAGCGCCGCATCGTCCCGCACGTCTACATCGCTGGCAATTCGGTACACATGGCCAGTGATCGACTTGTAGGGCGTGACGAGTTTTTCAAGCAATGCATGACCAAACAGCACGAGGTGTACCTGTTGCCATTGGTCGCGCAAGTCAACAAACAGCGTGAGCCAATCGCGGGCTTGCAGCGCATTCCACACCGCATCGGGCGCGTGCATGAGGATTGCGTTTTCATCAAACAGCGTGAGTGCATCACGCACAGGACCGCGCGTCGCGCGCACGCCTTGGGTTGCAATTTCTGCGGCTTGCAGTTGGTTCAAACGACGTTTGGCCAGCGGGAAACGGTGCCAGCACAGACCGTTGAAAAAATCGTGCAGGCCATCGCGAGTGGGAACTTGTGCGGTTTTGAAGATGAAGTCTTCGTAGGCTTGACCTTCGGGTAGGGCTGATTGAGGGACGAACTTCACGTTATTGGCGACGTTAAGTGCAACAGCCACGTTTTGCTGTTGCAGTGCTAGGTGCGCAGTCGACTCGCCGAGTTCGCGCCACGGCGCAAACCACGGTTGAGACCAATCAATGTCGGCTAAAACAGCGCCTGCAAAGCCTTCTGCCTTCGGGCTTAAACCACGCGCCAAGGCAGGGCCTCGCCAGAACGCAAGGGTTTCAAATCGGCTTCGCCAAATGCAAAGCTCTCCGGTGGCGTCCAGCTCTCTTTGCGCAACGTGAGCGTGCCCGTGTTGCGTGGCAAGCCGTAGAAGTCTGCGCCATGGAAGCTCGCAAAGCCTTCGAGTTTGTCGAGCGCACCCGCATTGTCAAACGCTTCGGCATACATCGGCATGGCCGCATGCGCGGTGTAGCAACCCGCGCAGCCCGTGGCATGTTCCTTGAGATGCGCGGGGTGTGGCGCGCTGTCGGTGCCTAAGAAGAATTTGGGCGAACCACTGGTGGCGGCCTTGACCAAAGCTTGTCGGTGTGTCTCACGCTTTAAGACGGGCAAGCAGTAGTAGTGCGGGCGAATGCCGCCGGTGAAGATGGCGTTGCGGTTGTAAAGCAAATGGTGGGCGGTGATGGTGGCGCCGGTGAACTTGTCGCTCGCCGCCACATACTGCGCGGCTTCGGCGGTGGTGATGTGCTCGAACACAATTTTGAGTTCGGGGAAATCTTTGCGCAGCGGAATGAGCTGGGTGTCGATGAACACGGCTTCGCGGTCAAACAAATCGATGTCGCTGCTGGTGACCTCGCCGTGCACCAACAACAGCATGCCAGCCTTTTGCATAGCTTCGAGTGTTTTGTAGGTTTTGCGCAGGTCAGTCACACCGGCATCGCTGTTGGTGGTGGCGCCTGCAGGGTAAAGCTTGGCAGCGACCACACCGACGTCTTTGGCTCGGGCGATTTCATCAGCCGGCAAGTTGTCGGTCAGGTAGAGCGTCATCAAAGGCTCGAAGCGCATGCCTTTTGGAACGGCTGCAATGATGCGTTGCTTGTACTCAAGCGCTTGCGCCGCTGTGGTCACAGGGGGCTTGAGGTTGGGCATGATGATGGCACGGCCAAACTCAGCGGCGGTGTGGGGCACCACGGTGTTCAGGGCAGCGCCATCGCGCACGTGCAGGTGCCAGTCGTCGGGTTGTGTGATGGTGATTTCTTGCGTCATGTGATGGATTGTCTTCGAAGTTTCGAGTGCTTCTAAGCCACACGATGGGATGCGTGATTGACAACATGTATCCTGTTTTATACAATCATCAATGTACACAATCTGTACCACCGAAGCATTCGATACGTGGTTTGCGTCTTTAACGGATAAACAAACTGCCCGTCGTGTGCAAGCACGTATTGACCGGGTTGAAGATGGCAACTTTGGTGATCACAAAGCTGTGGGCCAAGGCGTGTCAGAGATGCGGATCCATCACGGGCCGGGCTTTCGTGTGTATTTCACACCGCATGGCCTAGAGATCGTTATTCTCTTGGCAGGCGGCGACAAATCGAGCCAAGCTAAAGACATTGCAACAGCGCAAGAACTTGCGCGCAGACTCAGGGGGTGACTAGATGACAACGCTCAAGTTACGCAAATGGAACAGTGCAGAGCACCTCAAAACCAAAGAGGATATGGCGTTTTATCTCGAAGCCTGTTTACAAGAGGCTGGGGATGATGCCGCGTTCATTGCCAAAGCTTTGGGCACTATTGCACGTGCGCAAGGTATGTCGCAACTATCACGCGATACAGGCCTAGGCCGTGAAAGTCTTTACAAGGCACTCTCTGGCGAAGGTAACCCAAGCTTTGCAACCATATTGAAGGTAACGTCTGCTCTTGGCATCAAATTACATGCGCAGCCAATGCAAGCGAACTAACGTGATTTAGTGCGCCAAAATCTTGTTTAAGAACTCTTTGGTGCGCGGTTGGCGGTTTTCGGGGTGGTTGAAGAACTCGTCTTTCGAACAGTCTTCCAAAATCTTGCCGCCCACATCCATGAAGATCACGCGGCTGCCGACCTTGCGGGCAAAACCCATTTCATGTGTCACGCACATCATGGTCATGCCTTCATTCGCCAAGTCGACCATCACGTCCAACACCTCGCCCACCATTTCGGGGTCGAGTGCGGAAGTGGGTTCGTCAAACAACATGACGATGGGGTCCATGCTCAAGGCGCGGGCAATGGCCACGCGTTGTTGTTGGCCGCCTGAGAGCTGGCCTGGGAATTTGTCTTTGTGCGCCATCAGACCCACGCGCTCTAGGTATTTCAAGCCATGGGCACGGGCTTCTTCTTCGCTGCGGCCCAAGACTTTTTGCTGGGCGATGGTCAAGTTCTCGGTCACGGACAGATGGGGAAACAGCTCGAAGTGCTGAAACACCATGCCCACGCGACTGCGCAATTTGGGTAAGTTGGTGTCTTTGCCGTGCACAGCAATGCCATCGACAAAAATCTCGCCTTGCTGAAATGGCTCCAAGGCATTGATGGTTTTGATGAGGGTCGATTTGCCCGAGCCGGATGGGCCGCAGACCACCACCACCTCACCTTTTTGAATGTTGGTGGAGCAGTTGTTCAGCACCTGCACAGGGCCATACCACTTGGACACATTTTTTAATTCAATCACAGCAAACTCCAATGCTCTCAGCGAATGATGGCAATGCGTGCTTGCAAGCGACGCACCAGGGCCGAGAGGCCAAAACAAATCACAAAGTAAACCAAGGCGGCCAAGATGTAGACCTCTTCCACACGGCCATAAATCTTGCCTGCCGTGACGAAGCCTTTGAGCAAGTCGTAGGCGCCAATGGCGTAGACCAAGGAGGTGTCTTGGAACAAGATGATGGTTTGTGTGAGCAGCACCGGAATCATGTTGCGAAAGGCTTGGGGCAACACAATCAGGCGCATGTTCTGGCCATAGGTCATGCCCAAAGCCTGGCCGGCCATGACCTGACCACGCGGGATGGACTGAATGCCTGCGCGCATGATTTCGCTGAAATACGCGGCCTCAAACGCCACAAAGGTGATGGTGGCTGACAACTCTGCGCCAATGGAGCGGCCGATCAAAAACGGGATCAACAAGAAGAACCACAAAATCACCATCACCAAGGGGATGGAGCGCATGCCGTTCACATAAACAACCGCAGGCAGCGCGAGCACCTTGTTGCCCGACAAACGCATCAGCGCCAGGATGGTGCCGAACACAATGCCGCCCACGGTGGCGACGATGGTCAGCTCAACGCTGAACAACATGCCTTTCAACACAAACTTGTTGAAGATGTCCCATTCGACAAACGAAAAATCGAGTGCACCCATGTTCAGTGCCCTCCGCCGACGTTACCTGCGACCACCAAGCCGGGGATTTGCATGCGACGTTCCACAAACGCCATCACACGGTTCACGGCAAAGGCAGACACGGTGTACAGCGCCGTCACAGCCAAATACACCTCAATGCCACGCGAGGTTTCTTCTTGCACTTGCATGGCGTACATGGTGAGTTCGGCAATCGACACCGCAAACGCCACCGATGAGTTTTTCAGCAAGTTCATCGACTCGCTGGTGAGTGGTGGCCAAATGGTGCGAAACGCAATCGGCAGCAACACATAGCGGTAGGTTTGCCAGGTGGTAAAGCCCATAGCCATGGCCGCATAGCGCTGGCCGCGCGGCATGGCTTGAATACCAGCGCGCAGCATTTCGGCAATACGCGAGGAAGTGAAAAAGCCGAGGCCTAACACCACCAACACAAAACCAGGCACTTGTTGCATGGCCGGAAAAACCTTGGGCAACACAAAGTACCAGAGAAAAATTTGAACCAACACGGGGATGTTGCGAAACAGTTCCACCCACGCGTTGGCCAACTTGGCGAGCCACACATTCACACGCGTATCGGGTGGCAAGGTGCGCAGCACACCCATCAGGCATCCCGACACCATGGCCACTACCCATGCACTGCCTGCGACGGACAGCGTCCAGCCCCAAGCGTCAAACATCCACTCGAGGTAGGTTCTTCCCCCACCATCGTCTTCGAGAAAAACCTGCCAATCGAGTGTCATGCTGTGCGTGTTTCTGAATTACTTCTTGGCGTAGGCTTCGACAGGCTTGTCGTTAGGCGTGGCCCAAGCGGCCTTGTTGGCATCGCTGGCAGGCATGCCCAGCTTGATGTTTTTAGGAGGAATCGCTTGCACAAACCACTTGTCGTAGAGCTTGGCGAGTTCGCCCGATTTGGCCAAACCAGCAATGGTGTCGTCAGCCAATTTCTTGAACGCTGGGTCGTCCTTGCGGAACATAATCGCGATGGGCTCGACGTTCAACACTTCGCCCACGATTTTGAAGTCAGCGGGTGCTTTGGAGTTGGCGATGTTGCCAGCCAAAATTTGACCGTCCATCACGAAGGCATCGGCGCGACCCGATTCGAGCAACAAGAAGCTGTCTGCGTGGTCTTTGCCAAACACTTCTTTGAAGTCCACGCCTGTGGCGCGCTCGTTCTTGCGCAACAGCTGCACAGAGGTGGTGCCGGTGGTGGTGGCCACGTTCTTACCATTCAACTGAGCAATCGAGGTGATACCGGAGTTGGCACGCACGGCAATACGCACTTCTTCCACATAGGTGGTGAACGCAAAAGCCACTTGCTTTTGACGCGCTTCGTTGTTGGTGGTGGAGCCGCACTCAATGTCCACCGTGCCGTTTTCGGTCAAGGGAATGCGGTTTTGTGAGGTCACGGAGATGTACTTGGTCTCCAGCTTTTTGCCCACGGCCTTTTCGACGTTGGCAATGATGCGTTGGCAAATTTCCACGTGGTAGCCCACATACTTGCCGTCACCCAAGGTGTAAGACAAAGCGCCTGATGAATCTCGCACA
>CANGIQ010000044.1 GCA_947453965.1 Comamonadaceae bacterium
CAACTCCTCAAGCTCGGCGTTGATGAAAATCCGAAAAGCCTGAAATGTGCGCGTTGCAGGGTCCTTGCCCGGCTCGCGGGTTTTGACCGTGTCAGCCACGAGCTGGGCCAGTTCAGCGGTGCTTGTAGGCACGCCCCGTGTTTGTCGGCGAGCATCAATCGCCTTTGCAATCTGTAGAGCAAACCGTTCTTCGCCATATTCACGTATCACCTCCGCAATGTGTTGGAGTTCTGCCTCAGCCAGCCACTCGGCCACGCTTTGGCCACGCGTGGTGTCCATGCGCATGTCCAAGGGGCCATCGTTTCGAAATGAAAAACCGCGGGCGGGGTTGTCGATTTGGGGTGAGCTCACCCCCAAATCCATCAACACACCGTCCACCGAACCCGCCGGCAATTCGCCCAAGTTGGCAAAGCCTTGGTGACGAATGGAAAAGCGGGGGTCTTGAATTTGCTCAGCTGCCGCAATGGCGTCGAGGTCTTTGTCAAACGCGATCAAACGGCCTTGCGCCGAGAGCTTGGACAAGATCAGGCGGGAGTGCCCGCCACGACCAAAGGTCGCGTCCACGTAAGTACCGTCCGGCTTGATGTCGAGTGCATCGACAGCTTCGCTTAAGAGGACGGTGGTGTGCTGCCAGGGCGTGTCCACCGTCATTCCTTAAAAAGAAAATTCCTTGAACACGTCGGGCATCTCGCCTTGCATGGCTTGGGCCTCTTGCGCCTCGTAGGTCGCCTTGTCCCAAAGTTCGAAGTGGTTGCCCATGCCCAAGAGCATGGTGTCTTTGCTGATGCCCGCCGCGGTGCGCAACTCGGGAGAAATCAGCACACGCCCGGTGCCGTCCATCTCCACGTCCATGGCGTTGCCCAAGAAGATGCGCTTCCACCACTGCGCGCTCATGGGCAGCGCCGCAATGCGTTCGCGGAACTTCTCCCATTCGGTGCGCGGAAACACCATCAAGCAGCCATGCGGATGGCGCGTGATCGTGAGCTGCCCGGCTGCCGTCGCGCTCAAGACGTCACGATGCCGCGTCGGAACCGACAAACGACCTTTGGCGTCAAGACTCAGCGATGAAGCACCCTGGAACACAGTGGCAGCCTTTTCTTTGGCAAACAGCGACACAACAATCCGCAGCGAAAGGCCAAAGGCACTTTTCACCACTTAATTGCACTTATTTGCACTGTAGCAGGAAAAACTGGCCAAAGGGGTTGTTTTCGGATTTTTTTCAATGAAATCAACAACTTACGGCGATTTTAACAAGAATGATTGACGTTAAAAATCGTTATAAATGAAGCACTTAGCAAGACGTGTAAAAGTAGCTTGTGAAGAAAATTCAAACGTAAAAAAAAGCAGGCCAAAGCCTGCTTTTTCAAAGAAAGCAAAAAATTTGGATCAATCGCCAAACATTTTTTGCTTCAATTCGCGGCGTTCTTGCGCTTCGAGCGACAAAGTCGCGGTGGGACGGGCCAACAAACGGCCCACACCAATGGCTTCGCCAGTTTCGTCGCAGTAGCCGTAGTCGCCCGCGTCGATGCGGTTGATGGACTGTTCGATCTTCTTGAGCAGCTTGCGCTCGCGGTCGCGGGTGCGCAACTCGAGGGCGTGTTCTTCTTCAATGGTGGCGCGGTCTGCAGGGTCTGGCACGACCACGGTGTCTTCACGCAGGTGTTCGGTGGTTTCGCTGGCATTGCTCAAGACTTCGTTCTTGAGTTGCACGAGTTTGAGTCGGAAAAACGCCATTTGAATGTCGTTCATGTACTCGCTGTCGGGCATGGCGATGACTTCGGCATCGGTGAGTTGTTCAGCTGTTTTTGTTTTCCAGTTGTTGGCGAGTTTGGCGTCTTTTTTAGGTATCACAGGAACAATGGTTGGGGCAGAGGGTGCCGTCATCGGCATAAAGCTGTTTTTGGCTGCGGTAGACGCAACCACTTGAGCTGGCGGGGGTGGAACCAAAGCGGCCATCTTGGCTGCTCTGGAGTTTTTCTTGTGCACCACAGGGGTGTAACCAGGAATGATGGGCGTCACATGCACCACGGGTGCTGCCACGACGGGCTTGGCCGCTTGAGGTGCCTTGGCAGGTTTGGCTGCTTTGGCGGGCTTTGCAGCCTTGACCACAGGCGCGGCTTTTGCCTTGCTAGCCACCTTGGCGGCTTGCACCGGCTTGGTTTTAGCGGGTGCTGCTTTTTTCGCGGCAACCTTCACCGGTGCTGCTTTCTTGGCCACGGGCTTGGCAAGCACCTTGGCAGGTGCTTTGACAGGCTTTTTGGCCACAGCCTTCACTGCGGCTTTGACCGGCGCCTTCACTGCCTTTTTGACGGGCGCTTTGGCAACAGGTTTGGCGGCTGCCTTGACTGGTTTTTTCACGGGGGCTTTGGCCACCACTGCTTTTTTGACCGGAACTTTCTTGGCCACAGGCTTTGCCGCTGCTTTAGACGCCACAGGCTTTTTAGCCACTGCCTTTTTCGCAGCAACCTTCACAGGCGCGGCTTTTTTAGCCACGGGCTTGGCAGCTTTGGCTTGGGTTTTGGCTGTGAGCGGTTTTTTCACAACTTTTTTCGCAACCGCTTTGGGCGTTGCACCAGTTTTGCCTGCTTTTTTAGCGGGGGCTGGCTTCTTGGAAGCGGATGGACGGGCTTTGGCGTTCACGGTTTGTCTCCTAACAGGCCATCGCCGCACGAAGGTGTGCGAAGAAATATCGGCCAGATCACTGTCATCAACTTGATGTGCATAGACCTGGTTTATACCTTGTGACGCATGCAAGGAACTGGCGCGTCACGGCTTTGGTCTGGCGCGCGGGATTGTAGCCATAAAGAATTGGCGACTTGTGGACAATCCCGGGCGCTGCCTCAGGCTTAGATCAAAGACTGCTCCAAGCCCTGCACCAAGATGTCTTTGGGCAAGTCAATGCCAATGAACACCATTTTGCTCACGCGCTCTTCGCCTGGGGCCCAATCGGGGCCCAAATCGCTGCCCATCAGTTGGTGCACGCCTTGGAAAATCACCTTCTTGTCGGTGCCTTTCATATTGAGCACGCCTTTGTAACGCAGCATCTTGGGGCCGTAGATGTTGACGATGGCACCCAAGAAGTCTTCCAGCTTGGCAGGGTCGAACTGACGTGCGGACTTGAAGACAAAGCTCTTCACATCGTCGTCATGGTGGTGATGGTGGCCGTGACCATGCGCGTGGTCATGCGCGTGTGAGGGATGGTTGCAATGCTCACCGTGCGCATGGTCGTGATGCGCGTGATCGTGTGCATGGTCATGTTGGTGCGACGGATGGTCGCAATGCTCGCCATGGTGGTGATGGTCATCATCCGACAAGAAGTCAGGATCGATGTCGAGCTTGGCGTTGAGGTTAAAACCGCGCAGATCAAACACCTCAGACAAAGACACGTCGCCGAAATGCACCACTTTCTGCGGCGCACGGGGGTTCATGTGCTTGAGGCGGTGTTGCAAAGCATCCAACTCAGCAGGCGACACCAAATCGGCCTTGCTGATGAAGATTTGGTCGGCAAAGCCCACTTGGCGACGCGCTTCTTGGCGGTCGTTGAGCTGCTGGGCGGCGTGTTTGGCATCCACCAAGGTCAAGATTGAGTCGAGCAAAAAGCTCTCAGCGATTTCGTCGTCCATGAAAAAGGTTTGCGCGACCGGGCCGGGGTCGGCCAAGCCGGTGGTTTCAATCACCACGCGCTCAAAGTCGAGCAAGCCTTTGCGTTTTTTGGCAGCCAAGAGTTGCAGCGTGGTGCGCAAATCTTCCCGGATGCTGCAGCACACGCAACCGTTGTTCATCTGAATGATTTGCTCGTTGGTGTCAGACACCAAAATGTCGTTATCGATGTTTTCTTCGCCAAACTCGTTTTCAATGACCGCGATTTTTTGGCCATGAGCCTCGGTCAACACACGCTTGAGCAAGGTGGTTTTGCCGGAGCCCAAAAAGCCGGTCAGGATGGTGGCGGGGATCAACATAAAAAAGAAGCCTTGTAAAAATGAACTTATTCAGCGGAAATAGGGGTGGTTTCGGGTTTTTCAACCAAGCGCGCGGCCTTCATCACCACCAAGCCCTTGAGGTATTCGCCCTCGGGGAAAGTCAGCGTCATGGGGTGATCGGGCGCACCTTGCATGCGCTCGCTGATGTAGCCATCCACATGCGCATCGGTGCCCGCAGAGGCGACGATTTTGTGGAACAGCTCGGCCCCAATGCCGCCCGAGCAGCTGTAGGTGAACAGCACGCCACCGGGCTCCAAAATTTTGAAAGCCAAGCGGTTGATGTCTTTGTAGGCGCGCGCCGCACGGTCGGCATGGGCCGCAGACGGCGCGAACTTAGGGGGATCGAGCACGATGGCATCAAACGTCTTGCCGTCTTTGTGGAACTGGCGCAGGGCACCGTTCACATCGGCATCCATCATGGTGGTGCGCGAGGCGTCAAAACCATTCAAGGCCACGTTGGCGCGGGCGCGCTCAATCGCGGGGCCCGATGAATCAATCGATGTGACATGGGCCGCACCACCTGCCAAAGCCGCCACGGTGAAGCCACCGGTGTAGCAATAGCAATTGAGCACGCGCTGGAACTGCAAGCGCTTGGCGTAATCGGCAAACTTTTTGCGGCTGTCGCGCTGGTCCAGGTAAAAACCAGTTTTATGGCCTTCGGCAATGTCGAGCGACAGCTGCCAGTCGTGCTCGCGCAAGATGATGCCCGTGGGCCCCTCGCCGCGCAGCCATCCGGTGACGGGCTGCAAGCCCTCCAAACCACGCACACCCGAGTCTGAACGCTCGTACAGCTTGGTCAAACCGGTTTGCGCCAGCAAGGCATCGGCAATCTCATTCTTCCAACGTTCGGTGCCGCTGGACAAGAACTGCGCCACCAAGGTGTCGTCGTAACGGTCCACGATCAAGCCTGGCAAACCATCGGACTCGCCATGGATCAAACGCACGCCATTGCTTTGAATGTCAAACCGGCTGCGCGCGGCGATGGCACGTTGGATAGATCGCTTGAAAAACTCCGCGTCAATGCGCTGGCTTTCATCAAAGCTCCACACACGCGCGCGAATTTTGGAGGTGGGGCTGAAAGACGCCCAGCCAAGAAATGTGCCGCTGTGGCTTTCCACCCGCACGGTCTCGCCCGCGTCGGCGCCGCCTTTGGCGATGGCGCTGTCAAAAATCCAGGGGTGGCTGCGCAAGGCGGAGCGCTCTTTGCCGTCTTTGAGTCGAATCGTTTTCATTGATCCGATTGTCGCTGTTTATTTTTTCCGAGCCCGCGGATGCGCTGCGTCATACGCCTTGGCCAGATGCTGAAAATCCAAGCGCGTGTAAACCTGCGTCGTACTGATGTTGGCGTGCCCCAACAACTCTTGCACGGCCCGCAAATCACTGCTGGACTGCAACACATGACTGGCAAACGAATGCCGCAGCATGTGCGGGTGCACAGGGGTAGACAAACCGGCCTGGCCGCTACGTTGACGCAAACGCTGCCACATCGCTTGCGCCGTCAACCGCGTGCCGTGCTGGCCAATGAACAAGGCGGTTTGATGCGCGGTAGCGGCGTTCAAGCCCTCAGCGCGCACCTGCTGCCAGGCCCGCAACGCGTCGATGGCCTTGCGGCCCACGGGCACGCTGCGGCGTTTGCTGCCTTTGCCCAGCACATGCGCCTCGCCACCCTCTAAATCAATCCAACCCTTGGCCGAGGCACTGGCTTGCACATCCAAGCCCACCAACTCGCCCACACGCAAACCGCAGCCGTAAAGCAACTCCACCATCGCCGCATCGCGACGTTCCAACCAGGGATCGCTCACGTCTGGGGTTGCAGAGAACTCGGCCAGTTGCACCGCATCGTCCACGCTCAAGGCCTTGGGCAGGGGCTTGGGGGCTTTGGGGGCGCGCACGTCTTGCACGGGGTTGCTGGCGATCAAGCCTTCTCGGCCCATCCACACATAAAAACCGCGCCAGCCCGAGAGGATGAGTGCAATCCCGCGACCGCTGCGACCGCCGCTGTGCATCTGGGCCACCCAGCGGCGCACATGGGCGGTTTGCACTGCGTCCAAGGCCACACCCGCCTCTTGTGCGTAAGCGCTGAGTTTTTCAAGATCAAGGGTGTAAAGCGCCAGCGTGCGTTCGGCCAGGCGCTTCTCAAAGCGGACGTGGTCGAGGTAGCGGGCGACCCAATCCATGACGAGGCTTAGCGCAGGTGCGACAAGGCCGCGCTGGCCAAATCACCCAAGCGCTCCAGGAACGCTGTGCCCATGCCTTCGTGGTAGCGCTGGGGATCAGGTGAGGCCAAAACCAACAAACCAATGACGGGTTGTTCCGCCGCGGTTTGCGGCGTGTCTTGCGCGCGAGTGGCGCGCAGCGCAATGAACGCCACCGACTGCGCCGCATCAGGCTCGGGCAACCACTGCACCGCGTCAAACGCGTTGTTCACGCCGACATACGGCGTTTTCAAGCTGTCCGCGAATTCTTTGATGGCATCGATCACACCCACGGCAAAGGGCTCGATTTTGAAGGTCTCGTTGACGTCCCACACCTTGATGGCCACCTGCGGCACCATGAAGTCGTGCTGGATGTGGTCGGCGATGGTATGGGGCAGATCGCGTGCATTGGTCGTCATCAGCAGGGTTTTGACCCAGCGTTGCATGCGCTCGATCAGCACCTCGTTTTCAGTGCCGTGACGCATCATGTCCATGGTGCGCATCTCCAAGGCCCTGATTTTTTCGCGCAGCATTTCGGCTTGGCGCTCTTGCAAGCTGACCGCACGCTGGCCGTGGGGGCTGGTCAATTTGACAGCGGCCAACAGCTCGGCATGGCGCTCAAAAAAATCTGGCGTGTTGACCAAGAAATTGGCGATGTCGTCTTCGGTGATGGGGTTCATGGCTGCGTTGTTCATAAGGTATCTGGAATAGTGATTTCGCCGTGAAACACGGTGGTGGCGGGGCCGGTCATGCGCACGGGGCTGTCGCCCCCCTGCCATTCAATGGTGAGTTCACCGCCGTGGGTCTGTACGCGCACACGCGCGTCGAGCAGGCCCCAGCGAATGCCCATGACCACCGCCGCGCATGCGCCAGTGCCACAAGCCAAGGTTTCGCCAGCGCCGCGCTCAAACACGCGCAAGCGCACCACGCTGCGGTTGAGCACTTGCATGAAACCGGCATTCACGCGCTTAGGGAATGCTGCGTGGTGTTCAATGAAAGGGCCTTGCACACCCACAGGGGCGGTGTCGACATCGGCCACCACTTGCACCGCATGGGGGTTGCCCATGGAGACCACTCCCACCTGGGGTGCATCGCCATTGGGGAGTGTGAGTTGCCAAGCCACCGCATGGGCGGCATCGGTGGGCTGGCCTTTCGCATCCAATGCTTGGGCGTGTTGCGGATTGAACGGCACCTGGGGCAAGTCAAACACAGGCGCGCCCATGTCCACCGTGACTTGGCCGTCCGGCATTTCTTGCAGCGTGATCACGCCGCCATGTACTTTGACACGCACAGTGGTTTTATCGGTCAGCCCCTGTTCGCGCACAAAGCGCACAAAGCAGCGTGAGCCATTGCCGCACTGCTCCACTTCGCCGCCATCGGCGTTGTGGATGACGTATTCAAAGTCCACGTCAGGCGCGGGTGCGGGACGCACGGTCAGAATTTGGTCGGCACCGACACCAAAGTGGCGGTCCGCCAAATAGCGGTACTGGGCGGTGGACAGGTGAAGGCGCTCGTGGGTCTCGTCCAAGACCACGAAGTCATTGCCTGCACCTTGCATTTTGGTAAAGCGAATTCGCATGGCCTGATTATCGACGACCCATGTCGCTCAGTGGTCAAGCCCATCTGCACAGACGGTTTATGCTGGCGCCCTTCTTTTCATTCACCGCACACGAGAACACCTTATGCGCATTCCTGCCTGGACGCCCGAACAAAAACCCCAACCCCATGACTTGGTCGACGCCATCTTGGCACGACGCGGAGGTGAGCTCATCAACCTCGACCGCGCCTTGCTGTGGAGCGAGCCCGTGGCGCGCGGTTGGAATGTGTATTTGAAAAACGTGCGCACCGGCTTGCCCACCAGCCGCCGCTTGTGCGAACTGGGCATTTGCACCGTGGCCTTGCTCACAGGCGCGCAGTACGAGTACCACCACCATGCACCCGACTTTTTGACCGCAGGCGGCACACAGGCCGAACTCGACGCCTTGAACCGCGTGGTGCAAGGTGACGCGCGCCAGCCCGTGACGGATGCGGGCTTGGGCGAGGTGGAACGTTTGGTGGTGCAGTACGCCGCACAAATGACGCGCGATGTGAAGGTGCAAGACAGCGTGTTCGCTGCCTTGAAAGCCCGCTTCACCACCACCGAGCTGGTGGAGTTGACCACTGCGATTGCCACCTACAACATGGTGGCGCGCTTCTTGGTCGCTCTACAGATCACGCCTGAAGGCGAACCCCAGCGCTAAACCTGCGACATCACAAGGCCGATATCAATCGGCTTTGATGTCGTTGTCTTTGACCACTTTGGCCCACACGGTCATTTGTTTTTCAATGAACGCACGGGCTTGCTCGGGGCTGCCGCCGGTCACGTCAATGCCTTGGGCGTCGAGCTTTTTGGCCACGTCTGGGTTTTTCAGCACTTTGTTGAGCTCTTCGTTCATGCGCTTGACGATCTCGGGTGGCGTTTTAGATGACGCCAACAAAGCCCACCAAGCAGGCGCTTCAAACCCGGGATAGCCGTTTTCGGCAATCGTGGGCACATTGGGCAAGTCGGCCGCGCGTTTGCTGGTGGTCACCGCCAAGGGGCGCATGCGGCCGCTGTCAATGTGGGGCTTGGTCACAAACACCGAGCCGATGGACAAGGGCACATGGCCTGCCACCGCGTCGCTCATCAAAGGACCACCGCCTTTGTAGGGCACATGGGTCCAGTCCACGTTGGCGTTTTTACCCAGCAAGGCCATGGCCAAGTGGCCCAGACTGCCGTTGCCAATGGTGCCAAAGCTCACGTTTTTCTTGGCTTTGGCAGCGGCCACCACGTCGGCGAAGGTTTTGTATTCGGAGTTGACATTCGTCGCCAACACCATGGGCGAGGTGCCCACCAACACCAAGGGGATGAGGTCTTTTTTGCTGTCAAACGGCATGCTGGGGCTCAAGCTGGGGTTGACGCCAAAGGTGTCAAACACCACCGCAAAGGTGTAGCCATCGGCCGGCGCTTGCACCACAGCAGCAGTGCCAATCGTGCCCGAGGCACCGCCCCGGTTTTCCACAATCACAGATTGCCCCAGTTGCTGCGACAAGGGCTGCGCAATGATGCGCGCCACTTGGTCCACCGAGCCACCGGGTGGGAACACCGCCACCAACTTGATCGGTTGCTTGGTCGGCCAAGCTTGTGCCATCGCCAATGACGACACACTGAGTGCAGCCAATGCCAAGGTGCAGCCCAGCGCTGCTTTGAACGTGCGACGTTGCATGGTGTGGGTTCTCCAAAAATATTTGTCTAGGGCAGAATTGTTGGCCAAACCAGGCTTTGAAAGCTTGCGGCTTTTACGCATCGGGTAAACACGCAGAGGCAAGCTCTTCATAATGTCTGCATGGTCCGTTCTACCCAACTCCCCCATCCCCAGCGCGAACCCGCGCGTTTGTTGTCTGCTGCCACCGTCTTGCTGGTGCGCGATGGCCCGCAAGGCCTGGAAGTGTTGATGACCCGCCGTTCCATGACGGCGAGCTTTGCCCCCGGTGCCTATGTGTTTCCTGGCGGCGGCATTGACGCCGCTGACCATGCCGCCCACGCCCAGGCTCGCCGCCGTGCCACCCAAAGCGACTTGCACCTGACGCAAGCCATCGCGGCCATCCGCGAGAGCTTTGAAGAACTTGGCATCTTGCTGGCCCGACACGCCAATGGCCAAATGGCCAGCGCCGCAGACATTGCCACGCTGGACCGCAAAGCCAGCGCGGACGCGTTTGCCGCCCAATGCCAAGCACGCGGCCTCACGCTGGCTGCCGACGAGGTGTTTGTGTTGGCGCATTGGATCACCGACCGCGATTTGCCGCGCCGCTTTGATGTGCCGTTTTTGGTGGCGCGCATGCCCGATGCACAAACCCCCGTGGCCGATGAAAAAGAACAGTTCGAACCGGTGTGGGTGCGCCCGGCGGATGCGCTGAGTCGCCATGCCGAAGGCAACTTCTTCATCATCTACCCCACCATCCGCACCCTCGAACGTTTGCAAAGCTACGCCACCGTCGACAGCGTGATGGCGGCATGCGCCAGCGAGCAACCGTGGTTCACCAGCTGCCCACGCGCCGCTTGGCTGGGCGGTGAAGAAGTGCGCTACATGGAGCACGAGCCGCCCTTTGGCGAACTCGCCCTCACCTGCCCAGATGGACAAATCCTGCATCACCTCGACTGGGTGACCGATCAACCTGTTTTGCTGCTCAAAAATGTGCAACGCCTCACCGCGCCCAACCCCGGCGTGATGACTGGCCCCGGCACCAACAGCTACCTGGTGGGCGACCCCGACACCGGCTACGCTGCTATCGATCCCGGCCCGGCTGACCCAGAACACCTGGACCGTTTGTGGCGTGCCGCAGGTGGCAACATCCGCTACATCGTGTGCACCCATTCACACCCCGACCATTCGCCGGGTGCCGCGCCCTTGCAAGCCTTGTGCGCGCAGCATGGTCACCGGCCACCCGTGTTGGGTTTGCCGTCACTGCCCACGGCGCGTGCGAACAGCCAGTTCACGCCGGACCGCGCCTTGAGCGATGGTGAGCAGCTGATCTTGCAAGGCCAAGGCATCACCCACACCCTGCGCGTGGTGCACACGCCGGGCCATGCGGCTAACCATGTGTGTTTGGTGCTGGAAGAAGACGGCTTGCTGTTCAGCGGCGACCATGTGCTCAACGGCAGCACCACGGTGATCGACCCACCCGACGGCAACATGGCTGACTACATGAACGCGCTCGACAAATTGCTGGACGCCTGCGAGCAAGACCGCATTGAGTTCATCCTGCCCGC
>CANGIQ010000045.1 GCA_947453965.1 Comamonadaceae bacterium
AGTTGTGTTGAATCAAGTTGTGCAAGTGCCTCCTCTTGGATAGAGGGAACGCTGGGAGGCTGAGCGTTGGAAACGGTGTGGCTTTGCGATTCGCAAAGATTCGCAAGCTTTCGCATTGGGGTGAGGCCAGTAGCCATGCGGGTATTCGCGGGATTCGCAAAATTCGCAAGGTGCAAAGCTGAAATCTGTTTTTTCATCGGCGCACCACCAGCTCGAACGCTTCTTTGGCGCGTGGGTGAACCGCCGGGGTAACCCAGCCGTGTTCCATCAAGACGCGCATGACTTGCCGTGCAGTATTGGCGCTGCGTATGGCAGCAGGACCATTGCGGTAAATCTCGGTGAGAGAGATGGCGCGGTTGGGGCCGAGTTTTTCTCTCAGCCAGCTCAAGAGCTCTTGGGCCAGACGCAACTCTGGTTTGACCTGACCAGCGCCCCACAACCGCAATGCCTCATCGAGGTAATGCAGCATCAGGTGCAAAGCGCGTGCAATGTGGTCTGCCTGTATTTGGCTCACACCTTCAAACACAGCAAACGTCCCAGCCAAGCGGGCAATGTGTTCTGGTGCCTTGCTGGCTAAAGCACGTACACCGGCATAGCAACCGTCTTGCCCGAGCTGGGCTTCCAAGTCGTTGTAAATGGCAATCCAGTCACGTTTGGCTTGTGGTGACAGGAACAAAAGTGGAGGCTCCAGCTCGTGTTCACTTTTCAGCGGCCATGGATTGGTCAGTAGCGCTTGCACCCTTTGGGCATAAGCTTGATAGGCCATGTCTTGGCTGAGATCCGCTTCCACATAGCTGCGCATGCCAGCTGTGGATTGAGGGAAACTGGTCAGGCAGCGAGCCAGAAATCCCTGCTCACGTGCCAGCGGGTCTGCCAAGAGGCTGGTTGCAACGGCGGGTTGGACCATCAAGTGAAGACTTAAGCGGCGACCGTAATAGCTGCCTGAGCCATCACCTACGCGTACACGGTCAAACTCACCCCGGTCCCAAAGTCGGGAGAGGGTGGTTAGGGTGCCCAGTCGTTTTTCAGGTGACATGGCAAACCCACCTAAGAACTGCCCGCCTTCATCATTGATCAGACCAATGGATGGCAAGCCAATGATCAATTGACGTTGAATAGCTTCGGTACTGGGTTCAGACACGATCAACAACGGCATGACTGGCGCACAAGGTTTTTCTAATGCGAGAAGCTGCGTTTGACGATCTTCGGAGCTGAGTTTCTTGTCGCTCAGAATTCGCTTGGTTGTGGTTTCATAAATCTCCATTTCTTTTTCATGGGTGGTTCTGTCTTGTTCGTAGGACTGCATGCGTTGCTTTTGATGAGTCCGTACGCCAGCCAGCGCCCAACCATCTGCAGCAGACTTACGTTCACCCGATTCACCCAAGGTCAAGAAATATTCAGACAGGGGTGAGACACGTCCATCGATACAGACGTTTGCGTAAGGCTGTGCCACCTGGTTCATTGCCGCCAAGATGGATTGACCAATCAAGGCAGGGGGTGCTTGAACAACCGTGTACATGGCTTGCACCACGGCAGCACCAATGGATCCCAATGCATCTACGGGATAAGACGAAGCAGGGGGTAACTCACGCGCCAAGGGCAACGGCTCAATGTTTGGGCCTTTGGCCCATTCGGGCGGCTGTGGGTGATGAATGGGATGACCTAGCTTCATGCATGCTCCCATTCAAGTGAGCAGCACATGGTCAATTTCGTGATTTCAGGATGACGCTTTGCGAATCCTGCGAATCTTGCGAAAGTCGGTACCAAGTCTGGGGTTGGGGATGCGCAAGTCCATGCGCATTTTGCGAATCGGCGTGAGCTCATATGTGGCTTTACGGACTCAGCGAGTGGCATTGATCAGCGCACGAATGTCTTCGACACGCCAGACGGTGGTCTTGGTGCCGAGCTTGACGCTTTGGGGGAATTTGCCATCGCGCACGCCAGCCCACCAAGCCGAGCGACTGATGGGAATGACCGCGAGGATTTGAGGAAGCCTAACGAAGCCTGCTTCGGGCAAAGTTGGGCGAATGTGTTTCATATCGAGCATCCATGGTTGTTTGGGGATGCTCGTTATTGAATGCCATACGGCTTCAAATTAGTAGAGACGCTGCGCGCACAATCATCACGCTACGCGCAGCGTGATGGGTAACTATTCTCCGTTCATGCCACGCGCACGACGTGCTGCAAAGATCCAGTTGCGAACAGTGCCAGGTGCTCTGAAAACCTGACTTGCAATCGATGCAGCTGCGGCATCAATCGTTGAGTGATTGGTTGCGAAATACAACTCAAGTGCACGTTGCTTAGCGATACGGTTGCTGTGATGGCGACTGTCCGCTGCCCTCTTGGCTTGCTTGCTTTGGAGCTTCTTGATGTCATCACTTCCAAGTGAATCTGGTGTGAGGCCACGCCTCCATGCTGTTTCGATCGCTGCTGTAACCGGCTGCGCGCTAGGGAGTAATTCCGCGTAAGACCAAGCCTCTTGTGCTTCCAATAAAGTGGCCACTGCTGAAGCGGGAAAGTGCGTCGTCTTGTAGCTGAGGCGTTGCTCAACGACTCCACCCAGCTTAAATGCGGCCAGTACCAAGAAATAAATGTGATTCGGGATGTGAGGCTGACCAGCAGGGATCAGGTGGTTTTCATCAGCCAGAGCTTGCATGAGCCATTCGACGTCACGGTTTTCATCTCGGGTGATGAGTTCATCGCCTGATGCATCGCGCTCTGCTTGAAGGCCGCTTTCGATCATCCCGTTGATGGCTCTCAAGATTGCAACGGCCTGCTCAGGCGCGATGCCCTCAAGTCCCTCGCGCACGTTGTGGGCGAGTTGGACACCTTGGGGAATGGTCAGAAGTTCTTCCAAGGGGGTGGTCAGTGCCAGATGGAGGTGCTGCGAGTTCATCGGAGTCAGTTTACCTAGCGTCGTCCAACCAAGGCCAAGTTTGTGCGGCTGGCTCTGTAATTCACGGGTCCTTCCCTGCCAAGAACCTATGCGGGGGGCATCAGCGCCAGATTTGTCTACCGATAGGGCTGAAATCCGGGTACGCAGTACGCGGGGAGGTACGCACTTGGGCCTTGCCAATCCGTTAATTTATGCGGAGGCTGGGTTGATTTGGTGCATTTCCTTGGGAAAATCTGGGCGGTGCCCCGAAAGCTAATTTTTTTGATTAGTCAGGGCAAAATGTCAGATTAATCTGGCACCAAAAAATAGAAACAAAACCATGCTTGACGATATCAAGAAAACCCTTTGGGCTTCGGCTGACAAGTTGCGTGCCAACATGGACGCGGCTGAATACAAGCACTTGGTTTTAGGGCTCATCTTTGTTAAGTACATTTCTGACGCATTTGTTGCGCGTCAATCTGAACTCACTCGACGTTTAAAGGATCCAAGCGACGAGCTGTTCTATGGGCATGCACCCTCCGATGAAGATATCGCAGCAGAACTCGAGGATCGTGATTACTACACCTCTGCCAACGTTTTTTGGGTTCCTGAGGGGGCTCGCTGGGAACAGCTCCGTGCAGCAGCTCCTCAGCCTGATATCGGTAAACGTATCGATGATGCGCTGACCCTAATTGAAGCAGATAACCCAAAGCTCAAGGGCATCCTAGACAAGCGCTTTGCTCGCGCCCAATTGCCAGATGGCAAGCTTGGTGAGCTGGTTAACTTGATTTCGACGGTCGGCTTTGGTGACGACCCTTCCAAGGCCCGCGATATCTTGGGACAGGTGTACGAATACTTCCTTGGCATGTTTGCCAGCGCCGAAGGCAAGCGCGGTGGTCAGTTCTACACGCCTGCCAGTATCGTGAAAACGTTGGTCGCAGTTCTCGCGCCTAGCAAAGGTCAAATCTACGATCCTTGCTGCGGGTCAAGTGGCATGTTCGTCCAGTCCGAACGGTTCATTGAAGATCACGGTGGCAAGCTAGGCGATGTGTCCATCTATGGTCAAGAAGCTAATCCCACAACTTGGCGCTTGGCAGCGATGAACCTTGTTATTCGAGGGATGGACTACAACCTAGGCAAAGAGCCTGCTGACACTTTCACCAAAAATCAGCACCCTGATCTGCGGGCAGACTATGTGTTAGCTAACCCGCCTTTCAACATTAGTGACTGGTGGCATGCAAGCTTGGACGGGGATGTTCGTTGGGTTTACGGTACGCCTCCACAAGGCAATGCCAACTACGCGTGGCTTCAACACATCTTGCATCACCTCAAACCCACGGGTCGTGCTGGCATCGTGCTGGCCAACGGCAGCATGAGTTCTAGCCAAAACAGCGAAGGTCAAATCCGCGCTGCAATGGTTGAGGCCGATGTGGTCGAAGTGATGATCGCGCTGCCGGGACAATTATTTTTCAACACCCAAATTCCTGCTTGTTTATGGTTCTTAGCCAAGCAGAAAAAGCGCAAAGGCGAAGTTTTGTTTATCGACGCCCGCAAGCTTTCCTCCATGATCAGTCGTGTTCAAAGTGAGCTGACTGATGAAGTGATTGATCGCATCAGCCAAACTGTGGCTGCATGGCGGGGAGAGGATGGCGAGTATCAGGACGTTAAAGGTTTTTGTCGCAGCGTGTCGCTGGCAGAGATTGCCCAACATGGTCATGTTTTGACTCCCGGCCGTTATGTCGGCGCTGAAGATGTGGAAGACGATGATGAGGCCTTTGCTGACAAGATGCAAAAACTCACAGAGAAGCTTGGTGAGCAAATGGCTAAGGGGGCTGAATTAGATGATCTGATTCGTAAAAAAATAAAACAGCTTGGATATGAGTTTTAAGGAGTAAGGCGACATGACACTCGAATTAACACCCTTGAGCAATGCTGTACAACGTCTTGAAGAGGGGCTGACTCGCTATCAAAGCAACACAGCAGATATTCAAATACGCGACGGATTGATTCAGCGATTTGAGTTCACCTATGAGTTGTCTCACAAAATGCTCAAACGTTATTTGGAAGCGGCATCAGCCAATCCAACAGAGTTTGATGGCGCAGATTTTCAGTACTTGATACGCTCTGGTAACGAGCAGGGTTTGCTGCTTAGTGCTTGGCCTGAATGGCGACACTTTAGAGATATGCGTTCGAAAACTAGTCATACATACGATGAGGAAGTGGCGCTGACAGTTGTTGAAGCCATTCCTAGTTTTCTTAGCGAGGCCAAACATTTGTTGGTTAACCTGCAACAAAGGCAGGCTAAGTGAGCTCTAAGCCTTTATTAGATATTGGCGATAAAGAATGGCACATTGTTGAAGCCATTCTTCAACGACATGTACCTGACCGTGAAGTTTGGGCGTTTGGTTCTAGAGCCAAGTGGACAGCGAAAGAATTTTCAGATCTTGACTTGGCGATTTTGGGTGAAACGTCTTTAACTTTAGATAAGTCTGCTGCTCTTGCTGATGCTTTCGCTGAATCCGATCTGCCTTGGAAAGTCGATGTTGTTGAGTGGGCGACGACAAGTCCATCATTTAGAAAAATTATTCAACGAGACAAAGTGATCGCACAGTCACTTAGCAAATTTGGAGATCTGAGTTTGGGTATGAGTTCTCAGTGGCAGAAGACAACCGTGGGTGACTTTTGCTTTTTCAAATATGGCAAAAGTCTTCCGGAGAGAGATAGAAAACCAGGTCAATTTGGAGTCTTTAGTTCGGCGGGTTTGGTTGGAACACACGTGACGCCATATGTGAATTCACCAGGTGTTGTGATCGGTCGTAAAGGGACCGTTGGAAGTGTGACTTATTCAGCGGCTCCATTTTGGCCAATTGACACAGCTTTCTATGTAGAAGATCAATCTGAAGTCCGTGATATTCGCTTTACTTATTATTTATTGAAGACGTTAGGTTTTCATTTAATGAATACAGACAGTGCTGTGCCCGGATTAAATAGAGACAATGCACACGCTGCTGAGATTTACGTGCCTCCATTGCCAATTCAGAAGGTAATTGCTGATTTCTTTCAGAAAATCGATGATCGCATCACCCTTCTGCGCGAAACCAACACCACCCTCGAAGCCATCGCCCAAGCCCTGTTCAAGTCCTGGTTCGTGGACTTCGACCCCGTTCACGCCAAGATGCAAGGCCGCGCTCCCGAAGGCATGGACGAAGCCACCGCAGCCCTGTTCCCTGACAGCTTTGACGAGTCGGAGTTGGGGGCTGTGCCGAAGGGGTGGACGGTTGGACGTTTGGATGATTTGCTTGTGTTGCAAAGGGGCTTTGATTTACCAGCGCAAGACAGAACACCGGGAGATTTCCCGATCATTGCGGCAAGTGGCCCGAGTGGGACGCATCACAAAGCGATGGTGAAAGGGCCGGGGGTTGTAACGGGGCGATCAGGTGTCTTGGGGCGGGTCTTTTTTGAGTTGGAAGATTTCTGGCCACTAAACACGACACTCTGGGTTAAGGAATTCAAAGCGGCAACGCCTTGCTACGCTTATGAAGTTTTGAGGTTGATCGATTTCAAATCTTTCAATGTGGGTTCCGCTGTTCCTAGCCTCAACCGAAACCACATTCACGGCTTACCTTATTTATTGCCTGAGCGTGGATGTGTGGATGCGTTTGAAGGCATTGCATTACAGATTCACAAGCGCTGTCGAGTAAATGAAAAGCAAGCCCGAAGTCTTGAGGACATTCGTGACAACTTACTTCCTCGTTTAATTTCTGGTCAGATCAGTCTTGAAAATAAAGGATAGGCTTGAATGATTAATCTTAAAGATCGGTTGCCCAACAGATTTTTATGGCTGTGGTTAAGTGCCGCCGCATGTTTGATATTTTTGTATTTGTATCTTCCAGACGCTAAGACTGATGTGCCAGCTTGGATTCAAGCTGGAGGTTCAGTGCTTGCAATCATTGCTTCATTTTGGGTTGTTGATTTAAATCGGAAATCAGAGCAACGTGAGAAACGCAATGACGTTTTTGCTGTCGTCAAAGCAGCACATGGATATGCTCAGAAAATTAGAAGAGTTGTGGATGCCTCCCATCCGTCAAATCGAATAGTTGACTCTTCGATTTATAACCTTTACCACCGCAACATCACGGATGGATTTGCTCAAGCGTTAGCGAATATCCCATTTCATGAAGTTGGTGCATCTGAGGCCGTTGAAGCTATTCTGGATATGCAAACTCAATTCGCCCAATTCTTACCAGATTCAATCGATGCCTTTGTCGGTGGTCCTCAAAACCAACTGGCTTTTCACGATCTACAAAATCAC
>CANGIQ010000046.1 GCA_947453965.1 Comamonadaceae bacterium
AATTTGTCCATCAAATTCGACAAACCGCCCATGGAGCGCATTTGCTGAATTTGGGACAAGAAATCGTTGAGGTCAAAGTTGTCACCGCGTTTGACTTTGTCGGCCAGCTTTTGCGCCGCCGCCATGTCCACGCCGGCAGTGACTTGCTCAACCAAGGCCACGATGTCGCCCATGCCCAGCACACGGCCTGCATGGCGGTTGGCGTCGAACAACTCCAAGCCATCCAGCTTCTCGCTGGTACCGGCAAACTTGATGGGCGCGCCGGTGATTTGACGCACCGACAACGCGGCGCCGCCGCGTGAGTCACCATCGAGCTTGGTGAGCACAATGCCCGTCAAAGGCAGCGCATCGCTGAAAGCTTTGGCCGTGTTGATGGCGTCTTGACCTTGCATGGCATCGACCACAAACAAGGTTTCCACCGGGTTCAACACGCTGTGCAGGGTTTGAATTTCGCGCATCAGCGCTTCGTCAATCGCCAAGCGACCGGCGGTGTCGACCAGCAACACATCAAAGTAGTGCTTGCGTGCGTAATCCAACGCAGCGCGTGCAATGTCTTCGGGCTTTTGATCGGGCGAGCTGGGGAACCATTCGGCGCCTGCTTGCGCGGTGACGGTTTTGAGCTGCTCAATCGCTGCCGGGCGGTACACGTCGCCCGAGACAGTCAGCACTTTTTTCTTGCGCTGGTTGATGAGCCAGCGCGCCAGCTTGGCGGTGGTGGTGGTTTTACCGGCACCTTGCAAACCCGCCATCAAAATCACGGCGGGCGGTTGGGCGGCGAGGTTCAAGTCGCTCACACCCTCGCCCATGGTGGCGGCCAGCTCTTGGTTGACGATGGCGACCAAGGCTTGGCCTGGTTGCAACGAACCAATCACTTCTTGGCCCAGCGCTTTGTCTTTCACGCGCGCAATGAAGTCGCGCACCACGGGCAGCGCCACGTCGGCTTCGAGCAAGGCCATGCGCACCTCGCGCAACATGTCGGCCACGTTGCTTTCGGTGATGCGGGCCTGTCCGCTGATGTGTTTGACGAGGCGCGAGAGTTTGTCGGTCAGGGCTGAGGCCATATGAACCCCTTGATAGGGCTGGTGTTCTGTGTGTAGCGAAACGCTAAACTGTTGCCATGATTTTAGCCAGCGACTCACCCCTAGCCCTGTGGCTTGGCCTGCCCACGGCCTTGGCCTATGCGTTGACCGCGCTGATTGGGCCGCGCTTGTCACTGCACCAAGGCCACCGCCTGCTGTGGGTGCCTTGGGGACTGCACGGCTTGGGGCTGGTCTTTGCCTTGTTTGGCCCCCAAGAAGGCGGTGCACGTTTTGGGTTTGCCCCGGCCTTGTCGGTCACCGCATGGCTGATGCTGACGTTTTATGTGCTGGAGCAGCATTGGTTTCCCCAACTGCGCACGCGCTGGACCTTGGCCATGTTGGGCGCAGCGGTGGTGGTGTTGGCGGCTTTGTTTCCTGGCGCACCACTGCATGTGGCGGCTTCGCCATGGCTACCGTTGCATTGGGCCTTGGGCATCGCCTCGTATGGTTTGTTTGCCGCCGCGGTCATCCACGCGTGGATGATGACGCGGGCCGAGAAAAACATGCGCCAAGCAGCAGACTCGCCCGTGGGATTGCCTTTGCTCACGCTGGAGCGCTTGACCTTTCGCTTTGTCAAGGCTGGTTTTGCGTTGTTGACCGCCACGCTGGCCGCCGGTTGGTTGTTTGGCGACAGCTTGTATGGCGCCCAAGCCGCTTGGCGCTGGGACCACAAAACCGTGTTCTCGCTCTTGTCCTGGGTGACATTTGCGGTGCTGCTGATCGGGCGCAGCCGTTTTGGTTGGCGCGGACGCAAAGCGGTGCGCGTGCTCTACATCGGCACTGGCTTGCTGCTCTTGGGCTATGTGGGTTCACGCTTTGTGATGGAAGTGATCCTGGGGCGCACGCTATGAAATACCT
This sequence comes from Comamonadaceae bacterium, assembly GCA_947453965.1. Lineage (GTDB taxonomy): Bacteria > Pseudomonadota > Gammaproteobacteria > Burkholderiales > Burkholderiaceae_C > Limnohabitans. The sequence continues at coordinate 1,938 of CANGIQ010000046.1, forward strand.
GGTGCTGTTGCTGGTCGCAGTGGCCGGCATTTGGTGGCTGCGCCAACAACGTCGGCCAGATCACCCCTCATCTCGCCCCCCCAGCGGTCCACACACCATGGTGGCCTGCACACAGTGCGGCGTGCATGTGCCAGAAGCGGAGGCCGTGCCAGGTCAACGTGGCACTTATTGCAGCGAGGCGCATCGCCAGCGCCATGAAGGTTGACGGTGGCCCACGCTGAGCCGCTGTGGCGTGATGGCTGGTACCAGTCAGCGCAGCACACGCCTTCGCCCAACTTTGGCCCTCGCCCTGAAGGGGCTCAGATTGACTTGGTGGTGATTCACTCCATCAGCTTGCCACCCGGTGTCTACGGCGGACCAGAGGTGGAGGCCCTGTTCACCAACACCTTGGATTGGGATGCGCACCCCTACTTTGAACAGATTCGCGGCATGGAGGTGTCGTCGCACTTTTTCATCCGCCGCGACGGCCGCTTGATTCAGTTCGTGAGTTGTGATGACCGCGCTTGGCACGCCGGGCGCTCGCACTACCGGGGCCGTGACAACTGCAACGACGACTCGATTGGCATTGAGCTCGAAGGCCTGGAAGGGTTGCGCTTCGAAGACGCGCAATACAACACCTTGATCAATCTGTGTCAAGCGATCGCCACACACTACCCCTTGGCCCACATCGCGGGGCACGAACATGTGGCACCGGGACGCAAACAAGACCCCGGCGTGGGTTTTGATTGGGCAGTTTTGCAACAGGGATCAACCTTTCCTATTACGTGGTTTCCCGAAAATATTTTTCTTTCTTTCGATTCGAAAAAAAATTCTTAAACGCACTGGCTGCGCACTGAGTTTGTGCAGCGCCAAGATGGCCTAAGAATTGATGCGGACTGGCACGCCAAACCGCTTGCCAAAGCGCTTGAAATCGACCTTTCAAATTTGCAACGGCGCCAACATTAGCTTGTTCGCGGGTGTCAGAAAATCCTCATCGACCTGACAGCATTTGTCATGGGTAAATTTTTGTGCGATATCAGACCAAACACTACCCCTAGTGTCTTGATAGCATCGCGGACACCAGATATAGTGTGTCCCGTTGACGCCAACGCCTTGAATGCGAGCGCGCCAAAGCGGTCTTTCACAGCCCCTGATTGCGGCCACAGACCCACAACGAACAAATTAAAACGAAGGAAGAAGCCACCATGCACATTGCTGAACACGCAGCCCCTAGCGCGAGCACAAGCGCCATGCCTGCCGCGCAAGATCGCGCCGCCTCAGACACCCACAGCACCCTCATGCACTACCAGATCATTCGCCGCAACGGCGCTGTGGTGCCGTTTGAGCCCGCCAAGATTGCGGTGGCCATGATGAAAGCGTTTTTGGCTGTGCACGGCACCCAAGGTGCGGCATCGGCCAGCGTGCGCGAAATGGTCGAAGCCTTGACCCAAGGCGTGGTGCGTGCGTTGATGCGCTCACGTCCAGGCGGCGGCACCTTCCACATTGAAGATGTGCAAGACCAGGTGGAACTCGGTTTGATGCGCGGTGGCCACCACGAAATCGCACGTGCTTATGTGCTGTATCGCGAACGTCGCAACCAAGAACGTGCGCACATCAAAGAAGAACAAGCCCCAGCGACCCCCGCCCTGCACGTGATCGACAACGGCCAACGTGTGGCCTTGGACGTGAACCATTTGCAACGCCTGATCAACGACGCCTGCGCGGGCTTGGGTGCCGACGTCAAACCCGACCCGATCTTGGCTGAGACCATGCGCAACCTGTACGACGGTGTGCCCATGGACGAGGTGTACAAGGCCGCCATCTTGGCGACCCGTACCCTGATCGAGAAAGACCCTGACTACACCTACGCTACCGCTCGTTTGTTGATGCACACCATCGTCAAAGAAGTGCTGGGCCAAGAGGTGCTGCATGCCGACATGGGCCAGCACTACGCAGAGTACTTCCCACAGTTCATCAAAAAGGGCGTGGACAACGAGTTGCTCGACGACAAGATGTTGCAGTTCGACCTGCCACGCTTGGGCGCCGCGCTCAAAGCCGACCGTGACTTGAGCTTCGATTACCTGGGCCTGCAAACCCTGTATGACCGCTACTTCTTGCACGTGCGCAAAACACGCATCGAATTGCCACAAGCCTTCTTCATGCGCGTGGCCATGGGCTTGGCCTTGAACGAAATCGACCGTGAAGCACGCGCGATTGAGTTCTACGAAGTGCTGTCCTCGTTCGACTTCATGTCCAGCACCCCCACGCTGTTCAACAGCGGCACCTTGCGTTCACAGCTCTCAAGCTGCTACTTGTCGACCGTGCCTGACCATCTGGACGGCATTTACGAATTGATCAAAGAAAACGCCTTGCTGTCGAAATTTGCGGGTGGCTTGGGCAACGACTGGACCCGCGTGCGCGCCTTGGGCAGCCACATCAAGGGCACCAACGGCGAATCGCAAGGCGTGGTGCCTTTCTTGAAAGTCGTCAACGACACCGCCGTGGCGGTGAACCAAGGCGGCAAGCGCAAAGGCGCTGTGTGTACCTACCTCGAAACCTGGCACTTGGACATTGAAGAGTTCCTGGAACTGCGCAAGAACACCGGTGACGACCGCCGTCGCACCCACGACATGAACACAGCCAACTGGATTCCTGACTTGTTCATGCGCCGCGTGATGGAAAAAGGCGAGTGGACTTTGTTCTCGCCTTCTGATGTGCCTGATTTGCACGACTTGTTCGGTGCAGACTTCGAAAAAGCCTACGTGGCCTACGAAGCCAAAGCCAAGCGTGGCGAAATCAAGCCCTGCAAAACCGTGCAAGCGACCGACATGTGGCGCAAGATGCTCACCATGTTGTTTGAAACAGGCCATCCTTGGATCACTTTCAAAGACCCCTGCAACGTGCGTTCGCCTCAACAACACGTGGGCGTGGTGCACTCGTCCAACCTGTGCACCGAGATCACGCTCAACACCAGCGACACCGAAACTGCGGTGTGCAACTTGGGCTCGGTGAATTTGGCGCAACATTTGAAAGACGGCCCCAACGGCAAAGAACTCGACCACGACAAGCTCAAGCGCACCATCAAAGTGGCCATGCGCATGCTCGACAACGTGATCGACATCAACTACTACGCCGTCAAGAAGGCGCGTGACTCCAACCTGCGTCACCGTCCGGTGGGCATGGGCATCATGGCCTTCCAAGACAGCTTGTACGAAATGCGCGTGCCTTACGCCTCGCAAGAAGCGGTGGAATTCGCCGATCGTTCGATGGAAGCCGTCTGCTACTACGCCTACTGGGCATCGTCTGAGTTGGCCCAAGAGCGCGGTCAGTACGCCAGCTACAAAGGTTCGTTGTGGGACAAGGGCATTTTGCCCATCGACTCACTCGATTTGTTGTCGCAAGCCCGTGGCGGTTATTTGGAAGTGGATCGCAGCAAAACCTTGGATTGGGACGCACTGCGCGCCAAGATTGCCAAAGACGGCATGCGCAACTCCAACTGCGTGGCCATCGCGCCCACAGCCACCATCTCCAACATCATTGGTGTGGACGCATCGATCGAACCCTGCTTTGGCAACCTGTCCGTCAAGTCCAACTTGTCGGGTGAGTTCACCGTCATCAACAGCTACTTGGTGCGTGACTTGAAGCGCCTGGGCTTGTGGGACGACGTGATGGTCATGGACTTGAAGCACT
>CANGIQ010000047.1 GCA_947453965.1 Comamonadaceae bacterium
AGCGGCTTCAGCGTCAGCCTTAGAAGCGCCTTCTTTCACAGCCTTGGGAGCGCCGTCAACCATGTCTTTGGCTTCTTTCAAGCCCAGACCGGTGATTTCGCGAACTGCTTTAATCACGGACACTTTGTTGGCGCCAGCGTCAGTCAGAACGACGTTGAATTCGGTCTTCTCTTCAGCAGCAGCAGCGCCACCGCCGCCAGCAGCAGCAGGAGCAGCCATTGCAGCAGCGCTCACACCAAATTTCTCTTCGATGGCTTTCACCAGTTCGTTGAGTTCCATGACCGTCATGCTGTCCAGCGCGGTCAAAAATGCGTCTTTATCGAATGCCATTTTTAATTCCTAACAATTGGTTAATACAGAAAAGCTGGCCTTATGCGGCTACAGCTTCGCCTTCGCCTTTTTTGGCCGCCAAAGCGCCCAACACCACGGCGGTGCGAGACATAGGCGACATCAACAAGCCACACAACTGAGCCAACAACACTTCTTTCGAAGGAATGTTTGCCAATTGCTTCACGCCGTTCACGTCCAGGACTTTGCCTGCAAATGCGCCACCGCGAATGACCAACTTGTCGTTGGTTTTCGCGAAGTCAGCCACCACCTTAGCGGCAGCGACAGCATCCACAGAGAAGCCATAGATCAGCGGACCGGTCATCTGGTCTGCGACAACTTCAAACTGGCTACCGGCCACAGCACGGCGTGCGAGTGTGTTTTTCAACACACTCAGGCTCACACCGGTGCTGCGCGCTGTGTTGCGCAGTTTTGTCATGTCAGCGACCGTGATGCCGCGGTATTCCGCAATCACCAGCGTTTGAGCTTGGGCGGCGAGGTTGGTCACTTCGGAAATGACCGCTTCTTTCTCACTGCGATTCAGACTCAAGGTCTACTCCTTTAAATGTGTTGTCAAGCATTTGCTCTTCAACACGCCACTTTTGCAGCGACCTAACTGTCAGGAAAAATTCCGTCTAGCGGGATCGCCATCTGCGTTGGTTGATTTATTAAGCATGGTCAAGCCACACACCAACGGTCTTGGATGGCCTGGGCAACACACAAGGTCTTGCACCAGCCCACCACTCAGGGCGATGTTTTCACATCACCCAGATTTTTGAACGCTTGAAAATTAAGCGTTCAGAGTTTGTGTATCAACGCGAACGCCGACGCCCATGGTGGACGACACAGCCACTTTGCGCAGGTAAACACCTTTGCTCGAAGCAGGCTTCGATTTGTTGAGCGCCTCAACCAAAGCAGCCAAGTTGCCTTGGAGCTTGTCGGTGTCGAATGAACGACGGCCGATGGTGGCGTGCACGATACCGGCTTTGTCAACGCGGAACTGCACTTGACCGGCCTTGGCATTGCGCACAGCGGTTGCAACGTCAGGCGTCACGGTACCGACTTTGGGGTTAGGCATCAGACCACGTGGGCCCAAGATTTGACCCAAAGTACCCACCACGCGCATCGCGTCAGGGGCAGCGATCACCACGTCGAAAGGCATGTCACCGGCTTTGACCTGAGCGGCCAAATCGTCCATACCCACCACGTCAGCACCCGCGGCTTTCGCCTCTTCTGCTTTAGCGCCTTGTGCGAACACAGCCACGCGTGCAGTTTTACCAGTACCGTTAGGCAGCACAACGGCGCCACGCACCACTTGGTCAGATTTCTTCGCGTCAATACCAAGTTGCACAGCCACGTCGATGGATTCATCGAACTTGGCAGTAGCGCACTCTTTCACCAAGGTGATGGCATCGCCCAAGGGGTACAGCTTGTTGCTGTCCACTTTGCCCACGAGGGCTTTTTGTTTTTTGGTCAATTTAGACATTTACACGCCCTCCACAGTCACGCCCATCGAACGAGCAGAACCCGCGATGATGCGAACGGCTGCGTCCAAATCAGCAGCATTCAAGTCAGCCATCTTGGCTTTGGCGATGTCTTCCAACTGAGCACGTGTGATCTTGCCCACTTTGTCGACGTGAGGCTTAGCAGAGCCTTTGTCGAGCTTGATGGCCTTCTTGATCAAGGTGGTCGCTGGAGGCGTCTTGATGATGAAGGTGAAGGACTTGTCTGCAAACGCAGTGATGACCACGGGCAATGGCAGACCTGGCTCGACGCCTTGGGTCTGGGCGTTGAACGCCTTGCAGAATTCCATGATGTTCAAACCACGTTGACCCAATGCTGGGCCAATCGGTGGCGATGGATTGGCTTTACCTGCTGGCACTTGCAGTTTGATAAAACCGACGATTTTTTTCGCCATGCTTTTCTCCTTGCGGGTACAAACGTTCTTGCGAACTCCCCGGGGTTAACGACTCACTTCCAACGTTTGGCGCCGAGTCGGGAAGCACCAAACACAATTCTTTAAAAATCGATCAGGTCTTTTCGACTTGACTGAATTCCAGCTCGACAGGCGTGGCACGACCGAAGATCGTGACCGACACGCGAACCTTGCTTTTGTCGTAGTTGACTTCTTCGATCGAGCCATTGAAGTCGGTGAACGGGCCTTCTTTGACGCGGACCAATTCGCCCACCATGAACTCAACCTTGTGACGGGGCTTGTCCACGCCATCTTGCATCTGGCTCACGATCTTCTGGACTTCTGCCTCAGAGATCGGTGCAGGACGGTTCTTAGCCCCGCCTACGAAACCAGTCACTTTGTTGGTGTGCTTGACCAAGTGCCACGTGTCGTCATCCATCACCATTTCGACGAACACATAACCAGGGAAGAACTTGCGCTCAGCGGTACGACGCTGACCGTTTTTCATTTCCACCACTTCTTCAGTCGGCACCAAGATGCGACCAAATTTGTTGTCCATACCCGCGCGCGCAATGCTCTCGCGGATGTTGCGCTCCACGGCCTTTTCCATGCCGGAATAAGCATGCACCACGTACCAACGCAGGTCGGGGTTTGCAGGCGCAGCCGCCTGAGCAGCCGTGTTATCGATGAGATCGGTCATTATTTTTTCCAGCCCAGAATCAGGTCGTAAAACACCCACTCGAGGGTCTTGTCGGTCAACCACAAAAACAAGGCCATGATCACCACGAAGGCAAACACATACAGCGTCATTTGGGTGGATTCTTTGCGCGTAGGCCACACGACCTTTTTGACTTCACGCCACGCATCACCCCCAAAAGCCACCAACTCACGGCCAGGCAAAGACAGCAAGAAAAGCACTACCGCCGCGGCCAAGCCGAGCAACAGCGCACCCCACTGGGCCAACGCACCTTGAGGCGCCAACACATAAAAACCTGCCACCGCAGCCACGACCAACAGCGCCACCAAAACAAGCTTGAACTTGTCAGCGGGCGTTGCGACGGTTTCAATATTTGCAGCAGACATGAATGAGGAATTTCCTGTACCGTTTTTATGCGTTATCTAAGACACCGAAGCCCGCCATCATGGCGGGCTTGGTAAACCACGGAGCTTTAAGCTTTGAGTGGCAGGGGCGGAGGGAATCGAACCCCCATCGACGGTTTTGGAAACCGCAACTTTACCACTAAGCTACGCCCCTAGATTTAGCGCTTTATGTGTGAATTAGGCAATGATCTTGGCAACCACACCAGCGCCCACAGTCTTACCACCTTCACGGATGGCGAAGCGCAAGCCTTCTTCCATCGCAATGGGGTGGATCAACTTCACTGTGATCGACACGTTGTCACCAG